>NZ_OY782495.1:2252874-2965749 GCF_963677715.1 uncultured Bacteroides sp.
CCTATTCCGCAAACATTTTTGGATGCTATTACTAATGAAAATGGTAAATCTCTGACGTCTGAAGAGAAAGCTGCAATGCAGAATCCAGGTTATTAATAAAAATTTGTTAGATAATTACTTAGAGAGGTACTCCTTATTAGGGGTACCTCTCTTGTATATTTTCAGGAGGTTGTAATTCTTTAGTCGATTCTTTGGAAGCTACAGAGTCTAATGTGGAAAAGGACTTTTCTAATCTATCTTTTGATATTGTCATCAATAACGTATTCTTTATATCTCCAACATATGTGGTACAGATAATGTCAAATGAAACTCTTGACTCGAACTCATATGCTTTGTGTGTGGGGGGGTATTGTTTTTAATCTGAAGGAATCCACATAATATGTAGGCAGCTTCAAGTGAAGTTCCTTCAAAGCCTGATGGCTCAAAAATGATGCTCATTCGAAAAAAGCTGGAGCAAAACAAACTGTTGCTTTTGTGGCTGAAAGCATCAACTATTTATATCTTAAAGGACTATACGATCATATTGTACAGTATTAAATCAAAAACGATAGTTTAATAAAGCCTTGCAAGAGAAAAATCTATGTATATGTACGTTTTTCCATTTACTTTTATTCAGAATATGATGATGTTTGCAACATTATTTCACAGGGCCTTAGATTTTAATACAAAAAGAAACATAAAAAACAGTTAAATGCATCCACCTTCATCATTTGCACCTAATAAATCTTAAAGTTCACTTTTTTGAGATTTGATTTTACTTAATTCTTTTACAATTAAATTTGATATTATTTATGAAAGACAGTAAAAAAGGACAAAGACAGTTTAAACCTTTGGGTTTATTCCCGAAACGTTTTCTTATTGTACTATTTTCGTACTATTTTATTTAGCATCAATAGTTGTACTTGTTCAAAGTAAGTTAATTAAAGATTTTGTTCTAGATAAAAATAGTAAAAGGATTGTATGTACTAACACTTTAGAAGAAGAAACAGCGAATGGTACCATTTTTAGATGGTAATTTCGTATTGTATTTGTTAATTTTAAATTATAATCTATGAAGCAAGCATTATTTAATTTGCGCAGGTGGAAAACAAGATTACTAATGAAACCACCTATTTTTCTGTTTTGCTTAGCAGTATTCTTTATTATTTCATCAGTGGGAATACAATCTGTATCGGCTGCAGTGAATGCTGTTCAACAACAAAGAAATACTGTAACAGGTATTGTTGAAGATTCTCATGGAGAACCTATCATTGGAGCCAATGTAAAGGTGAAAGACAGTAGTATTGGTACAATTACTGACTTAGATGGAGTCTTTAAGCTTACAGTTCCTTTAGGGAGTAAGTTAGTTATTTCATTTATTGGTTATGAGACGGTAACGGTACAGGCCACAACTAAAATGAAAGTGGTCTTGGAAGAAAACTCTATGGAGCTTAGTGAAGTAGAGGTTGTTGCATATGGTGCACAAAAGAAAGTGACAGTAACTGGTGCCATATCCAGCGTGAAAGGAGGTGAGCTAACTAAGACACCTACCGGATCTATTTCTAATATGTTGTCCGGGCAGTTAACAGGTCTTACGACTGTACAATATTCTGGTGAACCGGGTTCGGATGCGGCCACTATTTTTGTGCGCGGGCAAGGTACCTGGGAAGATTCCTCTCCCTTGATTCAAGTGGATGGTGTCGAACGGAGTTTTAACGAAATTGATCCAAATGAGATCGAAAGCATTTCTATATTGAAAGACGCTTCGGCAACGGCGGTTTTTGGAGTTCGTGGTGCTAATGGTGTAGTCTTAATCACGACTAAGCGTGGGCAAGAAGGGAAGGCGAAAATTTCTTTCACAACTTCTGCTAGTGTAATTGCTCCTACGGCAACCATTGAAAAAGCAAATGCCTATCAGTATGCTATGTTTTACAATCAAATGCAAAAGAATGACAATCCGGATGCTACGCCTATGTTTTCTGATGAAGTGATCCAGAAGTTTAAAGACCATTCTGACCCCATTCGTTTTCCGGATACTGACTGGGTGAATTACTGCTTGAAGAATACGGCTATTCAGACACAACACAATATCAATATTTCAGGTGGTACGAAAACCGTGCGTTATTTCCTCTCTGCAGGTGCTTATACGCAAAATGGATTATTCAAACAATTTGACTTACCGTATGACCTTAGTTATCAATACAATCGATTTAACTATCGTTCGAACTTGGATATTGATGTCACCAAAACCACAACTATTTCATTGAATTTGGGCGGTAGTGTGGACAATACTCACAAACCATACACCGGTCAAGGGGCTGCTGGAATGCTTAAAAACATGTATTGGGCTACCCCGTTCTCAAGTCCTGGCTTGGTAAATGGAAAGATGGTATATACGACCACAGAATATGGCTTGCCTTTCGTGGGAGGTTCGGGTATGACTTATTATGGTGGAGGATTTATGGGTACTAGTAATAATAAGTTGACTTCCGACGTAATCCTGAACCAGAAGTTAAACTTCATTACGAAAGGACTTTCTATGCGAATTAAAGGTTCTTATAACGGTAGTTTTGTCAATAGAAAAAACGGCGTTGCTTCCATTGCAACGTACACTCCGGTTCTGATGAGCGACGGAACGATTGCTTATAAGAAAAGCGGAGCTAACTCGCAAATTAGCTATCAAGAAAACGACGGCGATCAAGGAATTGCACGTGATTGGTATATGGAAGCTGCCTTTGATTATGATCGTACTTTTGGCAATCACCACGTTTCGGGGTTGTTGCTTTATAATCAATCTAAGGAATATTATCCTTCTGAATACTCTGATATTCCCCGAGGATATGTAGGTTTGGTAGGACGTGCCACATATGACTGGAAGAGCCGCTATATGCTAGAATTGAATGTTGGTTATAATGGTTCTGAAAATTTTGCACCTGACAAACGCTTCGGAACTTTTCCTGCAGGTTCTGTAGGATGGGTTGTTAGCGAAGAAAAATTTTGGGATTTTATCAAGCCGGTGGTTAATTACATGAAGCTTCGTGTGTCCATGGGTCTTGTGGGTAATGACAAGATAGGAGGTAATCGATTTATGTACACTCCTGATCCTTATGGAGTCAATAATAACACGTCTCCCAACCGATTAGGTTATGGTTACAATTTTGGCATTAACAACGGTACACTTTCTTATGGAGCGTATGAGCAGTCGAAACATAATGCGGATGTGACATGGGAAAAGGCTTTCAAACAGAACTATGGAATGGACTTTAGTCTCTTAAGTGATCGTTTGAAAGCAAGTGTCGACTACTACAAAGAGCACCGTAAAGACATTTTGCTTTCAGATGGAACGGCTCCATTAGTTTTGGGTTTTACGCTGCCGCCTGCTAATCTCGGTATTGTAAACAGCTGGGGTTGGGAACTTTCGTTGAAATGGAGCGATATGATTAATCCTAAATTTAGGTACTTTGTAGGCTTTAACCTTTCGAACAACCAGAATAAAATTATTGAGCGAAAAGAAGCTCCTTTAAACAACGATTACCAATATTCCAAGGGACATCGCATTGGGGCGCGTAGTTTATATCAATTCTTTGAATACTACAATGAGAATACGCCTCAACATTATAAAGAAGCGTATGGCGAAGAATTTCCCACACAATTGCAGACTTTGCAAAATGGAGATTGCGTATATGTAGATTTGGATCATAATGGCAAAATAGACACCAATGACATGAGCCGGGCATTGGGGCATACCGACGATCCTGAATACCTTGCTGGTGTCAACATGGGCTTTAGCTGGAAGAATCTGGATGTTAGCCTCCAGTGGACAGGTGCTTGGGATGTGACTCGTATGATTGACGATTTATTCCGACGTCCGTTTATTAGTGGTAGTACGAACAACCAAGGGGGATTATTGCGTTATCACGTAGAAAACACGTGGACAGAAGAAAATCCGTCGCAAAGTGCGGCTTATCCACGTGCTACGTGGGTAAATGCAACGAATAATTATGCTGCCTCTACGCTTTATGAGCAGGATGCTAGTTATCTCCGATTGAAAAGTTTGCAGGTGGCGTATAATTTTCATTTCCCGTTTATGCAAAAAATGAAGTTGAATACTTGCCAATTGTCGTTTAGCGGTTACAACCTCCTTACTTTCACGGATTATATGTGGGGAGATCCTGAATCGACAGCTACTGGTTCCCCGACTTATCCGTTGACAAAAACTTATTCTTTGAGTTTAAAGCTTGGATTTTAATATAAAAAATTGTAATTACGATGAAAATAAAAAATAAATGGATAATGACCGTTGTTGCCGGAATGACCTTGAGCGCATTTATTTCTTGCGTAGATGAAGTCAAGTTTGGTAATGCCTTTTTGGACAAGGCTCCCGGTGGATCTGTGACTATTGACACAGTTTTCAACAATGCGGAATATACCCGTCAATATCTGACTAGTTTGTATTCTTACCAATATTACGGATTACCTTATTATAATGGTTCGGGTGATTTTCCTGAAGTAAATAATCCGTATGTAGGCAAATGTGAAGTACTATCCGACTGTTGGCAGACTAGCTGGTCCGGTTGTGCCATGTATAGCCAATATTATAATGGCTCTCATACTTCAGGTTATGGAGTGCGTTCCGACAAATGGCACTATACGACAAACAGAGTATGGC
Organism: uncultured Bacteroides sp.; assembly: GCF_963677715.1. NCBI lineage: Bacteria > Pseudomonadati > Bacteroidota > Bacteroidia > Bacteroidales > Bacteroidaceae > Bacteroides > uncultured Bacteroides sp. The sequence continues at coordinate 2,257,523 of NZ_OY782495.1, forward strand.
AAGCCGTTCGTGCCGGATGGCTGTTGGTCGAGAATATAGATGGGGTTCCCGGATTAACTGACACGGAAAAGGCGACGATGAAAGCGGAAGCCAAATGCATCATAGCAGCTCGTTATTTCGATACGTTTCGTCATTATGGTGGTATTCCTATTATAAAGGCTTCTTTTAGTGGAACGGATGCCTCCTATGATATGCCTCGTGGTAGTGTGGAAGAAACTGTGAACTTTATGGTAGGGTTGTTAGATGAAGCTGCTTCCAATCTTCCTTGGAATTTTGATGCGAGTGAAGCATCCAACGAAGAAGGGCACTGGACAAAAGCGGCTGCCATGGCTCTGAAGTGTCGTATATTGTTGTTTGCTGCTTCCCCTTTATTTAATGCAGCAGAGCCTTACCATCCGGACGGGGCGAATATTCCGGCTGTTTGGTACGGTGGTTATAAACCTGAACTCTGGGAACAGTGCAAAAATGCTTGTACGGATTTCTTCCAAGAATTGACGAAAAATGGGCATTATCAATTAGTGCAAGCCACTGGCACACGTCCGGAAGATTATCGCTTAGCTTATCGCAAGGGATATGCTACAATGGGAAGTTCTGAAATTTTATTGAGTACCCGTGTGATCACGACGGATGCATTTAAATCTAGCTATTATATATGGCACAACTGGGGAGACCCTCTTATGAGTGTACAAAGATTGTGTTATTGCCCGACACAAGAATATGTAGAGATGTTCCCGTGGGCAGACGGTAAACCTTTCGATTGGGAAAAGGCCAAAAGCGAAGGCAAATTAGATCAAATGTTTTTAACAGGGACTGTGGGTAAAGGTAATATAGCACTGACACGTGATCCTCGTCTTTATGAGGAAGCCATTGTGAATGGGCAACAGAAGACATTGGATTGGACCTCCGGCAATATGAGCGGGCAAAGTTTTGAACTTTGGGTAGGTGGCACGGATGCTCAACTTACACCCGAGACACAATCTGGTGCTTATGGAACAGGTTATGCACCTATCAAGTTTCTGATGGGAGATGATATGCTTCGTCAATATACCGAATGGCCTTATTTGCGCCTCTCCGAGATTTATTTAACGTATGCGGAAGCATTGTTGCAAACCGGTGATTTGCCAAATGCTATTAAGCAAGTGAATGTGGTTCGTTCCCGTGTAGGCTTGGGGGGACTTGTCGAATGTAATCCGGACAAAAACTTAACGACGGATAAAGAAGCGTTGCTCCAAGAAATCCTTCGTGAACGCACCTGCGAACTGGGCATGGAAGATTGTCGTTTCTTTGACATGATTCGTTATAAAATGAAAGATCGTTTTGAAAAACAATTGCACGGACTTCGCATCTATCGTCTTGATACGGCGGGTAACCGAATAAAGACGGCTTGGTATAATGGTGATAGGACAAGTGGTGCAGAAATGCCGACACATTTCGATTACGAAATATTTGAAATTTCCGGTCCCACACGTTATTGGTGGACAAACGGATTTGATCCTAAATGGTACTTGTCTCCATTCCCTTTGACGGAAGTTAATAAAGGATATGGGCTTGTTCAGAATCCGGGATGGTAATATTAAAATAAATACTCAAGTCAATTTGCAAATTGAATAATTATGAAGAAAAATAAAATACTCATTCCGGCACTCCTTGCTTGCCTCAGCTTGCAAGGTCTTGCACAGGAAACCAACGATAGTATTATGGGTAAGCCAAAAAGGCTTGCAGATCAAGCTGTCCATATTGGTTATAACACCACGCAACGTTTGGAAGAATCGACCGCCTCTATTTCGACTGTCTATAGCGAGGACTTTAACAAAAGCGGTGCGAAAAATGTAACTAATTCGCTCTTTGGTTACGGCTTGGGATTGACTACATTAGAAGGTTCGGGTACTTATACGACACAAGAATCTACATTTTACGTACGCGGATTGCAAAGTTTGTCAAATAGCACTCCACTGATATTGGTGGATGGAATAGAACGTGATCTGAACTATGTAACCCCTGAAGAAGTAGAGTCTGTGACTATATTGAAGGATGCTGCAGCTGTAGCACTCTATGGATATAAAGGTATCAACGGAGTTATTAACGTGGTCACAAAAAGAGGTAAGTATAACGCTAGAGAGGTGAAAATTTCATATGATCATACTGTTAACTGGCAAGTACGTCGTCCTAAATTTGTGGATGCCTATACGTATGGTAATGCCATGAACGAAGCGTTAACGAACGATGGGAAAGCGGCTCGTTATTCTACTGATGAATTAAGTGCTTTTCGTTCGGAGACATACCCTTATCTTTACCCGAATGTGGATTGGACCAAAGAAACATTTAAAGATACGGGGGCATCAAATATCTATAACGTTAGTTTTCGTGGAGGTGGTGCAAAGTTCCGTTATTATGCTATGGCTAATTTAACGAATAACAGTGGATTTATTGCCAACCCAAACATGAGTGCCGGATATTCTACTCAAGATATGTATTCCAAAGGCAATTTGAGAACGAATCTGGATATTGACTTGACTCCTAAAACCAAATTGAAATTCAATCTATTGGGAACGTTAAGCGAGTCGAGAGCTCCCGGTGCAAATACCACGGATCATGTTGGTGCTAATTTGTGGGACATGATATATACTCTTCCAGCTGCCGCTTTTCCTGCTAAACTAGAAAACGGTACATGGGGCGGTAATGCCATTTGGGCAGGAACTAGTAATCCGGCAGCTATATCGCAGGCGGCTTCATATTCTAAAGCTCACAATTATTCGCTTTTCGCTGATATGACTTTGTCACAGGATTTGTCTTCTATCTTACCCGGATTAGGCGCTAACGTACTTCTGTCTTACGACGATATCGCTAATTATTGGGAAGATCATTCTAAGACATTTATATATGGAAGCGACGCTGTTACCGGGTGGTCGAATGGTGAACCTACTACGATTCAGCATTATAGTGGTGGTGCGGATAGCGAAATGGGAACAAGCGCCAATATAGTCGGATGGAACAGAGTATTTAACTTTGCAGGAAGTCTGGATTATAATCGAGCATTTGGTCTTCACACCGTATATTCTCAATTAAAATGGGATTACGAATATCGGAATACTAAGGGACTTAATCACACATGGTATCGCCAGAATGCATCTCTTTATACCCACTACGGGTATAATGGTCGCTACTTTACCGATCTGACTCTTGTGGCTTCGGAATCCAACAAGCTTGCTCCAGGACATAAATGGGCTTTTTCTCCGACGATTTCCGCTGCTTGGATATTATCAAAAGAAAATTTTATAAAAGACCTTTCTTTTGTTAATTTTTTAAAGTTGAGAGCTTCTTTTGGAATAATCAACACAGACAGGCTTCCAATAAGTGATGATACGGACCAAGAAGGTTATTGGGAGCAAGTTTATACGACTGGAGCCTATTATCCTTTTGATACCGGTTATTCTGTAGGCACAAGCAGCTGGACATTGGGACGTTTGGCTTCATTAAACTCTACGCACGAGAAAGCATATAAATATAATATAGGTTTGGATGCGACCTTATTTCAGGGATTGAACTTAACAATAGATGGTTATTATCAACGAAGAAGTGATATTTGGGTTTCTTCAGGCGGTCAATATTCTACGGTGTTGGGCTTTACGGCTCCGTTTGAGAACGGTGGCATTGTGGATAGTTGGGGATTTGAATTGGGAGCGGATTACACAAAGAGTTTAAGCGGTATAACGTTTAATATAGGTGCGAACTTTTCTTTAGCCAAGAACAAGATTATAGACATGATGGAAGAACCCCGCATGTATTCAAATTTGAAGCAGACTGGTGACCCTTTAAATCAAGTTTATGGATTGCAAGCTATTGGATTTTTCAAAGACCAGACAGATATTGATGCCAGCCCAGCTCAACAGTTTGGGGAGGTGAAACCGGGTGATATCAAGTATAAGGATGTTAATGGCGATAATAAGATTGACGAAAACGATAAATGTAATTTGGGATATAGTACAGTGGCTCCTGAAATCTATTACTCGTTCCACTTAGGTGCTGAATGGAAGGGATTAGGCTTCGACGCGATGTTTCAAGGAACAGGCAATTACTCTGCTATCTTGAATACGAAGAGTGTCTATTGGCCTCTGGTAAATAATACGACCATTTCTCAATATTATTATGATAATCGTTGGACGGAAGAAAACCAAAATGTTAAGTATCCTCGTCTGACTTCTCAGACCAATGATAACAATTTTCAAAACAATACGGTTTGGTTGGAAGATCGTTCATTCTTGAAGTTGCGTTCGGTAGAGCTCTATTATAAATTGCCACAATCATTGATGAAGAAGACGAATATCATGAATGGTGCGAAGTTCTACTTAAGAGGCGTTGATTTGCTCTGTTTTGATCACATCAAGATTGCCGATCCGGAATCCTATGGAGCAACAAATCCGTTAACACGGAGTATAGTGGCTGGATTAGCAGTAGAGTTTTAATTCGTTGAACAAATTAATTTGAACGATTATGAAATTAAAAACAATAGTGAGCAGTATCGTTTGTACAGTAGTCCTAGCTTCTTGTGGCGACATGGATTATCACGAATATACTAATTACGGGAAAGATTATATGGAACTTTCCTATGACAACGTTAGTGGTTTAATAACGAATATTTACACTAAACTGGATTATGACTTCGGTCAGAATTATTCGGGGGGTATGTTGGCTTCAGCATGCGATGAAGCAGAATATGCTTATACATCAAACGCAATTTGCGATTTCTACAATGGGTCATGGAGTCCGGCGAATGCCAAAGAAAACACGTGGACAAGTAGTTATGCCGCTATCCAATTGTGCAATTATTATTTAGACGAATTTCAGGGGCTTACGTTCCCTGAGTTGGCATTGAACCAGGATTATGATGCTAAAATGAATAGTTACAATAATTATGCGTATGAAGCACGTTTTTTGAGGGCTTATTTCTACTTTAATCTGGTACGTCAATACGGTGATGTCCCTCTTGTAGAGCATGCACCTACCACGAGTGAAGTGAATAACTTAACACGTACTTCGTCGAAAGATGTATTTGCCTTTATTGAAACAGAATGTGATGATATTACTGACAAAATCATTGCAGATTATACCAAGCTGGGGTCTCTGGCATTGAGCACACCCGAAACCGGACGTGCTAACAGATTGGCAGTTATTGCACTCAAAGCTCGTACAACATTGTATGAGGCAAGCCCATTATTCAATACGGAGAATTCTTCGGAACTCTGGCATAAAGCTGCTTTAGCAAACAAAGCAGTGTTAGATTCTTGTGCTAAATACGGAAAGGTACTTGGCAAGTATTCTGAATTGTGGGGGGAGAATAACTGGTCAAGCAATGAAATGATTTTTATGCGCCGTATGTATCCTGACGCAACAAATACACTGGAAGGTTATAATTTCCCTATTGGCGTAGAGGGTGGAAATTCAGGTAATTGCCCGACACAAACACTGGTGGACGCTTATGAAATGAAAGTAACAGGTAAGTTGTGGAACGAGGAAGGAAGTGGCTACGATGCTACTAATCCTTATGGAGGTCGCGATCCACGTTTCGGATTAACTATCGCTAAAAATGGCGATACACAATGGCCAACCTATAACACGCTTTCACTCCAGACGTATTATGGAGGTGCCAATGGAGAACCTATATCAGGTGCCACTCCTACCAGTTACTATCTGAAGAAGTATTGCGATGCATCTGTCAATCTGACTGCAGCGAAAGAGAATACGAAACGTCATACGTGGATTACGTATCGTTTGGGTGAATTCTATTTGAATTATGCTGAGGCTGTCTTTAAGTATTTGGGTTCTGCGGACGCTACTTCAAATGAATTTCCTATGTCGGCTCGTGAAGCTGTGAATATGATTCGTAATCGTTCGGATGTACAGATGCCGAAGTTAATAACTGGGTTATCTAATGATGAATTCTGGAAAAAGTACGAAAACGAGCGAATGGTGGAGTTAGCATTTGAAGGCCATCGTTTTTGGGATGTGAGGAGATGGAAAGAAGGGGATAAGCTTAAGAGTATCACCGAAATGAATATTACTAAAAATGGCGACGGCACTTTCACGTACATACGTAAAGTGGTTAATCGTTCTTGGGATGATAAAATGTATCTTTTTCCTATTCCTCAGTCAGAAAGAATGAAAAATCCTAATTTATCGCAGAATACAGGATGGGAATAAATTAAAATTTCTAAAGATCAAAAAGGAGTTAGAATAAATCTGTTCTAACTCCTTTTAAATCATTATCAGCATGAAACATATAATTATAATAATTTTATTCTTCTTCTACTGTACTGCTATCGTTTTTTCTCAACCTTTTAGAGGCGAAAAACTTTCAAGAGGTTTTATTGGCATTCCTATAGAGAATGCTATGTATTTTAGTTGGAGAATATCTGTTGATGATTCCCCAATGCTGTATTTTGATATTTATCGGAGTGTTAATAACGGGCCAGAAATAAAGTTGAATGACAGACCTATTATTCAAACGTCTGATTTTGTAGATAAAACTGTTGATTTCAATGCCGATAATCGCTGGACGTTGAAAATGGGCGATCGCATTGTGGGACTATGGAAACGTAAGAAAGAAGAGGCTAAACTTTCTTATTTACGTATTCCTATTCAAAAGCCGGATGGTGGAAACATCGCCGGAGAACAGTTTGTTTATACAGCCAACGATTGCAGTGTAGGTGATTTGGATGGGGATGGCAATTACGAGATTATATTGAAATGGACACCATCAAACTCTAAACGTCCTCCTCAAACTGGATTTACGGGTAATACATATCTTGATGCTTATAAATTAAATGGGAGAAGGTTATGGCGTATCAATCTTGGCCCAAACATTCGTTCGGGAGCTGCTACAACAAACTTTCTTGTTTTTGATTTTGATGGAGACGGACGTGCCGAACTTTGTTGCAAGACAGGAGATGGCACAGTGGATGGCACGGGACATGTGATTGGTGACGACAAAGCAGATTGGAGAACATGGGATAAGAAAAAGCCTACTTATGGCAAAATAGTAAACGGACCTGAATATTTGAGTGTTTTTGAAGGGACTACCGGTAAAGTTCTGGATACGAAAGAATATATTCCAACCCGTTATCCATTGGGCGGCTGGGGCGGCATTGGGGGAAATTGTGGAAATGACAGTACAGGAGGACGTTCGGATCGATTTACTGCCGGAGTAGCATTTTTAGATGGGAAAACGCCTTCTCCTGTTCTGGTACGTGGATGGTATGGACGTACAGTGGTAGCTGCGTGGACTTTTACAAAAGGAAAATTGAAGAATATTTGGACATTTGATAGTGCCAATCCCGGACTGGAAAGCTATTCAGGTATGGGAAACCATAGTCTTACTGTTGCCGACTTTGACGGTGATGGCTGTGATGAAATCTGCGTAGGAGCAATGACAGTGGATAACAATGGGAAAGGACTTTATACAACAGGACTACGACATGGCGATGCATTACATGCGAGCAATTTAATTCCCTCACGCCCTGGGTTGGAGGTTTTTGGAGTACACGAAAACGAAGGAAACAATCCGATTGTTCTACATACACCTGCTGTTGCCATGTTTGACGGGGCTACCGGCGAGATCATTTGGAAAGATGAATTAGGACAAGATGCCGGCAGAGGTGTCGCAGCTGATATTGATCCGCGCTATGAAGGAGCAGAATGTTGGAATGGAGCCGGTGGATTACGTCGCGGTGATACGGGAAAGTTTATTAGCAACAGAAAACCGAGTTCTTGCAATTTCACCATTTACTGGGATGCAGACTCACTTGTCGAATTGTTAGATAATGTTTCGATAAGTAAATGGAACTGGAAAACGGAAAAAACAGATTTGTTATTAAAAGCAGAAGGAGTTGTTTCAAATAATGGAACAAAAGCCAATCCTTGTTTATCGGGAGATATACTGGGAGACTGGAGAGAGGAGGTTATATGGCCTTCAGCAGATCAAACAGAATTACGTATTTATACAACAACCATACCGGCAATAGATCGGAGACCCACCTTAATGAATGATAGACAATACAGATTGGCCATTGCTTGGCAAAATGTAGGATATAACCAACCTCCACATTCCAGCACACACTAAAATAAAATTATTACAATATAATATTAAAGAGATATAAGGGTGATTATAGCCTTGATTTTTTATTCGTAAATAGATTCTTTCTATCGATATGGAAGAAGAATTGATTAAGATAAGGCTATGAAGATTAAAAAATGCATAAATGAACAAAAATCGATGTGATTGTATCTTATTCTATAGCTAAGCTATATCGTAATTTTATATTTGCAGTAATTTAATGAAAGTTATAATGAAGCACAAAGCTCTTTTCCTTTTCTTAACGTTCTTAATAATTAGCCTCTCGAAAACTAATGCCAGAACACAGAATAAATACAATTTCAACTCCGATTGGTTACTGAAAATTGGAGATATACCCGAAGCCGGAAACTCTGCTTTCGTAGATTCTGATTGGGTGAAAGTAACGCTCCCAAGAGCTTTTAATGAAGATGAAGCCTTTAAGGTACACATTGCCCAACTCACCGATACAGTGATGTGGTATCGTAAGCATTTTAGGCTTCCTGAAGGAAGTAAAGATAAGAAGGTTTTCATCGAATTTGAAGGAATACGGCAGAGTGCCGATATTTACATTAACGGTAAGCACATCGGATTTCATGAGAATGGTGTTATGGCTGTTGGCTTTGACCTGACTCCTTACTTAAGTCCAAGAAAGGGAAATGTCATAGCCTTACGCATTGACAATAACTGGGAATACAAGGAAAGGGCAACAGGTGTAAAATACCAATGGAATGATCGAAACTTTAATGCAAACTATGGCGGAATGCCAAAGAATGTTTGGTTACATATTACTGATAAACTTTATCAAACGTTACCTCTTTACAGTAATTTGAAAACAACGGGTGTATATGTATATGCCGATAATATTAAAGTAAAAGAACGTAAAGCAACGATTCATGCGGAATCGCAAATACGCAATGAGCATTCAAAAGCGCTTCACGTAGTTTATGAAGCAAATGTATTTGACAGAGACGGAACCTTAGTGAAAACTGTCAAAGGGAATGAAATTACGATTCTTCCAAATGAGACAAAAATAATGAAGGCTTCTGCTGAAGTGTGTGGATTACATTTTTGGAGCTGGGGATATGGTTATCTTTATACTGTCAAAACCCGGCTGATAGTAAATGGTAAAGTACTGGATGAGGTTGCTACTAAAACAGGATTTCGCAAGACTCGCTTTGCTGAGGGAAAAATTTGGCTCAATGATAGAGTAATTCAAATGAAAGGATATGCACAACGAACGAGCAATGAATGGCCGGGAGTAGGATTGTCCGTGCCACCTTGGCTGAGCGATTACTCCAATGATTTAATGGTAAAAGGCAATGCTAATTTAGTACGTTGGATGCATGTAACACCTTGGAAACAAGACGTAGAATCATGCGATCGGGTTGGATTGATAGAATCAATGCCTGCCGGAGATGCGGAAAAAGACAGCCATGGCGAACAATGGCGGCAACGAACGGAATTAATGCGTGATGCCATTATTTATAATCGTAACAATCCGAGTATTTTGTTTTACGAATGTGGCAATGAATCCATTAGCGAGGAACACATGGCAGAGATGAAGAGTATTCGAGATACGTATGATCCTCATGGCGGACGAGCTATCGGTTCTCGTGAAATGTTGGACAGCCATGTGGCGGAGTATGGTGGTGAGATGCTCTATATCAACAAGAGTGCTCGCCATCCGATGTGGGCTATGGAGTATTCTCGTGATGAAGGATTGCGTAAATATTGGGATAAATATAGTTACCCATATCACAAAGAAGGGGCAGGGCCTTTGTATAGAGGAGCGGATGCAAGTGATTATAATCATAACCAAGATGCATTGGCAGTCGAAAACGTACGTCGCTGGTATGATTATTGGCTTGAACGTCCAGGTACAGGCCGTCGGGTTAGTTCAGGAGGAGTGAAAATTGTTTTTTCAGATACGAATACACATTGCCGTGGTGCAGAAAATTATCGCTGTAGCGGATCAGTTGATGCTATGCGTATACCAAAGGATGCTTTTTATGCCAACCAAGTAATGTGGGACGGTTGGGTAGATGTAGATGTTCCACGCACATACATTATTGGGCATTGGAATTATCAAAAAGGAACGGTGAAGCCGGTTTATGTAGTATCCAATGCAGATAAAGTGGAGCTTTTTGTCAACGGAAAATCAAAAGGTTTTGGTAAGCAAGATCACCGTTTTCTGTTTACTTTTAAAGATGTAGTTTGGGTAAGTGGAAAAATAGAAGCGGTTGGTTACAATGAAAACAACAAAGAAGTCAGCCGAGATTCAAAGCTTACCGCTAGTACTCCAAAAAAGATCAAACTGACCCTCATCCAGAATCCGAAAGGATTCTATGCTGATGGCGCTGACATGGTACTTGTTCAAGCAGAAGTTATAGATGGGAACAATATGCGTTGCCCGCTTGCTAATAATAAACTGAAATTCACGCTTCGTGGTCCGGCAGAGTGGAGGGGAGGCATTGCTCAGGGACCTGATAATTACATCCTTTCCACAACCCTCCCTGTGGAGTGCGGCATCAATCGTGCTTTGATTCGTTCTAAAAATACAGCCGGTAAAATAACCCTAATAGCTCAAACTGAAGGACTCATCTCTGATACATTATCGTTTGCATCGCTTCCTGTAGAAGTAAGCAACGGATTGAGCCGTTTCATACCGGGTTGTTTACTCACTGGCCGCTTAAATCGTGGTGAAACGCCGTACACCCTATCTTATATCGATACTAAAACGGATATCCCAATATTTTCGGCTACCGCAGGGGCCAATCAGGAGAATGCAGTCAATAGTTTTGATGACAATGAATTGAGCGAATGGCGCAACGATGGACATTTGTCTACCGCATGGATTACTTATAAACTTTCTCGTATAGCAACGATTGATGAAGTTTGCCTGAAACTTACCGGATGGAGATCACGTAGCTATCCTTTGGATATCTACGCCGGGAAAGAACTGATTTGGGCTGGAGAAACTGAAAAGAGTCTAGGGTATGTGCATCTGAAGGTGAAGCCTGCTCATACAGATGAGATAACTATCCGATTGAAAGGAAATGCAACCGAAAGTGATGCCTTTGGGCAGATTACAGAATTGGCTGCTCCGCAAGAACTGGATTTGTATCACGCCAAAGGAGGAGATAAGACCGGAGACGAGCTAAGGATTGTGGAAGTAGAATTTCTGGAACATCTGAATAAATAAACCTCATACTTACACAACGAATAATTGTTGTTTTACAAATATTATTAATTTATGAAAAAACTTTTTATCTCAGTACTATTGCTTGCAGGCATGCAAGCAATGCAAGCACAACCAGTGATGGAAACTGGCGGAAAAGAAATGCCAAACGAATGGATTGACCAAGATACAGGGCATAAAGTAATTAAGTTGACCAGGAAAGAAGGAGTCAATATGAGCTTTTATTTCCATAACAATCCTTTTATTGGTAATAAAATGGTGTTTTGCAGTGGATACCGCAAAGGAGCTGCAGCAAACATACCCGGTAAGGAGATTTACAACATTGATGTGAATAACATGCAAATGTATTGGGTAGATCTCAGTTCTTTAAAGATAGAACAATTAACAAACGAGAGAAAATCAGTACACAGCGAAATTGTATGCGCTCGTACCAAAGAGATTTTCTATCAGATAGATGACAGCGTATTTAGTCAGAATGTGGAGACAAAGAGGAAGAGGCTTATATTTGTATTTCCTCAGAACGAGAGATCATCCATTACTACAGTAAATGCTGACGGTTCCCTGTTAGCAGGTGTATTCTCTAATCCCAAAGAAGCCGAGATTCTAAAAGAATATCCACTTAAAAGTCAATTTTTTGATCGTATATATGACGCAAAACTGCCCAGAACCATGTTCGTTATCAACACAGCAACCGGGAAGTTAAAACGGATATACACAGAGAATGCATGGTTAAATCATATGCAGTTTTCGCCGGTTGATCCTCATTTGCTCATGTTTTGCCACGAAGGCCCTTGGCACAAAGTAGATAGAATATGGACCATTGATGTTATCAAGGGAGGACAACCACAATTGATACATAAGCGGACGATGGATATGGAAATAGCCGGACATGAATGGTTTGGATCAAAAGGCAATGCAATCTATTTTGACCTTCAAAAGCCAAGAGGAGAGAATTTCTTTGTGGGTAAAGTGGACTTAAAAACACATAAAGAAGTTAGTTATGAACTAAAGCGTAATGAATGGTCTGTGCATTACACTACATCTTGGGGAGAAGATATGCTTGCCGGAGATGGAGGGAACTCAACTTCTGTGGCGAAAGCACCTGATGGGCAATGGATTTATCTCTTTAAACCCGTAGGAAATAAATTACAATCGACTAAGTTGGTTAATATGAAGAATCATAATTATCATTTAGAGCCGAATGTGCACTTCTCTCCGGATAATAAATGGGTTATTTTCCGTGCTAATTTCGAGGGGCAAGAAAATGTATATGCCGTTCAGATATAGTTACCACACAACGTAAATGAAATGAGAACCATGATAAAACGTATTCTTTTCATAATCGCTTTATTTATGTTGGCAGAACCAATGATAGCCGGCATACCTCCTGTTTTTGACCAACAGGAATACAAAGGAAAAATTCAAAAAGACGAGTTAACCAGATCTTATATTTCTCCTCTGAAAGTCGTATGGAAATATGACGGCGGCGGCAAACTAATTACCAATGAGCAAGCATTGTTTGCTCTTGGTAATAGTCAGCCGGAAATGGGGAAACGTAATATGTGCGAAATAATAAGTACAGAAAACGAAACAGCATCTATATTGCTTGATTATGGAATGGAAATTCACGGTGGCTTGCAACTGGTAACAGGCGGTTCCAGCAGACGCGAGCCATCACTGGTAAGAATACGTTTCGGCGAATCTGTTGGAGAATGCAATAGTCAAGCGATTAATTATGAGTGGAAAGTTGGTTTCTCTACCGACGATCATGCCAAACGTGATATCACAATGGAAATACCCCGCGATGGTATGATTGAGATAGGCAATACCGGATTTCGATTTATACGGATTGATTTATTGCAGAAAGGTACAACAATTCATCTTAAAGAAGCACGTGCTATTCTTCGTTACCGGGATATACCTTATCTTGGCTCTTTTAAAAGTAATGACGAGCGCCTTAATAAAATCTGGATGACAGGAGCTTATACTGTTCATTTAAACATGCAAGAATATCTTTGGGACGGAATAAAACGTGATCGGTTAATTTGGTTGGGAGATATGCATCCGGAAGTATCAACTATTTCGTGTGTTTTTGGATACAATGATGTGGTTTGTAAAAGCCTTGATCTGGCTTGCAAACAATTTCCACTGCCCGGATGGATGAACGGGATGAGCGCTTATTCAATGTGGTACCTAATTATTCAGTATGAATGGTATATGCAAAATGGGAAAATAGATTTTTTGAAAAAGCACAGATCAGATATACTGGGATTAATAGATCAGATTGATGCTAAAATTGATGAAAAAGGGAATGAAACATTAGCTTCATCTCGTTTCCTCGATTGGCCTTCAACTCCCAATAAAGAAGGAGTTGAAGCGGGTTATCGTGCTTTACTGGTATGGTCACTCAAAGACGCAGAAAAGTTATGCGGCATTTTGGGAGAAGCTAAATATGCAGAGAAATCCAAGAATGCTTATGAACGAATTAACCGTTTAACCAAAAGCCATAACAATTTAAAACAAGCGGCTGCGCTAATGGCAATAGCCGGTATTCTTGATCCCAAAAAGGCTTGCGACGAAGTAATATCCATCGGAGGAGCAAAAGACTTTTCCACATTTTATGGTTATTATATGCTTCAGGCACTGGCCATGGCAGGAGAATACCAGGAAGCTATAGATATCATTCGCCAATACTGGGGAGGTATGCTTGATATGGGAGCAACAACTTTCTGGGAAGATTTTAATTTGGATTGGCTTAAGGATGCTGCCCGTATAGATGAAATAACGCCAAAAAACAAAAAAGATATTCATGGCGATTTCGGGGCATATTGCTATCCCGGATTTCGCCGTAGCCTCTGCCACGGATGGTCTTCCGGTCCTACACCGTGGATCACCGAACACATATTGGGCATCAAGGTCATAGAGCCCGGATGTAAAGTGATAAAGATTGATCCGCATTTGGGTGATTTAAAATGGGTGGAAGGTAATTATCCTACTCCATATGGAGTTTTGTATGTCAAGCATGTAAAAGGCGCCAACGGAAAAATCACATCCACTATCAAAGCCCCTAAAGGCATTAAAATCATTAAATAAACCAAAGCCATAGATCACAAAGTTTAAATGCCAAAAGAGAACAATTCGGTGATCAGGGAAATTAAGCCTTTCGTGATATGTCGAATGGTCAATATATAAACAGTGATTGGCGGCAATGATAAAAGAAGTAAGATTAAATTAATACAGCATGAAAAAGTATCATTTATTTTTAATTGTTTTACTTTCTATCTGCACATGCGAAACCACTTTGGCACAGAAGTCGGCTGTTGCGGATAAAAAATATTCCGAATTGGCTAATTATGACGAGAGTAAAGTACCTCAGTATACACTTCCCGACCCATTAACCTTTAATGACGGGGAAAAAGTTAAAACAGTGAAAGAATGGGAAAAGAAACGACGCCCCGAGATATTAAATACTTTCAGAACCTACATGTATGGAAAAACGCCCGGAAAGCCTAAGAACATGCATTGGACCATTGAATCAGTTGATCGGGAAGCGCTGAATGGGCGGGCCACCCGAAAACTAATAACCATATATTTCTCTAAGGGAGAAAGCGACCCTTGCCTTCATCTGCAAATTTATCTTCCCAATGATGTTAAAGGCCCCATTCCTGTGTTTCTTGGAATCAGCTTTCTTCCCAATTATAGCATTTATGATGACCCCGGCGTAAAGCTACCGGAAAAGACAACAAACACCACTTTATCAACGCGCTTTCCTGTAAAGCGCGGCACGATGAAAGAAGCCTGGCAGTTGGATTTGCTTTTACAAAATGGATATGGACTGGCCACTTTCTGCTATTCGGATATTGATCCTGATGCTGATAATGGATTTAAAAACGGCGTGCAACCTCTCTTCTACAAAAAGAATCAGCAGTTTCCCATGCCCGATGAATGGGGATCAATTGCCGCTTGGGCATGGGGAGCCAGCCGTGCCATGGATTACCTCGAGAAAGATAAAGAGATCGATTCAAAACACGTTGCCATTGTAGGCCATTCACGTCTGGGAAAAACAGCCGTGTGGGCAGGCGCAAGCGACCAACGCTTTGCGTTGGTTATCTCCGGAAATTCAGGTTGTTGTGGCGCTGCTATTTCCAGAAGAATGTTTGGAGAAACCATTGAAGCCTATAATGTCCGCTTCCCACATCATTTTAATGGCAACTTCAAACAATTCAACGGTCGTGAAAAATATCTTCCTTTTGACCAACATGAACTTATCGCTCTTGTCGCTCCCCGTCCCATCTATATAGCAAGTGCAAGTGAAGACAATTGGTCCGATCAAAAAGGTGAGTTCTTAGGAGGAAAAGGGGCTGAGCCTGTTTACGCTCTTTACGGATTACCGGGAATCGGAGCCGAATCAATGCCTAATATTGATGTACCCCTTACTGATGGTACCATCGCTTATCATAACCGTACGGGTCCTCACGCTCTATTACGTTATGATTGGGTACAATTTATTAAATTCGCCAACCGATTTATGAAAACTAAGAAATAAGATGAAAAGACTCATTCAATTTTTATTTATATACAGCCTGCCGTTGGGGCTATATGCCCAAAACACATCTTGTAAAAACATTCATCAAACTCCGATTGCCACACTCGAAGAGAACGTTCAGACACCTCCCACCGATTTTGCCAACCACGTTATCTGGGGCTTGGAAGGAGAAATGAGCTTAAAAACAATCCGCCATGATTTGGATTCCATTTACAATAAGGGATTCAGATCTGTCATCCTTGAAGCCGGTTATAATCTTCCCTTTCCTTACCTCTCTGATAAATGGTTTGAGAAGATAAAAACCATCACACAGGAAGTCAAAAAGCGTAGAATGAAAATGTGGATTATCGATGAAGGCAAATATCCAAGTGGTTTTGCAGGAGGCAAATTTACGCGTGAACGGCCCGATTTAAGGATGCAGGCGCTGGTGGTATGCGACACTATAAAAGTAAGAAAAGGTGAAGTAATAGCCGGACAAAAGATTGATGACCACGTTATAAGTGCAGTAGCTGTCAGTTTATCAGGCGCAAATAATCGCATCGTAACGATCAACAATCACACTCTTGATTTCCAAGCCGGCCTGGACAATTGGAATATCATGCTGGTACGTGCCGATTTCCGCACTTCGGCAACCCGTAGCGTGAACAACCCGACTCAGAAGAAAGATGGAAGTAATTCTTTAGCCGATTATCTCAGTCCGATAGCCATTCAGCAATTTATAGACTGGACACACGAACAATATAAAAAACACATCGGAAAGTATTTCGGGACAACGATAATGGGATTTAGAGGAGATGAACCCGATTTTGCATACACGCCCTGGACTCCCGAAATGATTAAAGAATTTCAACTTCGCAAGAAGTACGACCCGGCCCCTTATCTGGCCTCATTCTTTGCGCCTGTACTTACCGAGAAAGAAAAACAGGTAAAAGCCGATTATTGGGATGTATGGAGTGAATTATTCGCCAAAAACTTTTTTCAACTCCAGGCCGATTGGTGTGAGAGTAATGGCCTTGCATATGTTGTCCACCTAAATAAGGAAGATGATATGCCTTCGTGTATAAAATCTGAAGGCGATTTCTTTCGTGACCAAAGCAGAGTACAGGTTCCGGGAGTAGATGCAATATGGAATCAAATCTGGCCGGATACAATAAATGATTACCCTAAACTGGCTTCTTCCGTTTCTCATATATATGGTAAACCGCGCGCCTTTAGCGAGAGTTTTGCCGCTTATTACAGCGTGCCCACCATACCTGAAGCAAAGTATGTTATTGACTACCAATATGTAAGAGGA
Source organism: uncultured Bacteroides sp. (assembly GCF_963677715.1). NCBI lineage: Bacteria > Pseudomonadati > Bacteroidota > Bacteroidia > Bacteroidales > Bacteroidaceae > Bacteroides > uncultured Bacteroides sp. The sequence continues at coordinate 2,274,672 of NZ_OY782495.1, forward strand.
ATTAATTTCTTTGAATTCATGTTCTGGCCGTCCGGTTCTGTAAAGCCTTCGTGGATGTCTGCGCCCGGCATGAAAGGACTCAATGAATATGCCAACAGGATGTCCTATCTATTAGCGCAAGGAAAACCCGGAGCCCGAATCGGGATGTATTTTCCCACCACCTCTATGTGGATGGGCGACAATTCGGTAAACGACAACGTAAAGCGGCTGACCCATACATTGCTGCAACATCAATATGATTTTGATTATATAAATGAAGACGCTTTCTCTGATGCGCTGACTGTGGGCGAAGGTTTTCTGCAAAACAAAAGCGGTCAAAGATATTATACTATAATAATACCTTCAACAGATGTTATTTCCAGAAAAGCATGGAACATGCTACAAGCTTTTGCCAAGAAAGGAGGTAAACTACTCTTTTGGGGTAAAAGGCCATATTATCTGGTAGGAAACACCTTTACAGAGCTTACTGCTTTTCCTGATTGCACGAACGCACTCTACGAACCTACCGACAGCTGGACTTCTACCGTTAGTTATGCCATGCCAACTGCTGAGTTCTCGATAACAGGTAAAAGAAACGTAGAAGTGAGCCGCAGCTATCGCGGTCCCAAGCCGGACCCGACTAAAGAGATTCGATATATTCACCGAACTCTACCCGATGCCGAGCTCTATTTCATATTCAATGAAGGCGATACTGACGAAACATTCTCAGCCTGTTTAGACGGAGTTGGGACTTTAGAACGTATAGATGCCGAAACCGGGAAAATATTGCCCCTGGACTTTTCTGTAAAGAACAACCTTACTCAAACACAAATGACACTCAAAGCGCATGAGAGTACCGTGTTAACACTGAAGCATCCCAATAAAGAGTACGACATTACACAATATGGAGCCAAAGGGGATGATAAGACGGTCAACACACAAGCCATTCAGCAAGCTATTGATGACGCATGCTCACACGGAGGAGGGACTATTGTTGTACCCGAAGGTACTTTTTTAACCGGAGCGCTCTTTTTTAGAAACAGTGTCAATCTTGAAATAAAGAAAAATGCTGTTCTAAAAGGAACCGTAAACGCGGAAGATTATCCGGTAATTCCCACACGTTTTGAAGGGACCGAACAAGAATGGAAATGTGCACTTCTTAATTTTGATCAGTCAAAAGGGGTAAAAGTATTCGGAGAAGGAACAGTCGATGGGCAAGGTACCATTTGGGCTAAAGTACCTTTTGGAGAGACAGGCCGCCCCCGTATGTTTTGTTTCACACATTGCGACGGAGGTTCAATTAAAAGACTTCATCTAAAAGATCATGCATCCTGGTGTGTCCACGTACTTTATACTGATAGTTTCACTATTGATGGCCTGGATATCCGGGCAGAGCATCACATTCCCAGTTCCGACGGCATAGACATCGATTCTTCATCGGATATATTGGTTAATAACACGTACATTGATGTGAATGACGATTGCATCTCTATTAAGTCGGGAAAAGATTCCGACGGAAGAAGAGTTGGTCGCCCCAGTGAGAATATTTTGGTTCAGAATTGCCATTTTGCATATGGTCACGGGGGAGTTGCATTGGGTAGTGAAGTCTCCGGAGACATTCGTAATGTGACGGTCAAAGATTGCTTCGCCGATTCAGATAACTGGTCACCTATCCGTATTAAGTCTCAACCTGCCCGCGGAGGAGTTATAGAAAATATAACTTATGAAAACCTGACGCTCAATAATACCAGAGGCGTATTTGATATAAATATGCAATGGAGGTTGATCCCTCCATTTTCGCCCGAAGTAGAGAAACCTACCGAGTTAAAGAATATTCATTTTATTAATATCAAAGGGAGTAGCAAGTCTATGGGAAATATCATTGGACTGGAAAATAATCCTATCAGCGACCTCCATTTTGAAAATTGCCACATTGAAACAGCAAAGCCACTTAAACTATCATACACAGCAGGGCTGGACTTAACAGGACTGGGGCAGGTAATAAAGTAAAGTTGTACATCAAAAACAGTATAAAAGATGAAGAAACGAATACTAATAGCTGCACTTTCAATCATTGCAGTTTCAATGAATGCTCAGATAGGGAAACGTTTTCCGTCTGAGCGCAAAATAATTAATGACCCTGTGACAGGCGTAGAATTAGAATTTCTCACCAGTCAGGAAGGCATGGGTGATTCTAAGATTTATCAAACTCACAATCAATGGACTTCGGATGGTAACTGGATTATATTCCGCTCAAACAGAGTGAAAGGTGAAGCGATGGCTGTCAACGAAAAAACCGGCGACATAGTTCAGGTAACCGAAGGTGGTTATACCGGTATGCTGAACGTAGCGCGTAAGTCTATGAAACTCTATTTCATGAGAAACTTACTCTCAAAAGAACAAAAGAAACAGATCGAGAATATGAGCAAGGCGTCTGCTCACAACAAGGGGACGTTTACCCGAATGGAACCGCTCAAGTTTCCGGTAGCAATCGTCGAGGTAGATCTTGAGAAAGTTTTCCGTGACAGTGAAGCCGGTAAAATGAAAGACATATCCGCTTATGAACGAGTATGCGGCACCACTCCTATTGAGATGGGGGCCGGTGGAGATATGGCACTGGATGGCGATGAACAGACGGTTTATTTTCGCGAAGGGAAAGAAGAAGCAGCTAGGCACTTGGCTAAGGGGGTTAAGATAGAAAAGAACTTTGGCCCCCGCCACATGGGAGCCGGCCCTTCCGGCATTGCAAGTATGAACCTCCTTACGGGAGAAATTAAGCATGTGGTTTCGGTACCCTTCCAAATAGGGCACATTCAGTGCAACCCATGGGTGCCGGGTGAGATTGTATTCTGTTGGGAAACGGGCGGGAAGGCTCCGCAACGTACCTGGACTGTGAAGTCTGACGGCACAGGTTTAGGCCCTGTGTACAAAGAGAATGAACACGATTGGGTTACTCACGAAGCAGTCATCACTAAAGATGAGGTGGCAATTGCCATCATGGGACACCGCCCTATTATTAAAACCAATGATACGATAAGTTCTTCCACGCAGGAGAATCCCGGACAAGAAGACGGCTGGGGACCTTCAGGCACCCGCCAATGGCCTACCGGATTGGGCATTGTAAACTTGCGTACTCATGAAATGATTATAGCGGGACAAACGCCTAGCGGTAGTGGTTTGTGGCATGTAAATGGTTCAGGAGACGGTAATTGGGCAGTAGGCGATGACTTCTCACGCAGTATTTATTTAATTGATCGTCATACCCGTGAAATGATTCTACTAAGCACGGGCCATAAACCGACTGCTCAAGATCATCCACATCCGACTTTTAGCAGAGACGGAACCAAAATTGAGATTCAATCGGCGATGCTATCCAAAGACAACCATTCAATGAACATTTGCGTCATAAAAATACCTGAATATCTATTAAAGAGATATCAAAAAACATCCGATTAAGGGTAGTAACGCAAAAATTCCTGCTTTATAAGTGATATTCATATTATGGTTTATCCTACAAATTGTATATTTGCAGGATAAACCATAATACCATGAAACGATTATCTCTTCTTCTTTTTGTAGCACTCTTTTGCATTGTTCAATTATCGGCACAAACGGCAAAGATCAAGGTTGCTTGTGTGGGCAACAGTATTACCTTTGGCGCAGGCATTAAAGATCGTGCAAACCATAGTTATCCGGCCGTGTTAGAGCGCATGCTCGGAGATGGATATGAAGTAACCAACTTTGGCGTTAGTGCACGTACCCTCCTGAACAAGGGCGATTTTCCTTATATGAAGGAAACGATGTTTCAGGATGCCCTAAACTACTCGCCCAATGTGGTAGTTATTATGTTGGGTACGAATGACAGTAAACCACAGAATTGGAAGTATAAAGAGGAATACCCCAAAGATATGGAAACGATGGTGAATGCTTTTGAGGCTTTATCTTCCAAACCTAAGATATATCTTTGTTATCCGCCCAAGGCATTTGCCATTCAGTGGGGCATTAACGATAGCATCATAGTAGCCGATGTGATTCCGATGATTAACCAGGTTGCAAAGAAGATGGGGCTGGATGTGATTGATCTTCATACTCCCACAAAAGATTTGAAAGCTCTTTTCCCCGATTTTATCCATCCGAATCCTCAGGGAGCTGCTGTCTTAGCCAAGGAAGTTTATCAGGCTATTCGCTGCTCCGTTACTGAGTTACCTTTACATTCTTTAAAACAAAAGGATTTATAAGACTTTTATCGTACTCACCTTTTTTAGCTTTGATAGTCAGGTTTTCAAACTTGAAATTGGTAAGTACATATTGGTCCGACTTGTTTACGTTGAAAAACACGTTGCATTCAAAGTTGATGTTGCGCATTGTCAGGTTGTCCGAGTAAGACATGGGCCTATCTTTGCTTTCTTTCAAATCAAAAAACTGTTGCCACGGTTTTATGTACAAGAAACTTTGAGCATTTCCGGTGATATCTTCTACCAGTATATATTCATATCTCTGTGGCGTATCCGGACGCATCTTTAGCCACAGGAGGCGGTTGGCATCCTTCACCGTACATCGGCGAAGAATAATGTTGCGGTCGTGTATAGACTCACTTCCGAAGGTCAGCGCACTGTGGCAGAATCCGTAGGTACAGTCTTCGATAATAATGTTCCGGTTACTGCCGTTGGTTTTGTCTTTATCCGCCCATGGCCCTTTGCCTCCTTTTAGTGCTATGGCATCATCGTTGACAGAGATGCAGCAATCCTTAATCAGCACGTTGCTGCATGCGTCAATATCTACCCCGTCTGTGCTGGGGGCTTTTACCGGTGCTGCCGGCGAAGTGATGCGCAGATTTAGTAACTTCACGTTGTTGCACTTATACAAATGTGTAGTCCAGAACGGGGAATTCATCAGATGTACTCCGGATATTTGCACATCGCTACAGTTCGATATATAGAGTAATCGGGGGCGGAGTTCGTCCATATTGGTGCATTTTGAATTTACCGCACGGCGTAACCAGAAAGACCTCCAGTAACGCAGCCCATTGCCGTTAATAGTACCCTTGCCAGAGATGGTAAAACCATGCAAGCCGTCGGCATTTATCAGGGCCGAGAAATATTTAAGCGTCTGCCCTTCCATGCGCGTCAGTTTAATGGGAAAATTACTGATATCATCGCTACCTTTTAAAACGGCTCCCTCTTCCATGTACAAATGAGTTTCAGGTTTGAAGAAAAGCGCACCGCTTAAGTATGTTCCCTGAGGGATAATGACAACACCCCCGCCATTCTTTGCCGCCAAATCAATTGCTGCCTGAATCTTATCGGTTTGTAGCAGCGTACTGTCATTAACCACACTGTAGTCTGTGATGTTATATTTGTGTTCGAAACTCCCGATGTTTACTATCTCGTTCTTGCTAAACCAATCGGGGATGGGCGTGCCATCAGGAAATTTCTCTTGCCCGAAGAGCTGAACGCTAATTAGTGTTGTTAATAACAATGTAATTAATTTCATGGGTTTAATCATCATTAGTGTAGTGAATAATCTTTTCAACGCTTACTATTGCAAATGTAAGCAGATTCAATGGAATATTAAATGGTCGTTCCTGTATCTAATGATTTATTGACTAAGGCTTTTGTCTTTTTACTTTTATATAATATCATACAACGACAGATCTTTGAGGTAACTACTCAGGTCCTTCAAAGTTGCAAATAGTATCGTAATTGGTCTTGTTGTTCATATCCGGTTGATAATCTATGAGTCCTTTTTTCTTCTTTTTTTGTATTGGTCTTTACCTTTGCCCTGTGGAAGAAAAATTGAATGATATCCCTTTTATCCTCTCTACTTTATATGAGGAGTTGAATTCCCTTCGCAACAAGTTTTCCATTGTTGCAAAGGAGAAAAAGACTCTTCTCAAAGAGTTGGCTTCCAAGGATCGTCTTCTAGGCTTGAAGGATGAAGAGATAAAACGACTCACCGGTGAGAACCTCAAGCTTCAAAAGAAACTGTCCTCTTTTGAGCTCCCGGTGAAGAACAGCCATAATAGCAGTATCCCGGGCTCAAAGAATCCGATTGCAAGTGCACAAATATTGCGCACTCGTTCGCTTCGCGGGAAATCGGATCTGCCCACCGGAGGGCAGCCCGGTCATGCGGGACATACTTTGGAGTATTGTTCTCATCCGGATGTTATTCAAACCCACGTGTGTGAGTATTGTAGGCATTGCGGAAGTTCTTTGTCAGACATTCCCTACACAGAGCAAGGTGCACGTCAGGTCATTGATCTTCCTGCCATAGTCCCCGTAGTAACCGAACATCGGATTTATAGCAGAGAATGCACTTGCGGACACATCAATAAAGCAGATTTTCCGGTGGATGTTCGTTCCAGAATATCTTACGGCCCCCGCATACAAGCGTTTATCTCTTACACTAACACCGTTCAGATTTATAAAGAATTTCCTGAAGGATTGCCCAAAGCCACACTGGTGACTGACCGACACAGTTCCTATTTCTGCATACCGGTAAAAGAGCATCAGATTTGTCTGGCTCATTTGTTGCGGGAATTGAACTATCTGAGTGAACTCAATAAGAAGCAAACATGGTCCCAAAGGTTTCTCGAGCTACTGCGGGATGCCATCCACCAAAGGAAGACTAAGAAGTGGGAAAATATACCTAGGCAGGAGTTTGAACAAAAGCTCGACGAGCTGTTAAACGAACCCTTGTGGCAGTACCAAAAAGAGTTTTGGGGATTCAGAAAAGCGTTGGCAAGAAAAAAGGACTATATATTCAAGTTCTTGTATGACCCGGATGTACCCTACGATAACAATGCTTCAGAAAGTGCGATAAGAATCATCAAAACTAAACTAAAGGTTTGCGGATGTTTCAGAAGTGAAAAAGGAGCAGACACATTCATGCAATTACACTCAATCGTAGATACCGCAAAGAAAAATCAAATCTCAAGATATAAGACCCTACTGGCAATTGCGAAAATGCCAGCAGAGGATCACTGTACACCTAAAGAACAGCCTGAGTAGTTACAGCAAGTAATGAAATTGGTGAAGAGAAACCGTCTTTCGGTCGAAATGACGGTTCTATTGGGTCAATTGCCCGGTCCTTTAATGATGAATTGAAGAACATCTCACAAATAGAACACTCCAGACACTTTTCATTCGCTAATTTTGTTCCAACCTGCTTAGTGAAATTGCCACATACTGACTATTTACGAACGTGATCTCTCGGGTATAATCGGCCCTAACGGTGAAGGAAAAACCATACTTATCAAATGTATCTTAAGGTTGCTGAAACCTATTTCCGGGGGAGATACTTTATCGTCCCTGCTATACAACGGATACTCAAATCTCCTCTTCCGGCATCCCACTCACAATGGGTTATCTACCCTAGTACAGCAACATCAACCGGCAGTTTTCCATCACAGTAGAGGAAGACAAGCATCCTCATGAATAAAATGACTTGATAAAATCAAAGGAGGCCGGTCCACTATAAAAACCAACCTCCCGTTACCCTTCTAAATGGCTATCCGGTAATCTTCTTACCCATCACTTATACAGGAAAGCCTTGTATGAATGAGGTAGCAATAACAGACGGAAAGAATTCTTAGGTGTAACCGGACGTCTGTTCTGTACCGGTTCTGCAGGAAGAGGGGTCAAAACACCTTCATCTTCCAGACTTTCTAATTTCATCACCTTATCACTGGTAACGATATGCACTTCTACCGGTTCATCATTAAAGTTCTCCACAACCAATGTTTTATTGTCATACACGAATAGACCAACCTTGGAGGGAGCCTCTATATAGACACCTACATCTTTGCTCATAACACGACGAATCTCATTCAAAGCTTTTGCCGGAAAATCATACAGATTACCCATATCATCGGGAATAGTAAGAACATACATATTTCCGGTAGCATACGGAGCTCTTAACAGGATGGAGTATCCTGATACTCCACCTGTCAGCGGACGACCGGCACTGACCATTTCCCAGGCATCGTTTGTATAATACTGTACCTGCGGTATCAATAAGTCACGTCCGGACCGCCCGTAACGGCCAAAGTCATTGACAAAAGCTTTCAGATCCGTACAGCGCAACTCCGATATTTCTGCAAGCTTTTCAGAAATGGCTTTCAGCAAATTGCTTGTAATCACCACATCACGTCCGCTTTGCAACTGCTTCTTGATTTTCGTCACAATCTCCGGGTCCCGGGCAGCTTGTGCAGTCAACAAAACAACCTGCTGGTCTTCCGGGAAAGCAGGATGCATATCCATCGGCAAACCGATCATGCCCAAATAATTCTGAAGAAAATCATCACCGGCCGCATGAAAAGGCTTGTAGGACTCTATACCGATAGGGTTGCCCAGCTTATGAATCAGTTTATCCGTTTGCTTCAGTACAACACCGGCTATACGGGCCATGGTAGTAGGCTCCACCGAAGTTCCATCCTTCAACCGGATGGGAGCAGTCATTTCATTGTAGTTAAAACTGGTTCCCATACCTTGCCAGGGGGTAAGGAATTTAGGAGATAACTTCACTCCCAGAAGTTGGTTATAGGCAAAAAGAATAATTTCAGGAGTTTTAGTAAGCATGGTCAAGTGCAGCTGTTCGGCATATCGGTCCATGCCCAAGCTCAAACCACCTGAATCCACCCATCCACCGCCATTATGTCCGGGACGTAGATTATCAAAATAACGGATAACATTGTAACTCAGATAATTCTGCAAATGCTGGTTACCGGAAGGATCCCTCGTCTCAGTGCCCGTCCAGATCCCATCAAAGAGTTGGGGTCCTTCTTCCAGATTAAAGCCTAAGCCTTGAAAGTGATCATACCAATTGGGATATTTGATAATTACCTTCACATGGGGATTCACTTTTTTGGCAGGTTTTAATACAAGATCACGTCCAGCTTCGGTCATCAGCTTTAAACGGTAATCCGTCCAACTTTGCGCACCTTTCGCCTTTATCTCTCCGTCTGACTTACAATTGGTAAAGAAGAAATCATCCAAAATAAACTCATCAAAATGCTTTGCGGTATGCTCTGCAATTTCCTGCACCATTTTGCGATGTTCGGGATTCGAGTAACAAAATGTCTCGAAGCTATTTGCCTCGTTGATCGTATAGGTGATGCCTCCCGCCGTTTCTATACCCCGGTCATGAAAAAATTTCTTGGCCTGTTCCAAAGTAGCATCATCCACAATCAGCAAGTCACGATGCGTTTCCAGATAAACCTTATCCACATCTAACTGCCTGGAAATTACGGTCCAAGTGGAATCCAACCAATGCATATCTTTCATCTTATCCACTTCATAGGCACGAACGTAGATAGATACTTTAAAACTTTGATAAGCTTTTGCTTGTAAGATCACATTACAAGCCATACAAAGTAAAAAGCTTACAGCTAAAAACTTATATATTAACTTTTCCTTATTCATTATTACTCAATATTTTTTGGGATGCTAAAACCATATACATAAACCATGAAGCATGACCGCCTAAACAGTATTCACCTTCTTGCCACAAGAATGGAAACTGAAGCAATTCGGGCAAATCCGGACGAATTAAATTAGTTCCGGGAGATACCCCACCCGGGATATAAGACCAGTCGGCACGATTAACACCATAAGCAGTTTTCATGGTTTCGGCACCCACTCCCGTAACAAAGGTCGCCTGATTACGACCCGGATGCATACCAAGCAGGAATTGCATGGAATTGAAAATGTAATCCGGTGCAAACAAATCAGGATAGGCGGCATATAAATAGCAGTAATTGTAGCCCAGTTGCTGGGGTTCCCAAGAACCTGAAGAACGGTTTCCTCTGTCATAAGGCACTCCATACGGAGTCTCACTACTATATTTTTGATACATAGCTTGTAATTCAGGCAGAGCTTTACGAACAGCCTTACTAAAACGCACATTCCCGACAGCCTTGTCAAAACGCCCTATAAACCAGCCTGTACGGCGAATGTTCTTACAAATAAGATCTTGTTGTTTCAGGACGAAATCACGGTATTCAGCGTCTTTCGTCGTTAGATAGAGTTCCACGGCTGCATGTATCTTCGTGAGCATTAACCAGTCATTATCATAACGAGTGGTTTTGAATAATTCACGAGCTATTTCCAAACAATCCGCTCCCAACGCATCGTTATACCCTTTCAATACACGGGATATACCTGCTAACCAGGCGGCTACCTGCAATTCACGTCCAGGGTTATCTTCCGTAAATACCCAGCGATCATCATCAGTTCCGCTGATATGGTCAGTATGTGCCGATGCATCTCCCAAATGTACATATTGCCGTACAGTTGGACAAATGATACCTCTGTAAAGACGCCCCAAAGCCTTCCAACCAGCTACTACAGTCATTGCACCGTTTTCTACTTGCTGCAACACATCGTTCTTTCCATCCGGCTGATGTATCTCTACGATTTTCTTCTCAAAATCAATGGATGTTTCGTCCCAGTAAGCACCGAAATTCTCAAAAGCCATGGCGAGAATATATGCTTCACCTGCTTGTGATTCCACACGCAAGTCATAATCCCCCGCATCGTGCCAACCTCCGACATTCAATCCCGGAATAAAATCACCCGGCTTATATTTACAGAGAGTGGATTCCCCCTGACTATATCCATCAATATGATTGATATTTGTTTTAGCCATACGTGCATCATCCTGATGACAGAGATCATGCCAAACACGATATTTTTCGTTCACACGCATATGACACATCTGTACCGGCAAAAAATATTCTATCTCCGCCTGCCATATACCTTTATCCCAGACATCTTTTGCTATGCGGAATACCGGAGAAAGCGCATCACCGTACCTGACCTGATAAAGTCCGTCTTCCGTTACTTCCGTAAAATCGAACTGCAAATAATGATAACGTTGAAAATCTCCCCAATCTTTAGCAGCCTGCTGCTTTACCAACACCTTACCATCAGCTGTGATACGATAAAGAATCGGTTGCTTAAAGCTTGTATCACGCTTATCCAGCTCAATGACCGCTATTTTCTTCTGATCGGGATGATACCCGACCTGTGAAGTTTGTACTACCGGAGCATAACGCCAGTCTTTGGTGACCGTAGGACGAATAATCCATTTTACAGCTTCGCTTTTTGTTCCTGAAGGAAACTCCGTACGCAACACAAACCAACCATTATTGTGATTTATGCGCCCATCATACAACAATAAGTCTCCTTTCTCGCTTTCAATCGTTATCTTTGCCAAATCGTCTTGGGGATTGAGAACAAATGTTTTCCCTTTGGCAAAAGGAGCAGCAACAATATCATCGGCAATCATTGGATTATAAGTCTTCCGATCCAGCAACAGCTGGTCTAAATCAGCCTTACCTTCAGGATTGAAATCTCCGATATGTTCTGTATTGGATACTTGTGTCATTGTCGGCCCCATTGCCTGATGAGGAAAAATTCCCGTTTTATTATCCATAATCCAAGGCTTTCCCAACAAAGTTGAAGGCACTAATTCCAGATTAAATCCCAACTTACCTGCAAACCGCTCCGGTACAGGCTGATTCAAATCAACAGTCAACACTAAATAATCCTTTACTCCTTTTACTTTAACAGTATAGCTAAAAGCAAAATCGGGATAAAGCATCGGATTGAATCCGGACATGTGCTTGGCTGAATCTGGGTAACTCAACGTGACACGAATCTCGTTATTAGCCTCATCCACCACGCGGTTCCTCATTTTAGGTAATCCCTGCCATTGTCCCTGTGAAATCTCAAAACGTACATCACCGCCAGCGGCCCTACGGTCTCCATTCAAGACTAAAGTCACACCTCCCTGATGCCCTTCGGGATAAACATCACTGAAAACCATCACATTGGCTCCGCTGTTTTCAAAGTATCCCGACGGATTGATTTTGAAACTCTGGGCTTGTGAATTTACACAAAACATCAGTGTTATCACACCTGTTATCAGTTTCTTCATAAATACTATTTTAAACGATTATATATTTCCACTCCTAAACGTACCGTATGATACGGACAACGCCACATACTCACTTTGGGTGCATCTTTCATAGGCTCTCCGTCAAAACAGTCACTATACCATTCACCGTATTCCTTGTCTATCATATGATCTTTCACAAAAGTCCAAACCGTGTCAGCCGATCGCAAATAAGCATCATTCCCACTGATTTGCCAAGCATTAACGCAAGCTATCATGGTTTCAATTTGTCCCCACCATGAAGCATGTTTGGTTTTCCTGCCGGCTTTCTTTTCATAAATCATATAACCTTTATCACTCATTCCTTCGGATAGACAGGCACTCGTCACATTCAAAGCAAGTTGGTTTGTCCTTTTTATCAAATTCTGATCTTCCAAGGTACGGGCAGCCTCACAAAGCAACCATCCCGCTTCAACGTCATGTCCGTAAGAATCCATCTCAACCAAACTATTCCAATCATTATCAAAGAATAAATTAAAATGTTTCCTCGCGGGATTGTAGATGCGGTTCATAAACAAATCAACACAAAACTCAAGTCTCTTCCTCAGACCGTCGTCCTTCCAGCATTGATATAGGAGAGTATAGGCTTCCATTACATGTAAATGGGCATTCATGGTCTTGGGAGCGTTATGATCATATTTATCTTGCAGTTTCCAATCTCCTGTAAAAGATTCCACATAACCGTCATGTAGTGGTTCACGCCCTTTTGCTTCCAAGACATGGTATAAACTGATGGCTGTTTTCAAGCTTTCATCGTTACCCGTTGCCAAATAGTGTTCTGCCAGTCCATAGATAGCATAGGTCATGGCATACGTATATTTTGAAGCATTCAATACCTCACCGTCAGAATTGACCAGCCAATATACCCCACCATTAACCTTATCTATAAATGTATTGATAAAATAACGCTGTGACTTATTAGCAAGTCTCAGATAGACTTCATTCCCAAACATGCGGTATGCAGCAGAAAAGCTCCACAGAATCCGGGCATTCAGAACTCCTCCTCTTGGAGCATCTACTACCGGAGTACCATTTCGCAATACAGTACCATAAAAACCACTGTCAGGTGCTACGTCATAATCTATCCAAAACGGTAACACACTATCCCGGACATTTGCAACAATTTCCGTACGTATGCGCCTCTGTACGTCTGCAATCCCAAAGCTAGGTTTACAACCTGCTAGGCAAAATGCAAGTAATATCATCCAACACACTCCCTTTCTCATAAATCCTCTTATTATAAATCAAATATAATATATATTTGTCCCGTACCGTACTTAATACCCCGGATTCTGATCTGCCTGGTTGATAAGCGGATTGGTCAGAATCTCATTTGTTGGAATCGGGAACAACTCTTGGTAACTTTGATGCTCAAACATACGGAAGGAATCGCCTGTACGTAAACATTCCTCTTGAGAAGAATTTAAAGCCGTCTTCGGATATTCACATTTAAACCATTCATCAGCCATTCCCATGCGACATAAGTCTTGATAAAGCGAAAACTCGGCATTGAATTCATGGCGACGTTCTATAGCCAGTGCCACTTTCCATACCGGAGAAGTATAACCTTTAGTTGCTTTATAACTTGTATAATAAGTTTCAGCATCCGGAACTTCCACCGTATGAGTACTCAGCATATCGGCAGGCAAATCAATCATAGTAGTTCCTATCTCCAGATTACCCCAGGCACGGTTACGTATCTGGCGGATCATTTTCCATCCGGTAGCATCATCACTCGTTTCAAAGCAACATTCGGCATAGTCTAACATTACACCCGCATAGCGTTTCAAAGTCAATGAAATGGGGTTGAATACTTTATTGTTCTCGCCCGGCTTACATCTCCAATATTTCAGCGAATAAACAGTAGGCATATTCTCGGAACCTTGAAAAAGTCCGTCAAAACCGGGTGTCGCTCCCACTGTCTGTTTTGTAATGGGATGCGTATCACCTTTAGCCACAGCAGAATACTGACGACGTTTATCACCTGGTTCAAAGGAACGTACAAACTCCCAAGAAAGACAAAGAGACCCCCATCCTCCCCATTCAGGTGCTGCGCATAAATATCCATACCACATCATGGCATCTGAAGAAGAATCGGCTCCCCATCCCATAAAACCCTGATCATGATACATCACCTCGAAAACAGACTCTTTTGTCCAATGTGTATCCCAAGCATGAAGATTACCGAAACAAGGTTCCAATGAGTAAGTTCCGCTCTCTACAATGTCTTTCAGCTCGGCCTTTGCTTTTGTAAAGTCTTTCTGCAACATATAAAGCTCCGCCAGATAAGCTTTGCAAAATCCCTTGGTGATGCGTCCATACTCACCATTTATTGGTAACCACTCCAGATGGTCTCGTCCAAACGACAAATCTTCTTCAATAGTTGCATAAGTTTCCTCCAAGGTTTCCGGACGTGCTTTCCCCACTGAAGTGGTATAAGTTTCGCCAGTCAGCAACATCGGTACACGTCCGAAGAGTTTGGTCAGATATAGATAATTATATCCGCGGATAGCACGCGCTTGTGCCTCATAAATAACCTTAGTGTTACTATCTGCGAATATGGAGGGATCAGCTGTTTCCAATCCGGCCAAAAAACGATTGGCACGGTCCACAGCCCGATAGCTCATCCGCCACGCAGTCTCTAAAGAACTTTTGTCGGCTTTCCATGCATGGCGTTGCCATTCCGCATCCCATCCCGAAGCCTGGCAATCCATAGTAGCATGATTGGCGGCAAACACTTGGGGCTTGAATCCCCAGACTTCATCATCGCTGCCACTTGGACCATGTTGGTCTGTGTAAAAAGTATCATAAAGCCCATTTAGTCCGGAAAGGACATTCGCTTCTGTTTTATACATGAAGTTCGACGGAAGAATATCATAATGATCCACGTCCAGATAATCATCACAAGATATCAGGGTACCTAAGGCCAGCACACCCATCAGCAGTTTATATAAGTTTTTCATAATCATATTTTTAACATTACATTAGTATTAGAATTGCACACTCAAACCGAAAGTAACCGACATCGGAAACGGATAGCGTCCGCCGTCGAACCCGGAAAATAATACATTGGAGTCACCTACTTCCGGATCTCCAAACTTATTATAAGGCGAAATCGTACATACATTATCAACGCTGGCGAACACACGGGCACTCTCCATCTTCACTGACTTCAACATATTTTTCGGGAATGTATACCCTACCTGAATATTTGAAATCTTCAAATAATCCCCTTTCTGAATATAGGCATCAGATACACGCATATTCTTGTTATAGTCCCTCTTTGTAATACGCGGGTATCGGGCTTCTACATTCGAAGCCGACCATGCATTCTTTACATATTCTGCCAATACATTCTGGTAACCACCATCGGGGCCATAGACAGAAGTCAAACGGGCGGAAGAATAAGAAAGGATATCCATGCCGCCAACTCCATACAGATTCATTGAAAAATCAAAGCTTTTCCAAGAGGCAGTAATGTTCATCCCATAGGTAAGCTTAGGATATCCATTACCAATAATGGTACGGTCGGCATCGGTAATCTGCCCATCGTTATTCAAGTCAACAAATTTATAGTCACCGGGTTGGGTCGTCGGATCCTGATATACGCCGCTCTCAACTCCTTTTTCAACCGCAAGCTTGTTCATCTCATCAATCTCAGCCTGGGTTCTGAAGATACCGGCTACTTTCCAACCATAGTATGAGCCTACCGGAGAACCATTCTGTGTAATAGAATGATTATCCCAGTTATCACCATCCTGAGCGGATCCGGATTTGCTGAATATCGGATCACCTACTTCAACAGCTTTATTTTTCAAAGTAGAACCATTCAAACTTACGCCGATATTCCAATCATTGAAACTTTTATTCCATGCAACGCTAAATTCAAAACCGGAATTACGAATATGTCCTGCATTGGTATAAACATTTGAGAAGCCGGTGGAAGGACGAATCTGCCGATACAAAAGTAAGTCTTTGGAATCACGAATAAAGTAATCGGTAGAGAAGGAAAGTTCATTATTCATAAATGCAAAATCAATACCAATATTTGTCTGCTCATTTGTTTCCCACTTCAAATTAGTGTCAATTTCCTTTTGCTGGGCAACGCCGGCGGCATTCAACACACTGGCTCCATTAAAGACCCAATACATTATATTAGCCGAAGATAACTGATCGACGGATAAGTTTGTACCACTACCTGCATTACCAGTCTGCCCCCACCCGGCACGTAACTTCAGGTTACTGAACAGATCCAAATCTTTAATGAACTTTTCTTCAGATATACGCCAGGCAAAGGAAGCGGAAGGAAATGTACCGTAACGATTGCCGGCACCAAAGTTTGAGGAACCGTCACGACGTACTGTGGCTGTTACAATATAACGATCATTCAAAGCATAAGTCAGACGTCCGAAATAAGACAAAAACCTTGTTTTCAGATTCAGGCCGCCATCTGTCTGTTTAGATGAAGGATCATTTGTCAATGAAATCACACGAATATTATCCGCCGGAAAATCACTTGCACTGGAACTCAAATAGGCACCGTTTGTATCACTTATAGAGAAACCAGCCATCGCATTCACACGATGATGGTCATTGGACCAGTCGTAATTCAAAAACGTTTCCAGACCAAGTGAGGTAGATTGACTCTGGTCCAGAGAAAATGAATCTTTGCGATCCTGAGAGCCGAAAGTTCTATCATTATAAGCCGTATAGCTGTTATTACCAGTAGTGTAATAATTATAACTGGCAATCGTCTTAAAAGTCAATCCTTTATACAAATCAAGTTGCATGAAAGCACTGGCAATCAAACGATCCCATTTATTTATGCCATCAGCGGTCCTGGCGGCGGCAACCAGGTTATCGGCCCCTTTGTTCACATCGCCATTACCTTCTTTTTTATAATGCCCCCAGGTACCATCAGGTAAAACAATAGGCATGGAATAAAATATGCCGTCCTCCACATAATCCATTGTCGGAATGGCCTGCGCATACCTTCTCAGGTTACCGCTACCAACTTTTTCCGAATGGGAATAATTCAAATTCAACCCTACGTGCATGAAATCCTTTACCTCATGGGTGATATTTGCACGTGCCGTCAAACGCTTAAAATTTGATTCAATCACGATACCTTGATTATTCAAATAACCCAAAGACAAGTTAGATTGAGTATTTTCGTTACCTCCCGATGCAGAAAGATTATAATTCTGTTGTAATGCTGTACGGGACATCTCATCCTGCCAATCAATATTATTCAATTTGCCTATATAATCCTCGCCGTATGCCAGATTCGTCATGGCAATACCGTCATTCTTAACGGCAGAACGTACGGCACTTGCAAACAAATCTGCATCAGCTACGTCAATTTTGTTTGCATTGAATTGGAGGGCATAGTTAGCTGAGAAATTAACCTTTGACTTACCTTTACCTCCACCCTTGGTAGTAATCATAATTACACCATTTGCACCACGGGTACCATAAATTGCCGTAGCCGAAGCATCTTTCAAAATCTCAATGGACTCTACGTCATTCGGGTTCAAAAAGTCAATGGAAGTTCCCACCTGCACTCCGTCCACTACATAGAGCGGATCAGCAGAACCATTGACAGTCGCCACACCCCGAATCCGGATGGAGAAGCCTCCTTCCGGATCACCGGAAGAACGAATCACTGACACTCCGGCCGCAGCACCCTGCAAGCCCTGACCCAAGTTTACCGGATTCCGTTTCATCATATCTTCGGCGTTTACGGAAGCTACGGAACCGGTTAAATCGGACTTCTTCATTGTACCGTAACCTACAACAACAACCTCCTCCAATGTTTCGGCATCCTCTTTCAAAATAATTTTCAAAGCATCCATACCATTAGTTACTTTGACGGTTCGTGTCAAATAGCCGATATAACTGGCCTTTAATGTGGAACCTACGGGACATTGCAAAGAAAAGTTACCGTCCAGATCCGTAATCATACCGTTCGTTGTACCGTCCACTATGACATTGGCACCAATAATAGGTTCACCTTTCTCATCCAGCACCCGTCCTTTTACGATAACTACACTCTGCTGTACGACAGTGATACTTGCAACGGGCAGGATGCCTGTTGCAAAGAGAGGTCCGGCACATGCCAATGATACTGACATTATGCCCAAATACTTCATCACATTTTTCATAAATATTAAATATTTAAGTTTAACAAAGGCCCTGTTTAACGAATATCAAAAAAAGAACTTCCTCTTTCTTCCATCTCCGTTAGGGTAAATTTAATATATTTTTTAAGATTAAGTTCAGAAACTCAGGGAAGTACCCTTAACCTGATTCAGTAAATGCGGCTTCGCCTCCCTGCAATCCACTTTTACTACCTGAATGCAGTTATCTTTAGGCAGGCAGATCAAACCTTCCGCCTGCTTTTTATCAGCACTGTACACCTTTAAAATCATCTTACTCCAATCCATATCGGCAGTAGATTGCGCCAATTTTAAATGAGGAAGTACCGAACCATCACGTACCAACATAATAATAGGCAAGTCACCCGCTTCGATCTTATGCCATCCGCTTTCATATACTTTTTCCGTTTGATAATCTATCCACTTCCCCTCAGGAAGATAAACGGTGCGGTTAGTCATTCCCGATTCAAGTAAAGGAGCAACTAAAATCTGTGAACCGAACAAATACTCATCATCGACCCTCCATGCTCCCGGATCGTCGGGGAACTCAACAAACAAAGCCCTCAGCATGGGTAAACCTTTCTCGGTACATTCTTTTGCCTGAGCGTAAACATAGGGCATCAAACGATATTTCAATTCTGCACTCTTGCGGAAAACATCTTGCACACGCTTACTATTGTACAACCACGGCTCTGTAGGAGGTGCTCCATGTGCACGGGTATGAGAGGTAAGAAAACCAAATGGTATCCAACGGCAATACAAATCTTCCGGACTCGATTTTACAAATCCTCCCATATCATGACTCCAAAAAGAAAAGCCGGACAAACCGAAAGATAAACCTGCATGAAGCGTACCCAACATACCTGTATTGGTAGTCGCAGCATCTCCACCCCAATGTAACGGATAACGTTGAGAACCGGCCCAGGCTGCACGGGCCCACATAATGTTTTCATTGTGTAACTTTTTAGTTATTTCGGAGACTGCCATGTCATAACGCACCGGATACAAATTATGCTCGTACCATCCACCCTTACCGGACGCATAGATTCCATTCAACGGGGCGGCTTCTCCGAAATCCACTTTAATGGCACTGACGCCGATATTCAACAGCCCGGCTAACTTATCCTGATACCATTTTACCGTTTCGGGATTGGAAAAGTCCAATACTACATCTTCATAAGGAAGCTCACCGTTACCGTTCTTCACATACATATTCTTTTCTATCAATTCATTGAAATAAGGGTTTTTGGGAGTGAAATAAGGTAATTGCCACAAACATACATGAAAACCTTGTGACTGTAAGTCCTTTAACATCTGTGGGGGATTCTGAAAACGATTTTTAGAAAACTTATAATCACATTGCCAATCTACATCGAACCAACCCGTATCGAAATGAATGACATCACAAGGATACTTATTTTTACGGATATTAGAAGCTACATCATAACCTTCTTTTTCACTGAAATAAGTGATACGACTCATCCAGGTACCGAAAGACCATAGCGGAGGCATACCCGGCTTTCCTACCAAATCGGTATATTCATTCAAGATATCTTTCGGTTCGCCGAAAAAGATAAATAAATCCAGGTTTTCATCACCCATAAAAAGTTTGTTCAATCCAATGTAAGTAGCACCGAAATCACAAGTTACTGGTGCAGACGTATGCATAAACATACCATATCCTCTATTACTCATAAAGAAAGGAATTGGCTTGTACATCTGATCTGTTTCGGGACCTTGGGGATCTGTAACAAACAAATTCACTTTCTGACCGACTTTATTCAAATTCGTTGCAGATTCACCACAACCAAAAATCATTTCGCCCGCTGTCAGGGTAAACACCGGATTTATACGGCGTACATTGTCACTTCCACGTTTAATAAAGCAGAAAGGTGTATACTTTACTTGTGTGGAATCAGCATCACTCAACGCAACTGTCTGAGTCAGAATACGTCCGGTTTTATCTTTTAATATAATTCTCCAAGGATTATTATTTATCTGGATAGTCCCGTAGTTACTGGTATAGACAATGCCCTCATTCGTTTTAGAAGCTTCCCAGCTCGCGTCTCTACCCGGTTCCTTAGCCAACATGATAGAGGTCGAAGGCTTAGGTTCGACCGTAGTCGTCAGCATACGGATACGTACGGTACGTGGTGTAACAAAATCAATCTTGAACTTCAAGTTAGGATCATTCTCATAAGCAGTGAAAGGGAAATCAAGCATTCTCATTTTGCGAGGTTGTGCACCGTTGGTATTAAATGCCTGACGGGGCATCAAATGCCCGCGCTTCCAATTTACCAAACCTTCACCCGACTTAATATCAAACGATTCAAGATGATCTGCAAAGAATAGGGTATTACTTAAATCACGAAAATCGGAACTTATATCCAGAGATTGGTTCATCAGATACGAAGTACCATCGTTGACATGTGGCTGTGACAATACCTTGCCACCGGCAAACAACAGCATTGCCACTATTAAAAGATTTTTTTTCATACTATTAGGATTTAAACAATTTTGCCAACAAAGATATTTTTCATAAAGGAAAAGCAGATGCACAAAAAATATCTTTTAGTACCTAATTTTGTTGCATAGCACACATGGGCAAAACCTCTGGAAACAAAACACATACTCTTTTTCAACAAATGGGAGATATCATTCCACTCAAATACACAAATCTTCCCTTGCCCGTTTAAATGATTATGTTTAAGTTTGCAGATACAATATTGCTAACCTCTCTAATAAAGAAGACACATGAAATCCCTGTTCTTATTCTTGATATGCATCCTATCCTTTACTCTCGCAGCTTTGGGGAATTCAACAGAATCCCCACCTGCCATCATGTTCAAACAACTTTCTACTACAGAAGGACTTTCCAACAACAGTATCCGGAGTATTTTCAGGGATAGCAGGGGATTTTTATGGATAGGGACGGAATCGGGACTCAACAAATATGACGGCTACTCATTCCGGAAGTATTACCAAAACAACTCCGAACTTCCGGACGATGACATCAGCGATATATTTGAAGGACCGGAAGGTAACATATGGATAAAAATGTCCAACAGCTACAGTATCTATAACCACAAAACTGGAAAGTTTAATAACAATTACAAAACCATACTTGAAAGTTTAAAGATCCCCAGTAAGAACATCCTTAGAATAGGAAAAACATCCCAAAATGAATTCTGGGCTTATGATTATTCAAAGCTTTATATACGGAATATAGATAATAACTCCATTAAAGCATATCAACTATCCATTGGGCAGATTTCCAATATTTCAATAGGTATACAATCCATCTACATCATGTATTCCAATGGTGTGCTATACAGCATCAACAAGCAAACCTCAGAAACCAAAGAAATAACCATTCCCACCACCTACAAATCTTTACTGGAAAACCACGAACCCCACGTTTATGCAGATCAAAATGAGAGTTTATGGATATATACATTCCATAACAGCCTCCTCCTGCATAAAAGCAATTTTGCACAACAATGGGAAAATATAGGGTTGAATAGCAGCAATAACATTCAATACAACCGCATACAGCGTATACTTGATTTGGGAAACGGAAATATATGGATTCTTACCACCCATATGGGACTCTTTATTTACAATACGTTAAATAAGTCACTCACTAATCTGTTGCACAACCCATTGAAACCACATACCATTGCCAGCAACAATCTGAATACCATTTATCAGGACAAAGACGGAATCGTATACATAGGTAACTTTAAACACGGTATTTCTTATTACAGCCCGATGTCTCAAATTATCTTGTGCAACAAGTCGCTGGAATATGATGACATATTAACCTTCTGCAAAGACACCGATCCGGAATTTATCTACTACGGTACGGACGGATCGGGGTTAATTCGTCAATCACTGATAACCGATTCATACGAAAAGATACCGACTCCCGCCAATATCGTGGTCGATCTAGCTATTGACTCCAATAAACGATTGTGGATCGGCACCTTCCAGAAGGGATTAATTTGCTATTCGAAAGGACAAATCAAACAATATACGGTAAACAACAGCCAACTTCTTGAAAACAATGTATTTGCAGTAAAAGTAGACAAACACGGGTACATTTGGATAGGTACACTGAAAGGATACATACAAAGACTGGATCCTGAAACCGGACAATTCAATACCATCCTATATCGTCCGGGAGAATTCTTTGTACGAGACATGTACTATGACCATGAAAAATATTTATATGTAGCGACTAAAGAAGGACTTATCATTATTGACACAGAAACCCAAACTTACAACATATGCTCCGAAACCGGCCGCTTCAAAGAAAACAATATGCTCACCGTCTATAAAGACAGCCGTGACCTGCTTTGGATAGGACATCCCCACGGACTGAGCATCTGGAACCAGAAGAATGATTCCATCTACTTCATCGACCAAAAAAACGGACTCGCCGCCAACCTTGTCAGAGCCATTATAGAAGATAACAATCATCAAATGTGGGTTGCCACCGGCAATGGTATTTCACGTATACAGATAACAAACGGAGCATATTCCATCATAAACTATTTCGTAAGCGACGGGCTGATTTGCAATGATACCAACATCCATGCCATTCTGAAGCTGGACAACGGAAATATACTGATAGGCACTCCTAAAGGTTACCAAACGATTATTCCACAAGAAATTCTGACGACAAACTACAATGCTCACATTTATCTGACCGGAATCGAGCTTAAATCCGAAACAACCCACTCCGACATATTGGGAGGAAGCTCGCTTGAATGCGCACAGAGCCTATCTCTTACTGAAAAGGAAAATTCATTCACCCTATCCTTCTCGGCCCTTGACCTTGTAGAAACGAATAAGATAAAGTACGCCTACAAGATAGACCAAAGCCATACTAATTGGATATATGCAGAACATAATAAAATCACCTTATCGATGCTACCTGCCGGAAACTACACTTTATTAGTAAAAGTATGTAATTCGCAAGGTATATGGAGCCCCTTCATTAAAAAATTAAAGATAAAAATCATCCCTCCCTATTGGCGCACGTGGTGGGCATACACCATTTATACCTGTATTATTGTATGCGTCATCCTGTTTATTATCCGTAATCTTCGTATGCGCCAAAAACAAGAACAGATCCTGCAAACCGTGGAAATAGAAAACGAAAGGCAACAAAAAATCAACAACATGAAATTGCAGTTCTTTGCCAATATAAGCCACGAACTGCGTACTCCCTTGTCGCTAATTATTAATCCCCTTGAAGAATTTTTTGTAGACCATCCCGAATATCGCAAAGGAATTCTGGATACAGTAAAACGAAACTCCGACTACCTACTGGAACTTATCAATCAGTTACTGGACTTCAGAAAGCTCGACGCCAAAGCCGAGACATTGAAATGCAAGCATGACAATATCCTTATCATCCTGAGCGAAATATTCCATTCATTCGACCCGATAGCACAAAAACGAAATATCAGCTATGCACTTACCGTCCCGCAACATTCCGTATTCATGGACTTTGATTATGACAAGATACGTAAGATATCTACCAATATACTGTCGAATGCATTCAAGTTCACTCCTAACAAAGGAAGCATATCACTGAACATCGAGGTAAAAGGAACAAACTTAGAGCTTGCCTTTGCCGATACAGGCTGCGGCATAGACGGTGAATCGAAAGAGAAGATATTCCAAAGATTCTATCAATCGGACAAGAACCGGTCGGGCAACGGAGGAAGTGGTATCGGCTTACACATCGTTTCCGAATATATAAAAATGCACCACGGCAGCGTTTGTGTCAAAGACAACCGACCTCATGGTTCCGTCTTCCTAATCACTCTCCCCCTGCATCAAAGTGATAATGCGGACGAAAGAATGGAACCGGCAGAAACTCAAAAAACGGAGGAGAGTCCTCATCCGTTCACCATACTGCTTGCGGATGATAACTATGATTTTCTGAAGTTTCTTTCCGAAAGTCTATCCAAACAATACCATATACTGAAAGCCATCAACGGAAAACAAGCCTTAGATGTTCTGGAAAAAGAAGATGTGGATTTAGTGGTCAGTGATATTATGATGCCCGAAATGGACGGATTGGAACTTTGTTCAACAATTAAGAACGATATACGATACTCACATATCCCCATCATTCTGTTAACAGCCAAAGCAAGCGAAGAATATCAACTGGAAGGCCTCAGCATCGGTGCGGATGACTATATTGCAAAACCGTTTAATATGGAAATGCTTAAACTGCGTATCAACAAGATCATCGAAATGAACGTAAAACGACAGGAAATATTCAAGCAAGAAATTAAAATTGAGCCCAGTCGTATTACCATTACCCCTCTTGACCAACAATTGGTGGAAAAAGCCATCCAAATTGTAGAAAAAAATATCGGGGAAACAGAATTTTCTGTCGAAGAACTTGCCAGTGACCTGAACATATCACGTAGCTATTTCTATAAGAAAATGATTAAAATAACCGGGAAAAAACCAATTGAATTCATCAGAACCATCCGCATGAAACGGGCACAACAACTTCTGGCGGAGAGCCAGATGCAGGTTTCGGAGATTGCTTATATACTGGGGTACAATTCGCCAAAAGTATTCTCCAAACATTTCAAAGAGGAATTCAGCATCACTCCTTCCGAGTTTATAAAACAACAGACGGAAGAAACACAGGAAACTACCAGGGCATTAGAAGCATAAAAGCCTTCCATATCCACATTAAGGTTCGTCCGGTAGACAAGTTATAGCAAAGAAAATAAGCAACAAATACGGAAAAGATAAACAGCTGAATATCAGAAGGTTTATTGATAATGCGGATTATCTACGAGGAATGCCCTGTTCATCGTAGAGCAGGGATGCCTTGGGCGTAGAGGAACAGGGCATCCCTCGTAGGCAGTCTGTCTCTTATATAGAGAAATTGACAATAAGATAATAGAGACAAATAAAACAGATGTGTATATGCTGTACTATATATGTGCTATGAAAACAAAATACCGAGTAGTAATGGAAGATAATTCTGCAAGTCGGCACGAAGTAATTTAAGTGCCTGCACAATCCGATAATTGATAGTTTGAGGTGAAACTCCCAGTTCATGAGCAATCTCTTTATACGACATTTGCCTAAACCGATGCATGACAAAGGCCTCCCGATAGCTTTCCGGCAATTTGCTGATACTCTCTTCCACTTTTCGGGTCAGTTCTTCAATGTGATATTCATCCAGATCATCCTCCTGCTCATGCAGATGCATGTAAAATTTAGCTTCGGCTCGCTGAGCTGTTTCTTCCCTATTAATATGATTAAGTGCTCTGTGATAAATGGAGCGAAACAAGTAATTGCTGAATGATGATTCAATGACAATGGTTTCTCTGTTTTCCCAAAGCCATACCATCATATCTTGCACGAGGTTCTCGGCAACATCCATCGTAACAAACCGATGGGCATATGCACAAAGAATAGCATAATATTTCCTAAACAGAGAATCAAAAGCCATTTCGCTTCCCTTTTGCATAGAAAGTAACAAAATCGTGTCTGTATTTTCTGTCTCCTTCACTCTTAATTCACTCTCTTTTCAAAGTGTTATTTCAAATATATTAGTGTTTAAGTGACAAAAATAGAAAAAAAGAAGAACATTACTAAAAAAATCATCCTTTTATTTAATTGTTTTTCCACCTCGTTTGTCTTTATAATAAAGGTTGTTTTTAATAGGTATAAAAAGTAGAATATGAATGCATTACAACAATCTATCGAAGAACTCTTACCACGCTATTGCGAAGGATTGACTGACGCGGAGGAGACGAAAGTGATAGAAGAATGGATAACTAAAAGTGAAGAAAACAAGCAGATAGTCAAACAACTTTTGTCTATCAATCTGGCTGTTGATGCTAAGGGGCTTTTAGACATCCGGGATACAGAACAAGCACTGCAAAAGGTGAAAGATAGGATAAGAAGTCGAAAATATAATTGGAAAATCTGGACACAACGGGTTGCCGCTATTTTATTCTTACCACTGTTAATTGGATATTTGCTACTGTGGAATGATAAATATAGAGAAACTCCTCAAATGGTAGAGGTAAAAACCAATCCGGGAATAACTACCAGTGTAATATTGCCGGATAGTACGGTGGTTTATCTGAACTCAGAATCCAGTCTACGATATCCATCCAAGTTTTCCGGTAAAATACGCAACGTGGAAATAAGAGGCGAAGCCTATTTCGAGGTAGCAAAAAATCCAAAGAAACAGTTCGTCGTTTCCACTTATAATGGCTCACAGATTAAAGTGTATGGCACCAAATTTAATTTGGAATCCTATGAGACTGATGATTATATTTCTACGACTTTGCTTGAAGGCAGTATAGGTTTTTCTTTTAAAGCTAAAGATGGTGCCTATAAACAAATAAGGATACATCCTCATCAGAAGTTGGTCTATCAACCCCAAGAGGAGAAAACGAATCTTTATTTGACGAAAGGTGACGTCGAAACCGCATGGAAAGACGGTAAAATTATTTTTGATAATACCCCTATGGCCGATGTGTTACGTATGTTGAGCAAGCGCTTCAATGTGGAATTTATCATATCTGCTAATAGGTTGAATAATTATTCGTTCACGGGTATGCTCACCACGCAGCGCTTGGATATGGTATTAAAGTACTTGAAAAGATCTTCTAAAATTCAGTGGAAATATCTGGATAGCGGAGACCTTACAGAGAAAAAACAAAGAATTGAGATATATTAACCGATTGTGAAACTTAAAAATACTATGAGAAAAAATAGATCTCCCTAAAGAAAAAACCATGCGAAGGATATTGGCGTATCCAGCGCATGGCATAGTAAAAAAACTTTCATGCTTGTTTGGCGACAAGCCTAAAAAAATTTATTAACTATTAGTCTTTACAAAATTATGCAAAAACACTATTGTATCCAAATTTCTACGGACAAAAATGTCCTATTGAGATGCATTAAAAAAATTCCTCTTGGTATGAAATGTTCTTTCTTCATGCTTTTTTGTATCGTAAGTATATCTTTTGCTGACGTATCTCATGCCCAGGAAAAGCTATTGAATATCAACAGTACCAATAAATCGGTACGTGAGGTGTTATCTGAAATAGAAAAAGGCTCCAACGTTGTATTTTTCTATAACAATGAGCAAGTGGATGTTAATCGACGTATCACAGTGAACGCCGAAAATTTAACGGTGACCGATATTCTTCATCAAATGTTTAAAAATTCAGATGTAGCTTATGAATTGATGGACAACAATATTATTGTGTTGTACAATAAAAATGCGGGAACGGACAAAAACACTATAGTGAAACAGCAAAGCCCACAACAACAAAGATTGACCATTACAGGACAAGTTGTTGATTCTACAGGTGAACCTATTATAGGAGCCAGTATTCTTCAAAAGGGGACACCCAACGGTACAATTACTGATCTTAATGGCAATTTTCATCTAAATGTTCCTCTAAATGCAATTCTGACTATTTCTTATATAGGTTATTTACCACAAGAAATAAAGGTGACGAGAGCCTCAATTTCCATTAGGTTGTTAGAAGATATAAAAATCTTGGATGAAGTAGTCGTTATCGGTTACGGTGTACAAAAAAGGAGCGAAGTCACTGCTGCTGTTGCTTCATTGAAAGAAGACGCATTCAATACGACTGCAGCTCCTACCAGCGTATTGGAATTAGCAAAAGGGAAAATGGCAGGTGTAACCATAACCTCACCGAATGGGACAGACCCCAGAGCAGATACCGAGATCCAAATCCGAGGAATTTCTTCTTTGACCGGTGGTACATCTCCGTTAATTGTCATTGATGGCGTCCCTGGAGGTGATTTATCACTGGTTCAGGCAGAAGATGTTGAATCATTCGATGTATTGAAAGATGCTTCGGCAGCAGCTATTTATGGCACCCGTGGCGCCAATGGTGTTGTTTTGATAACCACAAAAAAGGCACGCCGTGGAGAACAAAAAACAACAGTCGAATATTCAGGTTATATATCACACGATTACGTTTATAGAAGCCCGGAAGTACTCAGTGCAAAGGAATACAGAAATTATATGAGCTCTAATAAATTTAACTCAAACTTAATGACCGACTATGGTGCAAATACGGACTGGATTGGTGAATTGTTGGATAAGGATAACTTGTCATATAGTCACAATATTGCTGTTGGTGGCGGTAATAAAAATAGTAGTTATCGTGCGTCTGCATTTTATAAAGAAATTAATCCGATTGCAATTGAATCTGAACAGAAAAGCTGGGGAGCTCGTTTTAATTCAACACAAATGGCATTTAATGATAAATTGAGCCTTCAATTGGGAATCAGTGCAAATTTCAGAAAAAGAAATCTAGTTGGCTCAAATAGTGCATTTGAACAAGCTTCACAACGGAATCCTACATTGGCTATAAAAGATGAAGACGGCAAGTGGATTGATGATCAAGGGGCATTTGATTCTTATAATCCATTGGCCGATTACGCAGGTAGAGAAGATTATGCTAATCGTACTACTCTCTTACTTTCAGGTAAAGCAACTTATACTATCCTTGATGGTTTAACTCTATCGACTATGGCATCATGGCAGCAATATGATGATCTACGACGTCAGTATTATACGAGTGGTAGCAAATATTCCAGAGATTTTTTTGATGGTGCTGGTCGTGCAGAAAAATGGGATCAACAAAATATAACGAAGACCATTGAAACTACATTAGAATATACAAAGACTTTCAAGAATATCCATTCAATAAATGCTATTATAGGGCATAGCTATCAATATCACGTAGAAGAAGGATTCGATGCTTGGAATTCAGGTTTTGCATCGGATGCTTTTCTTTATAACAATTTGGGATTAGGTGTTGGTCTGACAAAGGGAGCATCTTATGGAAATATGGATAGCTCAAAGAAAGACAACAAGCTAGCTGCAATCTTTGGTCGCGTTAACTATGTATTAATGGGTAAATATCAATTTTCTGCGACATTACGCCATGAAGGTTCATCGCGTTTCGGTAAGAATAATCGTTGGGGCAATTTCCCTGCAATATCAGCAGGGTGGATCATCAGTCAGGAAAAATTCATGAAGAATTTGAAATTCATTAATAATTTAAAGATTCGTGCAGGTTACGGTGTAACTGGTAATCAGGATATAGGCGACTATCAGTATATGGCTACTTTTACATCTGCCGGGGTATATCCTATTGAAGGTTCAAGTTGGTATCAAAGTTATGGTCCATCAAGAAATCCAAATCCAGATTTAAAATGGGAGAAGAAACAAGAATTTAATATAGGTATTGATTTTTCTGTCTTATCAAACAGATTAAATGGAACTTTCGATATCTACAATCGTAAAACGAAAGATTTGCTTTATACTTATAATACTCAGAATCCTCCTTTTGTACTTTCGACTATTTATACTAACGTAGGAGATATGACGAATAAAGGTTTTGAAATGGGATTACAAGGACTTGCCATCAAGACAAAATATTTCACATGGGATGTAAATGCCACCTTCTCCCATCAGAAGAATAAATTGAATTCATTGTCCAATCCTCTTTATAAAGCATCATACAAGGAAGACTATGAATTTACAGGCGTAGGACAGTTAGGCTATGCTATTCGCACGCAAGAAGGTGGTCCTGTTGGTGAATTTTACGGGTTCCGTTATGCTGGTTTGGATGAAAACGGCGAATGGATGTTTTATAATAAAAATGGTGAGGCTGTAAACTATCGGCAAATAAAGACTGAAGACAAGGCATGGATTGGCAACGGTACTCCCAAATTCTATGCATCATTGGGAAACACTTTCAAATATAAAGGATTTGATTTAACGATTTTCTTCCGCGGCAAATTTGGATTTGATATTTTGAATACCAAAAACATGTACTTTGGTAATTTGTCGTGGCTTCCAAAAAATGTATTAAAAGTTGCGACAACAGATAACGCAAAGATTCGTGCTTCTATGCAATTTTCAGATTATTATATAGAGAAAGGTGACTTTGTAAAACTGGACAATATAACTTTAGGATATACAGTAAAATTACCTGAAAATAAATATATTAGCCGTATGAGAATGTATCTCTCTGCACAAAATATCGCCACATTTACGGGATATAGTGGAACTACACCTGAAGTTCATGACGCCGGTCTGAGCCCCGGTATTGAAGAACGCACTTTCTATCCCACCACTACGACGATAATGTTCGGATTAAATTTAGGATTCTAAAAATGAAAAAGTTATGAAGCATTACTATTTTTTAATATGGATTTCATTGGCGGTTTTCTCATCTTCTTGTATGGATTTGGATGTTACGCCATATAGTGAGTTGACAAAAGATAATTACTACCAAACAAAAGTGCAGATTATGTCTGCTGTAAACAGAACTTATACACAGTCATGGGCTTCATTGGGAATGGATGGTTATGGTCGTATTTCAGAATTGAGTGCAGATCAATTAGTTTGGTCCAATAAAGGACGTCACGGATATGATGATGGTCAGCATGGACGTCAGCATTACCATTCCTGGACCATTACGGATCAAGCTTGTTGGCAACCATGGAATCGAATATACACAGGAATCGGATATATAAATAATGTACTTGATGATCTGGCAACAGTAAACTTTGAAACAGCAGGAATGACTGTTGACGATAAGATTGCTATTATAGCTGAAATGAGAGGAATGCGTGCTTATTATTATATGAAATTAATGGATTTATTTGGAAATATTCCGATTGTCACAAAAGTAGGAGAGCCATTAAATCCACCAACTGAGCAAAGGTCTGCAGTCTTTAATTTTATCGAGCAGGAATTGATAGAAGCCGCTAAAGATTGCGCACCTCTTTCTGCGCAAACACGTGGGCGTTTTAATAAAGCTGCAGCTTATGCTGCTTTAGTTGAACTATATTTGAACGCGGAAGTCTGGAGTGGCACTCAAAGGTGGGATGACTGTATAAGCTACTGTAATAAAATTATTAACAATGAAGCTGGTGACGTAGATTTAGACTTGAATATTGATGCAGCTTTCTCAAATACAAATGCTATTACATCAACTGAACTATTGTTTACCAACGCCAGTGATAAAGCGCAAGGCCGCTGGATTAATCCGATTAACTTAGCTTACTTTGCCGAACGGGACATTTTAGGCACGGACTATGCAGGTAATAATGGAATGGTCTGTACCACTAACGCATATGAAGCATACACCAGTCACGATCTGAGGAAATATAGCTGGTTTCTTTATGGTATCGGTCATGGTTATGGTGGCTATAATTATCAGGGTCCATATAAAAATATTTCGCCGGACCCGATACGCGCAGCTGTTTCGGATTACGTATTGGGATCAGAAGAGTTTTCGGGATTACCTATTATTTTCAGTAACAAACCAATAAAAGCTGTTATCAAGATTGAGAATGACAGAGTCAAAATTGCAGACTGGTATTCGCCAGAATTCCCATCAGATGAAGCTAAAAACTTAGTTGAAGAAGCCTTGAACGGGAAAAAAACAAAAGAGCAGATTATTAAAGATTATAATGAGAATGGTAATAAAGAAGTTTATTTGGCCGGTAGTTATAATAGCACAGATGCCCGTCAATATCCTTGGAGCCAGATGAATGATTACCGCTATGTGTGGTATGACTGCAAAGAAAATTCAGGAGCACATTTTCATAAATATAATATAGGCAAACCTTCGGATACCAATTATGGAAATAATGATTTCGTCTATTATCGCTTGACTGATATTTATTTTGCCAAGGCAGAGGCTATAATGAGAAAGGCAGGTTCAGCAACAACAGAAGCTGTTGAACTGATTAATAATGTAAAAAGACGTTCATTCCAGTCTGAATATTGGAATTCTGATGAAGCAATAGCCAATAAGGATCGCTACACAAATATTACGTTGACATTTGATGAACTTTTGGCAGAGCGTGGCCGTGAATTTATCTTTGAGAGTAAGAGACGTACAGATCTAATTCGTTTCGATAAATTCGAGTTTGGCATTGAAGGATGGTGGGATGGCAATGCCGATTATCCTGACGGAAGTTCCGGATCTATCAATAAGGATAAATCCCGCCGTTTGTTACCGATTCCTTATATAGCAATGCAAGCTAACCCAAATCTATTGCAGAACCCGGGATACGATAATTGATACATAGTTGTTATAGGAACGGTGAAATATCGTTCCTATAACACAATTGCAGCAAGAATTTTTTGTTGAATAAATAATAAATTAATAAAAGCTTATGAATAAAGCAATTGTTTACATATTAATTTCCTCTATTTTCTCCTTGGGGTTACGGGCCCAAGAAAAAGAGTATAAAGCTTATCTCGTCAGTACGGCTCATTTTGACAATCAATGGAATTGGGATATAAGAGAATCCATTGATGACTATTTGCATCGTACTATGGTACAGAATTTTTGGTTGTTTGAGCATTTTCCTAACTATATATTCAATTTCGAAAGTGCTCAGAAATATGCTTGGATGAAGGAATATTATCCACAAGAATATGCAAAGGTCAAACAATATATTAAGGCGGGAAGATGGAACGTTGTGGGTAGTAGTTGGGAAGCCAATGATACGAATATACCTTCATCTGAATCATTTTTTCGTAACATTCTTATGGGACAAGAATTTTATAAGAAAGAGTTTGGAATAAAATCAAATGACATTTATCTACCCGACTGCTTTGGATTTGGCTATACATTGCCCACTATTGCTGCACATTGTGGTTTAATAGGTTTCTCTACTCAGAAACTTCAATGGAGGAAAAATGTTTTTTATGGAAAGTTACCCAAAGTAAACACTGATGTTCCTTCCCCCAAACGCGGTATGATGAATATTGATAATAAATATAAAATACCTTTTCCAATAGGGCTTTGGAGGGGTTTAGACGGATCAGGCATTATGGCTGTTCTGGATGCCGGTGGATATGGTACTTCATATTATTATGATGACATCAGTAAAAACCAGCGTATCATCAATAGAGCCAAACAAGACCCCAATAAAACAGCCTATAGTTATTATGGAGTAGGTGATAGAGGGGGATCGCCTACCATACCATCAGTTTACTCAATGGAACAGAGCCTGAAATCAAATGGACCTATACAGATTATCAATGCCAGAGGAGGACAAATTTATGAAGACTACTACCCCTTTGACAAGCATCCTGAACTCCCTGTTTTTAACGGTGAATTAACTATGGATGTTCATGGCGTAGGTTGTTATACATCGCAAGCTGCATTAAAATTATTCAATCGAAGAAATGAGCATCTGGCCGATGCTGCCGAAAGGGCATCAGCTGTAGCCGAATTATTAGGCGGCCTTACTTATCCAGCTGATGCGTTACGTGAGAACTGGCAACGCTTAATCTGGCATCAATTCCATGATGATATCACAGGAACCAGTATTCCTCGTGCCTATACATTCTCATGGAATGATCATCTTATTATACAAAATCGTTTTGCAGATGCCATTACAACCGCTGTAGGAGCAGTTGGCCGTATCTTGAATACGAACGTAAACGGTACTCCCCTTATTGTTTACAATCCAATGGCTACTAATCGGAAAGACATCGTGAAGGCGACTATTCCAATGCTTATTCACTCAAAGAATATTCAGGTAATGTCTCCCAAAGGACAAGTACCGGCTCAATTAATATCATGGCAGGATGGTAAGGCGGAGATTATATTTACAGCGCAACCTGCTCCCCTTAGTTTCTCTGTTTATAGTGTACAGACCGGTTCAAGACAATCTTCAGGATCTTTAAAGGTCACAAAACATTCATTAGAGAATAAAATCTATCGTCTGACGTTGAATGAAAATGGAGATATTTCGTCTATCATTGATAAACGTTATACCAAGGAATTGGTTAAAAAAGGTAATCCGTTTCGCTTAATGATTCTTACCAACAATACCTCTATGGATTATCCTGCATGGGAAATTTATAAGAGAACATTGGACGGTCCCAATGTATCCATTACTGAAAATGTAAAAATTTCAGTTGCAGAAGAAGGCCCGGTAAGAGCTTCCATCAAAGTAGAACGTGATTTTGAAGGCTCTCACTTCGTTCAATATATCAGCTTAACCAATGGTGGAGCAGATGATCGGATTGAAATAACGAATGAAGTAAACTGGATGGGAAAGAATGCTTTATTGAAAGCAGAATTCCCGACCACTGTCACTAATGAAATGACTTCCTATGATTTAGGCATCGGATATATTCAGCGTGGAGTGAATAAAGACTGTGCTTTTGAAGTGATAGGACATCAATGGGCTGATTTGACTAATGAAGATAATTCGTATGGGATATCTATTTTCAATGATTCAAAATATGGATGGGATAAACCTGACAAGAATACCATTCGTCTAACTTTATTAAATACTCCAAATTGTGAAGGTAGTTTCTATCACTACCAAGGTCATCAAGATCATGGACATCATTCTTTCAAATATGCTATTGTCGGGCATAAGGGAAACTTTACTGAAAACAGAATAGCAGAGAAAGCAGAAGGATTTAACCAACAACTAATAGCCTTTACGACAAAAAAACACATAGGTACCATGGGAAAATCTTATTCATTTATGAAGGTGGATAATCCACTGATTGCAATTATGGCAATGAAGAAGGCCGAAGATGGGACTGGATATATTGTACGTATCAACGAAATGAACGGCAAAGATTATGATAAGGCAACCATTACATTTGCATCAACCATTGAAAGTGCAAAAGAAACAAACGGTATAGAAGAAGAAAAGGGAAATGCTACATTTAGTGGGAAACAACTCACTTTCAGTGGCACAGCCTTTCAACCACGTACCTTTAAAATTGTGTTTAAAGACGAAAAACGTTTATCGCTTCCGGTTAATCAGCCGGTAGATTTGAATTATAATGCCGTAGCATTTACGACTGACGCGTTTAATCGCACCGGCAATTTTGATGGCAAGGGAAATTCTTTGGCAGCGGAGTTAATGCCTGAAATTATTGAATCAGACAATATCTCTTTCAAAATTAAGAATGACCCATCTGTTAATGATTTTGTAAGAGCTAATGGAGACACTATTTATCTGCCGAAACATCCGAATGCCGACAAATTGTTCTTATTGGTAACTTCTATTAATGATGACAGGAAGGCTACTTTCCAGGTGGACGAAAAACGATATGAGGTCAAGATTCCGTATTACACAAACTTTTTCGGTCAATGGGGTTGGACTGGAGAAAGTGAAGGCTATCTTAAAGAAGGATCTTTCGGTTATATAGCTAACCATAAACATAGCGAGAAGAAAGGTAATGATTCGTATAGCTTTGTATATTTATACAAGGTTTGTTTGGAAATTAATCCGGATGCACAAATGTTGATTCTACCAAAAGATGCAGGCATTGCGGTTTTTGCAGCAACGTTGACTGACAATCCCAACTATGATACAAAAGCTGCCACAGAAATGCGAGTAATACCTTATCAAACTAAAAAGATAGAGTACACTTCACGTCCGATGCCGTTTTTCAGAGAAAGAAGTTTATGGTAATTTTTTTACTACTTGTCTTTTTACGAATAATTTAAGAAAAGAAATATTCTCTATATACATCCATTTGATATGAATAAAAATACATTATATAGTTTATATGTATACGTGTGGGTCGTAACACTTTTTTTCGGCAATACCAAATGCATAGCCCGCAGTAGCAGCGATATGCGTTTATGGTACAACAATAAGCCTACAGCTGTTTGGAATGAAGCATTACCGATTGGTAACGGATACCTCGGTGGTTTGGTATATGGCAAATTGCAAGATGAAAAAATATCCTTGAATGAAACCAGTTTCTGGTCGGGCAGTCCTCACGATTACGATGACCCGGACGCCGGACAATATTACAAACAAATCCAAGGCTTGGTTTTTGGACGTAAGTTTAAAGAAGCAGAGCAACTGATAGACAAAAGATTTTACGGAAAACCGATTGCACAGCAGGCTTATCAACCACTGGGCGACTTACGTATGTTGTTTTTTGGCATTGAAACGTATGAAGCTGTGAACTACTATCGTGACCTAAATATGGAAACGGGTGTGACAACGGTATCTTTCACCGCTCGTGGTCTTACATTTAAGCGCGAAGCTTTCATCTCTTATCCGGATAATGTATTAGTGGTCCGACTGACTGCCGATAAGCCTAACGCAATATCGGTGGACATCTGGCTGGAAAGCTTCTTCAGTGACAATGTGAAGGTAGCTCCCGGTGATCTTGAGTTGAACGGGCAGTGGGAAGGGCCGCTTCCCCAATATTGGTTAATCTCTCCGAATGAAGGCAGGGGAATGAAGTTCCAGACTGTGCTAAAAGCTATTAATGAAGGTGGTACTTCCAGTACTTTTAAGAATAAACTGCGTATCCGAAACGCCAATTCGGTAACGTTGTTAACAACCGCAGCCACCAGCTATGTGAATTATAACGATATTAGTGGTGACCCGATTGCCAAGAATGCGAAAACCATGAGCGCTGCAATAGAAAAAGACTATAAAACTTTGTATAATCGGCAAGTGGATGCATTCAGTAATATGATGGGACGTGTACATCTGAATATCGGCAATTCTAAAATGAATGAAAAATCCATCAACGAACGCATTGCAGATGTTAAGAATGGAGCTGACGATCCGAATTTGGAAGCTATCTGTTTCCAATTTGGCCGGTACATGCTGGCATCCAGCAGCCGCAAAGGGGGACAGCCCGCTACTTTGCAGGCTATCTGGAATGAGCGCCTAACTCCGCCCTGGGGAAGTAAGTACACGATCAACATCAACATCAATATGAATTATTGGCCGGCAGAGGTAACCAACCTGTCCGAATGCCATATCCCCTTGTTTGACATGTTAAAAGAAACTTCTATTACCGGTGCAAAGACAGCTAAGGTATATTACGGAGTGGACAAGGGATGGGTACTTCATCATAATACTGACATCTGGCGGGGAACGGCTCCCGTAGATGGAGCCCGCTATGGCATGTGGCCAGTGGGTGGTGCCTGGTTGGCAACCCATATTTGGGAACACTACGCCTTTACACAAGATAAGGTTTTTCTGAAAGAATACTATCCGGTCATGAAAGGGGCTGCTGAATTCTTAGCAAATGTATTGGTCAAACACCCGACATTGGGATATCTGGTAACCCCGTTTTCCATGTCGCCCGAACATGGTTTTTATGATGGCATAGATAACAGCCGTTTGTGCTATATTTCTCCGGCCCCTACGATGGATGTGGCAATTATGCGTGATTTGTTTCCACATGTGATCGAAGCCAGCAAGATTCTGAATGTGGATATTCCTTTGCGTAAGCAATTGGAAAAAACCTTAGCGCAGTTACCTCCGTATAAAGTAAATAAGAATGGCTATCCGCAAGAGTGGATTGAGGACTTTGAACCTCAACATGGTGGTCACGATGTATCTCCATATTTTCCTTTTTTTCCGGGCAACAGCATTCAGTTCCATCGCGAAAGTGACAAGAACATGGTAGAAGCTTATCAACGCTGGATGGCAACCCGCATCAACAGCCGGGGAGGCTTCGGTGGCTCCTGGAATATCTGCATGTTCGCCCGTTTGGAACGCGGTGATATTACCAGCAATATTATCAAAAATATTCTGGGACGTGATGCCGATCAATTCTTGGCTCAAGGTACCGGTGCACAAGTGGATGCTCCGTTTGGTTACACCGCAGGCATCGCAGAATGCCTGCTTCAAAGTCATGCCGGTGAATTGAGCCTGCTACCGGCATTACCCACCAAATGGCAAGATGGTGATGTATCAGGCTTACGCGGCAGAGGTAATTATGAAGTTAACTTAAAATGGAACGGGGGTAAATTAACTGCCGCTGAAATTAACAATCCCAATGGCGGTATTTGCAATGTACGTTATAAGGGTAAAGTGATTAAAGTTACCGTCCCTAAAGGACAAACTTTAACATTAACCGAAGGAACTTTTAATTGACAGACCATTCTGTCTTATAATATTAATCTAAACAAAAGCTCGACATAAGATTGTACCAACTCAATAATTCTTGTAAAAAAGGAAAAGTTTGAAATCATAAAATCTATGTCGAGCTCACGTTATTCTAACATATTTTCGTCAATTATGAAAATTGAACTGTCAATAATTTCCGTGGCATTCACTTTTAGTCTTATCCAAAATATACAGTCACAGACCCATTCAAAAGAGTATTTGGATAGGGCATTCTCCGCAGAGAAATCTTTGGTGGAGCAAGCACAAGAACAAAATACTCGTTTTACATTGAATGCAGAATATCCAAGTTCGACCGCCGCCAGTTCATTAACAACTCGTACCGCCATTTGGGGACCAGCCGATAACATTACGGTGAGTATGCTAAAGACCGATGTCATCGACCGTCGCTATGTAGATAAGGACCATTATACAATGGAAGAAATCATGGAAGGAGCATACTCTGATGCCAACAAAGAGCTAAACGACATGCCAATGGCCGGTATGACCCGCCCGTC
Source organism: uncultured Bacteroides sp. (assembly GCF_963677715.1). Taxonomy (NCBI): domain Bacteria; kingdom Pseudomonadati; phylum Bacteroidota; class Bacteroidia; order Bacteroidales; family Bacteroidaceae; genus Bacteroides; species uncultured Bacteroides sp. The sequence continues at coordinate 2,313,265 of NZ_OY782495.1, forward strand.
TTTTTTCTCATTGGATAAGCGTGGTGGACGTTATAATCATGGGCTTTGGAGTGAAGTCTATCCTTTCCCCTGTCAAAAGCCCATAGGACAGGTTATCATCAAAGCACCGGAATTTAAAGGTGCTGCTCAACCAAAAGCCGTACAGGCATTGAAGAATGGAGAAATTACCATTAACATGACCAATGGTGAAAAGAAGTTGAATATCAGGTATCTGCTGTCAATGGAAAAGAACGTTGCAGCTATCGATTTGGATTATGAAAATCTGAATGATCCGATTACTTTCCGTTTGTATCATGATTTTGACCAGGGGCATCGCCGCTACACGGAGGCGGACGGCACCTACAAAAAGGTAGTGGTTTATGAACCCGCTGATATCAACAAGCCACTGGAATATTATGACTTTGAAGCCGATAAAGACATTAACGGAAAATTTGAGGCTCCTACCTATGGCACAGATGGCCGCTTTTTCTGGGTGGAACAAATATTTCCGGCAGAAAAGACCTTTCCACAAGGATTCCGTTATGTCCTGATGGCTATGGTATCGAACGCGGATTATGAGTATACAGAGCATGATTTACAGAAAGATTTAGGTACAAAGCCCCATATTCCACGCGACAATCAAGGCTATTTGATGGTACCTGGTATCCGCACCACGACCCATCCGGAAATGGTGGAGCTTCAGGCACTGAACTACTCTTACGTGGCCGGTGCCCCGGGAGTGGCAGTGGATGCAACCTTAAGAATAAGAAAAAAAAACAAAGGTAAGGCCCGTCTATATATTGCCATTGCAACACTAAACGAAACCAACAATTATATGCAATGCGCCAGGGAATTGTTGCTGACAGCCGAGAAGAAAGGTTACCGGAAGTTGGTGGCTGAAAACGAAGCCTGGTATAAAAATCTATACGAGAAACGGGAAAATGGACGTATTTTACTGGGATCAACCCCAGAAGAACGTGCTTTGATTGAAGCCCGGAATTTCCGCCAACTGTTTTCCAGCTGGACATCTGGTCACATGGGACAATGCTTTCCCGACCCTAGTAAATTGGAGGGAAGTGCCAGCTATGCAGCCTTCGATGTAGACACTCAAAACTGGCATTCACTTCCATGTTATAATGAGTTATTCACAGAAGGGACTTACTTCATGCGTAATCGCTTCGAACCTAAAGAACAGTGGCCCAAACTTGTATCGTTCTGGCATGAGACATTGAAGGAAAGAGCCCGTCTGCGCTTTGGGCTTCCAGGTATGGTAATGCCCCACGGCTATCTGCCTGCCGCAGCACAGAGTCCGTGGTATGCCGAGAACGGAGTATTGGATTTCTGTATGGAAGTATCAGGTCAGGTAATGAAAGTAATATGGAACTTTTGGGACTATACCGGCGATGAGAAATTCTTACGTGAAACATGCTATCCGCTACTGAAAGACTTAGCCATATTTTACGAGGCATTTGCACGCCGTGGATGGGATGGCAAGGTGTATAATCTGGAACCGACGGTAGAAACAGAAAGCTATGGTATTTCCTATCGTATGGAATTCACCCGTAACAATACCGGCGCTTTGACCATGTTCCGCAAAATATTGAATCTGGCTTGTGAAGCCGCTGATTATTTACATGTGGATACCGATTTAATACCCGGTTGGAAAGAAGTAGCCGACAATCTGGCTCCTTATCCGAAATTCCGCATCGAATCGGGTGATGTAATCGGTGCCAATGAAAAGGCATTGCCACGCTACACTCGTGGCGACCACTTTATGTTCTCTGGTTTTTATCCGGTATTGTTGGCCGATGAAATCACGTTAGATAGTCCACAGGAACAAAAGGACTTAATTTCACGAACTGCTGACATGTTAGGTAATGGAGGCACAGCTCAAGTCCTGATCGGGAATTGTAAAGATTGGGTACCTCGTAGCTATGCTTATGGCTCACAGTTAATCACAGACTACCAAACTTTATCGCGCCAGATATCTTCGGTGCCTGAACGTTTAATGAACAGCCGCAGTGGACGCATTCATTTGTTCCCCGCAGTACCTGACTGGACAGTCGCTTCTTTCCGCGGATTCTTAACCCGTGGTGGTTTTGAGGTAAGTGCCGCCCGCGACCAAAAAGGTGTGCAGGCGGTGTTAATAAAGGCTCGCCGCAGCATACCTTTACAGTTGATGAATCCTTGGAAAGGCAAACAACCCAAAATCACCGATTTGACCACCGGCAAGAATGTGAACTACCGCACGGACGACTCAAATGGTGAATGCTTGGTAATCAATGCTCTGGAAGGGCATACTTATAGTTTTGATATTTAACCTTTTAAATATGTATTTGTATGAGGAAATTTGTATTAAATGTGATAAGCTTATTATTTATAGTTGGTTTGACTGCCTGTAAGAAATCTTACGATTATCCTTTCCAAAATCCGGACCTGAATATCAAAGAACGTGTAAACGACTTGGTAGGCCGTTTAACCTTGGAGGAAAAAATCGGTCAAATGATGAATAATGCACCGGCTATTAAACGTTTGGGTATTCCCGCCTATAATTGGTGGAACGAGGGATTACACGGTGTGGCGCGTAGTCCTTACCGGGTAACCATGTTTCCTCAAGCAATTGGTATGGCGGCAAGCTTCGATGTGAATGCCGTACGACAAATGGCGGAATACACATCGGACGAAGGACGTGCCATCTTTCATGACGCCACTCGTAAAAATACACCCGGTATTTTTCGTGGTTTGACCTATTGGAGTCCGAATATCAATATTTTCCGTGATCCCCGATGGGGACGTGGTCAGGAAACCTACGGTGAAGATCCGTTTCTGACCGGGCAGATTGGTATGGCGTATGTACGAGGTATTCAGGGTGATAATCCCCGTTACCTGAAAGCATCGGCTTGTGCCAAACATTTCGCCGTACACAGCGGACCGGAATGGAATCGGCACACGTTCAATGCCAATATCAGTAACCAGGACCTATGGGACACCTATTTACAGGCTTTCCGGGATCTGGTTATCGAAGCCAAGGTGACGGGAGTAATGTGCGCCTACAATTCACTATTTGGCCAGCCTTGCTGTGGTAATGATTTGCTGTTGATGGATATTCTGCGCAATCAATGGAAGTTTGACGGTTATGTGACCTCAGACTGTGGAGCAGTGGAAGATATTTTCAAAACTCATAAGAGTCAGCCTGATGCAGCTTCGGCCGCTACTGATGCCGTACTGCACGGCACAGATTGTGAGTGTTCTGATAATGGTGCCTACCAAGCCTTAGGAAAAGCCGTGGAGCGTGGCCTTATCACTGAAGAACAAATAGATCAGTCGGTAAAGAAACTCTTTGAAATTCGTTTCCGATTGGGTATGTTCGATCCCGATGAATATGTTCCTTATTCCAATATTAAACTTGATGTCCTGGAGAATCCTGCGCATCAGGCGCAAGCGTTGAAACTGGCACATGAATCAATAGTGTTGCTGAAGAACCAAAACAAACTGTTACCTCTTGATTTTAACAAACTGAAGAAGATTGCAGTGGTAGGTCCCAATGCCGATGAGGAATCTGTATTGCTGGCTAATTATTACGGTTATCCTTCAAAGGTAACTACCGTACTAAATGCCATCCGTCAAAAAGCAGCAGGTAAAGCCGAAGTCATCTATGAGAAAGGTGCCAATTTGACTGATAATTACATCTTCACATCCACTTACGATGACTCTTATTTCAGCTACAAAGGTGAACAAGGATTCTGGGCTGAGTATTATCAGTCCATGAAAGCAGAAGGACATCTGGCATTGAGCCGGCGCGAAACCCGTTTGAACTATCAGTGGGGAGATGGTGAAGAAATCGCCCCGGGCATCATTGCCCGTCAGATGGCTGCTCATTATACCACTACATTCACCGCAAAAGAAAACGACGAAGTATGTTTTTATCTGCATGCAGATGATAAAGCTCAACTCTACATTAACGGTGAGAGGCAAAAAAAACTCCCTTCTGTTCAATCTTATTATCTGCTAAATGCAAAAGCGGGCCGGCAATATACATTAAAGATTTATTATGTCCAAAATGCCGACAATGGTGAGTTGAAATTAGATGTGGGCAAACTTCATAAATCTGATTACAAACAAGTGGCACAACGTGTGAGTGATGCGGATATCATTGTATTTGTCGGTGGACTCTCTTCGCATCTCGAAGGAGAACAAATGCCGCTGAAGATAGATGGATTCGAAGGAGGAGACCGTACTTCCTTAGACCTCCCTGCCGCTCAGAAGGATTTACTGAAACAGTTGCAAGCCACCGGTAAACCCGTTGTTTTTGTACTGCTAACGGGTAGTGCCATTGGTTTAGAGTGGGAAGCTGCCAATTTGCCGGCTATTCTGTGTGCATGGTATGGCGGACAGGCTGGTGGTCAGGCAATAGCTGATGTGTTGACCGGTGATTATAATCCGGCCGGACGTTTACCGGTTACTTTCTACAAAAATGTTTCGCAGTTACCTGATTTCGAAGACTATGCAATGAAAGGACGCACTTATCGCTATTTTAAAGATGTTCCGCAATACGCTTTTGGTTATGGACTAAGTTACACTACTTTCCAATATGCAAATCTGAAGATTACCGAGTTAAATAGTACAACTCTGAAAGTCGCTGCTACCGTAACCAATATCGGAGATTGTGAAGGCGATGAAGTAGTACAACTCTACTTGAGCAATCAGGGACGCTCTTTCGTTACTCCTATCCGTTCTTTAAAAGGATTTCAACGCATCAGTCTGAAGAAGGGGGAAGCAAAAACCGTAGAATTTGTACTGGATTCCAAAGAATTGTCCGTCGTAGATCTCAATGGACACTCTGTTCCGATGAGAGGTAAAATACTGATTGCCATGGGTGGTTGTCAGCCGGATGTAAAGTCGCTGGCTTCTCAGCGGTGTTTACAAACCAAGATTACACGACCGAACAAATAAACCGAATAACTATTTTTTAAAAGAAAAAGTATGAAACGATTCTTTATCTGTTATCTGATGCTTTTGACCGCTGTCACTTATTGCATGGCAGCCAAAAGCAGTAAGCAGCAAACCGCTGCCCGGGAGTTTGACAAAGCCTCCCCCTATTATTTTGACGGTTCCATATCCCGTGAAGTGCTGGAACACTATTTAGACCGTGCCGTGACAGCCGGTTATTTCCTTGTGCCTGGTACTCCCGAACGTTATCAGTTCCCTTACCGTGAAGATGACATTCGTATGATTCAAAATATCGGTGCCAAATTTATCGGACGCGCCATCTATCGTTGGAGCGAGGAGAGCAAACTGGGCGATCAGTCTTTTATTGCCTATGCCCGCGATCTTGCCGCCCGTATGCACAAAGCCGACCCGGAAATAATTTTCCAGGCATGTCTTTTCGAGCATGTCAGTACTGATGTGGATAACCTTGCTATTCCGGATTGGGTGTTTCAGGCTTTCAATCTGCCCGTAGAACGACGCAATTTTAGCAGTGCAGCAATGGTTCGCCGGCTGAAACCGGATGCGAAAGTGCAATGGGGCGGACAGGGAGGAGGTGTACCGATGGTGAATAACCTGGAAACACAACTCTGGTATTACTTTCTGGCCCGTACTTACATAGACCTGGGATGCGAAGCTCTGCATTTAGGTCAGGTGGAATTGATAGGACAAGATGATCCGGACAAGACAGCTTATGCCGCCTGCATACAAAAGATACGCGACTATGCCCGTCAGCATGCCCGTCGTCACTACGTTTTGTTAGACGGACACACACCCAAAGGAGGTTTTGTAAAAGAAGGCATCAGCTTGTTAGATTTCAACTCTTTTCCCTTGCGCATCAAGGAGATCGTAGATAAACCAATGGAAGGAATGCTGGAAGTGGGGCATAACGACGGGATCTTCCGTCGCAGCCAGGGTGCCATTTCCCCCAGCGGTTGGAAGGCCAATAGTATGCCTTATTTAGTGGAATTTGACAACTTCGGAATAAACAGCAACCCCGGAAAAGCAAATCCGGATGATCACTTTTGCTGGGGTTATGACGATATTACATGGTTTGCCATGCAGGATGAATCTTATCGGAACAGCTGGCTTTGGTACGCTTTCGACTGGTTACGTCAAACCGATCCCAACGGGCACCTGCAGATGTGTGTCATCCGCATGATTTCCGGGCCGGTCGGTAAACAGTCCTTACGTACCTATTTTGCCAATACCCGTAGTGAGGCTTGCCCCGTGGGATATTCACAGGAGGAGACCATCAAAGAAATCTGGAATACCCGATTAAAATATTGACAATAAAAAAGCTATGCCAGAACCGAATCGATACCATATAATTTCTACAATCATACGATACAATTCTATACTCAATTGTTACTTATGCCGACAAGCAACGAATACACATTTGATAACCTTATCGGCTACAAACAGAAACCATCCGTTTCTTTTTTATTCGTACATTCGTGCACAATTTAGTAACATCAAATTTACATACTATGAGAAAGAAACATTTCGTATTTGTATCGGCTCTGGCATTGCTATTCTCTTGCAATGCACTTCATGCCCAAAATTTCAAGCTGACACCTTCCGGCTACTTCAAAAATCAAGGAGTGGATGTAATGGCCTTCGACGACATTTACCCGGAAGGACATCAAGGGGGAATATGTATCATCATGAACGGACATCGTATAGCTACCAACGGTGATATCCGTTTGGAAGCCACCCCGGGACAATGGCAACCCGTACCGAAACAATTGGACCGGAAACTTGACGGCAACAGCATTACCGCCACGCTGTGCTATCCTGACTCCTCACGTCATCTCACCGGATTCAACCCGATGATTTATCCCAATCTCAACCTTAAATATACCGTAAGGGTGGAAGCAGAAGGAAAAAATATAGAAGTAACCGTAGACTTGGACCATCCCATACCCGAAGAATTTATCGGAAAAGTAGGTTTCAACCTCGAATTCTTCCCGGGCTCCTTGTTTGGCAAACCTTGGATTATGGACCACCAAACCGGCATCTATCCGCAACAACCCAACTCACCTCTAATGACCACCAAACCAAACTATCTACATACGGGGAATTACCACAATGAAAAACGACCGCTGGCCGATTTTGACAAGCTGATAGGAAAAGGATACAGTCCGATCGTGGCGGACGACATTATCAGCAAGCCTTATGCCATAGGAGCTAAATTCACCTCCCGTCCCGATGATCCCTACAACAAGGTAACCATCGAATCTCTGAACGGTGACTTGCAACTGTTCGATGGCAGAATGAACCACAACAACGGCTGGTTCGTACTCCGTAGCAATATCAAGCCCGGCGTTACCAAAAATGCAGTTAAATGGATTATTACCCCGAATGTCGTTTCCGACTGGATGTACCAACCGGTTATCCAAACGTCTCAAATAGGTTATCACCCGGCGCAAAACAAAGAAGCAGCGATTGAAACAGATGTACGCGACACCAGGCAAGAGATGGCACAAATTCTCCGCATCGATGCCGACAAAGAGAACGTTATCAAGACCGTAACTCCAAAGACCTGGGGAAAATTCTTGAGATACAATTACCTGAAAGTGGATTTCACGGATGTGAAAGAACCGGGACTTTATAAGATTAAATACGGTACTTCCACGTCTCCCATATTCCGCATCGACAATGATATATATGCCAGAGGCGTCTGGCAACCGGTTCTTGAATACTTTCTTCCCATACAAATGTGCCACATGCGCGTAAATGAGAAATATCGTGTATGGCATGACCGCTGCCACATGGATGATGCCCGAATGGCACCGTCCCACAATCACATTGACGGTTACGACCAAAAAGAGGGTTTATCCAAATTCAAACAGGGTGAAGTGGTTCTCGGGGTAAACGTAGGAGGCTGGCATGATGCAGGCGACTTTGACCTCCGTATCGAATCGCAAGCCGGAGAATCTTATATCCTGGCATTAACTTATGAAGCTTTCCATCCGGAAATCGACGTGACCTCCATTGACCAAATAAACCACATAACGGAAATCCACCAGCCCGACGGTAAGAATGACCTGTTACAGCAAGTAGAAAACGGTGCCCTCAGCGTCGTTAACGGCTATCTGGCATTGGGACGTCTGTACAGAGGTATTATCTGTAACGACCTCCGACAATATGTCCTTTTAGGTGATGCCGCCGCTATGACAGACGGAAAAACAGGCAATGAAGACGACCGCTGGATTTTTACGGAAAACAATCCCGGACGGGAACTGTCAACGGCTGCTCAGCTGGCTGCCATATCACGTGTATTGAAAGGTTTCAATGACACATTGAGTGTGCATTGCCTCAATATTGCCCGCAAGATATATGCTTCTACCGGAGACGGAAACAACAAAGCTTTATTCTCCAAAGTGCAAGCATCGGTAGAATTATATCTTACAACCGGTGAACAACCTTATATGAATTTCATACTGGAAAACCAGGAATTCATCATCAAGCAGATAAGACGCGTCGGTTGGTACACAGCACGCGTGGAACAATTGTTTGCAAAAATGAAGAACAAAAAGGCCGAGGCTTTCTCCATTGCTTTCCGCGAAGCTCTGACCGGATATGAACAAGAGCTTCATAAGCAAGCTCAGGAAACTCCCTACGGCATTCCCTACCACCCATATATTTGGGGAGCGGGTTGGGATATACAGCACTTTGGATTTGAATATTATTTTCTGACAAAGGATTACCCGGAAATTTTTCCGATAACTCCACTATTCAACGCGCTCAACTTTATTTTGGGATGCCATCCCGGTTCTAATCAAGCATCGTTTGCCTCGGGTGTAGGTTCACAATCAGCCACAGTCGCTTATGGATTAAACCGTGCGGATTGGTCGTACATTCCCGGTGGAGTAATCTCCGGTACAGCATTAATCCGTCCTGATTTTCCAGAATTACTTACGTTCCCGTTCTTGTGGCAACAGACTGAATATGTGTTGGGAGGAGGGTCTTCACATTATATGTTCCTAGTGCTCGCGGCGCAACAGTTGCTGCAATAATGAATATACTTTCTTTTGCCTTGATACAAAAGTATAAGATACCAAAGAAAATATCAAGGCCACATTTCTAGGGCTACTCCGAAAACATTTTCAGCAAAGGATAGGAACTCGCTTCACTCCCTTACCTACGCCTGACAGCGCCTTCGCTCACGCACTTCTGCCGATGTTCAAAGCTACGCAATGGAGGCGCTACGCTGTGAGGTGCACTATGATGCAAGCCCTCACACAACATGACCATATTACACTTTCACTCCGCATGGCTCTCTGGCCCCACTGTGGGGCATTAAACAGAGAAAGTGTTTTCAGCGTCAAGAAAGGCAGGGTGCGAAGCGTGTTCGAGCTCCGTCTGCGAATGGCAATGCCGAACCGTAGACGTAGCCCGTACCTTTTTTGGGTATCTTTTCTTTTGTACACACAAAAGAAGAAGATACATACATAACCTCATTTTCTGCTCCACACGCAGAATTACCTCCATCTTTTTTACCTTCGGATAATCTGCCTTCACCTGTCCGGTCACATCTTCTACAAAAGCAAATGGAATATATTCGGGCATAACGGAAGTTCTTGTTTCAGTATCTATCAGATAAGTGGCAATAAAGTATAGGTACGTTCTTCGAATGGATTACATACTCAAAACAAGAAAAGTAATTTTCCTGAGTATAATAAGTGGTCTGTTTAAAAGTACGTTTTGTCCCTTTTCTCCCTTCTGTATAAACGAACTGATAGAATCCACCGGGCTGTTGGGAGACAAGTTCAATACCTTTTCTGTTTTCCTCATTGGGACACTCTAAAAATTGCTGATTGATTTTTCCTTATCAGTGACCACCATATCGTATAGTTCTTTCTGCTGATTGTCCATCTGTAATATCTACGTTCTATTTGTTTTACTTTTGAGTAACTGATAAATCAATTGGTACATAGTTAAAGGTTATTTCTTGTGCTCGTAATAATGTTATAGCGGATTTGTTCTTTTTTAGAATCCGTTCGAGTTTCAGCATGATTGTATATGTGGTAAAGCAGATACAAATATGCCATTCTATTTGGTTATGAAACCTATGATAAATGGGGCACACCTCTAAATCTGTTTTATTCATTCAAAACGTACGCTCTATAAATTACAAATTTCTATAGTAGGCGATGACTTCATTCTTGTCAAGTTTGGAGTTAGTGGCATACTCTTTGATGCCATCCCAAGCTGCATCTGTATTGTATTTGTCCATGTCGATGGCTATTTTCACTTCACCCTCCATCTTCAAGTACTTGTTACACCCTTTGTTGTTGATGTTCGACTTAGTCAGTTTGCCATCATTAACGCGTTTTTATAGCCTGTCAAGTCCACTTTTACGGTTAAACTTGTCTTTCTTAACTCTGCTTTCACTTATGGAAATGATAAGAAAGATATTATTTTTCTTTTTTATGGTCTTTAGATCACCATAGGTTAGGTCCATGTCAAGTATTTGCTTCCTGATCCCATCCGATTCATTTTTCGGGCGTGCCCCCGAAATAAACTCACAACTATAACCAAAGAATGCCTGTATATTTTGTTTGGACAATAAGTCAGTGTCAGCAAAAATAATAGGTTTACCTAACCCATATTTGTCTTGCATTCTTTTGATCAAAGGTATAAATGTGTTACCTTCATACGTGTTTCCCTCAAATATCTCGTAACCAATCGAATTGCCTCCAAAGCCGATAAGTAATCTCAACAAGATCTGAGAACACCGATACTTTCTGTCCTTTGAAAATCTCGTCTTGCCAAATCATCCCCATCACTTGATTCAAAGTAAAGCGTAGCCATATCGTAAAACACGACGCTGATAGAACCTCCAAGAAGTGCTTTGGTATGCTCGAAAGAAATATGCTCCGCTAAGGTTTTTATTACACATACAAAGTCAAGCTTTTGAGGAGATTCTTTCAATAGAACTTGCTTTATATTTCGGTTCGTACGCCCGAAGGTATGTGTTGGCCAAAGGCGTATTATCAATTGACTGAATAATAATATTTAAAGTTAGTAATCCTTGCCCGTGATAGCGTTGTGCGAAAGCCGAACCATCCTGAGCGATGTGGGTTAGGGTCGCGATAATCAATCAGCCGTTCATTGTTAATATAGAAACAAACATGGTTGTCTATGCAGGTAATCTTAATGTGGTACCACTTGTTGGGCTTCAGCAGATGCTTCCGGTCAGTGTATTCTTGTATAATGGCAGGCAATTGATTATCCTCTTCTACCCGCCCATAGTCGCCATCGTAGCGGCGAAAGCGAGTAGTAGAGTTGTGATTACCTCCGTATCCCATATAGTACATTTGCAAAGAATAGTAATGCTTAAACACGCCATTTCTCCATTTTGCTCGTTTCTGGATATTATCGGGATATAGCGGATCGCTTGCCATCCAAAAACAATTCAGGTCACTGAGGCGGTCACCCGGTTGCCCTTCATCCATTATGCAAGCATCATATTCAATGGTAATGTTGCCACTCATCTTTTCCTTTCTCCAAAGTGTCAATCCTTTGGGAGCTAATATTTCCACAGTATCATTAGAAAATAAAAGTTTATAATCCGGCGATTCCGACTCTATTTTCCAATAACGGAAAAACTGTTTACTATTCAAACCCGATACAGGTCTGTCACTGTCTTCGGCATGAACCGCCGATAAGCTTAAGAATAAAGATACGATAACAAGAATCCGTTTAAAAGCAATCATGTTAGTAAACATTTAAGGTGTCATTTGTTTTAACCGTCTATTTAAGAGTAAATTCAACGCTTTAAATTTAAATAGAAATTAAATAGAATAAAAACGATCTTTCTCTTCTGAACATATTTACATGTAATTGTACATACGTATAGGTTGGGATAAGCTTGAAAAAACTAATTTTGTTCACCAAACAAATCTGATTGACCGTATGAAGAACTCTCATTACTTAAATTTGTTCTCATTTCTTCTATATTCTCCCCATTCAATCTACGAGCAACAAGACCTGTTTGCCTTAAGAAAGAATATGCAGGGGCCGAGCCATTATAAAGAACTCGACCTTAATAATAAGGCGACTTCTTTAATGCGTTTTTATCCTAAAATAGAGCCATGAAGCACTTATCTCATTTTTGTTTGATGGCACTCATTAGCTGTTATAGTCTTTCTATAACGGCAACAGTTGCAGAGAGTTTTGCTTTTGCACCTTCAGAAAACAAGCTTTCCGTCTATATGGGCAAGGAGGAAAAGAATGTTCCCAAGTCTGCTCTTGAAATGTTTTGCGGCGATTATGCCTCTGTCTTTGGAAATGCTCCTGTGCTAACAGATGTGCCCGGAAATGCGGATGTGTTGATCGCTACTTTGGAACATGCCGACGGTGAAGATTGGGTTAAGTCATTACACTTGGATACAAAAGAGCTGAAAGGTGCGTGGGAAGCTTTTCGCATACAGGTTGTCCGGCAAGGAAATAGAAATCAATTAATCATATTGGGAAGTGATGAAAGAGGTACTGCTTATGGCATACTCGAATTATCCCGATTGATAGGTGTTTCTCCTTGGAGTTGGTGGGCGGATGTTACGCCGGCTAAAAAGAAACAGGTGCTTCTTCCGGCAACTTATATCAATGAACAGAAACCGTCTGTGCAGTATCGCGGCATCTTTATTAATGATGAAGACTGGGGCCTGGTTCCCTGGAGTCACAATATGTTGGAACCAACAGCCGCCAAAGGAGAGCTGGGGCCTAAAACGTACGAAAGAGTATTTCAGCTGCTGTTACGCCTAAGGGCAAACATCATCTGGCCGGCTATGCACGAATGCACCAAACCGTTTTATACGGTAGCGGGCAACAAAGAGATGGCCGATAAATACGGCATTGTGATTGGGACTTCTCACTGCGAACAGTTGATGAGGAACAATGCCGGAGAATGGGATAAAAGTAGATATGGGGATTATAATTACCTGACAAATAAAGAAACGGTACTGGCTTATTGGAAAGAGCGATTGCAAGAGGTGGGTTCGTACCAAAACTTTTATACGATTGGCATGCGTGGCGTGCATGATGGAAAGATGGAGGGTCCCAAAACGCTGGATGAGCAGACTGCATTGACGGCAACAATCTTAAACGATCAGCGGAAACTACTGGCAACGTATGTTTCTCCGGCTGTCACTTCCATTCCGCAAGCCATTATTCTTTATAAAGAGGTGCTGGATGTATATAACAACGGACTAAAAGTGCCTGATGATGTAACGCTCGTTTGGTGTGACGATAACTATGGATACATCACCCGCCTCAGCAATGAGGAAGAGCAAAAGAGAAAAGGGGGAGCCGGAGTTTATTATCACATTTCTTATTGGGGACGTCCACACGATTATTTATGGTTGTGCACCACGCCGCCTACTCAGATATATACAGAGATGAAGCGCGCCTGGGACTATGGTTCCCGGAAATTGTGGATACTCAATGTGGGCGACATAAAGCCGGCGGAATATGAAACGGAGTTCTTTATGGATATGGCCTGGAATATAACTGCTGTTAATCCGCAAAAGCTGAACGAACATCTGCAAGCGTGGCTCTCCCGTGAATTTGGCGAAGACTTGAAAGAACCTTTGAGTCGTTTAAAGCAAGAATATTATCGCTTGGCTACTATCCGTAAACCGGAGTTCATGGGTTGGAGCCGGGTGGAGGAACCGAGTGTACCGGGAGGTAAAACTCCCGTACGTGATACGGAATTTAATCCTTTTATGTTTGGCGACGAAGTGCAAAGGCGGATAGAGGATTATAGCCGCTTATCGGACAAGGCTCGCGCGCTGGCAAAAAGGGTTCCTACGCAGCGTCGGGATGCCTACTTTGAATTGATGGAATATCCGATATGTGCTTCCGCTGCAATGAATCATAAATTACTTTATGCGCAGAAGGCGCGGCTTTTAGCCCGTTATAATCTTCCGGCAGCTAATGAATACGATTCTCTGAGTAAGCGGGCTTATGAAGACATTGTATCCTTAACGTATACCTACAACCAAAACATAGCAAAAGGAAAATGGAAGGGAATAATGGACATGAAGCCTCGCAAGCTTGCTGTTTTTGATTCCTGCAAACTGCCCCGAAAGGTAATTGTTGCAGCGAGTAAGTCTGCAATGGTATGGGTCGAGGGAGATTCGCTTTTTTCCGCTCCGGAAACGGTAATCAAGCTGCCTTCTTTTATTAATGGCAAAAGCGAGACTACATTCGTATCATTCTACAATCGCGGAAAGAAACAGATAAACTGGCACACAGAGCATAAACCCGATTGGCTCAAAGTAGTGGAGATTAGTATGCCTGCGAAATTAGAGAAGCGAATATTGATCAGTGTTGATTGGAGTAAATTAAAAGAGAATGCTTTCGCTCAAATGCAGTTGATTGTAGATGGACAGGAGTACAAAGTAGATGCCTCTGCCATTTATAAAGCAGCAGCAAAGAAAGTAGAATTTAACGGCATGGTGGCATGGAACGCTGCAGATTGGGACACCTCTTCGTATTCTCCTGTTGAGATAACCAATGGACTAGGCTATAGCCGGAAAAGTATTTCTTTACCCAAAGGGGAAACGTTGACTTACGACGTGGAGGTATTTAGTACCGGGAAATGTTGCCTCAGAGTGGGCTTAATTCCCAACCATCCGCTCAACGGAGGGCAATTGTGTTATCAGGTTTCTATTGATGGCAAACAGCAACAGGTAATTACTTACAATACAGAGGTCCGTTCGGAACCCTGGAAGATTAATGTATTAAGAAACCTGTCACTAAACACGAGTTATCATCTGTTGCCCCTGTCGGGTAAGCACATCATCAGCATAAAAGCTCTGGACAATGGCATCATTCTCGATCAAATGATGCTTGATTTTCAACCCGGGCGATCGTTCTACGAGATTCCTGTTCCTGATATAAATAAACCTTTATAATATGTTTTGTTATGAAAAATAAATGGATGTTTTTGGTTGTTCTTTTCTTACTGTCAATTGGAGTTGAGGCTTTTGCACAGCCGGCATACAATTATGCTAAGCTCAAGAGAGAGAAATTGGGACGGGGTGTAGTCGCTGTTCGCGAGAATGCAAATACCGTATTTGTCTCTTGGCGCTACTTGTCTACCGATCCCATGAATACGTCGTTTCATGTTTACAGAGACGGCAAGCAGTTAACTCAAAAGCCTGTATCCGTAGGAACTTTCTTTCGGGATACCTACACCGGGAATAAGAAAGCTCAATATACCGTGAAGGCCTTTGCAAACGGGAAGAAAGCAATTCAACCGGAGGGGCATTATCTGCTTCCGGCAAACGCACCTGTCGGATATGTGAATATTCCCTTAGACAGACCCAAAGGAGGAACAACTCCGACGGGGCAAGAGTTTACCTATTCACCCAATGATGCCAGTATTGGGGATGTGGATGGGGACGGAGAATACGAGATTATCCTAAAATGGGACCCTTCTAATTCACATGATAATTCACAGAATGGATATACCGGTCCTGTGCTTTTAGATTGTTACCGGTTGGATGGCACGCGTTTATGGCGTATTGACATGGGAAAGAACATTCGTGCCGGAGCACATTATACGCAGTTTATGGTGTTCGATCTCGACGGCGATAACCGGGCCGAAGTGGTGATGAAGACATCCGACGGAACAATAGACGGCAAAGGAAAAGTAATCGGTGATGCAAACGCCGATTATCGGACTGAGAACGGCCGGATACTTACTGGCAACGAATATCTGACGGTTTTTAGCGGAGCAACGGGCGAGGCTCTTTATTCAACTGCCTATGTACCGGAGAGAGGAAATGTAATGGATTGGGGAGACGATCATGCCAACAGAAGCGAGCGTTTCCTGGCGTGTGTTGCTTATCTGGACGGCATTCATCCCAGTGTGGTGATGTGTAGGGGATATTATACCCGTACGGTTCTGGCCGCTTTCGACTGGAACGGTAAAGAGCTGAAACAACGTTGGGTTTTTGACAGTAATAAGCCGGAATGGAGTAAGTATGCCGGACAAGGAAATCATAATCTCCGTGTAGGAGACGTAGACGGAGATGGCTGCGACGAAATTATGTATGGTGCCTGCGCCATCGACAATGACGGTCGTGGTCTTTATTCTACAGGCATGGGGCACGGCGATGCAATGCACATGACGCAATTTGACCCTTCAAGTCCTAAGCTACAAGTCTGGGATTGCCATGAAAACAAACGCGACGGTTCTTCCTTCCGGGATGCTGCTACCGGTGAGGTATTATGGCAGGTGAAGAGTCCTAAAGATGTAGGACGTTCCATGGCGGCAGATATTGATCCCACCAATTTCGGTGTCGAAATGTGGTCGGCCGATTCCAAAGGTATTCGTAATATCAAAGGAGAGGTTATCAATCCTGATATTCATACCTTACCTGTGAATATGGCCATTTGGTGGGACGGCGACTTACTGCGGGAACTACTAAATAAAAACACAATAAGTAAATACGATTGGAAGACCGGAAAATGCAATCCGTTGGCTGTTTTTGACGGATGTATCTCTAATAACGGAACCAAAGCAACGCCTGCTTTGCAGGGAGATCTCATCGGAGATTGGCGGGAGGAAGTATTACTTCGTACGGAAGATAACTCGGCATTGCATCTTTATGTATCAACAATCCCTACTCCTTATCGGTTCCATACATTTCTCGAAGATCCGATTTACCGCATTAGCATTGCTACTCAGAATGTAGCTTATAACCAACCAACCCAACCCGGATTTTATTTCGGTTCCGATCTTAAAAAAGGAACATTCCGGGGGTTTGAATTTAAATAAGATCACTGCTCGATTATACATTACCAATGAAGGAAAACAAGATAAAAAGAGGGCTGATTCTGTGTGGAATCTTATTTGTAACGGCAATTCTTCCTGCTCAGGCTCAGAAGAAAAAAGAAATGGCTAATGATATAAACAGTCCACTCCACCTGTTACAACCCGACTATAAAGTGCCTTATGGAATGCTTACTATTAAAGAGATTAAGGCAGATATGGACAAAGTGCTTTATTTTCTTGAAAAGTCAACTCCGGCCAAAGTCATTGATAAGAATACGGGAAAACAGATAACCGATTACAAGCAGATAGATGTTAGCTCTGTTCTGGACAAAGGGCTGTTTCGACTGGCCAGTTACGAATGGGGGGTAACTTATGCCGGAATGCTTGCTGCTGCCCAAGCTACAGGCGATAGCCTTTACCTGAGTTATACAATGAGCCGCTTTCGCTTTTTGTCGGAGGTTGCTCCTCAGTTTAAAAAATCACTGAACGAGCACGGAGTGATTGATCCGCAGATGAAACAATTACTTACTCCGCACGCACTGGACGATGCCGGAGCCATGTGTGCAGCCATGATCAAAGCCCAGATGATCAATAAGAAAATTGATTTACTCCCGATGATTGACAATTACATGAATTACATCATGTATAATGAATATCGGTTGAGTGACGGAACCTTCGCCCGGAATCGTCCTCAACATAACACCTTGTGGCTCGACGATTTATTTATGGCAGTACCTGCCATTGCCCAAATGGGGAAACTAACGGGAGAAGAGAAATATTACAATGAAGCGGTAAAACAAATCCTGCAATTCTCTAAACGTATGTTTGTTCCCGAAAAAGGACTTTATCGCCACGGTTGGGTAGAGGGCATGAAAGATCATCCCGCCTTTTATTGGGGAAGAGCTAACGGGTGGGCTTTATTGGCCATGACGGAAGTGCTCGATGTATTGCCCAAAAGTCATCCCGGCTATGAAGAGGTATTGAACCAATTCAGGGCCCATGTTCAGGGATTAGCTTCTTATCAGAGTGGCGAAGGATTTTGGCATCAGCTATTAGATAGAAACGATTCCTATCTGGAAACATCGGCAACGGCTATTTATGTTTATTGTTTTGCGCACGGCATTAACAAAGGATGGATTGATCCGGTAGCTTACGGTCCGGTGGCCCAGTTGGGCTGGCACGCCATTTCTACAAAGATAACGGCAAACGGAGAAGTGGAAGGAACTTGCGTAGGAACGGGTATGGCTTTTGATCCCGCCTATTACTATCACCGTCCGGTAAATATATATGCAGCTCATGGTTATGGGCCGGTAATATGGGCGGGAGCGGAAATGATCAATCTGCTCAGGCAGCAACATCCCAAAATGAATGATAGTGCCGTACAATATTATTCTACCGAACAACCAACCGATCAAGCTATTTTTAGTGTTTCAACAACCGAACTTGAGGGGCGTGATTTTAAATGAATATGTTGACAGATCGGCCGTTAATAGAGAATACAATCACGAAGAAATAGATTGCAACAGGAATAATCCTGTATACATAAATTTAAAATAAGAAAGGAATCACACTATGAAAAGAGAAGCATTTAAGATGTACCTTAAACCGGGTTGCGAAGCAGAATACGAAAAAAGACACAACGCCATCTGGCCGGAATTAAAAAAGATGTTATCCGATAACGGAGTTTACGATTATTCTATTTACTGGGATAAAGAAACCAATCTCCTGTTTGCCTGCCAAAAAGTGAGAGGAGACGAATCTTCTCAGGATATGGGCAACAACCCCATTGTGCAAAAGTGGTGGGACTATATGGCAGACATCATGGATACAAATGCCGATAATTCTCCGGTATCCATTCCGCTGAAAGAAATATTCAGAATGGATTGATGTTTTTTGTTGCTCATTTCTTTAAAAAAACACTTTACGGGACAAAAGTCAGCATTCTTTCTGTTACTTTTGCCTCGTAATCGTAATCCTAAAATTGAAGAACATGAGGAAATCGTTGATCACTCTTCTCTTTCTCGCAATTCTTGCGCCGAAAGCATTTGCTTCAATAGAAATTCGTTCCAAACAAATAACCATTGCCGACGGCCTTGCCAATAATTCAGTCCGCTATTTCTTGCAAGATAGCAAAGGATTCATGTGGTTAGGAACGCTCAATGGGCTCAGCCGTTACGACGGAAGTTCATTTATTTCATTTTATCCTTCTCCCGATAAGACCCTTTCTTTGCAAGACGGAAGAGTATATGATATGGAAGAGGATAAGAAAGGATTCTTATGGATCAATTTTTCTTCGGAGCAATACAGTTGTTACGATCTAAAGAAAGCATGTTTTGTTGATTACACCGGATGTGGCGAGTTTCAACAAAAATATTCTAAGAAAATAATTGCTGAAAATGGTGACGTCTGGCTTTGGCATGATGGAAACGGCTGTCGAAAAATTACATATAACAAAGAATTCAGATCGATTACATACAAAGCAGCCAACGGCAAGATACCAAGTGATAATGTAAACTTCGTAGCAGAAGGAGAAAGAGGCACAATTTGGGTCGGATCCGGCAGTGGCTTAACCAAAATATCGGGTAACACATCAACCATCATTGATCGGAAAAAGAATTTCTTCTCATTGATTCACTTCAAAGGACAAACCTATTTCCTCACTAAAGATAACAGGGTATTTGTTTATGATCATGCAACGGCCAAACTGCGTAACATAAATACTTCCGTTGCTGCCGGCTCATTGGTAACAGATTGTTTTCTCTTAAAAGATAAATGGATCATACTTACCTCTACCGGAGTATATACTTATGATTTTAAACAAAAGCGGCTTATACAAGCGCCTGATTTTTTTGGTGAAAATATAAAATCGGGCAACGTTCTATCCGACAATAAGAAAGACTTCTGGATTTATAATCACAGTGGCAAAGTGTGGTACATAAATGCACATACTGCCCGGCAAAAACAGTTCCAGCTCATCCCTCCCGAAAAGATGGGATACGTCGATTTTGAACGCTATCACGTCATACATGATTCACGGAATATTATCTGGATCTCAACTTATGGGAATGGTCTTTTTGCTTATGATATTGCCAAAGATGAGTTGAGCCATTTTGTGACCAGCATGAACGGGCTAAGCCACATAGGTTCCGATTATTTGTTAAACGTAACCGAAGATCGTTCGGGAGAAGTGTGGGTTAGTTCCGAATTTTCGGGCATCTCGCGCATATCTGTTATAAATGCAGGCGCTTATCGTTTTTTTCCCGAAGATGAATCTTTGCTTGACCGTTCAAACACCATCCGAATGATTTCTCATCTGCACGAAGGTGAAATATGGATGGGCACGCGTAAAGGCGGACTTTATGTTTATGATCAGCAACTTAAACTGAAATATGCCAAGAAAGACTTCCATTCTAATATTTATGCGGTTAAGAAGGATAAAGACGGAAAAATGTGGATGGGAAGCCGGGGAGACGGTCTTTGCATTGACGGAATATGGTATAGACATTCCGATTCAGACCCCCATTCTTTAGCAAACAACAATATTTTTTGCATCTATCGGGACAAGAAAGACCGGATGTGGGTGGGCACATTCGGAGGCGGATTGGATTTAGCCATAAAGACCAAAAACGGTTATCAATTCCAGCATTATCTCGATAAACTTTATGGCCAAAGACAAGTTCGGGTGATTTGCGAAGATAATAATGGAATGATGTGGGTAGGGACGAGCGACGGCGTATACGTATTTCATCCGGATACAATTACCGCCAATCCCAATAAATATTATCTTTATAATTATTCGAACGGGAAACTGAGAAGTAATGAAGTAAGGTGTTTACTTTCCGATAATAAAGGGCGAATATGGATTGGAACATCGGGTGCCGGTTTCAGCATTTGTACTCCACGGCACAATTACGGATCACTAACCTTTGAACATTACACGATGCATGACGGCTTATCAAATGATATGGTACAATCAATAGCCGAAGACAGACACGGACATATATGGTTTGCCACCGAATACGGAGTTTCAAAATTCATACTCGAGAAAAAAACATTTGAGAATTATTTCTTTTCGGCTTATCCTCAGGGAAATGTCTATACAGAGAATTCGGGATGTGTGTGTGATAACGGCAACATACTTTTTGGCTCAAACTACGGTCTTTTAGTCTTTAACCCTGATATAGTGAAAAAAGATTCACTCTCTTTTCCGGTTGTATTTACGAATCTCAATGTGAACGGGATTAATGTTTTGCCTAATGATGCCAATTCACCTCTATTGCTGGCTATGCCCTACTCTGACCGGATTCATCTTAAATCCAATCAAAATTCGTTTGTTATTGATTTCTCTTCGTTTAACTATGCGGATGCCGGGCAAACAAAATATTCGTACCGATTACTGGATTATGATAAAGATTGGAGTGCACCTTCTTCATTGAATTTTGCAGCGTATAAAATGCTTCCTTACGGCAACTATAAGCTTCAGGTAAAGGTTTGCAATAGCTCGGGCATATGGAACAAAGAGATCGCCACGCTACAAATAATGATTAGCCCTCCGTTCTATCTTTCTGTGTGGGCGTTTCTTATATATGCACTTCTCATCGCCGGTGGGGGCTATTTTGCTTTTAATGTAGCCCGCAACTTCAATCGCTTACACAATAAAATAGAGATAGAGAAACAACTTACGGAGTACAAACTCGTATTCTTTACAAACATCTCGCATGAATTCCGAACTCCGTTAACTCTCATTCAAGGGGCACTCGACCGCATTCAACGGCTGAATATAACTTCTCAGGACTTGGTACATCCACTCAAAACAATGGAAAAGAGCACTCAGCGGATGCTAAAGCTGATAGACCAACTGCTGGAATTCCGCAAAATGCAGAACAACAAATTAGCTTTGTCACTGGAGGAAACAGATGTTGTTGCCATGCTCTATGAAATATTTCTGAGTTTTGGAGATATTGCCGAATCAAAGAATATGGATTTCCTGTTTGTTCCATCGGTGGGTAAATATAAAATGTACATAGATAAGGGAAAGCTGGACAAAATAGTTTATAATATCCTGTCGAATGCCTTTAAATATACCCCGCAGGGAGGGCAAATACGTTTAATGGTAAATGCAGATACCGAAAAGAGTACCCTTGCCATAAGTGTTAGTGATACCGGTGTGGGAATACCCAAAGAGAAACGGAATGAATTGTTTAACAGGTTTATGCAAAGTAACTTCTCCGGAGATAGCGTAGGCATCGGGTTGCACCTTACGCATGAGCTGGTATTGGTGCATAAGGGTACTATTTTTTACGAAGAAAATCCCGGAGGAGGTTCTGTCTTTACGGTGAACTTACCTCTGGACACGAAAGTGTATGAGGAAAAAGATTTCCTGATCCGCAACAATGTACTGATGAATGAACATCCGGAAATGGTGGTGTCAGAGAATTCGGACGAGCCGCTGGCATCGCTTACCGATAGTATTATACCTCTCAACCAGCAAAAAATACTTGTAATTGAAGACGATAACGATGTCCGCCAATACCTGAAAGAAGAACTCGGAGCGTACTTTGAAGTTTTGACAGCCGATAATGGTTCTACAGGATTTGATATGGCGGGAAGTTCCGAGCCTAGTTTAATTGTCTGTGATGTGCTAATGCCGGGGATGAACGGATTTGAAGTGACTAAGAAACTTAAATCGGACTTTGACACAAGTCACATACCGGTGATTTTGCTTACAGCGCTCAGCCTGCCCGAGAATCATTTGGAAGGCATAGAAAGCGGAGCCGATGCTTACCTCTCGAAGCCGTTCAGCATTAAACTATT
The DNA here is from genome assembly GCF_963677715.1 of uncultured Bacteroides sp. NCBI lineage: Bacteria > Pseudomonadati > Bacteroidota > Bacteroidia > Bacteroidales > Bacteroidaceae > Bacteroides > uncultured Bacteroides sp. Next base: position 2,335,838 of record NZ_OY782495.1, read on the forward strand.
GCTGGCACGCATCATTAAATTACTTGAGCAACGCGAAAAACTCAGGGTGAAATTCTCCGAAGAGCCGGGCATTACGCGTTCGGCCATTTATGCTTCCGAGCGCGACAAAGAATTTGTAGATGAGCTGCACCGGATTCTGGAGGAAAACATCAGCAATGCAAATTTCTCGGTCGATGAATTTGCGTCGATAATGAATATCGGGCGAACGATCTTTTATAAAAAAGTAAAAGGCGTAACCGGATATTCTCCCAACGAATATATTCGGATTCTCCGCATGAAAAAAGCGGCGGAGTTATTATTGTTAGGCAAACTAACCGTATCTGAAATTTCATATAAAGTGGGCATCGATGATCCTTTTTACTTCAGTAAGTGTTTTAAATCTCAGTTTGGAGTCGCTCCATCTATTTACCAGAAAGGGAAGTAAAGAGAAACAAAAAAACAACTAAATGATTACAAAACAGTTAATACATCCTGAAAGCATTGTGGTGGTGGGTGCATCAAACAATGTGCATAAGCCCGGCGGTGCTATTCTGAAGAATTTAATTCAAGGAGGTTATAAAGGAGAACTGCTGGCCATAAACCCCAAAGAGACAGAGGTGCAAGGCATACGTTCCTTTCCGCATGCAGACGATATTCCGAATACGGATCTGGCTATTCTTGCCATCCCGGCTTCTATGTGCCCCGATGTGATAGAAACACTTGCCAAAGAAAAACAAACGCGCGCATTTATCATTCTCTCCGCGGGATTTGGCGAAGAGACTCAGGAAGGAGCTGAGTTGGAAAATCAGATTTTGAAGATAGTGAACAAATACGAAGCGGCCCTCATCGGCCCGAACTGCATCGGTTTGCTCAACACATGGCATCACAGCGTCTTTACCCAACCTATACCCAACCTGAATCCGCAGGGAGTGGATTTGATCTCCAGTTCGGGGGCTACAGCCGTGTTTATTATGGAATCGGCCGTGGTCAAGGGACTTCAGTTTAATTCTGTCTGGTCGGTCGGCAATGCCAAGCAAATCGGTGTGGAGGATGTGTTGCAATACCTGGATAAAACATTCAATCCCGAAAAAGACTCCCGCATCAAATTAATCTATATTGAAAGCATTAAAGACCCGGACAGGTTGTTGCTTCATGCCTCTTCGCTCATACGAAAGGGATGCCGAATTGCCGCCATAAAAGCAGGTAGTTCGGAAAGTGGAAGCCGTGCGGCATCTTCGCATACCGGAGCCATTGCCAGTCCGGATTCTGCCGTGGAGGCCCTATTCCGCAAAGCGGGCATTGTGCGTTGCTATTCCCGCGAAGAACTGACTACCGTAGGGTGCGTATTTACATTGCCGGAACTCAGAGGAAAGAACTTTGCCATTGTAACCCATGCGGGAGGCCCGGGTGTAATGCTTACGGATGCCCTCTCTAAAGGAGGATTGAATGTACCGAAACTGGAAGGGCCGATGGTCGATGAACTCAAAAGCAAACTTTTGCCGGGAGCCTCCGTGGGCAATCCCATAGATGTACTGGCTACAGGAACGCCACAGCACCTCGAAACAGCAATCGACTATTGCGAAAACTCTTTCGAAAACATAGATGCGGTTATGGCTATCTTCGGAACACCGGGACTAGTCACCATGTTCGACATGTACGAAGTATTACACAAAAAAATGCTGTATTGCCGTAAACCTATATTTCCGGTGCTTCCTTCGGTATACACAGCCGGCAAAGAGGTGGAGCTATTTCTGCAAAAAGGGCATGTCAACTTTGCCGATGAAGTAACGCTGGGCACAGCCCTTTCCAGAATAATGAATGTTCCTAAACCCGCATCCAATAAAGTCGAGCTATACGGAGTAGATGTGCCGCACATCCGGCAAATAATAGATTCCATACCTTCCGACGGATATCTGGAACCGCATTATGTACAGGCACTGTTACGTTCGGCCGGCATTCCTGTGGTTGAAGAGTTTGTTTCCAATAACAGAGAAGCGGTGCTCGCCTTTGGCCGTCGCTGCGGTTTTCCGGTGGTGGTAAAGGTAGTAGGCCCCATTCATAAGTCGGATGTTGGCGGAGTGTCGCTGAATGTAAAAAGCGAACAGCACCTGGCTTTAGAGTTCGATCGCATGATGAATATCGTCGATGCCAAAGCCGTGATGGTGCAACCGATGCTGAAGGGAACAGAGTTGTTTATCGGAGCTAAATACGAGGAGAAATTCGGCCATGTGGTGCTTTGCGGACTAGGTGGCATATTCGTTGAGGTGCTGAAAGACGTATCATCCGGTCTGGCACCACTCTCTTACGAAGAGGCTTACTCCATGATTCACTCCCTGCGGGCATACAAAATTATTCAGGGAACTCGTGGTCAGAAAGGGGTGAACGAAGATAAGTTTGCCGAAATAATTGTTCGTTTATCTACCCTGCTTCGCTTTGCCACCGAGATAAAGGAAATGGATCTCAACCCGCTCCTTGCCACAGAGAAAGATGTTGTTGCAGTAGATGCGCGCATACGCATTGAGAAGAAAAGACAAGACCAGTAAAGGCATATAAAGGCATTAATAATCGATTTATACGGTTTGCTTTCCTCGTTTCCCATGCGGGGTCTCTACAGTCCCCGTGCGGGAACCCGCGGGTCTCCATGCGGGGACTGTAGAGACCCCATGCGGGAAACGAGAAGTTGAAGCCGAAGCAACGAGTTAATTATAGCTTTAAACAATGCTGATACTACCAAGAACAATGATAGTTAAACGTACTCCCTACAAAGAAGTACCCTTCAAAAGAAAGAGAAGGGTCAGTAATATCGGGAACCATTGAGCTGAAAAGCAACGCAATAAATGCATGTTTTGAGAAAGATTAGAGCTTAAAGCAAGCCCAAAAGCGTGATAGATGAACCAAAAGTGATAGTAAAACGGCTAAAAACGTGATAGACATTTTTTACTATCACAAGCTACGATCACTTACTGTAAACTGTTTCAGCGTATTTTGTGATAGATGTGATAGTAAAAACAGTTTTTTTATTTATGAGAAGAAAAGAAATGCAACTCAATACCGAAACTCTTCGATTTATACAGGCACATCGGCACGAAGATGTACGTGTTCTGGCATTGCAAGCGGCCAAATTTCCTCTGGTAGATATGCCTGCAGCACTTATTCAGATAGCGGGACTGCAGATTGCCGCAGAGAAGATTCCAAGCTGGTATGCCACGGAAGGCATACTTTATCCGAAGCATCTTTCACTCGAGCAATGTTCATCCGAGATGACGGCAAGATATAAAGCTTCACTCATACAGGGAGATACGCTGGTCGATCTGACAGGTGGTTTCGGCATCGACTGTGCATTCTTATCCGCCGGATTCGGGCGGGTTACTTATGTGGAGCAACAAGAAGAATTGTGCCGGTTGGCTGCACACAACTTTCAAACACTGAAGCTCCGACACATAAAGGTTGAAAATAGTGACGGTGTAGAGTACTTACGGCAGATGCTTCCGGCAGATTGCATTTTTATAGATCCGGCCCGACGCAACGAACAGGGCGGAAAGACCATTGCCATTGCCGATTGCACCCCCGACGTGGCCGAACTGCAAGAGTTACTCCTGAGCAAAGCTCAAACGATTATCGTGAAATTGTCTCCCATGCTCGATCTCTCTTTAGCCTTGCGTGATGTGCCTTGTACAAAAGAAGTACACATCATTTCGGTGAATAACGAATGCAAAGAATTGCTCTTAGTCCTGACTAAAACGACAAAGCCACCTATACCCATTTATTGCATAAATCTGACGAACGAGACGGCACAAAACTTTTCCTTCACCCGCGAAGAGGAACAAGAATCGGCTTGCCTGTACACTGACGCGCCCGAGGCCTATTTGTATGAGCCCAACGCTTCCATACTCAAAGCGGGAGCTTTCAAAAGCGTGTCATCCATATACAAGGTGAAGAAACTCCATCCCAACAGTCACCTGTATACCTCGGATAAATGGATTGAGAATTTTCCGGGACGCGCATTCCGCATTATGGATGTATGCTCATTCAATAAGAATGAGATAAGAAGATCATTGGAGGGCGTGAAAAAGGCAAATATCAGCGTGCGCAACTTCCCCGCATCGGTGGCGGAAATACGCAAACGGTTGAAACTGGCCGACGGAGGAGAGGTGTATCTGTTTGCCTCCACGCTAAACAATGAAAAGAAAGTCTTTATAAAATGCTTGAAGGAGTAGGCATGTAGCAGAATTGTATTCTTCCCGTCATGTAACATTAGTCTTTTCGTAAAAGTGCCGCAATCAAAAGCCACTACTTTTATGCCAAATAATTAGTGCACAATAAATTCTACTCTTAAAATCATAACACACAACACAAGGGGCACGCTTTCGCGACGAAAGTAGTGCCCCATTTATTTACTCCCCCGGCATCATTAATATATATGGATTGAGCCATTTGCAGTACCTGTCAACTGTAAGCAACTATGAAATAAATGCATTTACCCGCTTTTATTTATGAGAATCACTATATTTGCAAACAAATATAAAAAGACTATGAACGTATTACTTCTCATTGGAGGCCTCCTCCTCATACTTCTGGGTGCCAATGGATTGACCGACGGTGCGGCATCTATAGCCAAACGATTTAAAATATCTCCCTTTGTTATCGGATTAACCATTGTCGCTTTCGGTACTTCAGCTCCGGAGCTGGCAGTCAGCGTATCTTCCGCGCTAAAGGGAAGCGCAGATATTGCAATCGGTAATGTGGTTGGAAGCAATATTTTCAATACATTGATGATTGTGGGTTGCACAGCCTTGTTTGCCCCGATCGTAATCACCCGAAACACGCTGCGCAAAGAAATACCGCTCTGCATACTCTCATCCGTGGTCTTATTAATCTGTGCCAACGACATATTGCTCGATAAAGCGAACGGTGACGTTATCAGCGCCACAGACGGATTAATTTTGCTTTGTTTCTTTATCCTCTTTATGGGATATACCTTTTCCATTGCTTCAAACAACCAAACGGAAAGTGTGCATAAAGAAGAAGATATAAAGAGGATGTCTGTTCTTAAATCAATATTGTTCATTGCAGGCGGGTTGTGCGGACTTATCTTCGGAGGACAATGGTTCGTCGAAGGGGCAAGTGGTATTGCCCGTAATCTGGGTGTAAGCGAGGCGGTAATCGGGCTCACTCTGGTTGCAGGAGGTACCTCCCTGCCCGAACTGGCGACATCTATTGTTGCAGCACTAAAAAAGAACCCCGAAATAGCCATTGGCAACGTAATCGGGAGTAATCTGTTTAATATCTTTTTTGTACTGGGATGTAGTGCCTCTATCGCACCCATGCATTTAAGCGGTATCAACAATTTCGACCTGCTGGTACTCGTCGGATCGGGTATTTTACTCTGGTTATTCGGCCTGTTTTTCGCCAAACGCACCATTACACGCATAGAGGGAAGTATCCTTATTTTAAGCTATATTGCTTATACTACCGTACTCATATATATGGCTTAACAAAAAAAGTTGTAACTTTGTACCCCCACCAAATACAAATAAAATTATGGCAATAACAATAAAGAAAGTATCAAGTAAAAACGAACTGAAAAAATTTATCCGCCTCAACTACCAACTCTACAAAAGCAATCCTTACTCTGTACCCGACCTCTATGACGATATGCTGAATACCTTCAACAAGAAAAAGAATGCAGCATTCGAGTTTTGCGAAGCAGACTATTTTCTGGCTTACAAAGACGAACAATTGGTGGGGCGTGTGGCAGCTATCATTAATAATAAAGCAAACAGCATCTGGAATAAAAAGGAAGTCCGCTTTGGCTGGATAGACTTCATCGACGACCTGGAGGTATCATCGGCACTCTTAAAGACAGTAGAAGAATGGGGAAAAGCCAAAGGGATGGAATACATTCAAGGTCCGCTGGGCTTTACCGATTTTGATGCGGAAGGTATGCTCATTGAAGGATTCGATCAACTCAGCACCATGGCTACTACTTATAACTATCCCTACTATCCGCAACACATGGAAAAACTCGGATACGGGAAGGATGCCGACTGGATGGAATATAAAATTTATATTCCGGATACCATTCCGGAAAAACATCAGCGTATTTCCAACCTTGTGCAGCAAAAGTACAATTTGAAGCTAAAGAAATATACTTCGGCCAAAAAAATAGCTAAAGATTACGGGCAGGCCATCTTCGAACTTATGAATGAGGCCTATAGCTCATTGTACGGATATTCTCCTCTTTCGCAAGGCCAGATTAATCAATACGTAAAGATGTACCTTCCGATTGTTGATTTGCGTATGGTAACGCTGGTTGCCGATGCGGAAGACAAACTGATTGCAGTGGGAATATCTATGCCATCCCTCTCTGAGGCTCTGCAGAAGGCAAAAGGTAGAATGTTGCCTTTCGGATGGTATTACTTATTTAAAGCGCTTTTCATGAAAAGTCGCTCTAAATTTCTGGATTTATTATTGGTTGCCGTGAAGCCGGAATATCAAAATAAGGGCGTTAATGCGTTATTATTTTCTGATTTAATTCCTATTTATAAAAAATTAGGCTTTATCTTTGCGGAAAGCAATCCTGAGCTCGAACTAAACGGAAAGGTGCAAGCTCAATGGGAATACTTCAAAACGGAGCAACACAAACGCCGTCGTGCGTTCGTGAAAAAAATCGATTAGAACACTAACAAGGCCACTAAAAGCCAAAGAGTCTATAGTATTTATTTATGGGAGAAATTCACGAAGAAAAGCAACAAGAAGTTTCTTATACCGAAGATAATATCAGGACACTCGACTGGAAAGAACATATCCGTCGCCGTCCGGGTATGTATATTGGCAAATTAGGCGACGGTTCCCATTCGGATGATGGCATCTATGTGCTTCTCAAAGAAGCAATGGACAACTCCATTGATGAATATATGATGGGATACGGAAAGACAATCGAGGTCACTGTATCCGATGGAAGAGTATACGTCCGTGACCACGGAAGAGGCATTCCTTTAGGGAAAGTTGTCGACGTTTCTTCTAAGATGAATACCGGAGGAAAGTATGATTCGAAAGCATTTAAAAAATCGGTAGGACTAAACGGAGTCGGCATAAAAGCAGTGAATGCTTTATCGCAATATTTCAAAATATCGAGCTTCCGCGACGGAGAAGTGAAGACGGTGGAATATGAACAAGGGAATATCATTAAAGAATCGGGCATTCTGCCAACCACCGAAGATAATGGAACACTAACCGAGTTCATTCCCGATAATGCTATCTTCAAAGAATACCAATACCAAAAAGAATACATTGAACCGTTACTGAAAAATTATGTATTTCTCAACTCGGGACTAAGCATCATTTTTAACGGAAAACGTTTCCATTCTCGCAACGGACTTGTTGATTTGCTGAACGAGAACATGACCACTGATCCGCTTTATCCTATCATTCAACTCAAGGGAGATGATATTGAGCTGGTACTTACCCATAGCAATCAATATGGAGAGGAATACTACTCGTTTGTAAACGGACAGCATACCACGCAGGGAGGAACTCATCTTAGCGCTTTTCGGGAAGCATTAAGTAAAACCATTAAAGAATATTTCGCCAAAAGCTTTGATTATGCCGACATTCGTAGCGGCATCATTGGGGCAATAAGCATTAAGGTAGAGGAACCCGTATTTGAATCGCAAACCAAGACCAAGCTTGGTTCAAAAGATATTTCACCGGATGGTGTCTCGGTAAATAAATTTATCGGAGATTTTGTGAAAAAGGAGTTGGATAATTACCTCCACATCAATCACGAAACATCCGACATTATGCTGCAAAAGATTCAGGACTCGGAAAAAGAACGGAAAGCTATAGCCGGTGTAACCAAGTTGGCACGCGAAAGAGCGAAGAAAGCTAATTTACACAATCGTAAACTACGCGATTGTCGGGTTCATCTGAATGATAGCAAAGGAAAAGATGTGGAAGAGTCGAGCATCTTTATTACTGAAGGAGATTCGGCCAGCGGTTCTATCACGAAAAGTCGCGATGTGAATACTCAAGCCGTATTCAGTTTGCGTGGGAAACCGCTTAATTCTTTCGGGCTAACCAAAAAGATTGTTTATGAGAATGAAGAGTTCAACCTCCTTCAGGCAGCTCTGAACATCGAAGAAGGCATTGAAAGTTTGCGATACAATAAAGTGATAGTGGCTACCGATGCAGATGTAGACGGAATGCATATCCGCTTACTATTGATCACTTTCTTTCTTCAGTTCTTTCCCGATTTAATAAAGAAGGGGCATGTCTATATTCTGCAAACTCCATTGTTTAGAGTCAGAAATAAAAAGAATACGTTCTATTGTTATAGTGAAGACGAACGAATAAAAGCCATGAATGAAGTAGGTCCGAACCCCGAAATAACCCGATTCAAAGGATTAGGAGAAATTTCTCCTGATGAATTCAGACATTTTATTGGTAAAGACATGCGTCTGGAGCAAGTTTCACTTCGTAAAAATGACTTAGTAAAAGAGTTGCTTGAATTCTATATGGGCAAAAACACCATGGAAAGACAGAACTTTATTATCGATAATCTGGTTATAGAAGAAGATATAGCATAAGCTTATGAAAACAGCCATATTTCCTGGAACATTTGACCCGTTTACCATCGGGCACAACTCTGTGGTGCGCCGGGCACTTACTTTTATGGACGAGATTGTCATAGGAGTGGGTATCAATGAAAACAAGAGCACTTATTTTCCCATACAAAAACGGGTGGACATGATTCAGCGCTTTTACCAAAACGAATCCCAGGTAAAAGTGATGTCTTACGACTGCCTCACCATTGACTTTGCCAAACAAGTAGATGCTAAATTCATTATCCGCGGCATTCGAACGGTAAAAGATTTCGAGTACGAGGAGACGATTGCCGATATTAACCGTAAATTGACGGGAATTGAAACAATCTTGTTATTTACCGAACCGGAGCTGACTTGCATCAGTTCTACCATTGTACGAGAATTACTAAGCTATAATAAAGACATCAGCCAATTCATTCCCGAAGGAATGGAAATATAAAAAACATGAAAGAAAAGAAAAATTGTATCTTCCGCCCGACATTCGTACGGGCTTTCATTATAACATTTCTTGTATTTAGTTACTTCCCGGTTTTTACAGCTTTTGGACAAACGTTTGGAACCGACGCTTCGCGCAAGCTCCAAATAGCAGAATTCGCAATCAATAATCTATACGTGGATAAGGTTGATGAAAACAAACTGGTAGAAGAGGCGATTATTAAAATGCTTGCTCAACTTGATCCGCACTCTATTTATTCGGATGCCGAGGAGGTTAAGAAAATGAATGAACCTTTAGTTGGAAACTTTGAAGGTATCGGAGTACAGTTTAACATGATTGAAGATACACTATTTGTTATTCAACCCGTTAGCAATGGACCTTCTGAAAAAGTAGGCATATTGGCCGGAGACCGCATTGTGGCAGTCAATGACACAGTCATAGCCGGTGTGAAGTTGAGTACGGAAAAAATAATGAGTCGCTTACGAGGCCCGAAAGATTCAGAAGTGAAGCTAACTATTGTTAGAAGAGGGATACAGGAACCGTTATTCTTTACCGTAAAAAGAGATAAAATTCCTATCTACAGTTTAGATGCAACTTATATGATTCAGCCTAAAACAGGCTACATCCGCATCAACCGTTTTGGCGCAACCACAGCCGAAGAATTTAATAAAGCACTGAAAGGGTTGCAGAAAAGCGGGATGAAGGATTTAATACTTGATCTGCAAGGAAATGGCGGTGGATATTTGAATGCAGCCATTGATATAGCAAACGAGTTTTTGGAGCAAAAAGAATTAATAGTATATACGGAAGGAAGAAATTCTCAACGGAACGAATTTTTTGCCAAAGGCACCGGAGACTTCAGAAAAGGACGGCTGATTGTACTGGTCGACGGATTCTCGGCTTCTGCAAGTGAAATTGTTACCGGTGCTATGCAGGACTGGGACAGAGGGGTTGTTGTTGGCCGTCGCTCATTCGGCAAAGGATTGGTGCAACGCCCTATCGACTTGCCCGACGGTTCTATGATTCGTCTGACCATAGCCCGATATTACACTCCTGCAGGAAGATGTATCCAAAAGCCTTATGATACAAAAGAGAATGAAACGATATCGGATAATTCCGAAGGACCGAGAGTCGAAAAGAATTTCGATGCCTATAATCAAGATCTGATTAAGCGATACAATGACGGCGAAATGGTTAGTGCGGATAGTATCCATTTTCCCGACTCACTAAAATGCAAGACAAAGAAACTAAAACGTACAGTATATGGCGGCGGCGGAATTATGCCTGATTATTTTGTACCCATTGACACAACCCTATACACCAATTACCACCAAAACTTAATGGCAAAAGGCATCATCATAAAAACCACCATGAAGTTTATAGAAGATAATCGGAAACAACTATTAGCAAAATACAACAAGTTTGAAGATTTCAATCAGCATTTCGAAGTGAGTGATGAGCTGTTAAAAGAGATGAGAGATTTTGCAGACAAAGAGAAAATCAAATTTAACGAAGCTGAATACAACAAATCATTGTCTTTGCTTAAGATACAGTTAAAAGCGTTGATAGCACGTGATTTATGGGATATGAGTGAGTATTTTCAGGTGATGAACACAACAAATGAAAGTGTTATACGTGCCATCGAGATTTTAAAATCGAATGAATACGAAAACATTCTGAAAGCTGCACAGAACTAGTATACCAAAACCGTCTGCTTCTCTTTCTCGGGGAACAGCCACTTTTTGAGCCATTTATTGATATAGACATTTGCTACGGCACATCCTGTACCAATAACTGCTCCGGCAAACACATCGGAAGGGTAATGAACACCCTCATTCATTCTGGAAAAGCCAACCGAGCAAGCCCAAAGAGCAGATGGGGCAATGACATACCATTTGGGATATTTAATGCTCAAGGCAGTGGCCAAAGAAAAAGCTGAAGCGGTATGAGCAGACGGAAAGGAAGGACTTTGAGGTCTTTCTTGTGCATTTACCCTATCGGGATAACGTTCAAAAGGGCGGTCTCTGTTTATGATATATTTCATACCATATGTGATAGCAAAGGTCCCCATGACACTGGTACCGATATAAACCGCATCTCCCAATAGTTCGTCATCGCCGTTTAGTTTGGCATAAAGAGCCATTGCAGTGGGAATTCCAACAACAATATAAACCGTTGTGTTAGAAATGCTTTTACTATAATTCCGAACAAATTTCCCGTCAATACTATTAATAGTATGCAATGCATTAATATCCCAATTCTGGGCATAGATTACATTAACAGTCATAATTGAGAAGAAGAATACAAAAAAAGCTTTCATTATCGCTCACTTTTAGTCGTTTTCGCAAAGATATGCTAAATAAGTAAATCTATCCCAACAAAAAATATATCTTTGTCACCAATTAATAATTCGCTGTAGTTTATGACAAAAAAAGATCTCTGTAAAAGGCTGACTGATTGCTCTCAATGCCCAAAAATGTCCGAGAGTAATCTGGCCTATTATAGTTACGCTAAAGGGCAGCATTTTCCGTCGGATAAATGCATTCAAAATTGTATGATCTTTATGTTAAAAGGCGAATTACTGGTCAATAGCGAAGAATATCCGGGCACTACTCTGCGAGAAGGACAATTTATTCTCCAAGCCATCAACTCCAAACTCGAATTGCTTGCACTTACCGATGTAGAATATTTGCAGTATTGGTTCAATCAACTTCCTCTTATTTGTGAAGAGCGTTATCGCGAAATACTCGAAGACTCGGAAGCTCCGACAACCTATACACCTCTTACTGCTACCACGCGTTTATCTAATTTCTTGCATGATATGCGCGATTATCTTAATGAAAAGCAATCTTGCGAAAAATTCATTGAAATTAAATGCCAGGAACTCGTTTACATCATTACATGCTATTACCCCATACCTCAGCTCAGCGTTTTTTTCTATCCCATAAGCAGATATACCGAGAGTTTCTATTATTTTGTGATGCAAAATTATTATAAAATAAAGACGGTAGAAGAGTTTGCACATTTAGGTGGATATAGTACAACTACTTTTCGCCGTCTCTTTAAAAACATGTACGGAGAACCGGTATATGAGTGGATGTTAAATAAAAAGCGAAAATCAATATTAGACGATTTGCAAAATACAACACTAAAAATTGGTACAATCAGCAGTCGTAACGGATTCGACACACTATCTCATTTTGCTCATTTCTGCAAATCATCTTTCGGATATTCTCCACGCGAACTACGTTCTCGCACTGCTAAAGGAGAGAATATAAAAATAAAAGAAAAAAATATAACCGAAGTATAGTATATATACCGTAGAGGGAATTCTTTTTCCTATCGTTGCGCTCCTTGCCTGTATTAAGGAATTATTTCTTTAATTGTTTGCTAAATCAATGTATTTCCCGTACTTTTGCGGTACACTAAGACAAGCGATAACAAATTTATAGTTCTAACAATTAAATAATTAAAAATCAATCATTTATGTGGTTAAGTAATTCATCTGTAGGAAGGAAAGTGGTGATGAGTGTTACAGGACTCGCCCTTATCCTGTTTCTAACATTTCACATGGCGATGAATCTTGTTGCAATCATCAGCGAAGATGCTTACAACATGGTTTGTGAGTTCCTGGGAGCAAATTGGTACGCTCTGGTAGCTACTGCAGGACTGGCTGCTCTCTTCGTAATCCACATCCTTTATGCTTTCTGGCTGACAATACAGAATAGAAAAGCGAGAGGAAGCGAAAGGTATGCGGTAGTAGACAAACCAAAGTCAGTAGAATGGGCTTCACAAAACATGCTTGTGTTAGGTATCATTGTAATTGCAGGCCTTGCTTTGCACTTTGCTAATTTCTGGTACAAAATGCAGTTTAATGAAATCACCGGTGTACTTCCCAACGTTGATCCTCAGAATGGTGCGGCTTTAATCAGAGAAACATTCAGCAATCCGGTATTGGTAGTTCTCTACCTCATCTGGTTGGGAGCTCTTTGGTTTCATCTTACACACGGTTTCTGGAGTTCTTTGCAAACAATAGGATGGAGTAACAAAATCTGGTTCGAACGTTGGAAGCTTATTTCTAACATCTATTCAACAATAATTGTTGCCGGATTTGCTCTGGTAGTTATCGTGTTCTTCGCTAAGACGTTGTTATGCGGAGCTAGTTGCTAATCGAAAATTGTAAATCATTAAATTGTTAAAGCATTATGACTAAGATAGATTCAAAGATTCCAGAAGGCCCGTTGGCCGAAAAATGGAGTAACTATAAAGCTCATCAGAAACTTGTAAATCCCGCCAACAAGCGTCGTCTTGACATTATTGTTGTAGGTACCGGTTTAGCCGGTGCATCTGCTGCTGCTTCACTGGGTGAAATGGGATTCAAGGTTTTTAACTTCTGCATTCAGGACTCTCCTCGCCGTGCGCACTCTATTGCCGCACAAGGGGGTATTAACGCTGCTAAGAACTATCAGAACGATGGAGACTCTGTCTATCGCTTATTCTATGATACAATAAAAGGGGGCGATTACCGCTCACGTGAAGCCAACGTATACCGATTGGCTGAAGTATCCAATGCCATCATTGATCAATGTGTGGCTCAGGGTGTTCCTTTCGCACGCGATTACGGTGGCACGCTTGATAACCGCTCTTTCGGTGGTGCTCAGGTATCCCGTACATTCTATGCTAAAGGCCAGACAGGGCAGCAATTGCTATTGGGTGCTTATTCGGCACTTAGCCGCCAGGTTCACAAAGGGAATGTGAAACTCTATACCCGCTACGAAATGCTTGATCTTGTGGTTATTGAAGGTCGTGCCCGTGGTATTATTGCCCGCAACCTCGTTACCGGACAGATTGAACGCTTTGCTGCTCATGCAGTCGTTATCGGTACAGGCGGTTACGGTAATACCTTTTTCCTCTCTACGAATGCAATGGCTTCTAATGCATCTGTAACGATTCAATGCTATAAAAAAGGTGCTTACTTTGCCAACCCTTGCTACGCACAAATTCACCCTACTTGTATTCCCGTTCACGGTGACAAGCAATCTAAATTAACCTTGATGTCTGAGTCTCTTCGTAACGATGGGCGCATTTGGGTTCCCAAAAAGCTGGAAGACGCCAAAGCCATTCAGGCAGGAACGAAGAAAGCAACAGACATTCCGGATGAGGACCGTGATTTCTATCTCGAACGCCGTTATCCGGCATTTGGTAATCTTGTGCCACGCGACGTTGCGTCTCGTGCAGCAAAAGAACGTTGCGATGCAGGTTTCGGAGTAAATAACACAGGCTTGGCTGTATTTCTTGATTTTAAATATGCAATTGATCGCTTGGGTGAAGATGTTGTTCGTGCCCGTTACGGCAACTTATTCGATATGTACGAGGAGATCACAGATCAGAATCCGTATAAATCACCGATGATGATTTTCCCTGCTATCCATTACACAATGGGTGGAATCTGGGTTGATTACGAATTGATGACTTCTATTCCCGGTTTATTTGCTATTGGAGAATGTAACTTCTCCGATCACGGAGCTAATCGTTTAGGTGCTTCTGCTTTGATGCAGGGTTTAGCCGACGGATATTTCGTGTTACCTTATACTATCCAGAATTATCTTGCAGACCAAATTCAGGTTCCTCGTTTCTCAACGGATCTTCCTGAATTTGTAGAAACAGAAAAAGCTGTTACCGAGAAAATTAACAAGATTAAAGCTGTTAACGGTAAACATTCTGTTGACTCTATCCATAAGAAGTTGGGTCACATTATGTGGGATTTTGTAGGAATGGGCCGCACGAAAGAATCTTTGCAAAAAGCTCTTGATGGTATTAAAGAGGTGAAGAAGGACTTCTGGGCAAACGTACGCATTCCGGGTGAGGTAAACGAACTGAACGTGGAATTAGAAAAAGCTCTTCGCTTGGCAGATTTCATTGAAGTAGGTATGTTGATGGCTTTCGACGGACTGAATCGTGAAGAATCTTGCGGGGGTCACTTCCGTGAAGAATATCAAACTCCGGAAGGTGAAGCTCTTCGTGATGATGAAAACTTCTCGTATGTAGCTTGCTGGAAATACAGCGGCGAAGATTCTGAACCGGAATTGATTAAAGAAGATTTAAACTACCAGTTTGTGAAGGTACAAACCCGCAACTATAAAGCATAATAGACAATGGAAAAAAATATATCATTCACGCTTAAGGTATGGCGCCAAAAAGGGTCTAAAGCAAAAGGGGCTTTTGAAACATACCCAATGAAGGACATTTCCGGAGATACTTCATTTCTTGAAATGCTCGACATCCTGAACGAAGATCTTATCAACGAAGGGAAAGAACCGATTGTATTCGATCACGACTGCCGCGAAGGTATCTGTGGCATGTGCTCTCTTTACATCAACGGACATCCCCACGGACCTGCTACCGGTGTTACTACCTGCCAAATGTACATGCGTCGGTTTAATGATGGCGACACCATTACCGTAGAACCTTGGCGTTCGGCCGGATTCCCTGTAATCCGTGATTTAATGGTAGACCGCTCTGCTTTTGACGGAATTATGCAGGCTGGTGGATACGTTAGCATTAACACTGGCGCTCCTCAAGATGCAAATGCTATCTTGATTTCAAAGGAAATTGCCGATGAGGCCATGGATTCTGCCTCTTGCATTGGTTGTGGTGCTTGTGTGGCTGCCTGCAAAAACGGTTCTGCCATGCTCTTTATTTCTGCTAAAGTAAGTCAGTTATCTCTTCTTCCTCAAGGAAAAGTAGAGGCTGCACGACGCACAAAGGCTATGATCGCCAAAATGGACGAACTCGGCTTTGGTAACTGTACCAACACACGTGCTTGTGAAGCAGAATGCCCAAAGAATATTTCTATCAGCAACATTGCTCGTTTGAATCGTGAATTTATCTCTGCTAAGTTAAAAGACTAAAAGTAGATTTATCAAATACGTAAGAATCCCCTGTCGATAGTCGTCAGGGGATTCTTTTTTTATATCCAAACACTTCTGAATTGACAGTAATATCCGGCTATTCACGATATGACTATATGAAAGCATTATTAATGCAAACAGATCAAAAAGACATTTCGTGCACGGAAACACTAAATTATAGTGAAATAATATTAAAAGAATAAGAAACAAGAGGCTATTATTTGGAGAAACAGTTAGCAGCCCTTATATTTGCAGTGTGTTTTTCATAGTATTAGATTTAAGGTTAACAAAGGTTGGAGCAAAGCGTTGCTCCTTTTTTTCGCTCTCTATCCAAGTAACTGATACATACCTCCCGCCAATACACGTATAACACCTTTCATTTCAAGCTCAAACAAGATCGAATTCATTTTGTGTACAGGAATATCAGTAGTCACCACGAGCGTATTGATTTGTTGATCTCCCTTTTCCAATAAAGAAACGACTAATTGCTCTTCATCATTCAGATCGGGAAATAGAAGTCGTTGAACGTTCTCGCCTTTTGAAGGATGCAACTCCGCATCCCAGCACATGGCACGCACAAAATCCTCAGCCGACTGAATGAGTATAGCTTTATTGTCTCGGATCAATTGATTACAACCCACAGAATAGATATCGTTTACCCGTCCCGGAAAAGCAAAACAATCGCGATGATAACTTTCCGCAATATCTGCTGTAATCAAAGAACCACCTTTAGCGGCAGATTCTACCACAATTGTAGCATCGCAAATACCTGCAACAATTCTGTTTCGGCTCACGAAGTTATGTTTATCAGGATTCGTCTCAGTAAGAAATTCGGTGAGTAAGCCACCCTTAGCCAACATATCTACCGCCGTTTTTCTGTGCACAGAAGGATAAATACGATCGAAGCCGTGAGCCAAAACACCCACTGTAGATAAATTATTGGCCAGAGCTGCCCGGTGCGCATGGATGTCAATGCCATAAGCCAAGCCGCTCACAACAAGTACATCGGGTACCTGTTCGCTCAATTCATTTAGAAAACGAAGACAAATCTGTTTTCCATAATCTGTTGCATTTCGGGTACCCACCATATTTATTGTTCGTAATGCATTCAACTCTGCATTTCCTTTATAAAAAAGAACGATCGGTGCATCGTCACATTCGCGCATGCGACATGGATATGCCTCTTCATTAATAGTCAGACACCGGATATTATTTTTTACGATGAACTCATATTCTTTCTCTGCACGTTGCAATGCTTGCGGACAATCTAATGCCTGTACAATGCGTGAAGTAGCTCCTTTCATCAATTGCGGCAACTCTCCTCGCCGCTTAAATACACTAACGGCATCTCCGACCGCATTAATCAAATTGCAGGCCCATATAGGGCCAATGCCCGGCACTTGTGTAAGTGCTATGCTGTAGATACGCTCTTCGTCACTCATAATGTCAGGTATGGAGTAAATATGCGGTCGAAGAGCTCACTCTGCGCAAGACGTCCATTAACCAAACATACGGTTTCGACTGTTGCCTTAACAACCACTTTGCCGTCGCTCTTCCGAAAAATGTCTTGGTAAAACACATACTTAATGCCCTCTTTTCGGAGGTAGAGTTTAGAAACGAACTCGTCTCCACTCTTTAGCGGAGTCTTAAATGCAATGCCGATACGTGCCACTACCGGATCAATGCTTTGTTCATGCAAACTGGCAAAGCTAACTCCCGCAGTAATCAAAAATTCATGGCGCGTATGCTCCAAATAATGCTGATAATTGGAATTATTGACTATTCCCTGCAAATCGCATTCATAATCGCGCACCTTCAGGGTTAATTCATAAATGTATTTATCCATAATATGTTATAAGGTCTGTTACAATATCTATTTTGCCTTTTTAGAAGCCTTCAGTTCCTCTGAAGAAACCAATTTGAATAACTTATCGCTAGGGCGGATCTTATCAGCAATCTTAAATGAAAAACGTTCGCCTTGTTTCACTACATCCACAGGCTTCAAATCGACCCGGGCTTCATCCAGCGTAACAAACACCGCGCCGGTAGTAGGCCCGGTAACCAGTAGCTTATCACCTACTTTGACCTCGGCAGCTTCAACAAGAAACTCCGCCACACCAATGTTACTGAAATATCGGATGCCCTTGCCCACGTAAACTTTCTTTTCGGTAGCCTCCGAACCGTAATTCTTGCTCCATTCGCCCAAGCGTTGTCCCAAGTAATATCCATCCCAGAAACCACGATTAAAGACCGTTTGCAAACGACCGTCCCAAGCGAGTATTTTTTCGTCGGTAAACGTTTTGTCTAAGCAAGCCTGAATAGCCTCCTTATAACACTCCACTACCGTGCGTACATATTCCGGTCCGCGAGCACGGCCTTCTATCTTAAATACTCGCACTCCCGCATCCATCATCTTATTCATAAAATGAATGGTTTTCAAATCTTTAGGCGACATGATATACTGATTGTCTACTTCTAACTCCACATCCGTATCCTTATCGTGCACGGTATAAGCACGCCTGCATATTTGCATGCATGCGCCGCGATTGGCCGAGCTGTTCATCTCATGCAAAGAGAGGTAGCATTTGCCCGACACCGCCATACAAAGTGCTCCGTGACAGAACATTTCAATACGAATCAGCTCACCATTCGGGCCACAAATATTCTCTTCTTTTATCTGGCGATAGATTTCCGCCACTTGTTCCATACTGAGCTCACGGGCAAGCACTACCACATCGGCAAACAAGGCATAGAACTTTAGCGCTTCCACATTTGAGATGTTTAGCTGCGTAGAGAGGTGCACCTCCTGACCGATCGTGCGGGCATAGTTCATTACCGCTACATCCGCCGCAATAACCGCAGATATACCGGCTTCCTTTGCCGCATCAACAATGGTACGCATTAATGTCAGATCGTTATCGTAGATAATTGTATTTACAGTAAGGTAGCTCTTCATTCCGTGTTCATCGCACGTTTTGGCTATTTCACGCAGATCGTCTACCGTAAACGTGTTCGATGAACGTGAACGCATGTTTAAGTTCTCAATACCAAAATAGATTGAGTCTGCTCCCGCCTGAATAGCAGCGGCGAGCGACTCCCGCGAACCGACGGGAGCCATTATTTCGAAGTCTTTTATCATTTTACTTTATAATTAATACCGGTTCTACAGTTTTTAACATCTTGCTACTCAGGCTTGTGAGAGAGGCAATGAGCGCTTTCCGTATTTAAAACTTAGAACTTAACACCGCAAAGGTAGGCTTTTTTCTGTATTTTTGCATTCTAAATAACTGTAGATTATGAAAATAGGAAACATAGAATTAGGTAATCAACCCGTATTTTTGGCACCAATGGAAGACGTAACCGACCCCGCTTTCCGCCTGATGTGCAAGAAATTCGGAGCCGATATGGTCTATACCGAGTTCATTTCGAGCGATGCACTGATACGTTTTGTTAACAAGACTACCGAAAAGCTTACTATCTGCGATGAAGAGCGCCCTGTGGCTATCCAGATATACGGCAGAGAGACCGATGCAATGGTGGATGCGGCGCGAATTGTAGAAGAAGCCAATCCTAACATACTCGATATCAACTTTGGCTGTCCGGTTAAGAAGGTAGCCGGAAAAGGAGCGGGTTCGGGCATGTTACAAAATGTGCCGAAGATGTTAGAGATAACACGTGCGGTAGTCGATTCCGTAAAAATACCCGTTACCGTTAAAACCCGCCTTGGTTGGGATGCTGATCACAAAATCATTGTGGAATTGGCCGAACAACTACAAGATTGCGGCATTGCTGCGCTAACCATACACGGGCGTACACGTGCGCAAATGTATAGCGGAGAAGCAGATTGGGGCCTGATTGGCGAAGTGAAAAACAATCCACGCATGCACATACCTATCATTGGTAATGGCGATGTCACCTCGGCACAACGCGCCAAGGAGTGTTTCGACCGTTATGGGGTAGATGCTGTAATGATTGGGCGAGGCAGTATCGGCCGTCCGTGGATATTCAAAGAGGTGAAACATTATCTGAAAACAGGTGAAGAGCTCCCATCCCTCTCTTTTGAATGGAAAATGCAAGTACTGCGCGAAGAAGTTTTGAGTAGTGTAGCCCGACTGGACGAACGGCGTGGCATTGTTCACATCCGCCGTCATCTGGCCGCCACCCCATTATTTAAAGGCATTCCTAACTTCCGCGAAACACGCATTGCGATGCTACGTACAGAATCGGTAAAAGAACTTTTTGAGATATTCGACACCATAACTCCACCGGAAGAAGTTACATCCATCACTTTAGACTAAGAATAAAATTAGGTAATATGTTATCACGATAACAATATATGTAATGACTCATTACATATATTGTTATTTATCGTAAGGTATACTGTTTGCAATTACCTAATTAAGGTTGGCCACTTTGCTACTTAAACATTGGCACTGCAAACCACCGTTCAAACATCCAGGTTGCCGATACATATAAAAAGAAGGCCGAAATAAAGCCAGCAATAGCATCAATAAGGTAATGTGCTTGTATATAAACGGTGGCGCAACAAAGCAAAAGATAAAACGGGACAAGAAAAGCAAAAAGCTTTTTGCTTCCACGCCATGCCATAATCATCAGTATTGTAGACATGCCAACATGTGAACTTGGGAAAGCTGCCGTAGGACGTTCGCCCACTTGCTGAGAAGCGTCCACTAAGTTATAAAAGAATCCGTGCTCATATCCGGGGCCCGGAAGTAACTCCACATGATGATTAAAATAATCGCCGATTGCTGGAAAATGACCCAGCATTACTTGATCAAGTCCAATGGCCGGAAAGTAAAATTGCGGACCGGCCACAGGAAGAAAAATGTAAATCAGGTAATAAATAAAAAACGAAGTAACTAATACAAATGACAACTTCTCGAAAAGCTCAAACCTGAAGATGAAGTAGAACATAGCTACAATCAAAATCATAGGATAATACGAAAAGTAACCAAGATTAAAGGGCTCGCTAACCCACATTTGGGGGAGGTAACGGCTAAAAAGAACTGCCGGTTGGCAACCGAATATCCATTGTTCTGCCGAAGCAAACAGATGATCGAGGTTCGGAAAGAAACGATTGAACTCAAATGTATCGGGATACCAATAGGAAAGCAAACTCATTTGAACGGCCATTCGCACAAAAGCGGTAAATTTGCATGGAGCCAGTCGGTAAAGATGCATTAGCAAAAAAGTAGCAACAACTATAACCCCACGGTCTCGCAGCATAGTCAACGGATGATCCATCCGTTGAAACATGAAAAGTATCAAGATTGAGGTTAACAAATTATATATTAGTGTCACCTTCTCTACGGCAAACAGCCCTTTGCGAGTGTCTACTTTTTTGAATAAATCTAGAGCCATCCTTCTTTCTTATACCAAGCAATGGTTTCTTTGACTCCTTTCTCCAAATCATATTCAGGTTTGAATCCTAATTCGTTGACTGCCGGAGTAATATCACACTGCCAGTTTCTTTGTTTCATTATTTTAAATTTGTCCGAATTCAGTGTACTGCTCTTTCCAGAGAGGGTTGCAAAAAATTCAGCGAGCAAAGATATAACTTTTAAAACAATTAACGGGCATTTTATATGTATTACAAAATGAACACCCAATTCTTTTTGTATCAGATCCGAGAAAATGCGGCTATCGTACACCTTATTATCGGACAAAAAATAAACTCGTCGGGAAACTTTTTTTTCAATTCCTAAAAAGACAGCTTGCACTATATCTCTGACGTAAATAAACGTCAAATCTTGCCTCTTGAACCCTACCGAGAAATCAACATGTTTTCTGATAGACTTTGCCATCAGAAAATAATCTTTTTCACGCGGACCGTAAACCCCTGTAGGCCGATAAATTACATAAGGAAACCCGGCAAGTCCCTGTATATAACGTTCCGCTTTCAGCTTACTGAACCCATAAGCGGTGTTAGGCATCGGAACATCTTCCTCCTTAATAGGAGAATAATCGCTTTCGCGAATAGGGCCAAAAACACTTAATGTACTGATATGTATAAACTGTTCGGGGGTCATATCAAGTTCCACAAGCATATCGACAAAGTTTTTTGTTTGCAGATAGTTTACTCTGTCAAAATCCTTTTTATCAACACATTTGGTCACTCCTGCGCAATGTACAACGTAATCGAATCCACTGCTGGCATTTTTTCTATAAGCAAGGAGTTGAGCCCGAAGCCTGTCGGGATGACCAAAATCCAATTCTATAAAGTTTAAACCCTGCTCTTGCAAATATTCTCTGCTACTGGAAGAGCGGACTCCCGCCCAGACCGAAAATTTTCGTTTTAAAGCTTCTTCTACTATAAAGCTACCAATAAATCCACTGGCACCGGTAACTAAAATACTGCTCATTGCACAAACTTCTAAGTTTCAAAATAAAATACAAAGATAAAACATAAATCATTTTTTTCGGTCGTTTTACTTTTATTTTCAATCTTAGACGCAAGTTTTAAGCGAATACAGAACTATCGAAAACAATAATTCGTTTACTTTGTATAATTAACATTTCAATTAAACAATTCACACATGGCAAAAAACAAAGATAAAAAAGCCGGCAAACGAATGAATAAGAAAGATTTGGCTAACATGCTAATGAATCTCTTTCATTCTAAATCATCCGAAATACTTAGTTTTAAATATATTTTTTCAGAACTTCATCTTGCTACGCATCCGCTCAAAATGCTCTGCATTGACTTACTCAATGAACTCAAAGAAGGTGATTACATAACTGAAGTAGATAAAAATAAGTTTCGCCTCAACGATCACGGAACAGAAATGACCGGCACTTTTCTACGCAAAAGCAATGGAAAGAACTCATTTATCCCGGATGAAGGCGGAGACCCTCTTTTTATCGCCGAACGAAATTCGGCCCACGCCATGAACAATGATAAAGTGCGTATAGCATTCTATGCCAAGCGCAAAAATCATGATGCAGAAGGTGAAGTCATTGAAATATTGGAGCGTGCCAATGATACTTTTGTAGGAACACTCGAAGTTGCTAAATCATATGCTTTTCTGGTAACTGAAAACCGCACCCTAGCCAACGATATTTTTATACCCAAAGAAAAACTAAAAGGTGGAAAAACCGGCGACAAAGCAATAGTAAAAGTCACTGAATGGCCGGATAAAGCAAAAAATCCCATCGGACAGGTAATAGACATATTAGGCAAAGCCGGAGACAATACAACTGAGATGCATGCTATCCTGGCCGAGTTCGGGCTTCCTTACGTTTACCCTCTGGCTGTAGAAAAGGCGGCAGATAAAATCCCGGCAGAAATATCGGAAGAAGAGATCGCACTCCGCGAAGATTTCCGCAAGGTAATCACTTTCACCATCGACCCGAAAGATGCGAAAGATTTTGATGATGCGTTATCCATACGAAAGCTTAAAGCAGACTTATGGGAAGTGGGAGTGCACATCGCCGATGTATCTCATTACGTAAAAGAAGACAGCGTTATTGATAAAGAAGCCCAAAAACGTGCCACATCGATCTATCTCGTAGATCGTACTATACCGATGCTTCCTGAACGCTTATGCAACTTTATCTGTTCACTTCGTCCCAACGAAGAGAAACTGGCTTATTCTGTTATCTTCGATATCACAGAAAAAGGAGAAGTAAAAAGCTCACGTGTGGTACATACTATTATCAAGTCAGACCGACGTTTTACTTACGAAGAAGCACAGCAAATCATTGAAACAAAGCAAGGAGACTTCAGGGATGAAGTGCTAATGATGGATACTATTGCTAAAGTGCTTCGCCAGAAACGCTTTACGGCCGGAGCTATTAATTTCGATCGTTATGAAGTGAAATTTGAAATTGACGAAAAAGGCAAACCATTAAGCGTATATTTCAAAGAATCAAAAGATGCTAATAAGTTAGTAGAAGAATTTATGCTTTTGGCCAACAGAACAGTGGCCGAAAAGATTGGTAAAGTGCCTAAAGGTAAAAAAGCAAAAGTATTGCCTTACCGTATTCACGACTTACCAGATCCTGAAAAGCTGGATAATTTAGCACAATTTATTGCACGCTTTGGTTATAAAATACGCACAAGCGGTACCAAAAGCGATGTGTCTAAGTCCATTAATCATTTGTTAGACGACATACAAGGAAAGAAAGAAGAAAACCTCATTGAAACCGTTTCTATCCGTTCCATGCAAAAAGCCCGTTACTCTACACATAATATTGGACACTACGGACTGGCTTTCGATTACTATACCCATTTTACTTCTCCCATTCGCCGTTATCCGGATATGATGGTTCATCGTCTTGTTACTAAATACCTTGAAGGCGGACGAAGTGCTTCGGAAATAAAATACGAAGATTTGTGCGAACACAGTTCAAGCATGGAACAAATTGCAGCTAATGCCGAACGTGCTTCTATCAAATACAAACAAGTAGAATTTATGACCGAGCGAGTTGGACAAACCTATGACGGAGTTATTTCGGGAGTAACCGAATGGGGACTTTACGTAGAATTAAACGAAAACAAGTGCGAGGGCATGATTCCGGTTCGTGATTTAGGTGATGATTATTACGAATTTGACGAGAAAAATTATTGTCTTCGCGGGCGGCGTAAAAATCGCATATACAGTTTAGGTGACGCTATCACTATTAAAGTTGCCCGCGCCAATTTAGAGAAAAAGCAACTGGATTTTGCATTAGTATAGTTAGAAAACATCTATGAAAACTGTCATTATTGAAAACAAAGAGCAGGTAGAAGAAATCATTAAACGCTGCGATATCTGTTATGTTGGGATTAGCGATTTAGAGGGGAACCCATATGTTATTCCTATGAATTTCGGCTATCAAGACGGAGTTATTTATCTTCATTCCGGCCCCACGGGTAGTTGCATGGATTTGTTGGCGAAGAATAATCATGTTTGCATCACCTGCAGCATTGATCATGAGCTGGTATTTCAGCATCCAAAAGTAGCTTGTAGCTATCGTATGAAAGCCAAGAGTGTAATCTGCCGAGGCAGAGTAAGCTTTTTAGAAGATCTCGAAGAAAAACGTCAGGCACTGGATATCATTATGAAACATTACATAGACCGGGAATTTGTTTATTCCGACCCTGCGGTAAAAAACGTAAAAGTATGGGAAGTGCCTATCGACAGCGTAACAGCAAAAGAGTATGCCGTTCCTCATAATAAATAAATATTTGCTTTATACATAAAAAGAAGGCCTCCTTATTCAAAGAGGCCTTCTTTGTGCCAACAAAAAACAAATAAAGCGATCATCTATTGATTACAACGGATATTCCTCGAAAGCATAGAGAATGGTAGATAAATAACGTTCACCGGTATCAGGCAATAAAACAACAATAGTTTTTCCTTCATATTCAGGCAGTTGAGCCAATTGAACAGCCGCCCAAACAGCCGCTCCCGAAGAAATGCCTACCAATAAACCTTCTTTAGCCGCAAGTTCGCGACTGGTACGAATCGCATCATCATTTTCCACTTGCTTAATAAGATCTACGACTTCTCCATTATACGTTTTAGGAACAAAACCTGCACCGATACCCTGAATTTTGTGTGGGCCGGGATTCCCTCCCGAAAGGACAGGAGAGCCAGTAGGCTCTACAGCCACAATCTTCACTTTCGGATTATGCTTTTTCAAAGCTGCACCTACACCGCTTACCGTTCCACCTGTTCCTACTCCCGCTACAAATACATCAACTTCTCCGTCCGTGTCCCGCCAGATTTCTTGTCCCGTAGTTCGTTCGTGTATAGCAGGATTAGCCGGATTCTCAAACTGTTGAAGTATAATAGCACCCGGAGTTTCATTCTTTAATTCTTCAGCTCTGGCAATAGCGCCCTTCATCCCGTTTGCACCCGGAGTCAAGACTAGATTAGCCCCAAGAGCCTTTAATAGATTACGCCTTTCCAAACTCATCGTGTCCGGCATAGTCAGTATTAACTTATATCCTTTCGCTGCGGAAGCAAAGGCTAATCCCACCCCGGTATTGCCACTGGTCGGTTCAATAATTGTCGCTCCCGCCTTTAAAGTACCTTTTGCTTCAGCATCCTCAATCATTGCCAAAGCAATTCTGTCTTTCACACTACCTGCTGGATTAAAATACTCCAGCTTAGCTACAATTTTGGCTTTCAGTCCTTTGCTTGCATTATAATTACTCAGCTCTAACAGAGGAGTATTTCCTACCAAATCGGTTAATTTTTTTGCAATCTTTCCCATATCTATAAAATTTTAATTTTTATCTTTTTATTATGTTACAAAGATAATCACTAAATTACTCTCTGAAAATACCACAAGTATGGTAATTTTGTACTATAAATACGTTATTACTTTATTACAAGTGCAAATATATGCATTCTCACTGATTGCTATTTCCGCAATAATTCTTACCTTTGCAAACATACATATATAAAGGATATCATAATGAGTCCATTTAATTTCACTCACATCTTGACACAGACAGTCGATGCGCTTTCGGAGAGCGAATCGTACAAAGGATTGTTTCATCAGCACAAAGACGGAGAACCCTTGCCATCGGCGCGGGTATTGTGTGATATCATTGAACTTACCAGATCCATTCTTTTCCCGGGCTATTTTGGAAATTCCACCGTGAATAGCCGCACTGTAAACTACCATATCGGAGTAAATATCGAACAATTGTTTGACTTGCTCTCTGAGCAAATTTTGGCCGGTCTTTGTTTCGGAAGTGATGAAGAATGCAGTGGGTGTACTGAATCTCAACGAGACGAAGCTGCTCACTTGGCAGCCAATTTCATTAGTAAATTACCTGAAATGAGGCAAATGCTGGCTATGGATGTTGAAGCGGCTTACAACGGCGACCCTGCTGCTGAAAGTTTTGGCGAAGTCATCTTTTGTTATCCCGCTATAAAATCAATCAGCAATTATCGTATAGCCCACCAACTATTACTACTAGGCGTGCCTCTTATACCACGCATCATCACTGAGATGGCGCATAGCGAAACAGGCATTGATATCCATCCGGGAGCAGAAATAGGCACGCATTTCACTATTGACCACGGAACAGGCGTTGTCATTGGTGCCACAAGCATTATTGGAAACAACGTAAAACTATATCAGGGAGTAACGTTAGGAGCCAGAAGCTTTCCGCTAGATGAAGAAGGTAAACCCATAAAAGGCATTCCACGTCATCCAATATTGGAAGATAATGTAATCGTTTATTCGAATGCCACCATTTTGGGGCGAATTACTATCGGACATGACGCGACAGTGGGAGGTAATATTTGGGTAACTGAAAACGTTTCGCCCGGGGCAAGAATAGTGCAAACAAAAGCTAAAAAATAAACAAATAGAATATATCAGTAATAACGTAATATAGAATAATGAGCGAATCATTCGAAATGATTGCCAAAACCTTTCAGGGACTGGAAGAAGTACTGGCAGAAGAATTAACAACACTGGGAGCAGACAACGTACAAATCGGACGCCGAATGGTTTCCTTTACCGGAGACAAAGAAATGATGTATAAAGCTAATTTCTGTCTACGTACAGCTATCCGTATTCTTAAACCTATCAAGCATTTTACAGCTAAGCACGCCGATGAAGTGTATGATCAGATTAAAGCTATCAAATGGGAGGAAATACTTGACGTTGATAAGACATTTGCCGTAGATGCTGTCGTGTTTAGCGACGAGTTTCGCCATTCCAAATTCGTATCTTACAAAGTAAAAGACGCCATTGTCGATTACTTTCGCGAGTTAAATGGTAAGCGCCCATCCGTGCGTATAAACAAGCCGGATGTATTACTCAATATTCATATTGCTCAAACCAGTTGCACTCTATCGCTTGATTCCTCCGGCGAATCGCTTCACCGACGCGGATACCGTCAGGAAGCTGTAGAAGCACCGCTTAACGAAGTCTTGGCAGCAGGCATGATTTTAATGAGCAAATGGCGGGGAGAATGTGATTTAATTGATCCGATGTGCGGTTCAGGAACAATACCTATTGAGGCAGCCCTTATTGCCAAAAATATAGCTCCCGGAGTTTTCCGGAAAGAATTCGCTTTCGAAAAATGGGTAGATTTCGATCAGGAAATGTTTGATGCCATTTATAATGACGACAGTCAGGAACGTGAATTCAAACATAAAATATATGGCTACGACAACAATCCGAGAGCAAACGAAATAGCCACTCATAATGTAAAAGCTGCCGGCGTTTCTAAAAATGTAATTTTAAAACTTCAACCCTTTCAACAATTTGAGCAGCCCAAAGACAAATCAATCCTTATAACTAATCCACCTTATGGGGAACGTATTTCTACGCATGACTTGTTGGGCTTATACCAAATGATAGGTGAGCGACTAAAACATGCTTTTTGCAATAATGATGCCTGGATATTGAGTTATCGTGAAGAGTGTTTCGACCAAATTGGTTTGAAGCCAAGCTATAAAGTGCCGCTATTTAACGGCCCGTTGGAGTGCGAATTTCGTAAATACCAAATATTCGGCGGAAAATACAAAGAATTCAAAAAAGAAACCGTCGATCAGTAAATAGCCAACCGACTGAAATATCAATGATTAAAAAGCTCAATATATGAAAACAAGAAAGGGAACAGGAAAAAACATCGGTCTATTCTTTATTCTTCCTTTTTTATTTATTTCTAACATTATGGCACAAGAAACCAAGTTGCCTACTTTAGAAGATCTGATTCCGGGCGGAGAAACATTTCGTGTTGCCGAGAATCTATTCGGAATACAATGGCAGGGCGATGTATGTATTAAGCCTGAAATAGATAAATTACTGGCTGTTAATCCGCTGAACGGAAAAGAAAATATCCTGATTAGCAGAGAGGAAACAAATAAAATACTGGAAGCCGATAGTTTAGGCAAGATTCAACAATTTTACAATGTAAGCTTTCCCTACGAACTCAGTAAGCAAACGCCAAACCGATTAATGCTCGTTACTACTCCAAAATACAGAGTGTTGCTAAATATAGATCAAAGGCGAGTAGAGTGGAGCCAGCCCAGAAAGGAGAAAGCACAAAACGAAGATTGGGAGAAAGAAAGTAAGGCTTTGGCTTTTACTGTTGATAACAATCTGTATGTCACTACAGCCGACGGGATAACTACTACTGTAACTAACGAGCCGGAAGGCATTGTCTGCGGACAATCGGTTCACCGTAATGAATTCGGTATCACCAAAGGAACCTTTTGGAGTCCAAAAGGAAATTTATTGGCTTTCTATCGTATGGACGAAAGCATGGTATCGCAATATCCATTAGTTGACATTACTGCCAGAGTAGGAACGGTAAATTATGTACGCTATCCTATGGCAGGCATGACGAGCCATAAAGTAACTATAGGCATTTACAATCTTGTTTCTAAAAAAACCAGATATTTAAAAATCGGAGACCCGACAGATCGATATTTCACGAATATTAGTTGGGCACCGAACGGAAAAAGTATTTATCTTATTGAATTGAACCGCGATCAAAATGATGCCAAACTTTGTCAATACGACGTGGAAAGTGGCGAACTGGTGGCCACTCTTTTTGAAGAGACACATCCTAAATATGTAGAGCCTCAACACCCTATCGCGTTTTTACCTTGGGACGATAGCAAATTTATCTACCAAAGCCAATGCGATGGATTTAATCATCTTTATCTGTATAGTGTAAACGGCAAGTTGATAAAACAACTTACATCCGGTCAATGGCTTGTAAAAGAGTTAATTGGTTTTGATCTTGCAAAGAAAGAGCTTATTATTTCCAGCACAGAAATCTCTCCACTACAAAGCAACCTGTTTCGTGTAAATATGAAAAATGGCAAACGAACAGCCATCGGTTCTCAAGAAGGAATACATAGCGCATTGCTTAGTTCATCCGGTAAATACGTTATTGATAAATACACTTCCCCTACAGTACCTCGTAATATTGACATTGTAAATACGCGAACCAATAAAAGTATCCATGTATTAACCGCAAAAGATCCTTTTGCGGGTTACACCATGCCAAAAATTGAAACAGGGACCATCAAAGCCGCCGACGGAACAACCGATTTGTATTATCGCATCACGAAGCCATACAATTTTGATCCGAATAAAAAATATCCGGTTATCGTATATGTATATGGCGGACCTCATGCGCAAATGGTTACTAACGGATGGCAGAATGGTGCACGAGGATGGGATATCTACATGGCTAACAAGGGCTATATAATGTTCACCCTCGACAATAGAGGAAGCGAAAATCGCGGTTTAGAATTTGAAAATTGCACATTCCGCCATTTAGGGATTAAAGAAGGTCAGGACCAAATAAAAGGAATAGACTTTTTAAAAAGTTTGCCTTATATAGACGGGAATCGCATTGGCGTCCATGGTTGGAGTTTCGGTGGGCACATGACTATAGCATTAATGCTTCGTTATCCTGATATTTATAAAGTAGGCGTGGCGGGTGGTCCGGTTATTGACTGGGCTTACTATGAGGTAATGTATGGAGAGCGCTACATGGATACTCCACAAACTAACCCCGAAGGTTATAAAGAATGTAATCTGAAAAATCTGGCAGGAAAACTTAAAGGTCATTTGTTGATTATTCACGATGACCACGATGACACTTGCGTACCGCAACATACTTTCTCTTTTTTAAAAGCTTGCATTGACGCACGTACCTATCCTGATTTATTTGTCTATCCCGGGCATAAACATAATGTTGCCGGACGCGATCGCGTGCATTTGCACGAAAAGATAACGAGATATTTTGAAGACTACTTATAAGTTTAATAACAAATAAATAACAAATCATGAAACTGTTATTATTGGGCTCAGGAGGCAGAGAACATGCATTGGCATGGAAAATAGCCCAAAGTCCTAAAATAGATAAATTGTATATTGCACCCGGTAATGCCGGAACATCCTCTATTGGGGAGAATATAAACATCAAAGCAACGGATTTTGAAGCATTGAAGATCTTTGCTTTGGAGCGGGGGATAGATATGATTGTTGTTGGTCCTGAAGACCCTTTAGTGCAAGGCATCTTTGATTTTTTCAAAGGGGACATTACCTTGCAACATATAGCTATTATCGGGCCCTCAATGAAAGGAGCGCAACTAGAAGGTAGTAAGGACTTTGCTAAAGGATTTATGGAACGTCATAACATTCCCACTGCGCGATATAAGAGTGTTACCGCTGAAACATTAAACGAAGGACTTACTTTTCTAGAAAGCCTTTCGGCACCTTACGTACTTAAAGCCGACGGATTATGTGCCGGTAAAGGAGTACTTATTCTTCAATCTTTAGAAGAAGCACAAAAAGAACTCCAAGACATGCTCAACGGTATGTTCGGTCAGGCCAGTGCAACAGTAGTTATCGAAGAATTTATGAGTGGTATAGAATGCTCAGTATTCGTACTCACTGATAGTGAACACTATAAAATACTACCTGTAGCAAAAGACTACAAACGAATAGGTGAAGGAGATAAAGGGCTCAATACCGGTGGTATGGGTAGTGTTAGCCCCGTGCCTTTTGCAAACGAAGCATTCATGGATAAAGTCCGCGAGCGTATTATTGAACCTACTATAAATGGATTAAAAGAAGAAGGCATTCTATATAAAGGGTTCATTTTTGTTGGATTAATTAATGTGCAAGGTGAGCCCATGGTCATTGAATATAACGTCCGTCTGGGAGATCCCGAAACGGAAAGCGTTATGTTACGCATACAAAGTGATATCATTGACCTGTTCGAAGGAGTGTATAATGTAAATCTAGATACTAAAACAATGATTCTCGATCCACGGGCAGCCGCTTGCGTAATGCTCGTTAGTGGGGGATATCCGGAAGAATATCGCAAAGGTTATCCTATCACGGGATTCAATTTAGCAGACACTACAGACAGCATCTTATTTCATGCAGGAACAACTCTGAAAGAAGGGCGTATAGTAACGGACGGAGGGCGCGTCATGGCCGTATGTTCATATGGAGAAACAAAAGAAGAAGCACTCGAAAAGAGTTACAAAGTTGCCGATCTGATTAGTTTTGAGAAGAAATACTTCCGACGAGATATTGGATTCGATTTATAGTGAGAAAGAACTATTTACAAAAAAAAATAACGACGGGTAAGTTTACGCTTCCCGTTGTCATTCTTATTTCCATTACTTGTTGGGTGGTAACGGCTTTCTTGGTACCTAATCTTCCTGAACAAAGAATCAGCTACTCATTGTTTCAACTCCTTCATTTTCCTTCTATGCCTGTTTGGGTGGCTAAAACTGCCAGTTTCATTCTCTATGCAGTGATTGGCTATTTCCTTATAGAGCTAAACAACAGTTTTTCCATCATCCGTATGAGGGCATCGATACAAACGTCACTCTATTTTTTATTTATCGCTGCTTGCCCAATGCTGCATCAACTCCACACGGGAGATATAGCTGCCATAGCATTATTAATATCTGTCTATTTTTTATTCAAAAGTTATCAATCCCACCAAGCATCGGCCTATTTATTCCATTCTTTTGCCTTTATTGGCGCAGGTAGCCTTTTTTTTCCTCAACTTACGGCATTAGTTCCAATCTGGTTCATCGGGGCATATGGGTTCCAGTCTCTTAACTTACGAAGCTTCTTTGCCTCTATCATAGGATGGAGCGTTCCTTATTGGTTTCTATTCGGGCATGCATTTTATTATGGTAATATGGAATTATTCTATAAACCTTTTAATGATTTAGTATGCCTTCAGCCCTTGAATTTTGGCAACATACAATCGTCAGACTGGGCCACGCTTGGTTATCTGTTTATTCTGTTTGCCGTTAGCTCGATACACTGTCTTGCTGCCAGTTATCAAGATAAGATACGCACACGCTCTTATTTGCGTTTTCTTATTTTTCTAAATATGTTTCTCTTTATTTTTACTATATGTCAACCGGAACATATGCTATGTTTGCTCTCATTATTATTAATGGGGATAAGTATTTTAGCCGGACATTTATTTGCACTCACCCAGAATAAGGCCTCCAACATCTTTTTCTTGTTTTCATTGATAGGACTTATCTCATTATATCTCTTCAACCTATGGCTATTGTTGTAAATAATTTTATGCAGTTACTTATAGATTGGGGATATTACGGTCTGTTTCTATCTGCTTTGTTGGCCGGAAGTATTCTTCCTTTCAGTTCGGAGCTAATATTAATTGCTTTAGTAAGGTCAGGGTTCAATCCTGCATTTTGTGTTTTTGCTGCAACAATTGGAAATACAATAGGCGGTATGACCTGTTATTATATCGGACTTCTCGGAAAAACAGACTGGATAGAAAAATACTTAAAAATAAAACAAGAAAAAGTAAATAGAATGCAACTTTTCTTGCAGGGAAAAGGAGCATTAATGGCATTTTTTGCCTTTCTACCTTTTGTAGGAGGGGTAATAGCCATTGCCTTAGGATTTATGCGAAGCAATATATGGTTCACTACAATCTCCATGTTTG
The DNA here is from genome assembly GCF_963677715.1 of uncultured Bacteroides sp. Classification (NCBI taxonomy): domain Bacteria; kingdom Pseudomonadati; phylum Bacteroidota; class Bacteroidia; order Bacteroidales; family Bacteroidaceae; genus Bacteroides; species uncultured Bacteroides sp. The sequence continues at coordinate 2,369,219 of NZ_OY782495.1, forward strand.
TTGGCAAATTGGTACGCTATATCATTGTGTTACTAGCCTTGCAAGGAATTGTCGATCTGTTTATCGGGTGATACACCATAGCTATTACTCAAAAGATAGAATTTATTCAAAAAATAGCCGGAAAAGTGAAACATTCAACTATTTAAGTGTTTATATGTTATTTTATTATGAAACCATTACTGATACTCTACTCATTCACTTTGATATTACTGACCAGTTGCAGTGGTTCTTCAAAAAAGCAAAAAGATGAAAAACGGCTCGTTACGGTAACTTTAGAACCACAACGTTTTTTTGCCGAAGCTATTGCGGGCGATAAATGGAACATAAACAGTATGGTACCTAAAGGTAGTAGCCCTGAAACTTACGACCCCACTCCGCAGCAGTTAGCCAAACTAAGCAAAAGTGACGCTTATCTTCGCATCGGATACATTGGCTTTGAATTATCATGGATGGAACGTCTTACCGATAATGCTCCACATATGCACGTATTCAATACTTCAAAAGGGATCGACCTGATATACGGATCTAACAATGGTGAAGAGGACAGTCACCATCATTCTGGTGGCATTGAACCGCATATATGGAATTCTACCATTAATGCGCGAATTATAGCTAAGAACATGCTCAACTCTTTTTGCACACTCGATAAAGGAAACAGGTCTTACTATCTGAAACGTTACGATTCTCTTTGTCTACGAATAGACCATACGGATAGCCTCATCCGAAAGATACTATCTTCACCCGAGACAGACCATGCTTTTATGATCTATCATCCTGCATTGTCTTATTTTGCAAGAGATTATGGTCTTCACCAAATATGCATAGAAGAAGGAGGGAAAGAACCTTCCCCATCTCATTTACAAAAACTTATTGATATTTGTAAAGCAGAAGGAGTACGTATTATCTTTGTACAACCGGAATTCGATCGTCGTAATGCAGAAATTATAGCTAAGCAAACCGGGACAAAAATAATCTCGGTAAATCCACTTGCTTATGACTGGGAAAAAGAAATGATACATATAGCAAAATCACTTTGTAGATGAACAACCACTTATCTCCGCTTATTAGTATAGAATGTCTCTCTGTTGCGTACGAAAACCGCACAGTACTTCACAACGTAAATCTTTCCGTATACGAAAAAGATTTTCTAGGTATTATCGGTCCTAACGGTGGTGGGAAAACAACTCTTATTAAAACAATACTCGGCTTACTGAAACCATCTTCAGGAAAGATAAACTTCTATCTAAACGAACAACCGGTTGATCATATTTCAATGGGGTATTTGCCTCAGTACAATAGTATAGATCGGAAGTTCCCTATTTCAGTAGAAGAGGTCATACTTTCGGGATTAAGCTCTCAAAAATCTCTTATAGGCTCTTTTACGCATAAACACCGCGACAAAGTTCGTCAAGTTATAACCCGCATGGGGTTGGATGGCCTGGAACATAGAGCTATCGGGCAGCTTAGCGGTGGAGAGCTACAGCGTGCTTTATTAGGACGTGCTATTGTTTCTTCCCCTCAATTAGTGATACTCGATGAACCAAGTACCTATATTGATAAACAATTTGAAGCGCGCCTCTATAAATTATTGTCCGAAATAAATCGTGAATGTGCCATCATACTTGTAAGTCACGATATTGGCACTGTATTGCAAAACGTTAAATCTATTGCTTGCGTAAACGAAACGTTAGATTATCATCCCGATACGGGAATCACTTCGGAATGGCTGGAGCGAAATTTTCATTGCCCTATCGAGCTGGTAGGACATGGCGAATTGCCTCACAGAGTATTGGGAGAACACCACCATCAGTAGTTACAGTTTCTTAATTACATATTCTTAAGGTCTAATTCTTTACCCATCTTTGTTCATTCTTCATTCAAATCATTATCTTTGCCGATTGTAAATTGTTAATGAACAAACAACTATAGTTTAATGAAACAGTATAAAACCGTAAACAACCTTGTAGGGTGGCTCGTTTTTATCATTGCCGCTACTGTCTATTGCCTGACAATAGAGCCTACAGCTAGTTTTTGGGACTGCCCCGAGTTTATTACCACAGCCTATAAGCTTGAAGTCGGACATCCACCCGGAGCACCTTTCTTTATGCTTACGGCCAATCTATTCACCCAATTCGTTCATGATCCTGCTTTAGTAGCCAAGATGGTGAACTACATGAGCGCATTGATGAGTGGTACGTGTATCTTATTCCTTTTCTGGACCATCACTCATTTGGTGCGCAAGTTAGTTGTGAAAGATGAAAAGAACATCACTGCCGGGCAGATGATTACTATCATCGGATCGGGAATGGTAGGAGCTCTGGTATACACATTCAGCGATACCTTTTGGTTTAGCGCCGTAGAAGGTGAAGTTTATGCTTTTTCATCTTTATTCACAGCCATGGTATTCTGGCTGATACTTAAATGGGAGGATGTGGCCGATCAACCACACTCTGATCGCTGGATTATCCTGATTGCTTACCTAACGGGTTTAAGCATCGGTGTACATTTGCTCAACTTGCTCTGTCTACCTGCTATTGTTTTAGTATACTATTATAAAAAGAATCCGAATGCCAATGCCAAAGGCAGTCTTCTGGCCCTGTTGGGATCGGGCATACTTGTGGCTGCCGTGCTCTATGGCATTGTTCCGGGTGTAGTAAAAGTAGGCGGATGGTTTGAACTACTGTTTGTAAATACTCTGAGCATGCCATTCAATACCGGAGTTATCGTATACATTATTATATTGGCTGCTGCCATTATATGGGGAGTTTATGAAAGTTATACCGAAGCCAGTCGCAAACGGATGAACATATCTTTCCTCACTACCATAGCACTACTTGGCATACCTTTTTACGGACACGGAGCGAGTAGCATCATAATCGGACTTATTGTACTGGGAGTCTTAGCACTCTATTTATTTGCTAAAAAAATAAATCAAAAATATCAGATTAGTTCACGCACCATGAACACAGCCCTGCTGAGTATTATGATGATCATGATCGGATATTCCTCTTACGCACTAATTGTTATCCGTTCAACGGCCAATCCGCCAATGGACCAGAACTCACCCGAAGATATCTTTACTCTGGGGGAATATCTGGGGCGTGAACAATACGGAACCCGCCCGTTATTTTACGGTCCTGCCTATTCATCACGTGTAGCTTTGGATAAGAAAGACGGATATTGTGTACCCCGGGAATCAGAAAGCGTTACCAAATACGTTCGTAAAGAAAAAACGGCGTCCAATGAAAAAGACAGCTACGTGGAAATTCCGGGACGAGTAGATTATGAATATGCACAAAACATGTTTTTTCCCCGTATGTACAGCACCCAACATGCCACCCAATACAAACAATGGATGGACATTAAAGGATACGATGTTCCTTACGATCAATGTGGAGAGACGGTTATGGTAAACATGCCCACGCAATGGGAAAATATCAAATTTTTCTTCTCTTACCAGATGAACTTCATGTATTGGCGCTACTTTATGTGGAACTTTGTCGGTCGACAAAATGATCTTCAAGGTAGCGGAGAGATTGAACATGGTAACTGGGTCACCGGTTTCAAATTCATAGACAATCTGCTTGTCGGCAATCAGGACTTAATGCCGAAAGAATTACAAAACAACAAAGGACACAATGTGTTTTACTGTCTGCCACTTCTGCTCGGACTCATCGGCCTGTTGTGGCAGGCTTACCGCGAACAGAAAGGTGTACAGCAATTTTGGGTGGTCTTCTTCCTGTTTTTTATGACCGGAATTGCCATTGTGCTCTACCTCAACCAAACACCCAGCCAGCCACGCGAACGAGACTATGCATATGCGGGGTCTTTCTACGCTTTTGCCATTTGGGTGGGTATGGGGGTAGCAGGTATTATCAGGCTTTTGCAGGATCATACAAAAATGAAAGAACTTCAGGCTGCCATACTAACGTCTGTAGTCTGCTTATTCGTTCCCATTCAGATGGCCGGGCAGACGTGGGATGATCATGACCGTTCCGGCAGATATGTTTGTCGCGACTTCGGACAAAACTATCTCATGTCATTGCAAGAAAGTGGTAACCCGATTATCTATACCAATGGCGATAACGATACCTTCCCGCTGTGGTATAACCAAGAGACCGAAGGTTTCCGTACCGATGCACGTACCTGCAATCTGAGTTATCTGCAAACAGACTGGTATATTGACCAAATGAAACGCCCTGCCTATAATTCTCCTTCCCTACCCATTTCGTGGGATCGCGTAGAATATGTAGAAGGAACTAACGAATACATTACCATTCGTCCGGAAATCAAGAAACAGATTGATGCGCTCTATGCAAAAGCCGATTCTAACGCAGCAAGCCCCGAGCATGCCGACATCCGTAAGGAGTTTGGAGATAACCCTTACGAACTGAAGAATATCCTTAAATATTGGGTACGCTCCGATAAAGAAGGATTACGGGTAATACCGACGGATAGTATTGTTATTAAGATAGATAAAGATGCTGTCCGCCGATCAGGTATGATGATACCTGCTGCCTTGCACGATTCCATTCCTGACTATATGTACATTTCTCTGAAGGGGAAGCACGCTTTATATAAAAGTGAGTTGATGATGCTTGAAATGCTGGCCAATGCAAACTGGGAACGCCCTATATATATGGCAATTACAGTAGGAAGTGAAAACCGGCTGAATATGGACAACCATTTCATCCAAGAAGGTTTGGCCTATCGTTTTACCCCATTCGATACTCAAGCATTGGGTGCTATCATCGACAGCAAAAAGATGTACGATAATTTGATGCATAAATTCAAATTCGGCGGTATAGATAAGCCCGGCATTTATATAGATGAAAACGTAATGCGTATGTGCTATACTCATCGTCGTATTTTCACCCAACTTGTTACGCAGTTAATTAAAGAAGGGCAAAAAGACAAAGCGTTAAAAGCTCTTGATTACTGCGAGAAGATGATACCGGCCTACAACGTACCTTATGATTTCCAGAATAGTGCTAATAGCATGGGCGAATCATATTACTTACTCGGACAAAAAGAAAAAGCCGACAGGATTATGGATGCATTAGCAAACAAATCTCTTGAGTATCTTATTTGGTATTTGAGTATGGACGATCAGCAATTGGCGACCTCAAGTCAAAATTTTATGTATAATATCTATTTGCTCGACGAAGAAGTAAAAATAATGAAAAAGTATAAGTCTAAACAAGCAGCGCACTATTCCGGCAAGCTGGATGAACTGTACAGCATGTACATAGCACGGACGAAAAAGCAATAAGATGTTTATAGAGCAACCACCTAAGTTTTTCAGGGCCTTGTACCCGTGTGCTCTATGGAGAATGGATCCAAATGAGAAAGCAATATATTTAACTTTCGACGATGGACCCATTCCCGATATTACACCCTGGGTGCTTAACCTTTTGGACGAATATAATATCAAAGCAACCTTCTTCATGGTAGGCGATAACATACGTAAACACCCTGAAGAATATAAAATGGTAATAGAACGAGGACATCGTATAGGTAACCATACTTTTAATCACATACGTGGGTTTGAGTTTCTTACAAAAAACTATATGGCTAATGTGGAGAAGGCTAACGAAGTGATGCAAACGGATCTTTTTCGTCCTCCCCATGGGCACATGAGTTGGATGCAATATTTTCTGCTGAAGCAACGCTATAAAATAGTAATGTGGGATTTAGTTACCCGCGACTACAGCAAAAAACTACGTGGCCCTCAGGTACTAGCTAATGTGATGAAATATGTCCGAAATGGTTCTATCATCACTTTTCACGACTCTTTAAAATCATGGAACAATATTCAATACGCCCTGCCGCGCTCCATTGAATTTTTAAAAGAAGAAGGATACGAGTTTAAACTTTTATAACCTTGCGTTATGGAAGATAAAAAAAGAGTGCATATTTCTACCTCATTCGGTGAAGCCGTTGCTTCAACTCAGATTGAGTATACCAACCAGATAAAAGCCGAAGCCTTGCGCCTCGGCTTTTCTGCTTGCGGCATAGCTCCAGCCGAACCGATATCTTCCGAGGCCGAACAACATTTCAAAGAATGGCTATCAGTAGGTTACCAAGGTGAGATGGCATATATGGAGAATAATGTAGAGAAGCGATGCGATCCCCGGCTATTGGTAGAAGGGACACGTAGCATTGTGTCTGTAGCTCTCAACTACTATCCGTTGCAACAACTACACAAAGATCAATATCAATTTGCCTGGTATGCTTATGGCAAAGACTATCACGACGTGATGCGGGAGAAGATGAACACCCTCTTTGCCTATGTTAATGAACAGATCATCCCGGTCAAGGGGCGCGTATTTTGTGATACCGCACCGGTGTTCGATCGTTATTGGGCATGGCGCGCAGGTTTGGGCTGGATAGGAAAGAACACCCAACTCATCATTCCTCATGCCGGTTCTACATTCTTTCTGGGTGAATTATTCCTTGATATTGATTTGGCTTATGACAGCCCCCAAAGGAATCGCTGCGGCAATTGCAACCGTTGCCAACAAGCATGCCCCACGCAAGCATTCGAGGCTCCTTACAAACTCAATGCCAACAAATGCATCTCTTATCTAACCATCGAGAACCGTAGTGAAATTCCAGCCCAGCATGCCTCCAAGATGAATGGCAGAATCTACGGATGTGATGAATGCCAGCGTGTTTGTCCATGGACTCGCTTTGCCACCCCTTGTAACACTCCCGAGCTGCAACCTCATCAAGATTTTATGCAAATGACTAAAGAAGCCTGGCATGCACTTACCGAAGAGCAATATCGCACTCTCTTTAAGGGAAGTGCGGTTAAAAGAGCTAAATATTTCGGTTTACGAAGAAATATTGAAGCAGCAGAATCATTCGATTAAGTACCCGACTATTCTATATTACTCACAGATAAGCTTAAATCCTTTATCATCATTTTCTAATTTCTTAATCGAGCGATTAGGTTTATTACTTTGGTATTTATAGCGAACTCCCGGCATGATGATATTACCTCTATTAGTAAAACGATTATCATTATAAGATGAGTAGCCGGCCATATCAACCCAGCATTCAACGTGACTTTTGTTGCCTATATATCGCTTTTCTCACATTAGTTAATGCCTGCACGTAACCATTGGAAGTGATCTCCGGCAGAAATTATATAGTTCTCTATTTTTCTATAACTAACCTTGGTCTGGTGAGTTCTGTAGGGCTTTAGGTGAGAGCTCCCGGTAACAATTAACAATGTTTTTGAAGATGTACTATAAGGATTTAACTACACAATATCCGGTGGAGTTCATTGTATACTGTAATTGAAGGTAAAGTAATAACATGTTCTTTGTATAATGATATTATGAAATTATAAGTTCTTTTAAGCCATTCAAGCTGCTTTTTCAGTTACGAGCTTTGTTATATAAATATGTAAAGTAGAAATTGTTCTTCCCTGATAGGAAGCAATAACGCTAAATTAATACTTAATGCCTTTAACAATGAAACTATTTATAATCCCCATTCTCATAGTGCTATGTGCCGCTTTGCCTTTGAACATAGAAGCACAACAAACGGTAAAGGCAGGAGGTTTGGCAATCCCTATATATAACTATACTCAATTAGAACCTCTGCTGCACCCGTCGGCAGATAACGATACTACCTATGTTTTCAATTTCTGGGCGACCTATTGCATGCCCTGCATCAAAGAGTTGCCCTATTTTGATCAAATAGCAAAAGAGTATGCCTCGGAGAAAGTAAAGGTAGTACTCATTAGTATGGACTTCAAATCAAAAATAGCCTCTCAAGTAATTCCGTTTATCAAGAAGCGAAACGTGCAATCGCCTGTTGTTGTGTTAAGTGACCCTGATGCCAACAGCTGGATTGATAAAGTAAGCCCCGTATGGAGCGGAGCATTGCCTGCCACGCTGATAATAAAAGGAAAAGCTCGTGAGTTTTACGAAAAATCATTTACGTATGATGAACTTCAAGTATTAACAACTAAATTTTTAAAACAATGAAACGTACCGTTCTTTTAATAGCATTTGTTTTTGCCGCTATTGCCGGCATTTCTGCTCAGGGCTATAAAGTAGGAGACATAGCCACCGATTTTAAACTAAAGAATGTAGACAACAAAATGGTTTCTTTGGCGGATTTTCCAAAGGTCAAAGGCTTTATCGTTGTGTTTACCTGTAACCATTGTCCTTATGCCAAAGCCTACGAACAGAGAATTGTTGCTTTAGATAAGAAGTATAAAACCAAAGGTTATCCGGTGATTGCCATTAACCCCAACAATCCTGCTTCCATACCGGCCGATAGTTTCGAAGAAATGCAGAAAAGGCACAAAGAAGCCGGATTCACTTTCCCTTATCTGTTTGATGACGGACAGAAAGTCTATCCTGTTTATGGTGCCACACATACGCCTCATGTGTTTTTACTGCAGAAAACCAAGGAAGGAAATGTAGTTCGCTATATTGGAGCTATTGACGATAATTACGAAGATGCTTCTGCCGTAAAAACGCCTTATCTAGCCAATGCCGTAGACGCTTTGCTGGCTGGGAAAGTTGTTAGCCCGAACCTTACTAAGGCCATTGGTTGTGGCATAAAATAAGAAAATAGTTTTTTATCGAAAGGGATATGTAAAACTTACATATTCCTTTCATGTATCGCGTTCAGTTCCTGATAAACGCATATATACGTCGATGAACAAAACGATAAGCCACCGATAATTTGGGCGTTACAGCCAGAGAAACTAATAGAGCAACAATAACCATTGCAATGGTAACACCCATAAACACAGCCCACCCATACTTAAAAAGAACGACTCCGGTGAGAGAACCGGTAAAACTGGAACCCAGATAATAGAAAAGCCAATAAAGACAAGTAGCACTGCTTTTTTCCTCTTTAGCCTGTTGCGAAACAATGCGACTAGCCATTGTATGGGCCCCAAAAAAAGCAAAGGTGACCAATCCTAATCCCAACACAACAGCCCACAAGTGCATAACCTGTAACATCAATAATCCTACCAACATTAAAAACAATAATCCCTTCAGCAAAAAGTCGGGACTAATTTTGTCAGACCATTTTCCTGATAATACAGAACCTGCCACGCCGATAGTATACATTAAGAAGATCATTGCAATTACATAATGCGGCAATGAAAAAGGAGGCTCTTCTAATATAAAATTCAGGTAGTTATAGACACTAACAAAGATGCCCATTATCAAGGCAGCTATAACATACATCCCCAGAAACAAAGGTGTTTTGATGAAAAACACCATCTGGCGAAATTTACTAGTAACAGACATGCTCTTAGGTTGAAAATGTTTCGATTCGGGGAACTTCTTCATGAATATCAGGCTCAACAACAAACTGATAATGCCAATAACCACAGCGGCAGCCCGCCAGCCCTGCCAACCGGAAACAAGGATAGCAACTACACGGCCGGACATGCCACCAATCGTATTACCGCTAAGGTATAGGCTTATAGCCAAGCCGATGACTGCTACGCTAACCTCTTCTGACAGGTAGGCCAGAGCAACAGCCGAAACGCCGGATAACACAACACCTTTTAGAAAATTAATAAGAACCAGTACATAGAAATGCCCTACAAAGGCGGAGAGTATAGTTAATAACGAAGAAATGAACAAAGTGATGCTCATCAGCTTCTGCCTCGAAATGGCATCTGCTTTAAATGCAAAAATGAATAACCCCACAGCCATGCCGATAGTAGTAGAAGATACAGCCAAACTGCTCATTGCAGGGGTTATCTCAAAGTCCCGACACAAGAGCGACAGCATCGGCTGAAATAGATACAGCTGGGCAAACACTGAAAGTCCGGATATAAGAATACAGGTCCTTATTTGTTTAAATCTTTTTGAATCCTTACCCACTTTTATCTCTTCAGGAAGAATGCCTCCTGCGATCGTATCTATAATAACTTTCTCCATTGCCTTATTCTTTTCAAGGTGCAAAGCTATGGATATTCTAAAATCTTTCTAAATTTGCAAAAAGGTATTTTTCGATAACATCCATAGATAAAACCAATCAATAGCCATGGAACTTCGTCAACTCAGATACTTTGAACGATCGGCAGAGTTACTCAATTTCACAGAAGCAGCACGCCTTTTATTCATTTCTCAAAGCACGCTATCGCAGCAGATAAAGCAATTAGAAGAGGAGTTTGGTACGCTGTTGTTCGACCGTATAGGGAAGCGAATTAAACTAACCGAAGCCGGTGCCTCTTTCCTCCCTTACGCCCGGAAAACAATACAAGATGCCGAAAACGGAAAGCAAATCATCTCTGACTTACAAAACATGCAAACAGGAACTTTGCTTATAGGCGTTACCTATAGTCTAAGCACCATGCTTACGGGCACATTAATAGAATTCACCAAGAGATATCCTCAAATACATGTCGAAATCATCTTTGCCACTTCTGCAGAACTCATAGAGAAATTAAATGAGAACAAACTCGATTTTATACTCTCTCTCGAGCCTAACATAGCCAATAGTAAAGAAGAAGCCTCTTTTGAATCAGTTCCTCTGTTCACCTCCAACCTCCATTTGGTTATGCACAAATCGCACAAGCTTTCTAAAAAACTGAGGATAAGAATCGAACAATTATCCGGCTTGCCACTGGCATTACCTTCAAAAGGATTTATTACCCGAATGATTTTAGACAGGGTATTTGAGCGCAAACAAGTTACTCCTAAAATAAACATAGAATTGAACGACATAAACACCATCCTTCACCTGGTTAATACAAGTAACTGGCTAACCATCGTCACCATAGCTTCCATAGAAGATCAACCCGAGTTGGTAGCCATCCCCATTACCGGCGCCGATCTTACCACCCATGCTTCACTTTTCTGGCCCAAAGGCATTTATCGTAAAAAAGCAGCCACCGCTTTCTCTGATTTATTGTTGAATAGAAAATTCTGATTTATTTGAAGATACTTTCTTCAATAAATTCATCTATTTAATAAAGGAGAAAAGAATAGCGTGTGGCAAACAGAAAGAACACACTATCTCTAAATCTTGTAAACGAGTACTCCTGCTGTAGGTATAATAGAATGTCCAATCAGTACTTTTGCTCCGGCAGGTAACGCAAAGTCATAAGACTTATCGGAATAGTTGAGTACAATGCCAAATCCGTTGCGATATTCTATGGTTACTCCATAAGGAAGATTCATTACGGGAATGTTTAATATACTATACAATCTTTTAAGTACATTGGCTTCCAGTGCTCCCTCATTAGAGTCGACTCCTACATAAGTAACGGCACCTTTTCCCAGCTTACGAAAAGTAATGGCGGCTTTTCCTTCGTAAAACTCTTGTGCGTATGTAGCCCATACTTGAGATTCTTTGCCTGGATCTAAAATTTCTCCCCATGTATTCCATGTGTAGCTATTACCATCCATCTTTACTATACCCGGATCTTTGGGGAGCAGAAGATCGTAGAAATCCATCTTATTGCCGGTTAAATCATTTATCAACGAACCGAAAGGAGCTTCAAACAAGCGGCCAAAACGATCTTTTTGGGCTGTACGGCACGTTAATACAAGATTTCCGCCATTCTTCACATATTCCGTCCATCTCTCTACCAACTTTTTATCGGCCAGTTGATAGGCTGGCGCAATTAGTACGGGATATTGGCTGAAGTCCTTCTCTTCGGAAATGAAATCGACCGGAGCACCAAATGATTTAAGTGTACGATAATACTTTTCAATATGTCCCATTGTGTTCCATGTTACATTTTGTTTCTGTCGTTCTATGCTCCAGGCATTTTCAGGATTAAAAAGGATGGCGGTTCTTCGGGCAATATATTCTTTTGGTTTACTGTCGCAAGGAGAATATTCTTTCCTTAATAGCTGAATTTCTTTTATGAATTGCTCATATTCGTGTCCTCCGCGGGTAACTGTTACGCCGTCGGTTCCTACAATGCCCGAATGATATTGTTCTGTTCCGTATAGCGGTTGGCGATAGCGGTACGTACAAACAAAATCGCTTCCTCCGGCAAAGACACTCCACAACCATAAATGAACGGCTCCGGGTAGTGGTTGCGGATTGATACTTCCCCAATTGACCTGACCGGGTTGTAATTCCATCACACCGTATGTACCTTGAATGGGACGGAAGAAATCATTGGCCCAGGCTATACGAAGCGGATTGCCTACACGGTATCCACGGCGCCCGATGCCTTCATTTTCACCATAAACCATGTAGCGGGTATATGATACAAAGTCCAAAGCTTTACTTCCCCCTATATGCCCTTCGGCATAATCCGGTATATAATTGGTTGTAACCCATTGATTTCTGGCATATTTCTTTATAAGCAAGCATTGTTCATTGAGAAAATTACTTGTTTGACTGGCTGCAAAACGTCGATAATCAAGAATCTGATGATGATTCATGAACATTTGTCGGGTTTTAGGCAGAGTTATTTCATCGAATGTGCTGTACACTTCACTCCAGAAAGATGTTCCCCATGCATCATTTAATTCTTTGATGTTGTTATTGTATTTTTTCTCAAGGAAGCTACGGAACTCCAGCTCTGCTTTTGGGTTGTAATCAAACTGCACGGCAGGTTCATTATCAAGTTGCCAGCCTATGATACGCGAATCGTTGCCATAATGTTGTGCCAGCTTTTCGATCATTTTATAAGAGAGTTCTCTATATAGAGGAGAAGAAAAAGAAGCGTGCTGACGTGCACCGTGATCTAGTATTGTGCCGTCTTCATGGCGAATCAATATTTCCGGATACTTACGACTAAGCCATACCGGAGGAGTTGCTGTGGAAGTGCACATGATTACTTTCAAATCGTATTTTGCTGCAAGAGCTACGGCACGATCAAGCCACGTAAAATCAAATTTCCCCTCGGACGGTTCGAGTTGCGCCCAAGCAAATTCAGCAAAATGAGTGAACTCGAACCCCAGTTCGTGCATTTTCTTAAAATCTCTTTCCCATTGGCTTTCATCCCACTGCTCGGGATAATAGTAAACGCCTGTAAGGGTAAGATCTTTATCGTTAAACCATTGTTTGTTAACATGCTGTTGTGCCTGTAAGCTATAGGGTAGGGCCGTGCACAAACATAAAATAAAAAATAAGGTCTTTTTCATTGTAGCAATTGTTATACTGATAATTAAATTAATCTTTGCGGTGAAGCAACACATCCAGAATTTTACGATCTACCATAAAAGCCGTGCCGTGGCGTGTGCCTTTTGGAAACTGAACTTTATCAGATACGTCTTCCCAATGAATGCGATCTTTGGAACGTACCGCTCCGTATTTATGATCCCGGTATTTATCAAAATAAACATAAAGGTATTTACCTACGATCAAAGGTGCGGGGCCTTCTGCCCAATAGTTGCCGGTGATAGGTGCCGACACTTCTATGGGAAATCCGTCTTCAATTCGTTTTGTCTTTGTGATGCGAAGATTCTTCTCGGGAGGATTGGAGTTTTCATTTTTAACCACCATAATAAACTCATTATTCGTGTCTTTTACAATGGTAGCATCAATTACACTAAAATCGGGATTGAAAAATATTTCTGTTTTCGAAAAGCTTTTGAAGTCTTTGGTCGTTACATAATAGATACGATGATTAAGTCCTTTCTCGCTTTTGCTTGTTGCCACTTCTTTATTTCGTCCGGGAATGGTGGTTGCCCAGAAAATATAAAATGTCCGCGAAGGTTTGTCATAGAAAAGTTCCGGAGCCCAGCAGTTATGAGCTGTAGGTTCGTGCATCATAACGGGAATAGCCTTCTGCTCGGACCAATGAATCAAATCCCCGGAGGATGCATATCCAATGATCCGATCCGTCCAACTAGAGGTCCACACCATGTGAAATGTTCCATCGGGTGCCTGGCAAATGCTGGGGTCGCGCATTAATTTGTCTTTTCCTACATTGGGAACCAGATAAGATTTTCCTTCGTTCAAAGGTTGCCACTTTAATCCGTCTGTGCTAAATGCCAAATGGAGTCCGTCTTTGCTTTCATTGATGAAATAAGAAAACAGATATACTTTATTCTTTCCCACAATACCAATTAAGAAAGAAAACGTAAAACACATACAAAGCAAGAGTTTTTTCATAATATTGTAATTCGGATTAGTACAATAACGAGAGATACAAATATAAGAGAATCAAATTGAAAGAGAAAAAACTTGTTCAAAAAACACAAGGTATTTGTTGGCAATTTGCTGTATTATTGTACAAACCAATATAATAATAACCGATTCTATACGATTTTCTATCTTTATGTACATCTTTCCATGAAGGGTCATTGCAAAACAATGTATTTTAGCTCGCTGATTAATATAAAGTCAATATTATGCGGAAATACTTTCTCACATTATCTCTTATTGCTACAATAATAACCAACCTGAATGCACAGAATGTGTTTGATCTGGCTGGTAAATGGAATTTCCAGATTGATAGAAATGATCTTGGAATGAAAGAGCAATGGTATCAAAAAACCTTGAAGGAAGAAATTAATCTTCCGGGCTCAATGCCCGAAAAGCTGAAAGGGGATGATGTTACGGTTCAGACAAAATGGACCGGTAGCTTATACGACAGCTCTTATTACTATAATCCCTATATGGAGAAATATCGGGTAGAGGGAAATATAAAACTTCCTTTCTTCTTAACCCCCGATAAACACTATGTTGGTGTAGCATGGTATCAGAAAGAAGTTACTCCTCCTTCCGCTTGGAAAGGCGAACGTATTTTGCTCTATCTGGAGCGTCCGCACATTGAAACCACAGTGTGGATTAATAACAAAAAAGTAGGTATGCAGAATAGTCTTTGCGTGCCGCATATTTATGATATAACCGATTTCATATCCAAAGGGAAATGTCGTATTTCTATTCGAGTGGACAATCGTATCAAAGAAATTAATGTTGGTCCCGATTCGCATAGTATTACTGATCAAACTCAGGGGAACTGGAATGGTATTGTAGGGAAGATAAATCTAATGACTACTCCAAAGGTTTATTTTGATGATATTCAGGTGTATCCTAATCTTGCACAAAAGAAAGCAGTTGTAAAGATGGTGCTGAAATCGACTTCATCTATAAGCACATCCGTAACTGTGGCTCTTTCGGCACAAAGTTTTAATTCTGAGAAGAAGCACAACGTGCCGGTAATAACAAAAAGTTTTGTTGTGAAAGGTGGTCTGCTAAATTGCGAAATGGAATTGCCAATGGGCGAGGGGATGTTAACCTGGGATGAGTTTGATCCTGCTCTTTATCGATTAAAAGCTGAAATAACGAGTAATAAAGGGACAGAAACTAAAAGCGTAGAGTTCGGTATGAGAGAATTTACCATTAAAGGTAAATGGTTTTATGTAAACGGCAACAAAACAATGCTTCGCGGAACGGTGGAGAATTGTGATTTTCCTTTAACCGGTTATGCACCTATGGATGTAAAAGACTGGGAAAGAGTATTTCGTATTTGTCGCAGTTACGGTTTAAATCACATGCGTTTTCATTCTTATTGTCCGCCGGAAGCGGCCTTTATAGCTGCCGACTTAGTTGGGTTTTATTTGCAACCCGAAGGGCCGAGCTGGCCTAATCACGGCCCTAAATTAGGAATGGGGCAGCCGATTGATAATTATTTGATGAATGAAACCATTCGCCTGACAAAAGCTTATGGTAACTATGCCTCCTACTGCATGTTGGCTTGTGGAAATGAACCTTCCGGCCGGTGGGTTGCCTGGGTGAGTAATTTTGTAGAATATTGGAAAAAGACAGATCCTCGTAGAGTTTATACAGGAGCATCGGTGGGCAACAGTTGGCAATGGCAACCTCGTAGCCAATATCATGTTAAAGCGGGTGCCCGCGGATTAACCTGGTCGAGTGCAATGCCCGAAACCGAATCCGATTATCGTGAAAAGATAGATACGGTAAAGCAACCTTATGTTTCTCATGAAATGGGACAATGGTGTGCATTTCCCGATTTTAATGAAATAAGAAAATACACAGGAGTAAACAAAGCCAGAAACTTTGAAATTTTCCGGGATTTGTTGGCCGATGGAAAGATGGCCGGTAAAGGACATGATTTTATGATGGCTTCTGGAAAGTTGCAGGCTCTTTGTTATAAGAATGAAATAGAAAAAACACTTCGTACCCCCGGCTATGCAGGGTTCCAACTTTTAGCGCTCAATGATTATTCGGGACAAGGTACCGCATTGGTGGGAATGCTCAACGTGTTCTTTGGGGAAAAGGGATATATTACGGCTGGCGAAATGCGCCGTTTCTGTGGTCCCACAGTTCCACTGGCACGTATTAATAAGTTTGTGTATAAGAACAATGAAACGTTTACGGCTGATATTGAAGTAGCTCATTTCTATAAGGCTCCTTTGTTACATGCCAAGACTGTTTATACGATAAAGGATTCATATGGTAAGGTATATGCCGAAGGAGTAATCAGTACCAAAGATATCCCTATAGGAAATTGCTTTCAATTGGGGCGGATAAGTTACTCATTGCAAAAGATTACCTGCCCTCAGAAGTTAAATCTGGAGGTGCGAATAGAAGGTACAGATGCTGTGAACGATTGGGACTTCTGGGTCTATCCGGCACAGGTAAAGATCAATCAGGGCAATGTATACGTTACCGATTCATTGAATGCTAAAGCCCGGGAAATGCTGGAGCAGGGAGGCAATGTGTTGATTACAGCCGCAGGTAAGATTTCTTACGGCAAAGAAGTGGTGCAATACTTTACGCCTGTATTTTGGAATACCTCCTGGTTTAAAATGCGTCCTCCTCATACCACCGGTATCTGGGTAAACGATAAGCATCCTTTATTTAAGAACTTCCCGACGGAATATTATAGCAATCTGCAATGGTGGGAGTTACTCAATAAATCTCAGGTGATGCAATTTACGGAATTTCCCGATAGTTTTCAGCCGTTGGTGCAAAGCATAGATACTTGGTTCATCAGTCGCAAAATAGGCACTCTGTTTGAGGCGAAGGTATTGAATGGTAAGCTTATGATGACCAGTATGGACGTAACGAGCAATCCGGAAAAACGTATTGTTGCCCGTCAGATGTATAAGGCGATTTTGGATTACATGAATTCGGATGCTTTCCGTCCGCAAGATGCGATAGCACTAAAACAGATACAAAACCTTTTCACGGAAGAAGCACCAAGAGTAGATTCTTATACAAAAGATTCTCCCGATGAACTGAAACCGGTAAAAGGAGACAAAGGCATTTAAACCAAAAAGAATCAATTTAATAACATAATATAAATGAAGAAGTACATAGTAGCTTTGGCATTCATGGTTAGTGCAATGAGTCAGGCGCAGCAGACTAAATTTTCTTTTCGTTTTGACAACAATAAAAAGACAGAGGGAGCCATCGGCATTACTCCTCAAAGTGTATTTACGGAAGCCGTCGGTTATGGTTATGATTTACTACCGTCTCCGGATGGGAAAAGCAATCGACCGTTTTATTTTTCTGTGACTGTACCCGATGGTAATTATAGGGTAACGGTTACGTTGGGTGCCAAAAAGAAAGCAGGTGAAACAACTGTTCGTGGAGAATCCCGTCGTTTATTTATTGAGAACCTGCCTACAAAGAAAGGGGAATTTGTGAAACGTTCTTTTGTTATTAATAAGCGAAATCCGATGATTGCTGAGGGCGAATATGTGAAAATTAAGCCGCGGGAAAAGAATAAATTGAACTGGGACGGCAAACTAACGTTCGAATTTAATGGGAGTGCTCCCTGCTTGGCAGCGCTAAGCATAGAAAAGGTAGATGCCATTCCAACGATATTTTTATGCGGAAACTCTACGGTAGTAGATCAGGATAATGAACCATGGGCAAGTTGGGGGCAAATGATTCCCCGGTTCTTTAACGATCAGGTTTGTTTTGCTAACTATGCCGAGTCGGGAGAAGCCGCAAATACATTTCTTGCTGCGGGCCGATTAAAGAAAGCATTAACGCAAATGAAGCCGGGCGATTACATCTTTATGGAATTCGGGCATAACGACCAGAAACAAAAAGGTCCGGGAAAAGGAGCTTATTATTCCTTTATGACTAGCCTGAAGATTTTCATTGATGAAGCTCGCGAGCGTGGTGCGCAACCGGTATTGGTCACTCCGACACAAAGAAGAAGCTTCAATGACGAAGGTAAGATAGTCGATACCCACGGGGAGTATCCTGATGCCATGAGGTGGTTAGCTCACAAAGAGAACGTACCGTTGATTGATTTGAATGCGATGACTCGTATTCTTTACGAGGCAATGGGCGTTGAAGGAACAAAAAAAGCCTTTGTTCATTATCCGGCAAATACATATCCCGGACAAACGAAAGCACTGGAAGATAATACACACTTCAATCCTTATGGAGCGTATCAGATTGCCAAGTGCGTTATTGAAGGGATGAAGGCCAATAAACTTGGTTTTGTTAAATATCTGTCTGATGATTATCAAACCTTTAATCCTGCACATCCCGATAATCTTGCTACTTTTAAGTGGTGCCCAAGTCCATTTACCGAAATAGAGAAACCCGACGGAAACTAAACGATTTATTTGATTATAGTACATGAAGAAAATTATTATTGCCTCGTTAGCTGCGCTTTGTTTGTGCGGCTGTGGTTCTCTCAATAAAAATAGCGGTGATATTCCTTCTTTTGACTGGCTAAACGCTAGTGAAAGAGGAGACCTGTCTTGGGCAAAAGAAGTAGGATCCAGGCAATTTCCTAAAGACAAAATATTCCGTGTAAAAGCATTTGGGGCTGTGAACGATAGTACTGTTCTCAGCACGTTAGCTATACAAAGAACGATTGATTCCTGCAGTAATGCAGGCGGGGGTATTGTTGCTTTTGAACCCGGTTATTACCAAACCGGAGCACTGTTTATTAAGAAAGGAGTTAATCTGCAAATAGGTAAAGGTGTTACTCTGCTGGCCAGTACAAATTTCAAGGATTATCCGGAGTTTCGTACGCGCATAGCAGGCATTGAAATGGTCTGGCCATCGGCCGTGTTGAATATAATGGATGCTGAAAATGCAGCTGTATCGGGTGAAGGAACGCTGGATTGCAGAGGCAAATTCTGCTGGGATAAATACCGGCAGATGCGAAAAGACTATGAGGGGAAAGGGTTGCGCTGGATTGTCGATTATGATTGTAAACGGATACGGGGCATCCTCATTTCTAATAGTTCGGATGTAACATTGAAAAACTTCACGTTAATACGTAGTGGCTTTTGGGGCGTTCAGGTGCTCTATTCTACCCGTTGCACACTAAACGGACTTACCATTAACAACAACATTGGCGGGCACGGCCCCAGTACAGATGGCATTGATATCGATTCTTCCACACGCATTCTTCTTGATGGATGTGATATAAATTGCAACGATGATAATATCTGTCTGAAAGCAGGGCGTGATGCAGACGGTTTGCGGGTGAACCGCCCAACGGAGTATGTTGTGGTGCGTAACTGCATTGCCCGTAAAGGTGCCGGCTTGATTACCTGCGGAAGCGAAACGTCGGGAAACATACGCTATGTTTTGGGATATAACCTAAAAGCTTACGGAACATCATCGACTCTCAAACTAAAATCGGCCATGAATCGTGGAGGAACCGTAGATCATATCTACATGACGGATGTGATAGCAGACAGTGTGCAAGATGTATTGGCTGTCGATCTCAACTGGAACCCCAGTTACAGCTATTCGGAATTACCGGAAGAATATAAAGGCAAAGACATTCCCGAACACTGGAAAGTGATGCTAACGCCCGTTGTCCCTCCGGAAAAAGGATATCCTCATTTTAAGGATGTTTATCTGGCAAATGTAAAAGCAACTCACGCAACGCAATTTATTTCGACCTCCGGGTGGAGTGATTCGTTAAAACTTGATAGCTTTGCTGTGTACCATTTAGATGTTGAGGCACAGAAAGCGGGAATTGTTGTTTTCACAAATCATTTTAGAATGAACGATGTGAAATTAAAGATTGCTGATAAGAGTGAGGTAACATTCAAAAACAACACTGAATTAACCAAAGATATTCGATATGAGTAAGTTTAAGGGTTTCGTCATTCTCTGTTTTTGGCTGACTATTGCTCAGACCGGTAGTGCGGGAAACAACAAAACCTTCAACCGGGTGGTAGGTACTGCTCAAAAAGAATCCCGGATTTTGGCATGCAACTATCCGGAATTCTCTTTTCATTTGCCTCAACTGGCAGGCAATTTCCGTCTTGGCATTCAATGCGGAGAAAGGAGCAGTTGGTCGGAAGCGCTTAAAAGCGTCAGTGTAAAAGAGAAAAATGGGAACCTTACTTATGTGATAAGAGATGCTTTGTTGGGAAACGGAATACTCACAGTGCGTGTTGTCGGGCTTACTTACAGCGCCGGACTCATCATGGAGGTAGAAGCGAAAGATGTTCCTCCTACACTGCAACTTATATGGTCGTTCGGGGGATGTTATGGCAAAGTACTGAACGATAAAACAGATAGCCGGATGAAACCGATATATTGTAAAGACAATGTGTTTAGTGTGGAAGGAACTGCTTTTATTTGCTATTATGGCGAAAGCATGAAGCTGAAAGTTATTCGGGGAGTTACCCCACCGGCATCAGATATTCGTTTGTCCGATGCTCACCGGCAGGATACTCCGCTTCTTCTTTATCAATCGGGGAAGAAAACCGATGCACCTGTTTTGGCAGCCGCTTGTGCCATTAAGAGCAACGAAAAGCTTTACTTCTGCTTCTACACTCAGAACAAGGAAGCCGATTACAATTATTATATGCTACCCGCACTCTTTACCCGGGAGTTTAACAAGGAATAAGAATGAACGGGAATCTAAGATTAAAAAGGAGCTTATTGGTTGTTTGTCTTTGCTTGTCGGCATCAACAAACAACTTTGCTCAAGAGTACAAAATCTGGCAGTTCCCTAAAGAACAACTTCCTGTTATCGACGGAAAGGATGATGATTGGGACAAGGTGCCGGAGTCTTATGTTATTTCCATCGACCGAATGAAAGAGGATGAAGGCAAACATGCCAAACCGGATAAGTCGACTTTAGATGCACGTATGAAAGTGGGTTGGTGTGCCGGATTGAACCGCCTTTACTTTTTGTATGAAGCGTATGATAACTACTGGAGATTTAGTGATAACAGTCTGAGTACGGATATATTGGAAGTAGTGGTTGACGGCGATTGCTCCGGTGGCCCTTTTATCGACAAATTTTATCCGGGCAAGAAGGCCGATGTGTGGAAAGCCTGGTTCAACTTTCACGGTTGCCAGGCTCAAAACTATCACATCTTTACCCCTGCGCACAAAGAAGATTGGTGCATGTTATGGGGCCCGCAAGTGTGGCTCAAGCAGAAACCTTATGCCGACTATGCGTATCAATATTCATTTAAAGAAGGCGAAGCCGGTAAACTTAAGCTAGAGTTTTACATCACTCCTTTTGATCATGCCGATGCGGCAGGGCCGGAGAAATCGGTTCCTAGCATCTTACAGGAAAACAACCTTGTGGGGTTGTGCTGGGCAATCATTGATTATGATGCTAATCCGGAGAGTAAAGACGGATTCTGGAACCTGTCTGCCGAACATACCATGTATGGCAATGCCGATTATTTGCCCAAAATGCGTTTAATGCCTTTAGAACCTAAATAATGTTTGTTATGAAATACCTCCTTCTATCTATTAGCTTCCTGATTTGCCATTCGGCAAACATTGACGCCAATATATATAATGTAAAAGAGTATGGCGCCAAAGCCAATGGACAAACCATTGATTCGCAGGCCATAAATAAAACCATTGAAGAGGCTGCCCGCAACGGAGGCGGAACGGTTTATTTTCCCGCCGGAAAGTACGCGTGTTACTCCATCCGGCTACAAAGTCATATCACCTTGTATCTGGAAGCCGGTGCCGAAATTATTGCCGCTTTTCCGGCTGAACGGGAAGGGTACGATGATGCCGAACCCAATGAATACAATCAGTTTCAGGACTTCGGGCATAGCCATTGGAAGAATTCACTTATTTGGGGCATTGGCTTGGAAGATATCACCGTTTGTGGGCCGGGCCTTATTGACGGCGAGGGACTAACAAGAGAAGAAAGCCGGCTGCCCGGTGTAGGCAATAAAGGCATCAGTCTGAAGCTTTGTAAGAATGTAACGCTGAAAGATTTCTCTATGCTACGCTGCGGACATTTTGCTTTATTGGCTACGGGAGTAGATAACTTGACCATTCAAAACCTGAAAGTAGATACTAATCGTGACGGATTCGATATTGACTGCTGTCGCAATGTGCGTATCTCGGATTGTAGTGTTAATTCTCCGTGGGACGATGCTATTGTGCTGAAATCCTCTTATGCATTAGGCTTCTTTCGGGATACGGAAGGCGTAACTATTGCCAATTGCTACGTCTCGGGGTTTGATAGAGGGACCATGCTTAGCGGCACTTATGAGCGTAACGAGCCGCAAGCTCCGGATCACGGTTATGTAACGGGGCGTATTAAACTGGGAACGGAATCGAGCGGAGGTTTCAAGAATATCGCTATTACCAATTGTGTTTTTGAACGTTGTCGCGGATTGGCGCTGGAAACCGTTGACGGAGGACATTTGGAAGATGTGGTGGTTAGTAACATTACCATGCGCGATATCACCAATTCCCCGATATTTCTGCGGCTTGGCGCCCGCATGCGTAGTCCGCAAGGAACACCCATAGGTACCATGAAGCGTATTTTAATCAGTAATGTGAATGTATTTAATGCCGATTCCCGATATGCTTGTATTGTTAGCGGATTGCCGGATGCCTGCATTGAAGATGTTACATTTAGCAATATTCATATTTATTTTGAAGGCGGATATACCGAAGAAGACGGCAAGTGCGCGCCTCCCGAACAAGCGGATGTTTATCCGGAGCCGTGGATGTTCGGCACCATTCCTGCATCCGGATTCTACGTGCGCCATGCTCGTAACATTACCTTTGACAATGTAAACTTTCATTTTGCCTCCCCTGACGGTCGTCCGTTATACGTTACGGACGATGCGGAAATCAACAAGAAATAAACCCAGAGAGCGTTTTATTATCATTTTGCCATAAAATAATGGTATAAAACCATTATCTTTGCCCGTTGCAAAACGATAATAAAACCTCAATATATGGATAAAAAGTTCAAAAGGACAACCGTTACTTCGGCATTACCTTATGCCAACGGACCTGTTCATATTGGCCATCTGGCCGGCGTTTATGTACCTGCCGATATTTATGTGCGCTATTTGCGATTAAAAAAAGAAGATGTGTTATTCATCGGCGGATCCGATGAACACGGAGTACCTATTACTATCCGTGCCAAAAAAGAAGGCGTTACTCCGCAGGATGTAGTCAATCGCTACCACACATTGATTAAGAAATCATTTGCAGAGTTTGGTATTTCTTTTGATATCTACTCGCGCACAACTTCCAAAACCCATCACGATCTGGCTTCGGACTTTTTCCGTACATTATACGACAAAGGAGCTTTTATCGAAAAGACATCTGAGCAGTATTACGATGAAGAGGCTCACCAGTTTCTGGCCGATCGCTACATTACAGGCGAATGCCCTCACTGCCATTCGGAAGGGGCTTATGGAGACCAGTGCGAAAAGTGTGGAACATCTTTGTCGCCTACCGATTTGATAAACCCCAAGAGTACCATTAGCGGTAGTAAACCGGTGATGAGAGAAACGAAACACTGGTATCTGCCTCTCGACCAACATGAAGCGTGGTTACGTAAATGGATATTAGAAGATCACAAAGAGTGGCGCCCCAATGTATACGGACAGTGCAAAAGCTGGCTGGACATGGGTTTGCAACCGCGTGCGGTGAGCCGCGACCTCGACTGGGGCATTCCTGTTCCTGTGGAAGGAGCCGAAGGCAAAGTGCTTTATGTGTGGTTCGATGCTCCGATTGGGTACATCTCTAACACGAAAGAACTTTTGCCGGATAGTTGGGAAACCTGGTGGAAAGACCCTGAAACGCGCCTCGTTCATTTTATCGGCAAAGACAATATCGTGTTTCATTGTATTGTTTTCCCTGCCATGCTAAAAGCCGAAGGCAGTTATATTTTGCCGGACAATGTGCCCAGTAACGAGTTCCTGAATCTGGAAGGAGATAAGATCTCTACTTCACGTAACTGGGCTGTCTGGTTGCATGAGTATCTGGAAGATTTCCCCGGTAAACAGGATGTACTTCGTTATGTGCTTACGGCCAATGCTCCGGAAACTAAAGACAATGACTTTACTTGGAAAGATTTCCAGGCTCGCAATAATAACGAACTGGTTGCTGTTTTCGGAAACTTTGTTAATCGTGCGATGGTACTTACGCAAAAGTATTTCGATGGAAAAGTTCCTGCGGCCAATGAACTGACCGACTATGACCGTGAAACATTGAAAGAGTTTGTAAACGTAAAGGCCGAGGTAGAGAAGTTGCTGAATGTATTTAAGTTCCGTGATGCGCAAAAGGAGGCTATGAATCTGGCTCGTATCGGAAACAAATACCTTGCGGACACGGAACCCTGGAAGTTGGCGAAGACAGATATGGAACGTGTGGCCACCATCTTAAACATCAGCTTGCAACTGGTGGCAAACCTGGCTATTGCTTTTGAACCTTTTCTACCGTTCACTTCGGAGAAGCTTCGCAAGATGGTTAACATGAAGAGCTTTGACTGGGCGGAACTGGGACATACGGATTTATTGCCGGGCGGACATGTGCTGAATGAGCCGGAATTGCTTTTCGAGAAGATTGAAGATAGCGAGATAGAAGATCAGGTACAAAAACTACTGGATACAAAGAAGGAAAACGAAGAGGCTAGCTACAGAGCCAAGCCGATACGTGCCAACGTTGAGTTTGACGACTTCACCAAGTTGGATATCCGTGTGGGTACCATACTCGAATGCCAAAGGGTGCCTAAAGCCGATAAGTTGCTTCAGTTTATAATTGACGATGGCTTGGACAAGCGAACCATTGTTTCGGGCATTGCTCAACACTACAAGCCCGGAGAACTTATAGGTAAGCAGGTTTGCTTCATAGCCAACCTTGCACCACGTAAACTAAAGGGAGTGATTAGCGAAGGAATGATACTTTCGGCGGAAAATAACGATGGCAGTCTTACCGTAGTGATGCCGGGAAAAGAAGTAAAACCGGGCAGCGAAGTTAAGTAACGGATGGGCGAGCCAATGCACTCTTTATTATAAGTGAAGAGGCTTTGCCGGTTGCCCGTATTCTATAAATAAACCCATGAAGGAGCAATCGTTAAAACAAAAAACAGTCGGAGCTCTGCTCTGGAACTTGCTGGACCGCATGGGACAGCAGGTTTTGCTGTTTATTGTCGGCATAATCGTAGCCAATATTCTTTCGGTAGAAGACTATGCTCTGGTTGGTATGCTGGCCATCTTCAGTGCGGTGGCCAACATAGTGCTCGATAGCGGGTTTAGTGCCGCGCTGATACAAAAGAAAGAAACCACCGAGCGCGACTTCAGCTCTGTCTTTTGGTTCAATCTGGGCATCAGCATCTTGCTCTATTTGTTGCTTGTCTCTGTTTCTCCCTTCATAGCCCGTTTCTTTTCGCAACCTAAACTGACCAAACTGGCTGCGGTTGTGTTTCTGGCCCTCCCCATTAACTCTCTGGCCATTATTCAAACCACTATCTTTACGAAGGAGGTGCGCTTCAAGGTATTGGCTAAAGTAAACCTGCTCTCGATGACTTTTTCGGGAATAGCCTCTTTAGCAATGGCTTACGCCGGATTTGGCGTATGGACACTGGCACTGCAACCGGTGATACTAGCACTGGCGCGTACATTACTGCTCTGGTTGCAAAGTTCGTGGCGCCCGCAACGTGTATTTAGTTTCTCGTCAATACGGGTTTTGTTCCGTTTTGCTTCCAGTCTACTGCTGGCCAGCCTCATCAATACTTGTTTCCTGAATATCTACTCCGTTATTATCGGCAAACTTTATCCGATAAGGCAATTGGGGTACTACACTCAGGGGAGTAAGATGTGCGACATGGGTGTGAGCATGCTTTACGGAAGTATACAAAACGCAACATATCCCATCTTTAGCAGCATACAAGATGAGAAAGATCGTTTGATACGGGCTTATCGCAAAACCATTCGCTTTACGGCTTTTATCACTTTCCCGGTGTTGGCCGGACTGGTGGTCATTGCCCGTCCGCTTATTGAGCTATTGCTTAAAGAGGAGTGGTGGCCGGCTATTCCTTTCTTTCAGCTGCTTTGTGCCGGAGGATGCTTCACCATTCTTACAGCCATCAACAATAATTTTATCAAGGTAAGCGGTCGTTCGGACGGGATATTGAAACTGGAGTATTTCAAGATTGTAATTACCGTCATTATTCTGGCACTGACGTATAACAGGCCGGTGCTTGTTATGGTGGTCGGACTGGTGGTTGCCCGGGCCATCATCTATTTTATTAATATGATATACACCGCACGGTTTACCGGCTATGGTGTGATGATGCAATGCCGCGATTTGCTTCCCTACCTGTTTCTTTCGGGAGTGATGGCTGTTGTGCTTTTACCGATGGGCCATTATATAACCGGAAACGGACTGCTCATTAGTGTGCAAATAGTAACGGGAGGCATAGTCTATGTTGTACTAACCTACGTCACCGGCTCGCGGATACTGAAAGAATCGATAGAGTTGTTGCTTAAAAACAGAAGGAGGCGATGATGCAGGCAATACCCAAAGTAAGCGTACTGATGCTTACTTACAATCAGGAAAGATACATTGAAAAGGCTATCCGTAGCGTGATGCGGCAGGAAACCGACTTTCCGTTTGAGCTCATTATAGGTAACGATGCCAGCAATGATGAAACGGGTGCTATCTGCCGTGCCTGGCAAGATAATTATCTTGATCGGATTGTACTTCTGAACAACGAACAAAACGTGGGGTTTCAGCAGAACTTTATTCAATCGTATGCGCATTGCCGGGGAACGTACGTTGCCATCTGCGAAGGAGATGACTTTTGGACGAACAGGCACAAACTGCAAAGGCAGGTCGACTTTCTGGATGCTCATCCCGACTACTCCACTTGCTTTCACCGCGTGATTAATTACTTTCAGGATAAGGGCACCAAAAGCCTTAGCAATGGAGGGCAGAAAGAAGATACAACCATTCTTGACCTGGCACGGAGCAACTATATATCAAACGTTTCCGCTTTGTTTCGTCGGGGGTTGTTCGGCGAGTTGCCCGAATGGTTTTCACGGGTAAGTACATACGACTATGCCATTCATCTGCTCAATGCCCAATATGGCAAGATACATTATATGAAAACCCCGATGGCTGTTTACCGGCAACACAGAAGTGCCATCTGGAGCGAAGCGGGAACCGATAAGAAGCTAAACATCGCCCTGCAAATAAGGGAACTACTGATGGCCTATTTTATCGAAAACAAAGAAGTGTATGACGCTTTGCGGGGGGCTTATGCCTCTATTGCCATCAGCCTGATTCGTTATTATTCGTCGGCCGGCAAAGGCAGCGAAGAGCTAATAAGCGAAACGGAAAGCCGCTTGCTGCGCTATTTTCCCGAATGGACTGTGGAGGAGCTGAAGGCCAGAGAAAAGATTCCGTCACTTACAACCGGACAACAATTAGAGAAGTACACCATGCTTTGCCTGAAACAAGGGCGCGCATTGGTTTCACGATTTATTCCGCTACCCCGAATGTAGCAGGCATAAGCCGGTGGGCAAGCAAGGGGTAGAGGTTCTCTTTGTATCATTTATTCCGCACAAGATGCATTTATCAACTCATTTTTGTCAATAGCAGGTTTATTGATTATTAACTTATCTGTCGGGGCACAAAGCGAAAAGGTGTTTTTGGGTAAACAATAGGAGAAAAACTCCATTTCAATAGGAGTTATTCCGATAACAAGTAAGCATATTGTTGATGACAAGCCTTGTTATTGTGAATATACAACCGTGTAATTGGTCGAATTGAACCGTCATATCACTAAAATGCAACCGTCACTTGGAGGAAATGCAACCGTCATTTGAGTCGAAAGACGGTTGGTGCATAAAAAAAGGGAGAAGTTGCAACTTCTCCCTTTTACTGTAGTTTAATCTGAATATACTTTATGATTACGTTTACAAATATACAACATTACACATACAAAGTCAAGCTTTTAGGCAAAAAAGATTCGACTTCCGCAGCAAATTAGATAACGCAAAGACTATTCTTTTTCTGAGTTACATCACTCGTTGCAAAGCTTCTTGCAGCACACCGTTATCGGAAAGGATTTTCTCCACAAACTCGCGGAAAGCCCCGTAGCCACCGTGAGCAGTGGTCACATAGTCTACTTCTTTCTTTATGTAGTCGGGCGTATTAGCGGGCGAAGCACTGAATCCTACCTCGCGCAACAAATGAATATCATTTATATCATCCCCGATAAAAGCCACTTCTTTGAGCGTAATGCCCAATTCGGTGCATAGCTCCGTGGCTTTCGTCAGTTTATTACCTACGCCCAGATAACAATGTTTTATTTTGAGCTTGTCGGCACGCTTCTGAACAATCGGTGTGTTCTCACCCGTCATAATTGCCACGGGAATATCGTACTGCCGCAGGAAGATTACTCCCCATCCGTCTTTCACCGAGAAACGTTTCATCACATCCCCTTCAGCAGTATAATACATGCCGCCATCTGTCCACACACCGTCAATATCTGTAATTACTAATTTGGGTAAACTCATCTTCTTAGTTATTCTATGTCTTTGGGATTAATAATTCCATTCTATGGGTAATAAGAGGCCCCTCTTATTCCACCTTCGAGGAGTGCAGTAAGAACTCTGCATACCGCCAGTCCTCGGGTGTATCTAAGTCAATGCTCACGGATTGAGACATTACGTATTTTCTGTTTTTGGTAAAAGCGGAAAGGCTCTTCTCCTTTAAAGCGGCAACATTCATAACGTATACGGCACCGTTGTATTCATAGACTATCGGGCAATCCTGGCGACGGGTAAAGTTCCCTTCCAGCAAGTGTTGCAGAAAGCCGTCTTTATCTTCCTGAAACATTACGTAATAAGGATTCGTCTTTGCCTCGGCCACCGAAACAACCATGTCACAATCGGGAGTATAAAGTTCCATTGCTTCGCGCACATGTTGTGCATTACGGAAGGGAGAAGTAGGTTGCAAGAGTACTATCACATCATAAGAGCGGCCTTGCTGTTCAAAGTAATCGAGTGCATGCAAGATAACCTCGTAAGTGCCCGATCCGTCTTGCGCCAAAGCTTCCGGTCTGCGAAAAGGAACTTTTAGTCCATACTCTTCTACAACCTTGATTATTGCGTCATCGTCCGTACTAACACAAATATCTGCATCCGAATGGGCAACGGCACGTGCCGTATCGATGGCATAACAAACCAACGGCTTACCATCCAGTGGTTTTATATTCTTGTGAGGAATCCCTTTAGATCCGCCACGGGCAGGGATCAGAAATAATGCTTTCAATTCTCTTTCTGTTTATGATTCTATTATTGCTTTATCGCTTCACATACTTAATGAATTCTTGCGCCTTTTTATAGTCCTCCGGTTTACCGATATCTATCCAATAGCCCACAATGGGGAAGTACGTAATGCGTTTACCTTCATTGATGAGGCGTTGCATCAAATCCGTAGCATCACAACGCTCATCCTTTTCTAACTTTTCGAGTATTGCCCGCTTAATCAGATAAATGCCGCCGTTAGAATAATAAGTATAAGTGGGTTTTTCCTCGAAATCACGAATCAGTCCGTCCGATGTTTGCATTACGGCATAAGGCACGGTTACATTATAAGGAATAGAAGCCACAGCCATATCGGCATTCGTTTCGCAGAAGTGCAAATAGAACTCCTCCAGATCAATATCGGTAAACAAATCCGAGTTCATGACCAGTACAACTTCATTTGTAAAGTGACCTATTTTGCTCACTGCACCCAATGTACCCAAAGGCCGGTCTTCATCCACATAATGAATGCAAGCTCCTTTGGCGGTACCATCGCCGAAATAATCCTTAATTTGCTCACCCAGATAGCGCACCGAGATAGTAATGTTCTCAATGCCATAGCTTATGATGCGATCAATGTTATACTCCATAATCGGTTTGTTTCCCAGAGGAAGCAGGGGCTTGGGCATTATATCGGTCAGGGGGCGAAGGCGTTCCCCTCTGCCGCCTGCCATAACAACGGCATCTATCGGCAATAGGGCAAACATCTTTTGCAAATCAATCAGTTTTTCAATCTTTCCGTCAGCCGAAAGATAAGGAACCAGACGGATACCCAGATCCTTCAACGTACGAATATATTTCGGTGTATTGCTCTTGTCATCTACATAACGGAAAGATTTGAGGCAAATAGAATACACGTTATCTTCCATAGAAACTCCTGCAATCAGGGCACGGCGAATGTCTCCGTCGGTCAGCGCTCCGATTACTTTTTTTTCCTCATCCACAACGAAGAGAGTAAATGTCTGCGTTGTATTGAGTTGCTTCAACGCATCCATGATGGTAGCGTTCCGGCATATCAGGTAATTTTCTATATTCATGGCAGGTCGTAGAAATGTTTTTTAATAATATCATCTAACGGGTAAGAGCTGATCACGTCGAGTATCTTACGTACCGTGTCGGGCTGTTCATAAGGATTTTGTGTATGCGATGCCTGCTCCTTGAACGTGGGAGAAAAGGCTTTTTGCAAGGCATCGCGAATAGGTTCTGTTTCAGGTACGCAATCTATTACGCTATCAGCCCGCAGTCTTCCTTTTTGCCGATCGCCGATGTTAACGGTCGGTATGCCAAAAGAGGGAACTTCGACAATGCCACTCGATGAATTGCCTACAACCACATCCACGTATTGCAATGCCGATAAATAGCGCAAATAACCTAAAGAAATGAAAGCCACCGCTTTATCGGTATGTCGGCTAACGTACTCGTCGATCATTGAAATGATGGCGCGCCCGTCGGAATCGGAGTTCGGTTTGGTAAAGATCAGATGAGCATCTGTTTCATCCACCGCCCGAAGCAAAGCTTCGAACTGGGCCTTTGCCGTGTGAGATTCTAAGGTGACAGGGTGATAAGTAATCAGGAGATTTCTTTGTCCGAGGCGGAAATCTATGCTTTCTTCAAAAGCCGCACGGTCGAGCAATTGCATCCGGCGAATATTATCCAAGCCGATAGATCCTACGTTGAATACGGCAGACGGACTTTCGCCCAACTGTATCACCCGCTTTCTATAGGTCTCGGTACTGGTGAAATGAAGGTGGCTCATTTTGGTAATAGAGTGCCGGATAGCATCGTCGTATGCGCCTTCCGTCACATCACCACCGGAGATATGCGCTACAGGAATATGGAAGAATAATGCGGCCGATACGGCTCCCAACATCTCATATCTGTCGCCCAGTACCACGATCAGATCGGGTTTCAAGTCTTCGTATGCGTCGGCAAAGCCAATTACTTCAAGCCCTAAGGATTTTACAATGGAAGTAGGCGTATCCGCCGAAAGCAACATCTCCACTTTCTTGTCGATAACGAAGCCGTCATTTTCTATTTCCTTGTAAGTAAGGCCAAACTCGGGAGAGAGGTGCATGTTCGTCGCTATGATCTGCAACTGAAGATCAGGTACTTGCTGAACGGCCTTCATCAATCTGCTCAGCAGACCATATTCGGCACGCGTTCCTGTAACGAAACAAATCTTACGCATACTCAACAATATTAGAGTTCTATCAATTCATCTTCCTTAAAGTCACGTGGAGCAATCCGCCCTATCATCTCATCCCAATGCATAGGAGAGATTCCGTTGCCCGGACGCTTCACGGTCATATTTGTTTCAGAGAAAGGTTCGCCTTTTCTGATATTACAAGCGGCAATTAAGCTTTTACGGGCTACTATCATATTCTTCCCTTCCGAAGGAGAAACCTGTTTAACCGGGCTGCCTAATGCCTCTTCAATGTGGCGGATAGAGCTGACCATGCACTTCAGTTCATCGGGTTCAAGAGATGCTTTGTGATCAGGGCCGGGCAGATTCCTGTCCAGCGTGAAGTGCTTTTCTATTACAGTAGCACCTAACGCCACAGCAGCCAAAGAAACTTCTATGCCGCGGGTATGGTCGGAATATCCCACTTTTACTCCGAAGCCATCTTCTAAGGTTTTCATCGCACGCAGGTTCACGTCTCCATATGGAGTAGGGTATTCCGTATTGCAATGCAACAAAGTAATCTGTTGGCGTGCAAGGCCTTCTTTTTCCAATACCTGCAATGCCTTTTCTATATCTGCCAGTCCGCACATGCCGGTCGATAAGATAACGGGGCGCTGCAAATGAGCAATCTTTCTGAGGTACGGAAGGTTGGTTATCTCACCCGAAGGTATTTTATAATAGTCCATGTCCAGCTCTTCGAGCACATCGATGGAGACAAGATCAAAAGGAGTTGAAAGGAACTTAATACCCACTTCATCACAATACGCTTTTAACGGTTTATAATCCGTAAGCGGAAGATGAATAGCACGGCACATATCCAGTTGCGATTCCTCTTTTTGAGTGGTACCCAACTGATACTCGGCCTTCGGTGCATAGCGAGAGATCACCAGCTCCGGAAGCGCTGTCTGAAACTTTACATAATCGGCACCGGCTTCTTTGGCGGCTACCACAAGTTGCCGGGCAAGTTCGTAATCTCCGTTGTGATTTACTCCGGCTTCAGCTATAACGATTACCTTGTTCATTTCTTTATGTTCAGTTTATCGGTTATCTCTTTCCAGTTCTCTTCAAAGCGCAAGGCGCGATCGTCAATCCAAACATCGCCAATCGGCTTGCCCATCATCAGTTGATGGTACTTAACGCCATGCTTTTTTAACCAGGCGGTGGTCATCTCAAACTCCATCCATGTGCGGGCGGAATAGATAATGATGGTATGTCCGGCATCATAGAGACGGTTAACAGATTCCACTGCCTGTTCTTTGGGTAAAGCCAGGCAGCGGCTATATGTTTTCTCTTCGGTACAAATAGTACCATCCATATCAATGATTATCTGCATAGAATATAACTTCTTTAAAATATCGGGTCATCAATGTATTCTCTTTCCAATCAGTTATCGGTTTCAGGCTTTCGCCTTCGCTTTCGGCTAATATGAAAGCAGGTATGTCGGCTCCCGCCTCAATGCTTGCTATTACACCTCCGCCAAGTCGGGGGTTGATTTCCATGACATAAGTGGCTCCATCCTTTTTATTGCGTATAAACTGAATGGTAACAGGTCCCCTAAAATCATCGGAAGCCAGTATCTTTGCAGAAAGCTGAATCAAGACATCATCTCGCAACGTGCGTGAACTCATTACTTCCCCTCCGGCCACTTCTAAGCGGATACGGGGAACGATAGAAATAATTTCTCGGCTCCGGGATACATAACAATCCACCGTATACTCTTCGTTTTCTGCAATATATTCCTGTATCAGATAGGTATCGAGAGCGGGTGTTTCCTCAAGGCTTTTTAGATCATGTACCACTTTAATTCCCTTGGAAGCCGATCCGTCAAACGGTTTCAAGATAACAGGAAAGACGATATCCTCTTTTTTTTCTTCCGAATAGCTTTTAGGAATCGGAAAGTCCTCAAAACGAAACCATTCATCAGCCTGTTGCTTGTCACACATTATTCTGCACAGGTCCGGGGAAGAGCATGGAATAAAGACTTCCGGCACCAATACCTCCAAACAACCGGCTACTTCAGTGGCCGGATCAACAAAAGGCAATAGAATATGGATGTTCTTCTGCCGAATTATATCCGGTAAATGCTTGTAAATCGAAACATCGTGCCATTTTCTTCCCACAATTACCTCACCCACCGAAGCAATAGGAACCTCACGGGAAAGTTCATAAGAGAAAATATTTACTTGCACGCCGCGTTCTTTACCAGCTTTAATAAGGTGTTCAGCCAAAGACACACGTTTCCCTCCACCCAAAAACAAAATATTGATATCTTTCTTCATAATCGTACGCTACTAGGTATATTAATAATTCTTTCTTCAAAATAGATGCAATTGCTCAAATCTCCGCATTCCGCCTGACTAAACATTGGCAATTTATTCATTAATTGCCAGATGGGACGTGCCATTACGCCATGTGAGTTGGTATACTCCAGAAAAGCGTCGCGTTCCTCCTTGTCTTTCATGATAATCGTATTCAACCAATAATTGGAGCGACAGCCTTCGGGCTCTGTCATGAATTCCACTCCAATGGAATCGAAATAAGCTTTGTAAGTAGTTGCCAGTTCTCGCTTCTTCTCCAGAAAGAGCGGCAACGTTTCCAATTGTGCACATCCCAGTGCAGCATTGATATTAGGCATGCGGTAGTTATACCCGATGTGATCGTGTACAAACTCCCACTGATGAGGCACTTTAGCTTGTGTCGAAATATGTTTGGCCAACTTAGCCAGTTCTTCATCCCGAAACAGTAACATGCCGCCACCTCCGGTGGTAATTGTTTTATTTCCGTTGAAGCTGAGTACTCCTATCTTTCCAAACGTACCGGTATGCTGCCCGTGATAAAAAGAGCCTATGCTTTCGGCGGCATCTTCCACTAATTCCAGATGATAGCGATGACAAATCTCCACCAATTCATCCAGATGTACCGGATGTCCGAATGTGTGCATCGGTACACAGGCTTTGATACGGCGGCCCGTTTGCTTATTATACAATGTGTCTCCCCGCAATTCGGCATGTTCACTGATCCATTCATCCAATTTTGCGGGTGAGAGTCCCAATGTATCTCTGTCTACATCAATAAATACGGGATGAGCGCCACAATAACTCAGAGCATTGCAAGTAGCAATAAAAGTAAGTGGCTGTGTAAGCACTTCGTCTTCACGCTCTACACCGACCAACATCAGGGCCAGATGAATGGCATTTGTGCCATTGACACACACCACCGCACGTTTGGCCCCGGTATATGCAGCCATCTCTTCTTCAAAGCGGTCGACAAACTTACCCACGCTCGACACGTACGTGGAATCAATACATTCATTCAGGTACTTCTTCTCATTCCCTGCAAAACAGGGAGAGTGGAGCGGAACAAAGTCTTGTTGCGGAAAAAGCCCCTTAATCGTTTCTACAATCTCACTATACATTATATATATTTGCTTTATATTTTTTCAGGTTGTTTTCATCAGTAAACCATTCGATAGTCTCCGTCAGTCCACGACGAATATCATATAGCGGTTCAAAGCCTGTCAATGACTTAATCTTGGTGTTATCACCCCACAGACGGAACACTTCCGACCCTTTGGGACGAATACGCTGTTCGTCTTCAACGAAGTTTACTTTCACCTGCATGATGTCGGCGATAAGTTCCAGTGTGTCGCGCATACTGATTTCACAGTTACTGCACACATTCACTTCCTGCCCGATTGCTGCATCGCACGTTGAAAGTTGAACAAATCCGCGACAGGTATCTTTCACGAAGTTGAAATCACGCGTCGGAGTCAGATCACCCAACTTTATCTCTTTTGCTCCGTTGGCAATTTGCGTTATAATAGTTGGAATAATGGCGCGGGCACTCTGTCGGGGGCCATACGTATTAAATGGGCGGACAATAACTACCGGCAAATCAAAAGCATTGTGAAAACTCATCGCCATAGCATCCGCTCCGATTTTTGTTGCCGAGTACGGAGACTGCGGTTGTTTGGGATGTTTTTCGTCGATCGGGACATAACGTGCCGTGCCGTATACTTCGGAAGTAGAGGTAACGAGCACACGCTTCACTCCATTCTCCTTTGCAGCCTGGCAAATGTTCAATGTTCCTTTCACATTTGTGTCCGTATAGCTATCCGGCGCAACGTATGAATAAGGAATCGCAATCAGTGCCGCAAGATGAAAAACAGTATCTATGCCTTCGGTAATGTGTTTACAGAAATGTGCATCTCGCACATCTCCGCTGACTACCTCTAGTTCGGGATGCCGGATTCCTTCGAGCCATCCCCAGTCATTGAATGAATTATATTGAGAAAGTGCCCGTACATGGTAATTCTCCGCCAATAACATTTCCGTCAGATGCGAGCCGATAAAACCATCGGCACCGGTCACCAGAATCTTTTTCTTTTCAGCCATATCTTTATATTTTCTTTCGGTCGAAGGCATCTATAAAGGAGCCTTCGGTTACGTTATATATTTTCTTTCCTATACTCCGGGTATATGCTTCTATTATATGGTACGATTTGAAGGCAACATACATGCTTAGCAACAAATCGTGCAGGTGCTTGTCGGACACAAAGCGTTCCGAACCTTTCTTGTCATAAAAATGATTGAGGTCTTCAATTACCACATTATCATCGTTAACCCATATTTCTTTAAGCCAGGAATGGTCGGCTCCGGCTATGTAAATCGTATGAAACGGCATCTTCAGCGCTACCATTATTGAGGGTATAAGTACATTACGCGGACGGGGTGTTCCCCATCCTTTACGAAAAGCCAGGTGCATGAAACAAGTAAAGCCTTCTACGGGAGTAACATTAAAGTAATGAATGTGAATATATGGATTTGATGCCAGTTTGGACTGCCACGTATTGCTTTTGCGTGCTTTAACGGAGAGATGAAGTTCAATATCCCATGTTGTTTTCATAGCCATTGCATCAAATAACTTATCACAATGATCGGAATTAAGAAAGAAGGCCGGGTCGGCCACCAGATAATAATGCGGTTTCAATTCCGTATAGTAAGCGGAAAGTACGGCATAATTAACGGCCAATAAAGCTTTGTCTTCCAGAAAATAATTCTTTTGCTCTATCAAAGGTCTGAGGGACGGTCCGTTACCCAATATCACAATCGCCTCATGCTCATCTGTTTCCAAAGGCTTATCAATCCTTTTTGATTGCAATAGAATCTTGATTATGCTCAGAAATGTTTGCCAGAGCTTTGTTAAAAAAGACTGCATTATTTCAAGCTTCGATAGATTATTCATGAAAGTTTCTATTTATTTATCACACAAAAGTACTACTTTTGTCGAAACATTCAACTAATGAGGGTACTATTAATAAACACTTCGGAACGAATAGGCGGTGCCGCCGTTGCAGCCGGCCGCTTATTGGAATCATTGAAAAACAATGGAATCAAAGTCAAGTTATTGGTGCGCGATAAGCAAACCGACCAAATCAGTGTTGTGGGTCTTGAGCGTAGCTGGTTGCATGTGTGGCGGTTTGTTTGGGAACGTGTGGTTATCTGGAAGTTTAATCACTTTAAAAAAAACAACCTTTTTGCGGTCGATATAGCCAATACCGGTTCGGACATAACTGTACTTCCCGAATTTAAAGAAGCCGATGTGATTCATCTGCACTGGATCAACCAGGGTATGCTCTCTCTTCGTAATATTCAGAAAATACTAAAATCGGGCAAGCCCGTGGTTTGGACAATGCACGATATGTGGCCCTGTACCGGCATTTGTCACCATGCACGCGAATGCACGAACTATCAGCAGGAGTGTCATAACTGCCCGTTTATATACGGTGGCGGTAGTAAGAAAGACTTGTCGTATCGCATCTTCCGTAAAAAGCAAAAGCTATATAAAAATACGCCGATTTCTTTTGTGGCTTGTAGCCAGTGGCTACAACATCAGGCGCAAAAGAGTGCTTTGCTTGCCGGGCAACGGGTTATTAGCATACCCAACCCCATCAATACGAACCTCTTTAAACCTCACGACAAGAAGGAAGCCCGGAATAGATGTATGCTGCCGCAAGAGGGGAAATTGATTTTATTCGGCTCCGTAAAGATAACCGATAAACGCAAAGGAATAGATTATCTGATAGAGTCGTGTAACTTATTGGCTGCTGCGCATCCGGAATGGAAAGAAACATTGGCGGTGGTTGTGTTTGGCAATCAATCGGCAAAGTTGGAGAACCTGTTGCCTTTTCGTGTTTATCCGCTTAACTATGTAAGCAACGAACATGAATTGGTTGATATATATAATGCGGTCGATCTCTTTGTCACCCCTTCTCTTGAAGAGAATTTGCCGAATACCATTATGGAAGCAATGGCTTGTGGTGTGCCTTGTGTGGGATTTAATGTGGGAGGAATTCCCGAAATGATAGATCATCTGCATAACGGGTATGTGGCCGAATACAAATCTTCTGAAGATTTTGCTAACGGCATCTATTGGGCGCTAACCGATCCGGAATATGCCAACCTGGCCGAACAAGCTTGTCGCAAGGCTGTAGCTAGCTACTCGGAGGGCATTATCGCTAAAAAGTACATTGACTTGTACAACAAAGTAACAGGGAAATATGCATAGCCATCTTACTCCCGTTTTCTCCGTAATAACCGTTACCTACAATGCGGGAAAGGTATTGGAGGATACCATGCAAAGTGTTATCTCGCAAACCTATCATCATATCGAGTATATCGTCATTGATGGCGGATCAAAAGACAACACACTATCGGTGATTGAAAAATACCGATCTACTATTCACTCTTTTGTGAGTGAACCGGACAAAGGGATATACGATGCAATGAACAAGGGAATGGCACTTGCCACGGGAGATTATCTCTGCTTTTTGAATGCAGGAGACAGCTTTCACGAAGATGATACGTTGCAACAGGTGGTACATTCAATAGGGCTGTATACTGAATTGCCGGATGTGCTCTATGGTGAAACGGCATTAGTCGATAGTCAGCGGCATTTCGTTCGTATGCGTCGGCTTGCAGCTCCCGAAACGCTTTCCTGGAAAAGTTTTAAGCAAGGTATGTTAGTTTGCCATCAGGCTTTTATAGCCAAACGTACCCTTGCCGAACCTTACCACATTTCTTATCGCTTCTCTGCCGATTTTGACTGGTGCATCAGAATAATGAAAAAAGCCCGTGTTTTGGACAATACCCGCCTTGTGCTTATCGATTATCTGGATGAAGGAACCACCACACAAAACAGAAAGGCTTCGCTCAAAGAGCGGTTTCGTATTATGGCAAAGCACTATGGGCTTATCAGTACCGTGGCTCATCATGCGTGGTTTGTGCTTCGTTTACTCACGAAGGCGGGACAATAACTCGGCTACTCCTTCGGAAGCTCCTTTCTGAATGACATGTATGGTGCGGGAACTGCCTATTTGTACCTCTTTGGGATCAATGAGGTAGATCTCGGCATTACGGGGAACATAGTTAAGCAATCCGGCTGCAGGATAAACGTTCATGGAAGTCCCGATTATAACAAAAACATCTGCTTTTTCTGTATAGCGTATTGCCGTTTCGATTTGAGGAACCGCTTCACCAAACCATACAATAAAAGGACGGAGTTGTGAACCGTCTGCTGCCAGATCTCCCATCTTCACTTCATACTCTTCCGGTTTTAGTTCTTTAACATATTGTTCGTTGCCCGGATCATAGCTGGAGCAGACTTTTGTAAGCTCTCCATGCAGATGAATTACGTGATTACTGCCAGCCCTTTCGTGCAGATTGTCTACGTTTTGAGTAATAACCGTAACATTAAAAGATGTTTCCATTTCAGCGAGTAGTTTGTGCCCGTTATTGGGCTTCACTTCTAACAGCTGCTTGCGACGATCATTATAAAAACGGATAACCAATTCGGGATTGCGCCGATATCCTTCGGGTGTAGCAACCTGTTCAACAGGATATTTGTCCCATAACCCACCGGCGTCCCGAAAGGTACTCATTCCACTTTCCGCACTCATGCCGGCACCGGACAATACAACTATCTTTTTCACAGTAACCTCCTAATTAATTACATTCTGATTATTTATACAACAAATGTAGGAAGAATTTCCTAACATTGATCCTCTCAGGTGGGCAATTATGTATTTGTATGATAGACAGGCAAAAAAGAAAGATCTGAAAACTGTGTATAATAAGAAAAATTAAATACTTAAAAGGAGAATGATTCAAATAAAACACGTACTTTTGCCTCCATTAATTTGCAAATGGTTGGAAGTTAGCGTTCAAACTATCTTTTTCGACCTTCAACAAAGATATTTATGGATAAATTTAGCTATGCAATTGGCCTGGGAATTGGTCAAAACTTACTAGGAATGGGTGCTAACAGCATCTCAGTAGAAGATTTTACTCAGGCGATAAAAGATGTGCTTGAAGGAAACAAAACAGCCATCAGTCACGATGAAGCTCGTGTAA
This sequence comes from uncultured Bacteroides sp., assembly GCF_963677715.1. Classification (NCBI taxonomy): domain Bacteria; kingdom Pseudomonadati; phylum Bacteroidota; class Bacteroidia; order Bacteroidales; family Bacteroidaceae; genus Bacteroides; species uncultured Bacteroides sp. Next base: position 2,409,283 of record NZ_OY782495.1, read on the forward strand.
TAGTGAACAAATATTTCGCCGAACTGGAAGAAAGTATGGGCAGTGCCAGCATAGAGCAGAGTAAGGCCTTTTTAGAAGAGAATAAGAAAAAGGCCAATGTTGTTACTTTGCCCAGCGGTTTGCAATACGAAATAATAACAGAAGGAAAAGGTAAATTAGCCAAAGCAACCGATCAGGTTAAATGCCATTACGAGGGTACATTGATTGATGGAACTCTCTTTGATAGTTCGGTAAAACGTGGGCAACCGGCTGTGTTTGGTGTTAATCAGGTTATACAGGGATGGGTTGAAGCTCTACAACTAATGCCCGAAGGGTCTAAGTGGAAATTATATATTCCGTCCGATTTGGGATATGGTGCTCAGGGAGCCGGTGAAATGATTCCTCCTCACAGCACACTGATTTTTGAAGTTGAATTAATTCAAGTACTATAACAAAAAACAAAGTAAAATGAAAAAAGTAAGTATTTTAATGGCAATTGCTGTCGCAACTAGTCTTGCTTCTTGTACAGCTCAAAGCCCCAAAGCTAATCTGAAGTCTGATATAGACTCTTTGTCTTATTCTCTAGGAATGTCTCAAACTCAAGGTTTGAAACAATATTTGGTTGGCAGAATGGATGTAGACACTACCTATATGAACGAATTTATCAAAGGGTTGAATGAAGGTGCTACAAAAACAAGTAAGAAAGATGTTGCTTACCTTGCCGGTTTGCAAATCGGTCAGCAGATCAGCAACCAGATGATGAAAGGCATTAACCATGAACTGTTTGGTGAAGATTCTACTCAAACAATAAGCAAAGATAACTTCATCGCAGGTTTCGTTGCCGGAACCCTTGAAAAAGGTGGTTTGATGAGCATGGAAAAGGCTCAGCAATATACTCAGGCAAAGATGGAAGTAATCAAGAATAAAGCTATGGAAACTAAATATGCTGCAAATAAAGCTGCCGGCGTAAAGTTCCTTGCAGATAATAAATCAAAAGAAGGTGTTGTAACAACTCCTAGCGGTTTGCAATATAAAATCATCACTAAAGGAACCGGCGCTGTTCCTGCTGACACTTGCAAAGTGAAAGTAAACTATAGAGGTACATTGATTGACGGAACAGAATTTGATAGCTCATATAGCCGTAAAGAACCGACTACTTTCCGTGCTAATCAGGTAATTAAAGGATGGACAGAAGCTTTGACTATGATGCCTGTTGGTTCTAAATGGGAAATTTATGTTCCTCAGGAATTAGGATATGGATCAAGAGAATCCGGTAAGATCAAACCATTCTCTACGCTTATCTTTGAAGTAGAATTGTTGAGTATCGAAAAGTAACGAAAGATATCTACGTATATTAGGTAAAAGGGGTACAAAAAAATAATTTTTGTGCCCCTTTTCTTATACTATAAATCGAAGAAGAAAAAATAAATGTATACGATAATTCTGTTTTTTCTGTCTTTTATATATGAAAATCAAAATAAAGCTCTATATTTGCTTACTATTTGATAAAAACTGGTATTAAAACTTATTGTTATGGAGAAAATAGACAACCTTGACAGGCAGATTCTGGAAATCATTTCTCAGAATGCTCGTATTCCTTTTAAAGACGTGGCTGCTGAATGTGGTGTTTCGAGGGCTGCTATTCACCAGCGTGTTCAGAGACTCATCGACTTAGGGGTAATCGTAGGCTCTGGTTATCATGTTAACCCCAAGTCTCTTGGATACAGAACTTGCACTTATGTAGGTATAAAATTGGAAAAGGGTTCTATGTATAAAACTGTAGTGGCTGAGCTGCAAAAGATTCCTGAAATTGTAGAATGTCACTTTACAACGGGACCTTACACCATGCTTACTAAAGTATATGCTTGTGATAACGAGCACCTGATGGAGTTGCTTAACAATAGAATGCAGGAGATTCCGGGTGTCACAGCTACAGAGACGTTGATTTCTCTGGAACAAAGCATCAAGAAGGAAATTCCTATTCGCATTGATAAATAAACCGGGATGGAATTCTTAAATGAATATCACCTTTCGGGGCTTGTAATAGGTATTTGCACCTTTTTGATAATAGGGCTGTTCCATCCGGTGGTGGTTAAAGCAGAATATTACTGGGGCACAAAGTGCTGGTGGATATTCTTGGTACTGGGAATAGCAGGTGTTGTTGCATCACTAAGCACAGACGATATATTATTGTCTTCACTGCTGGGCGTATTTGCTTTTTCATCTTTCTGGACTATCAAAGAAGTCTTTGATCAAGAAGGCCGAGTAAAAAAGGGTTGGTTCCCTAAGAACCCCAAACGGACCTATAAATTTTGAGCAGTAAGCATTAACTTACTTGTTACTTCTCTTGCATATTTCGGCAAAATGCATTAATTTTGCACCCACAATTCAGGGGAATTGGAGATGCGGGCTTTTAGCTCAGTTGGTTAGAGCAACAGACTCATAATCTGGAGGTCCTAGGTTCAAGCCCTAGATGGCCCACCGCATTTAAAAAAGCCGTTACGATTTTGTTCGTAACGGCTTTTTTGTTTATCATATCTCATCCTTTTTATATTCCAAATAGGCTCTTTGTCTAAATCTTCACAACGAAATTGTTATCTTAATAAGTGATAAGCCATTCATTTAGTTGAAACATGTTAGCTTAGGCTTAAAGCCAAATTCATGTTTATTGAGTTAATTATAAATAAAATATTGGTTAACAATGATAACCATTTATTTCAGTAACTACATTTGCAGCTCAATAATAAAAGAAGCATGGACACAACTAAGGAAAACTTGATAAAGGAGCCGGTTGGGCGGATCATGGGGAAAATAAATAAAATGTCCTTAGGTAATATTCAACAGAATCTTTCTTATCTTGACATTGAACGTTCTTTCTATCCTCTCCTGTTAATTGAATTTGGTAAGGGAAAATTAACCCAGCAAGAATTAGCCGAGAAATTATTTTGTGACAAGGTGCAGGTAGTGAGAATAGTCGATTATCTTTCGCTGAATGGTTATGTAGAACGAACACAGAGTCCAATAGACAGGCGAAAATATGAACTCAATATTACTGATAAAGCGAGTAAAGTTATACCCGACATCAGGAATGTTATTCAGAAAACATCAGAGGTTGCTCTAAGAGGTTTATCTCAGGAACAAATAGACGAGCTATATGCCATGCTTAGGTTAATTGAAACAAATCTATTATCATTAAAAAAATGAAACGTAAGATAAACCTATTGATTGCTGCCCTACTTATATTGCTAGCAGCTTTTTTCCTCTATAAGGGGTTCACAAAATCAGATAATCGAGGGCGGGATGCGAAAGAAAAATCGCAAAGAAAGATGGATGCATATATTGTGACTCCTTCTTCGCTTGTCTCTAAAATTACCGTAACGGGTTCATTACTCGCTTTCGATGAGGTAGATTTAAAGAATGAGGTAGCCGGGCGGATAGTCGAAGTTAATTTGCCGGAAGGTAAGTTTGTGAAAAAGGGAACGTTGTTGGTGAAACTTTTTGATGACGATTTGCAGGCAACGATGGAAAAGCTGGAATCGCAACTGGCTATTCAAAAACGCATTTATGAAAGGCAAAGCGAATTAATAAGAGTCAATGGTATCAGTCAAAATGACTACGAACAGACCTTATTACAGGTGAACACGATAAAAGCGGATATTGCAGAAGAAAAAGCATTGATTCGCAAAATGGAAGTACGCGCTCCTTTTGACGGAGTAATTGGATTGAGAAATATTAGCGTTGGTGCTGTTGTGAGTCCTTCTACTTTACTAGCTACTATACGCACCAGTGGGAAATTGAAACTTGATTTTTATGTTCCGGAAAAATATGGTGCGATAATCACTCCCGGCAAGAATGTGAAATTTGCAATATACGGCGAAGGCAAACTATACGACGCAACAGTTATAGCAACGGAAAGAGGAATTGATAATACGACACGGAATTTAAAAATAAGGGCATTGATTACCACGTTGTCTGAAGAATTGATTCCGGGAGCTTTTGCCAACGTACAATTGGACCTGGGAAAGAATAATCATGCATTAATGATCCCTACACAAGCTATTATACCACAAGAAGGTGATAAGAGTGTGATTGTGGCCCGAAATGGGAAAGCGCATTTTGTTACGATAAAGACCGGCATACGCGAGGCCTCAAAAATAGAAGTGACAGCAGGTCTTGAACCCGGCGATACGATTATTACATCGGGAATACTTTTCTTAAAAGAAAATTCGGAATTAGCCTATTCCTCCATAACTAAACAACCATGATAATTTCAGATATTGCATTGAAGCGGCCTATCGGTTCGATTGTGCTAAGTTTAATCATCATACTTCTGGGAGTCGTAGGCTTTGACTTTCTGGGAATACGACTTTATCCGGCTATCGACCCGCCTGTTATTACCGTACAAACAACTTATACCGGAGCCAATTCTGAAATTATCGAATCTCAAATAACAGAACCTCTGGAAAAAGCGATCAATGGTATTGAAGGGGTAAAATCCATCTCTTCGCAATCATCGATAGGATCGAGTAATATAACGGTAGAGTTTAATTTGGGGGCCGACTTGGAGAAGGCGGCAAACGATGTGCGTGACAAGGTGTCTCAGGCCAGTAAGAGCCTGCCTCAGGACATTGACGCACAACCTACTGTTACCAAAGCGGATGCAGATAGTGACCCTATTATTATGTTAACCGTTCAGAGTAGCACGATGAATGCTATCGAATTGAGTGACTATACCGAGAATGTGCTGCAAGAGAAAATACAGACAATACCGGGAATCAGTTCCGTATCAATCTACGGGCAGCAAAGACCATCTATGCGCTTATGGTTGAATCCTGATAAAATGGCTGCTTATAATTTGACGGCATCGGATATCAATGCGGCTTTAGGCAAAGAAAACATTGAAATGCCGGGAGGTAAAATACGAGGAAATGCCACAGAACTTATTATAAAAACAAAAGGACGGCTAACGACCGAAGAAGACTTTAATAATCTCATTGTAAAGCAGACGGATGATCAGGTTGTGCGTCTGAGAGATATAGGAGAAGCTTCACTGGGCCCTCAGGACGAAGAGGCTGGTTCGACTATTAACGGAACAGTCGGTGTAGTATTGGCTCTGATTCCTCTTCCCGGTGCAAATGATATTCAGATTGCAGACGAATTTAACAAGCGGTTGGCACAAATTAAACAGAATTTGCCCAAGGGAATGGATTTGAGCATTGCCCGTGACAAATCAATCTTTGTACGACAATCGGTAAAGGACGTAGTGGAAACATTGGCTATTGCCATCGTGCTGGTTGTCCTCATTATTTTCCTCTTTTTCAGAAACTGGATCATCGCATTGCGCCCGTTGCTAGATATCCCTGTTTCGCTGGTCGGGACCTTTTTCATTATGTATATTTTCGGTTTTTCCATTAATGTACTTACCCTGCTTGGCATTGTTTTAGCTACCGGACTGGTGGTGGATGACGGTATTGTGGTGACCGAGAATATCTTTAAACGAATAGAGCAAGGCATGGATAAATGGCAGGCGGCTTTTGAAGGAACGCGGGAAATCTTCTTTGCCGTGATCTCTACTTCGCTTACTCTCGCCATTGTCTTTATTCCGGTAATTTTTCTGGAAGGATTTACCGGCCGGCTATTCCGTGAATTTGGAATTGTAGTGGCCAGTGCAGTATTAATTTCGTCTTTCGTTTCTCTTACGTTAACTCCGGTATTGAATGTTTTACTGGGAGGTTCGGTTTCCCATCATTCTAAATTTTACGTAGCGAGTGAGCCCTTCTTTGTTGGCATGGAAAAGGGATACAGGCGTGTGCTGAGTTTTTTTATTCTTAACAAATGGATCGCGCTTTCTCTTCTGGGACTTTGTTTAGTCATCATATTCTCCTTGTCCCGATCTTTGAAATCTGAATTAGCTCCGCTAGAAGATCATAATTATATAAGAACTTCCATAACGGCTCCCGAAGGAACCGAATTTAGTGCCACTCAACATATAATAGACAAGATTGCTAAGATTAGCATAGATTCTGTTTCCGCCAGCCAGTACGTGCTTGCCCGATATGGCGGAGGAAGAAATTCAAGTACCAATACCGGAACTGTTATTACTTTCTTGACCGATCCTTCGGCAAGAAAGATCTCCCAGCAGAATGTTTATGATAAGTTATCGAAAGTCTATTCCACTATAGCAGATGCGAGAGTTATCCCGAGCCAAGAACCAACAATTTCCACTTCAAATTCAAGAGGATTGCCGGTTCAGTTTGTACTGCAAAATCTTGATTTTGATAAGCTACATAAGATACTGCCCCGTTTTCTGGATGAAGCACAAAACAGCCCGGTATTCAGTAATGTGGATGTGGATTTGAAATTTAATAAACCGGAGTTAAATATTACTGTAGACAGACTAAAAGCGAATAGCCTGGGGGTTAATGAAGAAGATGTGTCGAACGCACTGGATTTAGCCTACAGTGGGAGCCGGTATGGCTATTTCTTGCAAAACAACAAACAATATTATGTTGTGGGGCAAGTAGAAAGAGAGAATAGGGATGTTCCTGCGAATATAGCTTCCCTGTATGTGCGTTCCGGGTCCGGGGAAATGATCCAACTAGACAATTTGGTGAAAATACAGGAGAACAGCAATCCGCCGATACTTTACCATTATAATCGTTATAAATCGGCTACGGTTTCGGCTAACCTGGCTAAAGGGAAAACATTGGGTGAAGGTATTGAAGAGATGCAGAGAATAGCCGATAAATTATTGGATAACTCATTTACGACAGCTCTATCGGGTTCGTCAAGAGATTTTGCGGAGAGTAGTTCCAATATCTCTTTTGCTTTGGTCTTGGCTTTGTTGATGATTTATTTAATCCTGACGGCTCAGTTTGAGAGCTTCCGCGACCCACTGATTATCATGTTTACCGTCCCGATGGCCATTGCAGGTGCTATGCTCTCGCTCTGGATCTGTGGGCAGACGCTGAATATCTTTTCTGAAATAGGAATGATCCTTTTAATTGGTATTGTAACCAAGAATGGCATCCTTATTGTTGAGTTTGCCAATCAAAAGCGTAAGTTGGGCATGAATAGAAGAGTCGCTGCATTCGAAGCCGCTTCTGCTCGCTTCCGCCCCATCGTGATGACTTCATTGGCCACCCTTTTCGGAGCTTTACCTATTGCGTTGGCTCTGGGTTCGGGAGCGCAAAGTCGTGTTCCGCTGGGTATTGTTGTGGTGGGAGGATTACTGTTTTCCTTGATTCTCACCCTATTTATAATCCCGGTGATTTATATGCTTATATCAAGTAAAAACAAAAAATGAGTTATGAGAACACTGCAACTATTTCTTTTATTAATACTGTCGGCCACTGTTCAGGCACAGAATGTATTAACGTTGGATAAGGCTGTAAATATTGCGTTAAAGAATAACTTTGATATATTGGTTAGCCGTAATGATGCCGACATGGATCAAATAAACAACACTCCCGGCAATGCAGGGATGTTACCTACAATCAATTTGAACGGTTCCGGTGGTTATGAATATAATAATGTATACCAGAAAAATTCATCCGGAATAACCAAATACCCCAATCAGTCGAGTACTTCTTTGAATGCTAATGTAGAACTTTCCTGGACTTTGTTTGACGGTGGAAAGATGTTTGTCACTAAAAATAAGCTGAACCAGATTCAGGCACTCGGAGAGCTTCAATTCCAAACCAAAGTACAAGAAACGATGTATAATGTAATTGCCGCTTATTACGATGTAGTGCGGCAAAAACAGCAATTAAGCTCAATAAACGAAGCGATTAGTTACAACAAAGAACGTGTAACCATTGCACAAACGGGATTTAACGCAGGTACACTGGCAAAAACAGATTTGCTTCAAGCGAAAATAGATTTGAATGTAGAGATGGAAAGTGCTATTGACCAGCAAAATACCATTAGTGAGTCGCTAAAGACATTAAATAGTATCTTGGGAGAAGAAGACCCGACTATCAAATTTGATATTTCCGATTCCATCCCTCTTCAATATTCGCCGGACAGGGATGAGTTACTTCGAAAATTAAATTCATCGAATACCAGTATCCTGTCTTTTCAGAAACAAATTGAGATCTCTCAGTTAGCATTGAAAGAAAGTCAGAAAGATAAGCTCCCCACTCTCCAGCTCAACGGAGGATATTATCTGTCACAGGCTATAAATTCGGAAGGGTCTACTTTGAAGAATCGTACTTACGGTCCGCAAATAGGTATGACACTTTCCATCCCTCTTTACAACGGCGGAGAAACGAAACGAAAAATATCCATTGCCCGTAAAGAGGTACAGTCATCGGGTTATGATATGGAAAATGTGAAGTTGCAAGTAAATATCGAATTGGAGAACACACTTACTGATTTTGACAATCAACGGCAACTGTTCCTCATTGAAAAGAGTAACAACGAGCTGGCCAAAGAAAATCTGGATATCTGCTTACAGCGATTGCGCTTGGGGCAAACCACCTCACTTGAAGTACATCAGGCGCAGGAAAGCTATGTACAATCGGCCACTCGTCTTACTAATTTTGAATATAACCTAAAGATTGCCGAAACGAAGCTCAAACAATTAACCACCTCTTTATAGCCGGAAGCCAAGCCAATCAAATCGAATTGATTCCCTCTGTTAGCATCGTGCACTGTCTTACTAATCGCAGTTAAGCGCTATATTAGTCCCCTTACAAGTAATCAGGGTGTCAGCCCTCATCTCTAAACCCATCGGTTTGCATCTGCAGGCCGATGAGCCTCTATCTGCAAACCCATCGGCCCACAACTGCGGGCTCACTCCCGTCGGGCCTCAAAAAGGCTTAATCATTGCGTCTGATAGAGATAAGAAACGCACCCTCGTGGCCTGGTTAAAGGCTTATCAAGATGCTTCCGCAGGCGGTAACTCGGCAACGGGGCACGCTTTTCCCCTTTATATTCAGCTAATTACAAATCAATTCGTTATTTTTATATGTTTTTTAAAATATAATCGGTACTTGCTCGTCTAAGAACATAAAGAACGATAATCAATGAATGCAACAGAGTCGGAGAAGATTGAAGATGTGTACAAAAACGAGCGGAGACGTCTACTCGGTTATATCAGGAAGAAGATTTCTGATAGGTTAGATGCCGAAGACATTTTGCACGATGTTTTCTATCAACTCACTGTAGGATTCTCGGATATTAAGGCTATTGAGAATGTAACGGCGTGGCTCTATCGGGTTGCCGACAACCGCATCACCGATTTATTCCGAAAGAAGACGGCGGTTCCTTTCAGCCTTATCGAAAATGATGACGCCGACGAAGATGGTCCGATTTCTCTTGTAGAGATACTTCCCGCCTTGGGCACTTCTCACGAAGAGGAAGAACTAAAAAGTATGATATGGGAAAGGATTGAGAAAACCTTATCCGAATTGCCTAAAGAACAAAGTAGTGTGTTTATTGCAACCGAGTTTGACGATGTGAGTTTTAAAGAAATATCCGAGAAAACAGGCATTGGGGTAAATACACTTATTTCCCGAAAGAGATACGCAGTACTGGCTCTGAGGGAGAACTTAACTGATTTATATAACTTATTAAAAGAATAACTGGAATGGAAAGATCAAAAGGATTAAAGATGGTAGGCTTTCGCCTGATGGGATTGGTTCTCATTGTATTAGTTTTATTTATCACCATGACGCTGTGGAATTGGTTAATTCCTGCGCTATTTAATGGTCCGGTCATCACCTTTTGGCAGACTATCGGATTAATCATTCTCTCTAAAATATTCTTTTCGGGTCTTGTTCCCATGGGTGGGAGCAGAAGACCTCGCGGGAGAGGGTTTGGGTTTTCACGCGAGGGGAAGCGCCCAAGCAGAGAAGACTGGTGGAAAAGATTCAATGAAACGAACAGAGGCGAAGACAACTCTTCAACTGTCGAATAAACTCGTTTAGCTCAATTACGGGTAACTCAGCACTCAATTTTGTAACAAAAGCTCTTTAGCATTATTCATTTAAAAAGGCGTTAACGCCTTTTTAAATGAATGAATGCCAGCCACTGTTATGCCCGAACGCGAGCTGATTGAACAACACATAATGCGCATAATATCAACCTATTACAAAAACAAACAGAGTAAACTAACCACCGAAATGGAAATGAAAAGAATACTTGCAACAGTGCTGATCATGCTTGGCATACTGCCTGCATTTGCCCAGGACTCTATAAAATACATCTCTTTACATCAGGCTTGCAAACTAGGCATAGTTAGCAACGCAGGCATAATAAATGCTAAGCTCGAAACAAAAAAGTCCGGCTATCAATTAAAAGAGACTCAAAGCAAACTTTATCCGCAGCTCGAGGGATACAGCGATTTTAGCTACTACTACGCCATTCCTCAAATGATGATGCCGGGCGAGATGTTTGGCCAAACCGGCGAGGTGCCCGTGCAGATTGGTACAAAATACGATTGGACTTATGGGTTTAAGGCTTCCGTCACTCTTTACAACCAAAGCTACTACACTTCTATAAAAGTGGCCAAACGTATGCAAACGATCAATGAGCTAACGGCTCTTCAGAAAAAAGAAGAGTTGGTTTATGAGGTGTCTCAGGTGTACTTTCTCTGCAAAACCACCGCCAACCAGATTACACAGTTAGAGAAAAACAAGCAAAACACAGATCGGTTGCTGGATATACTCAAGCTTCAGGAAGAAAATGGCATTGCACGAAAAATAGATTACTCGAAGGTATGGGTAACTAAAAATAACCTGCAAACTCAAATAGATAATCTGGATCAATTGCTTCAACAACAAACCGGACTGTTGAAGCACCTGATTGGGATTAAGCTTGACGACCGGATTGAGTTGAGCGACTCTTTGTCTTTTACGACCGGCTTGCCCGATTTTGAAAAGCCTGATTTCAATAGGCAATCGGAATTAAGATTGCTCGATAAGCAGATAGAACTCACAGGGCTTAACCGAAAAGCCAACAGGCAGGCTTATCTGCCTTCGTTGTCGGGCTCTGGCCAGCTCTATTATGACGGGCAACAAAATGAATTCGATTATTTCAAAGGAGGTGGCGACAAATTCTATAAGGTTGGCTTCATTGGTCTGAGTCTTAGCATACCCATCTTCGATGGTTTTGAGAAGCGCTCTAAAACAAAGCAATACGATATAGAGTTGCAGCAACTACAGAATACCCGAAAAGATACCGAGAATAATTATTTGAAAGATTTCATTGATGCTAAGAATCAGTACAATACCAGCCTCAAAGCTTTACTCAGGCAGCTGGATAACATAAAGGTGGCCGAGGAAGATTATAACATTACACTTCAAAACTATCGGCAACAAGTGATGTCACTGTCCGATGTCATGCTCTCGGAGAATTCACTAACGGAGGCTCGCTTATCGTACGTGAACGCATTGCTGCAAGTAAAGAACGCTGAGTTGGATCTTAAAAAGGGCCAAGGCGAATTACTCAATTACTAACAAATAACTTGAAACGAACACTTATGAAACTAAAAAAATACATCCTTTCGGCATCAGTCATTGTTGCTGTTATTGCCATCGTAGCAGTCAGGCTTATTTCCAACAAACAGAGCTTTGACAAGGAACTGAAAATGGTATCCGAATCTAACACAACAGTGCCTGTCATTACCGATACCGTGAGGAGTGAACAGCTGCCTGCCGGATTCTCGGTCAACGGGGGGTTTTCTCCGATACAAGAAACCTCCATTGCTGCCGAGGTAGAAGGAAAAATTACTTCGGTAAATTCAAAAGAAGGAGATAGGGTGGCAGCGGGGCAGGTTTTGGCCTCTATTGATAACGAGATACCCGCTTCGCAACTGGAGCTGGCCAAATTTAATCTTGATAAAGCGGAAAAAGACATCAAACGTTTCAAAGAACTCTCGCAGGGCGATGCCGCCACTGTGCAACAATATGAAGCTGCCAGGCAGAGCTTCGAAATGGCAAAGTCTGCTTATACGGCAGCTAAAACAGAAGATAAGAATACGTTTATCGAAGCTCCGTTTGGCGGGATAATTACCAAACGGTATTTTGACAAGGGAGCTTACCTGTCGGTTGGTACGCCCGTTTACGACATTGTTGAGATTGACCGGGTGAAATTCATAGCCAGGCTTACGGTAGATGAGGCCGGAAAGGTGCAAAAAGGTCAGACGGTTAAGCTGAGTGTTGATGCTTATCCCGAGGTAACTTACGATGGAAAAATCAGTGCGGTTACCGTTAAAGCCGATCTCTCGAAACGCTATGACGTGGAGATAGAAGTTGAAAACCGCTCTGAAGACATCATAAAACCGGGCATGTATGGAGTCGCTACATTTATCCGCAATACTGAGAATCAGCTTTTAGTAATTCCTCGTCAGGCTATTGCGGGGAGTATCAAGCATCCAGAGGTGTTCTTGGTTAAAGGAAATTCCGTAATTCTGAGGAAGATAGTGATTACTCCTTTCAATGATAAATATGTTGTGATTAAGAGTGGACTAAAAGCGGGCGATGTCATTGTCACATCGGGTCAGATTAGCTTGGTGAATGGCTCTAAGATCAAACTAAACAATTAAAAGAACAACCATGAATATTACAAAAATATCGGTAAAAAGGCCAACGCTTGTGGTCGTTGTTTTTACGGTACTTATCTTTCTGGGATTTACGGGTTATAAAAGCCTGAATTCCGAATTGATGCCAAAAATGACGGCGCCGGCTTTTATGATTATGACTACTTATCCGGGTGCTTCTCCCTCTGAAGTAGAGAATAATGTTACGAAGAAACTGGAGGAAGCCATTACATCCGTCGAGAACATTGACCACATTCAATCTACATCGTTCGAAGGTATCTCTGTTTTGGGCATTTCGTTAAAACAAAATGCCAATATAGACGATGCCGTGCAAGATGCACAGCGCAAGATAAACGCAGTAAAAAGTACTCTTCCGGAAAGTGTTTTAGATCCTGTGGTTAGCAAAATATCTTTTGGAGATCTTCCGATAATGAACATTGGGGTAACGGCGGCTATGTCTTCAACCGAGTTTTACGATTTGATTAAATACAAAATTCAGCCGGAACTGACAAGAATCAGCGGGGTGGGAGAGATTGCCATAATAGGAGGCAACGAACGCGAAATCAGGGTGAATCTCGATGCTCAAAAGTTGGAAGCGTATAATCTTTCGTCCGTACAGGTTCTTCAGGCCATCCAATCGTCAAATCTTGATTTCCCGACCGGGAAAATAAAAAATGACGATGGGCAGATGGTAATCAGGCTATCGGCTAAGTTGAAAAGTGTGGCGGAGATTCAGAATATCGTAATCAGCGTGGACGATAAGGGTTCGAAAGTAAAGCTGAAAGATTTGGCGGAAGTATTGGACACGTCAAAAGAACCCGCCATGATTGCTCGTGTAAACGGGGAAAATTCTGTGGGATTAAGCGTTAAAAAACAAAGCGATGCCAACACCGTAGAGGTTTGCCATTTGGTAAATCAAAAGCTGGCCGAGCTCGAAACGACTTATAAGGGCAGCAAACTTAAATTTGAAGTACCCTTCGACTCATCTATTTTTACCGAAAAAGCCACCGATTCGGTGAAGGACGATCTGCTGTTTGCCGTTATTCTGGTTTCGCTGGTTATGCTTGTTTTTCTTCATGGGTTGCGCAATGCTTTTATCGTAATGATTGCCATTCCTATTTCCATTGTTGTGTCGTTTCTGGGCATGTATTTGTTGGGCTATACGCTGAATATCATGACGCTCTTGGCTATGTCTCTGGTTATCGGTATTCTGGTTGATGATGCTATTGTAGTCTTGGAAAACATTTACCGGCACATGGAGATGGGCAAAGATCGGGTTCAGGCAACGCTCGACGGCCGGGCTGAGATTAGTTACACCGCGGTTGCCATTACGTTGGTAGATGTGGTGGTCTTCCTTCCGTTGGGACTTTCAAAAAGTATGATTGCGCCTATCTTAGCTCCTTTTTCGTTGGTTATTGTTATCACAACTTTGCTTAGTCTGTTGGTTGCATTTACTGTTGTGCCGCTCCTTACCTCTCGTTTGGCAAAGGTTCAGCACCTTAGCAAGGAGAGATTCAGCGGACGCTTTTTCTTATGGTTCGAAAAGCAGGTAGAAGCATTTGCCAATATACTTCATTCTATTCTTCTTAAAGCTTTTCGACATAAAATCACTACTTTCGGCATTGTAACGGCATTGTTTATTGGCTCTGTGGCACTTATTCCTATGGGTTTTGTGGGCACCGAAGTGTTTGCCTTGGGCGATGTCGGTGAATTTATTATTCAGGTTGAGCTTCCCAACAATGCTACACTGAAAGAAACGAATTTAAAAGTAATAGAAATTGAACATTTGCTGAACACAAAGCCCGAAATAAAGTCTGTGTTCACTACGGTAGGTTCAACAAATTCGGGTATGCAAGGCGGGGGAGCACAGAGTAATGCCAATAAAGCGGAAATAGATGTGAAACTGGTGGATAAGAAGTTTCGGAAAGTATCTTCTAAAGTATATGCCAATCAGATTAAGAATTTCCTTAATGCTAAGATGCCCGGTGTAAAGGTCAAAGCTGCTTTATTGAATCCGTTTTTTGGGAGTACGGACGATAGTCCGATACAAGTGATCGTGAAGTCGTCGGACCCGGATTCGTTGACTAAATATGCCGGGAGAATTAAAACATTAATTGAAAAAACGCCGGGGGCTATTGATATAAGTTCCTCGCTTGAGGATGCACGTAACGAGGTTGCTGTTGAAATTGATAAAGAAAAAATGACCGAACTGGGCTTATCGCTTCCTACGGTAGGTTCTGTAATGTCAACAGCCTTTAGCGGAAATACGGATGCAAAATATTCCGATGGCTCTTATGAATATGACATCAACATTGTTTATGACGAATTTAACCGCCGTAGTTTGTCCGATGTATCTAACCTTACGTTTGTCAATGCCGGCGGTCAGCCAATAAAACTATCGCAGTTTGCTAAGATTAGTTATGCCGACGGAAGTGCCAAACTTGAGCGAATGGATAGGATGTCATCAATCACCATCCAATCACAGGTGTTGGGGCGTGCTTCGGGTGATGTTGGTGACAATATAAAACAGCAAATAGATGCTATCTCCTTTCCGTCGGAAGTATCAATCTATTATGCCGGCGACATGCAAATGCAGGACGATGCTTTCGGAAGCCTGGGCTTTGCGATACTTACAGCTATTTTTCTAGTCTATTTAATTATGGTGGCTCTGTATGAATCGTATCTTTATCCCTTGGTGGTTATGTTTTCAATTCCGCTGGCCATTATCGGAGCCATTCTTGGCTTGGCGCTGGCTAAAGAAAATTTGAGTATATTCAGTATGATGGGTATAATTATGTTGATAGGCTTGGTGGCTAAAAATGCGATTTTGGTAGTCGACTTTACAAACCATCTCAAGAAACAGGGTTACGGCACTATCCGTGCATTGTTGATGGCCACGCGTACCAGAATACGGCCTGTGTTAATGACTACTTTATCCATGATTATCGGTTTATTGCCAATTGCGCTTGCTACCGGGGCTGCTTCCGAGTGGAAAAACGGCATTGCCTGGGTGCTTATTGGCGGACTTACCAGTTCTATGTTATTAACGCTGGTTGTTGTGCCGGTTGTATATTCTCTATTGGAAAATATAAAAATCAGGGTTCAGTTGTGGGTGTCGAAAGCTAAAACCGGCATTAGGAAAGTAGGAGAATGATTTATTGTACTTAAGTAACTTCAAGAGGGATATGTCTGCTGAGAATCATTCAATGATCTGCAGTCATATCCTTTTGTTCGTTATACTGTGCTTTAATTTAAGATGTGTCTGTAGATTAACCGGCCCAGTTTTCTCTGTCGAGATTGCGATAGCCGATAGCTTCGGCCAGATGTGTCGAAAGGATATTATCACTTCCTTCCAGATCGGCAATGGTACGGGCTACCTTTAGGATTCTATCGTATGCCCGTGCCGATAAATTTAGCCGATTCATGGCTTGTTTCAACAGATTTAGTCCTTGTTTGTCCGGTTGGGCATATATAGTAAGTAATTTGCTTGTCATCTGGGCATTATTGTGGATACCGGGGTGTGCGCTGAAACGTTTTTCTTGTGTTTTTCTGGCTCTAATGACTCTTTCGCGTATACTGGCGCTGGATTCCCCCTGCCGTTTGTCTGACATTTTATCAAAAGGTACGGGAACGATCTCTATCTGTATGTCAATGCGGTCTAGTAGCGGGCCGGAGATTTTATTGAGGTATTTCTGAACCTGACCGGGATTGCAAACGCATGCTTTAGTAGGATGGTTATAATATCCGCAGGGGCAGGGGTTCATTGAAGCCACAAGCATGAAACTTGCAGGGTATTCGATGCTCCATCGGGCACGCGATATAGTGATTTTTCGATCTTCCAACGGTTGGCGAAGTACCTCAAGAACATTTCTGTTAAATTCGGGCAGCTCATCTAAAAAGAGTACACCGTTATGGGCCAGACTTATTTCTCCCGGTTGTGGAAAGCTGCCTCCTCCTACCATTGCAACCTGAGAAATGGTATGGTGTGGGTCACGGAACGGGCGCTTGGAGATGAGTGAAGAGTTGCGACCAAGCTTTCCTGCTACGGAGTGTATTTTTGTTGTTTCCAGACTTTCGTTGAGCGAAAGGGGAGGAAGGATGGAAGGTAAACGTTTGCTCATCATTGATTTACCGCTTCCTGGGGCACCGATCATAATAATGTTGTGGCCTCCGGCAGCAGCTACTTCTAATGCGCGTTTTACATTTTCCTGGCCTTTTACTTCTGAAAAGTCGGACTCGTAGAGGTTTTGTTGTTCATAGAATTCTTCACGGGTATTGACTTTCGTTGGTTCTAATATGCATTCGTTATTGAAGAATTCAATAACTTCTTTGATGTTGCTAACTCCAAATACTTTTAAGTTATTGACCACTGCTGCTTCCCGTGCGTTTTGAAGAGGAATGATAATTCCTTCAAGCCCGTCTTCTCTTGCTTTAATCGCTATTGGCAAAGCTCCTTTAATCGGCTGGATGCTGCCGTCGAGACTGAGCTCGCCCATAATCAGATAGTGAGGTAGTTTATCACAAGCAATGGTTTTGTTAGCGGCAAGCATGCCTATTGCCAGTGGTAAATCATAAGCAGATCCTTCTTTACGGATGTCAGCCGGGGCCATATTGATGACAATATTGCTCGTTGGCATTTTATATCCGTTTACCTGCAAAGCGGAAATAATACGTTGATGACTTTCTTTGACTGCAGAATCTGGCAGGCCAACCAGATAGAACATACAACCTCGTGAGCTGTTCACTTCAATAGTGATGATAGTAGCGTCTATGCCTTGAACTGCGGCGCCGAATAGTTTTACAAGCATTGTGTTTTTGATAGATAAGATGTGAGTTATTTTATTGTCTCTTGCATCTTTTTGATTATTGTTTCACTTTTTTCTCCTTTTGCCATAATTTTCCCATCGGGAGAGATGAGGTAATAGGTTGGCAGGCTTTTTACGGCATATTGTTTGATTACATAAGATTCCCATCCCGAAAAATCGCAGAGTTGCTCACCGATTAAGGTATCTTTCTTTATTGTCTCTTTCCAACTTGCTTTGTCAACATCCAGAGAGATACTTAACAGGGTGAAATTCTTGTTCTTTTTATACGACTGGTAAATTTTGCGTAGTTTATAGTAGTTGCTGTCTTTACGTGCATCATTCCATGATGCCCAAAAATTCAGCAGTATGTATTTACCTTTGATATCGGAGAGAGAGGTTCTTTTACCATTTGCGTTTGGCATACTAAAAAAAGGGGCAGGTTTGCCTATACCAATGCTTTCTTCCTTGCTTATATTGCTGCTGAGCTGATCTATGTACGGATTATCTCGTAATTCTCCATTCATAAGAGCAATTAGTTGCTTTATTTTGGTTAAGTCGGGATTTGCTTTTTCAACAAAATATTTTTTTAGCAGGTAGATACTTACTATTGATGAATCATGTTGCCGGATAAATGTTTCAACCCTGCTTTCTAATTCTTTTTCGGATAGTTTACTCGTATTTAAGGCTGTTTGGAGCGTAGTCAATTCTTCGTTTAATATATTCCCGCCGATTTTGAGAATATCCAGATGATTGATGTCTCCTGTTATTTCAATGTTATTTCCTTTTTCCAGATAAATGGGGTGCTTTTTCTGGTTGGAGAAGAGCAACATGGCGGGTACAATAGTGTCTACCGATAGCGTATGCGAAAATTTATTCTTCTGCACATAAATTGTATCCATTAGACTGGATAATTCGTCTGTGCCGTAAATATAGATGGTATCGTTGCCCAATCCTTTTATTTCGCCGTTTATACTGACTTTAGTGGAGTGCACGTTGCATCCGAGTAAGCAGAAGGATGCAATAAACAAAAGGCAAATCTTGTTCATTCTTTTTTTTGCGAATGTAATTCTTTTGTGGCAAATAAAAAAGGGTTGCTTGTCATTTATGTAACAAGCAACCCTTTTTATTTATTTTTGTAGCTAACGTTTTATTTAACGATACTCAAAAAATCTGCATTTGCAAAGTATTTTGCAAACTCAAGATCAGTCGAAGCCTTTTTAGCTAATGAAGAATCTTTCTGAACTGCACTCTTCAAACTACTTGTAAGCATAGATGCGTTGTTGGTTCTTGCACCTAAAATTGCCATAAGGTAATCTGTGTATGCATCAGGGTTTTCAACGTTAGAAAGAGT
The DNA here is from genome assembly GCF_963677715.1 of uncultured Bacteroides sp. Taxonomy (NCBI): domain Bacteria; kingdom Pseudomonadati; phylum Bacteroidota; class Bacteroidia; order Bacteroidales; family Bacteroidaceae; genus Bacteroides; species uncultured Bacteroides sp. The sequence continues at coordinate 2,427,962 of NZ_OY782495.1, forward strand.
ACTTTTTGCTTTGTTGTAGTCCTTAGCCAAAATCTGAGCTAAAGCTGCACTGTTGGTTTTAGCATCACCGAAAGAATTTACTGCTCTTTCGTATTGACCTTGTGCAACATATAAGTTTCCAAGAGTTTCATTAAGTTCTTTTGCACCGGCAGCTTTGCCTAAGTAAGCTTCAGCTCCAACCTTATCTCCTTTAGCCAAAGCAACAAGACCAAGGTTCATGTTTACTTCAGGAGCAGCATTTAAACTGGCGGCTTTGTTTAAGAATGATTCTGCTTTAGCAAGATCACCAGCCTGATAGGCTAAATTACCAAGGTTGTTATATGCACGGTAATCATTAGGAAATTGTTGTGTCGCTTTGGTAAAGATGGCTTCTTTTTTTGCGTTATCTTTAGTCAGGGTAGCAGCGTAAAGAAGTTCTTCAAGATTAAGTTTGCTTGCATCAGTTTCAGCCAGATTAGAAATTTCTTCGTCAGACTTACCAATGATCTCATAATTCAAAGTTAAACGAGAACGTCTTAGTTCAGGAAGAACATCATCTGCCAGATTCTTATAAACAGAAGAGATGTTTTTAATTTCTTTTTCTCTTTGTTCCGGATCTTGGTACATTGAAAGTACGCGAAGGATCAGTTCTTTATCTTGGATATTTGATTTAGAAACCAATTCCTGGAATCCTTCCCAATCTTCAGCTGTGTATTTAGCATCAACTGTAGCATCTATCTTTGACTTTTTAAGCTCTTTGTTTAGATACTTAGTTGTGTTCGCTTCACGATTCTCGGCTAATTTGGTATTTAAATCCATGCCACCGTCAGGAGAAGCATAAGCTGAAATCTCGATGTTGCTGATTTTTTTATTGTCTGCAGCATTTACATCGGCTACTTGCTTGTTAAACTCCTTCACTCCGTCTGATTTCAATTCACTTGCACGAAGGTTGGCTTGTTGAATAAGGAACATGATGTTAGCTTGATGAGCATCTTTTATAATTCTTTGGAAAGCATCTTCGCTATTTGCAGGATTTGCACTGCTCAATGTGTTTCCAATTAGTTCTGAAGTCGAAATTACTCCATCGGCTACCTTTACAGAAGGAATAGCAACTGTTTTATTCCCTATTGTGGCTTTAAACTCAAGATAAAGTTCAGATTTAGCCATTTCAGGAACGTAGTCAAAAGATGCTTTCATAGTGTAGGTCCCACCCATTTTATAAGAAATAGTTTGGTCGTTTCCTTCTACTTTCTCGCCTTGGAAAACAGCTGTTTGACCTTTAACCTGACCGCCATCCCATTTTAATACAGGGGTAACTTCTACTACGGCTTTTTTATTAAAATACTTTTCTGGGAATTTCCCATTAATAGTTACGGGTACTTTACCTCCTACTGCTTCCAGAACCTGAGGAGTCGTAGTGAAATAATCAGATGATAATTCACCCATTTTTTTGCTGCACGATGATAATGATAGTGCAACAATCGTAGCCATGAGTAACGGCAAATACAACTTCTTAATCATTTTAGGTATAAATTAAATGTTTGTAATTTGAAATCTTATCTATTCATAAGTCTTCGCAGGAGTGACCTCCAAAGGTAGGCAAAGATAATAAATATTAATCATTTGGACAATAATCGCATTGTTTTTATCATAAATTAATATAATCAACATCGGACAAGGATAATTGTGTTTTGTCTTGTGAACAACAGAAACTAAGAGTTTATTTTTTTTAGTCTTGTTGTTTTTCCTTTCTGTATTTTATATTGCGTGGATGATGCTCTATTATCTCGCTTCTTAACATATTTCGGTCAATGTGAGTGTATATTTCTGTTGTTGCGATTGATTCGTGCCCCAGCATGCTCTGAATTGCTCTTAAATTTGCTCCCCCTTCTAATAAATGTGTAGCGAATGAGTGTCGAAAAGTGTGTGGGCTTATCGTTTTTGTGATGCATGCTGTTTGGGCCAGTTCCTTTATCATGTGAAAAATCATAATTCTTGATAAATTAGTTCCTCTGCGGCTTAAGAATAAAATGTCTTCGAAACTTTTTTTGATTTTTTGTTTGTTTCGGTCGATGAAATATAGCTGTATCTCTTTTATTGCTTTTTGCGAGATGGGTACTAAACGTTGCTTGTTACCTTTGCCTTCTACTTTGATGAACTCTTCCTTTAAATAAAGGTCTGATATTTTCAGATATATTAATTCGGATACTCTTAAGCCACAACTATAAAGAGTTTCTAAGATTGCCCGATTTCGTTGTCCTTCCCTTTTGCTTAAGTCAATAGAAGAGATAATGGCATCTATTTCTTCTATTGATAATATTTCTGGTAATTTGAATCCTATTCTTGGACCTTCTATTAATTCACAAGGATCTATTTCAATACAATTCTCTAATATTAAAAACCGAAAAAAAGATTTGATGCCTGATATGATACGGGCTTGTGAGCGTGGATGGATGCCTATGTCATGTAAACCGGCAATGAATCGTTCAATATCATCTGTTGTGGCTTTTAGGATATCAATTGTTTCTATAACAAAAAAGCTCATTAATTTATCTAAATCGCTGTTATATGCTTCTTGAGTGTTTGGAGACAGAGACTTTTCTAATTTCAGATATTGCTGATATTTTTTGATTATGAATCGATCCCTTTCCTTCTTATCTTTTTTTTCATCTAATATCATTTCTTTTTTCTACCTTTGCGCTTTATAACGATTTGTTTTGAAAACAAAGATATTAAAAACATTAAGATTGTGTTATGAAGATACAAATTATTAACGGGCCTAATATCAATCTACTTGGTAAACGTGAGCCTTCCATCTATGGTAAGGTTGCTTTTGAAGATTATCTGGCAGAGCTTCGGTTAAGATATGTTGGCGTAGATATTTGTTATTATCAGTCTAATGCTGAAGGAGATCTGATTGATAAAATACAGGAAATCGGGTTCGCTGTAGATGGGATCATTTTAAATGCCGGTGCATATACGCATACGTCTATAGCTTTACAGGATGCTATTCGTTCTGTCGTCGCACCGGTAATAGAGGTGCATATTTCGAATGTACATTCGAGAGAGTCATTTCGACATATTTCGATGATAGCTTGCGCATGCAAAGGCGTTATTTGCGGTTTTGGACTGAATTCTTACCGGCTGGCACTTGAGGCATTGACGGGAAAATAATTTTAGGTATTAATTTAGAGGAAAATTTATGAAGAAGCATACTAAAATAGTTGCGTCTATTTCGGATAGGCGTTGTGATGTTGATTTTATTGCGCAATTGTATGATGCCGGTATGAATGTAGTTCGCATGAATACTGCTCATGCAGATAGACAAGGCTCTGAGAACATTATAAATAATGTAAGAACGGTATCGAATAAGATTGCTATCTTAATGGATACTAAGGGGCCGGAAGTGAGGACTACAGTTTGTGCGGAACCTATAGCATATTGTATTGGCGACAAGGTGAAAGTTGTTGGTGATCCTAATCGTGAAACTGTCCGCGAATGTATTTCTGTTTCTTATTTTGATTTTGTGAAAGATCTGTATGTTGGAGGAGATATCCTTATTGACGATGGTGATCTTGCTCTTCGGGTGATTGAACAGACGGATGATTTTTTACTTTGCGAAGTACAAAATGAAGCAACTTTGGGAAGTCGTAAGAGCGTTAATGTGCCAGGCGTACGTATCAATTTGCCTTCGCTTACTGAGAAAGATAAGGCTAATATCCTCTATGCCATAGAAAGAGATATTGATTTTATTGCTCACTCTTTTGTTCGTAATAAACAGGACGTACTTGATATTCAAAAAATGCTGGATGAACACGATAGTGAAATAAAAATTATAGCAAAAATAGAGAATCAGGAAGGCGTTGATAACATAGACGAGATTCTTGAAGTAGCTTATGGGATAATGGTGGCCCGTGGAGATCTTGGCATTGAAGTTCCTCAAGAGAAGATTCCGGGTATTCAGCGAACAATAATCCGTAAATGTGTATTGGCTAAAAAACCTGTAATTGTTGCTACACAGATGTTGCACACAATGATAAATAATCCACGTCCGACACGCGCTGAAGTGACTGATATTGCTAATGCTATTTATTATCGTACGGATGCTTTAATGTTGAGCGGCGAAACTGCTTACGGCAAATATCCTGTTGAAGCCGTAAAAACAATGGCAAAAATAGCGGAACAAGCAGAGCAAGATAAGCTTGAAGAGAATGATATTCGTATACCATTAAGTCCCGATAACACGGATGTTACCGCCTTTTTGGCTAAGCAGGCAGTTAAGGCCACCTCTAAGATGAATATTCGTGCTATTATTACGGATAGTTACACCGGGCGTACAGCCCGTTATGTTGCGGCTTTTCGTGGTAAATATCCTGTTTTAGCTATGTGTTACAGAGAAAAAACGATGCGCTTATTAGCTTTATCGTATGGTGTTTTGCCTATATACCTTGAAGAGAAAATTAATGCACAAGCCTATTTTTTCTCTGCACTTGAGTTATTGTTGAAAGAGGGACGTATTGTGGAGAGTGATATGGTGGCTTATCTTAGTGGAAGTTTCGGAGAAGGTGGTGGTACCTCTTTTCTGGAAATTAATAAAGTACAAACTGTAATTTCGAAGGCCAAGAATTACTTGTTGCCCACATTTATAGATAGATAATGTTAGATTCGGATGCATCGTTGCAAGCGTATATCTTGCAGCATATAGATCCTGAAAGTGATTACTTAAATGCTCTTTATCGTGATACGCATGTAAAACTATTACGGCCTCGTATGGCTTCGGGACATTTACAGGGACGTATGTTGAAAATGTTTGTTGAGATGATTCGTCCTCGTCAGATTCTTGAAATTGGTACTTATAGTGGATATTCAGCTCTTTGTTTAGCTGAAGGGTTGGTGGAAGATGGTGTTCTTCATACATTTGAAATTAATGATGAACAGGAAGATTTTACTCGTCCGTGGCTTGAGGGGGCAGCTTGTGCTGATAAGATTAAGTTTTATATAGGTGATGCTCTTTTGCTTGTTCCGGAATTGGATATTACTTTTGATTTAGTTTTTGTAGATGGTGATAAACGAAAATATATTGAATATTACGAAATGTCCCTGTCTCATTTGTCGTCTGGGGGATATATTATAGTTGATAATACTTTATGGGATGGACATGTGCTGGAACAGACTAATGCGAACGATTATCAAACAATAGGTATCAAGAAGTTCAATGACTATGTAGGACGGGATGCGCGAGTGGAAAAAGTAATTCTTCCTTTGCGCGACGGTTTGACCATCATAAGGAAAAAGGATTAGGGGGCAAATACATCAACATAATGATTAAAAACAATTAAGATGGAAACAACCAGACAGAATAAAATATCGCGCCTTTTGCAGAAAGAATTGAGTGACATATTCTTATTGCAGGCTAAAGCAATGACTGGTACGCTTGTATCGGTAAGCGTTGTACGCATTAGTCCCGACATGAGTGTTGCACGTGTTTATCTCAGTATTTTTCCTTCTGATAAAGGAGAAGAATTGGTGAAGAACGTTAATGAAAACGCGAAATCTATTCGTTATGAACTAGGCACGCGAGTACGTCATCAATTACGTATTATCCCCGAACTGAAATTCTTCATAGATGATTCACTCGATTATATAGAGAAAATTGATTCATTATTAAAGTGAACTTCCCCTTTTACATAGCTAAACGTTATCTTTTCTCAAAGAAGAAGCATAATGCTATTAATATTGTTTCCGGCATTTCTGTTTGCGGGGTGGCACTTGCTACGTTAGCATTGGTGTGCACTCTTTCTGTGTTTAATGGTTTTCAGGATATGGTGGCTAGTCTTTTTACAGCCTTTGATCCTGAGCTGAAAATCACGGTTCAGGAGGGAAAAATATTCGATTCTCAAAATGAACGTATTCAGTTATTGCGTACTATTCCTGAAGTTGCTGTTTTCACTGAGACACTTGAAGAGAATGCAATGGTACAGTACAAAGACCGACAGGTGATGGCTGTCATTAAAGGAGTACAGGATAATTTCGTGCAATTGACGGCAATTGATAGTATACTTTACGGTACGGGTGATTTTGTTCTTCACGATTCTATTGTTGAATATGGAGTCATGGGTATTGAACTTGTGTCTACATTAGGTACCGGTATACAATTTGTCGACCCTTTGCAAGTGTATGCCCCCAAAAGGAATATGAAAATAAATATGGCCAATCCGGCTTCTTCATTTAATATGGAATATTTATATTCGCCAGGCACGGTCTTTGTCGTCAATCAGCAGAAATATGACAGCCAATATATTTTGACTTCTCTGGCATTTGCTCGCCGATTGTTTGATTATAAATCTGAGGTTTCTGCTATAGAATTGAAGATAAAGTCCGGATATAACATATCTTCCGTTAAATCGAAAATAGAAAAATTACTTGGAAGCTCATTTGTTGTGCAAGATCGTTTTCAGCAACAGGCAGATGTGTTTCGTATTATGGAAATAGAGAAGCTCATCTCTTATGTTTTTCTAACATTTATATTGGTAATAGCTTGCTTTAATGTGATAGGATCGTTGTCCATGCTTATTCTGGATAAGAAGGAGGATGTTCTTACGTTACGCTATATGGGTGCGGATAATCGTCTTGTTTCCCGAATATTCCTTTTTGAAGGACGGATGATTTCAGTGTGTGGCGCTCTTATTGGTATTGTTTTAGGACTCATTCTTTGTTTCATTCAACAACGGTTTGGGATTATTTCACTTGGGGGAACCAATGGTAGTTTTGTAGTTGATGCTTATCCTGTCAGTGTACATTTTAGTGATATTTTTCTCATCTTTGTAACTGTGATTGCCGTAGGTTTTCTTTCTGTATGGTATCCGGTACGCTATTTAAGTAAGAAGCTATTGCAGAAATAAAGATATTTATTCTTGTTTTTTCATCACGATTTCTTTGGAAAGGGAATAGTAGTTATGCCTTTTTCGAAGAATTATTCTTTGCATAATTGAAATATGCTATCTTTGCATTGTTACACCTAAGAATAAATATTTATGAAATATCGCTTGTTCCTTTTTATGCTTGTCTTCATCAGTATGCCGCTTTTTGCTCAACAGCAGGTGGATTCTTTATTGAAAGTGCTTGATCTTACCATTAAAAACAGTGATCAATATGAAAAACTGAAAACCCAACGTATTAGCATGATAAAAGACGGGCTAAAAAATCCAGAGATATCGAAAGAAGATAAATATCGTATAAATGCCCAATTGTATAATGAATATGAATCTTATATTTGTGATTCGGCCCGATTCTACATTAATCAGAACATTTCAATAGCTTCTCAGTTGAGGAATCGAACTTGGCAGAATGAATCCATGATCAAAAAAGCACATATCTTGGCTACTTCCGGACTTTATGCAGAAGCAATGAAAGTACTTGAGTCTGTTCAGAAACAAACTTTATCTCTTTCAAAACTGGCAGAATACTATATTACTTTTGAGAACGTTTATTTGTACCAGGCTGAGTATGTTTCCGGTGATGAATATATGTATGATTATCTGAATCTAATGAATGTTTATCGAGATTCTGTCTTAAATGTCGTTTCTGAAGGCTCTTATGAATACATAATTACTAAGGTTCCTAAACTTGTGGATAAAGGGGAATTTAAAGAGGCTGAAACGCTGTTGTATAACTATCTACCCGGCGTGTCTTCCGGTACCAGAAATTACTCCGTGTTGACTTCTATTCTTGCATTTGTTTATCAATGTACACATCAAACGGAATTAAGAAAGATTAATTTAATAAAAAGTGCTATCTCGGACGTAAAGGCGGTTGTGAAAGAAAATAATTCTATTCGTTCATTGGCGGAGTTGCTTTATGAAGAAGGCCAGATAGTGCGTGCGGATCATTATGTAAAGGCTAGTATGGAAGATGCTAATTTTTACAATGCCCGTTTGAGGAATTTACAGGCATCTAAGATGCTTCCTATCATTGATAATGCTTATCAGCTGGAAAAAGAAATGCAGCGAAAGAAACTGCAAATGCTGCTTATTGTTATCAGTATATTGTCTGTGTTCCTGATGATAGCTATTGTTTTGGTGATTCGGCAAGTGAAGAAATTGGCAAAAGCTCGCCAAGAAGTGATGAATGCTAATAAGGAATTACATAAACTTAATAATGATTTAATAGAAGCTAATAATCAGCAAAGGCTCACAAACAATTCTTTAACGGAGGCAAATCGTATAAAGGAAGAATATATAGGACGTTTTCTTGGCCTTTGTTCTGTATACATCGATAAGCTTGAGATATATCGAAGAATGTTAAATAAGAAAGCGGCTTCCGGTAAAGTGGAAGAACTGTATGCTACTTTAAAATCCTCCCAATTCATAGAAGACGAGTTGAAGGAGTTTTATCATAATTTTGATAGTTCATTTTTGAGTATCTTTCCCGAATTTGTAGAATGCTTTAATCGATTGCTGCCGGAAGAAGAAAGAATTCTACCTAAACAAGGTGAACAATTGACTACGGAGCTCCGCATATTTGCGCTTATCCGTTTGGGAATTACGGATAGTCTGAAAATAGCAAATTTTCTTCGTTATTCCATTACTACTATTTATACTTATCGTTCTAAACTGCGGAACAAATCTATCTGTCGTGAAAGATTTGAAGAAGAAGTGACGAAAATCGGTTCTTTTCGAGCATAAAAATCCTTGATGCGTGTATTCATTCTGCATTTGATTTCTCCATTCAATTTATTTTTTTGTAGTGCATGTTTGATGATAATCATCTGATATACAGTTATATACTCATTGTGCGTATTTAGATATTTTTTAGTATGCGGAGAGGTGTGCTTTTTTTTATTTGATATTTGCATTGTTGCTTCACAGGAAGAAGTGACAGGACAATAATTGATTAAAATCTAGTAAGTTATGAAAAGCGCAAAAAGAAAAAAAAGTTTCTGCAAGCAATTCTTTCTCTTGATAGGGCTGTTCTTCTCGGTAAGTGCAGCGGCACAGCAAGTAAGAGTGTCTGGAACGGTGAAAGATGCTATTGGTGAGCCAGTAATTGGAGCTAATGTGTTGATAAAAGGAACAACCAATGGTACGATTACCGATTTGGACGGAAGATATGTGTTGTATAGTGCAAACTTGAAAAAAGATGTGTTGGTCTTCTCATTTATTGGCTATAAGAATGTTGAAAAGCCTTGTCAGGGAAGGACTGAAATCAATGCAACATTGGTGGAAGATGCACAAGCGCTTGCCGAAGTGGTTGTTATCGGATACGGACAGGTTCGCAAAAGTGATGCTACCGGTTCACTAACTTCGGTTAAAGCCGATCCGTCTATTCGTGGTCTGGCTCCTAATGCTCAGGATATGTTGGTAGGTAAAATTGCCGGAGTTAATATTACTAATGCCGGTGGTTCCCCCTCGGCAGGAGCTACAATTCGTATTCGTGGAGGTTCTTCACTCTCGGCCAGCAATGATCCATTAATTATTATCGATGGAGTACCTCTTGATAATGGTGGTATCGGAGGTGTAGGCAATTTGTTAAGCACCGTTAACCCCACGGATATTGAATCTTTCACTGTGCTAAAGGATGCTTCTGCAACTGCAATTTATGGCTCACGTGCATCTAACGGTGTTATTATAATTACCACGAAGAAAGGGAGTAGTGGTAAGGTTCGGGTTACTTATGACGGAAATGTATCTGTGGGAACCCGGGTTGATGAAGTAAAAGTAATGAATGGGGATGAGTTTCGCTCATTCGTGACCGAGACGTTTACAGGATTAACGAACCAGGATGAGGTAATTGGTAAATTAGGGCAGGCCAATACAGATTGGCAAGGTGAAATATTCCGCACAGCGGTCAGCACTGAGCATAATTTGAGCGTATATGGTTCTGTGAAAGACGTTCTTCCCTATCGCATTTCTATGGGATATACCAATCTCAATGGTATTCTAAAGACTTCTAATATGGAACGCTATACCGGTAGTATTTCTCTTACTCCTTCCTTACTTGATAATCATCTGAACATGACTTTGAATGGTAAAGGGATGTATGTGAAGAACCGTTTTGCATCTCAAGGAGCTATCGGTGCCGCCGTCTCAATGGATCCTACGCAACCGGTATACGATGAGAATAGCCCTTATGGAGGTTATTTTACGTGGACTGGTGCCGATGGGAATATACTGGGTGTTGCTACGAAAAATCCTCTTTCTTTATTGGAAATGACCAATGACAATTCAGAAGTATTTAACTTCATAGGTAATGCACAGCTTGATTATAAAGTACATTTCTTTCCCGATTTGCACTTTAACCTGAATGTAGGATTAGACTATTCAAAAAGTACAGGACATAAATATACTTCCGAATTTGCACCATCGGATTATCTCAATGGAGGATACGATGGAAATTGGGAACAAAGACGCCGGAATAGTCTACTCGATTTTTATGCCCAGTACATGAAGAATCTCGGATTCCTGGATAGTCATATTGACATAATGGGCGGATATTCATGGCAACACTATTGGCGGTCAGGGAATAATCACGATTATAGAGTGTCAAAAATTGATGCGGAAGGAAATCCGGAAGTCATCAGCATAAATAACTATGAAACAGAGAATTATATCGTATCCTTCTTTGGCCGCTTGAATTATAGTATTAAAGACAAGTATTTGCTTACATTCACCTTGCGTGATGATGGTTCATCTCGTTTTCATAAAAATAATCGTTGGGGAATATTTCCTTCTGTAGCGCTGGCTTGGAGGGTTATCAATGAAGACTTTATTAAAGACTCGAAAATAATAAGTGATCTTAAACTACGTTTAGGCTGGGGTATAACCGGGCAACAGGATATTAACCAGGGAGATTATCCTTATATGGGGCGTTATGAGTATAGCGTTGGTAATCAGGCCAATTATATTTGGGGTTATAGTAACGGCGTAGCAAACTGGATGTCACTAATTCGACCTACTTCCTTTAATCCTGATTTGAAGTGGGAATCTACTGCCACTTATAATGTCGGCTTAGACTATGGTTTCCTGAAAAATCGCATTACTGGTTCTTTGGATTTCTATTATCGTAAAACGAAGGATTTGATCAATGCTGAAACAAAAGTAGCGGCCGGAACTAACTTTAGCGAATATGTGGTAGCCAATATTGGTTCATTGAAGAACATGGGTACTGAATTTTCAGTTAATGTGATTCCAGTACAGACCAAATCCTGGGAATGGGAATTGGGAGCTAATGTTGCATATAATAAAAATGAAATTACAGAGTTAAGTTATGGTGATAACAAAAATGCCATTCGGCGTTATGGAACTACCGGTGGAGATGGAGGCTTCCAATTAATGGCTCATACTGTCGGTAATCCCGCCGGGATGTATTATGTGTACGAACAACTTTATGATACAAGCGGAAAACCCATTGAAGGATTTTATAAGGATCGTAATAATGATGGACAGATTAACGAACAAGATTTGTATCTTTATCATAAGCCGGCTCCAGACTGGACGTTTGGTTTGAATACCAAATTATCATGGAAAGTATGGGATATTTCTCTTGCCGGACACGGAAGTACAGGTAACTATAATTATAATGCTATTGCAGCTAATAATGCCGAACTGAGTTCTGCTCGCGTGTATGCTAATGAATTCTTGTCGAATAGGGTAATGAGTGCATTTGATACCCGTTTTCAAACTAAAAAAGTATTATCAGACTACTATGTTCAGGATGCTTCTTTCTTTCGTATTGATAACATCACATTAGGTTGGTCTTTTGATCACATAGCTAAAACGGCTATTAAAGGACGTGTTTATGGTACTGTGCAGAATCCGGTAGTATTTACAAAATATAAAGGGTTGGATCCGGAAGTTGCCGGAGGTGTGGACAATGATTTTTATCCCAGACCTTTAACCGTGATGTTTGGAGTCAGTATTAATTTCTAAATAAGAAGATATTATGAAAAAAATAATAGATAAAGCTGTTTTTGCTGCGATTTGTGGAGCTATGTTGTCGCTGGCTTCCTGTATCAGTGATTTGGATACTGTTCCATTGACAGATAATGTTTTATTACCCGAAACTGCATGGGCAAATCAAGATACTTATGCACAATTTGTTGCCAAAATTTACGCTGGCTTTGCACTGTCAGGTAATGAAGGTCCGTCGGGAATGCCCGATATTGTAGGCAGTGATCAGGGAGAGGCTACTTTTCTGCGCTCTTATTGGAATTTGCAAGAGTTGCCTACGGATGAGGCCGTAATAGCTTGGAGTGACGATGGACTGAATGGACTTCAGTTCAATCAATGGACGTCCAGTAATCGATTCTGTGAATTAAACTATAATCGTATGTTGCTTAATGTAGCTTTCTGCAATGAATATCTGCGACAAACAACTCCTGATGTTTTGGACACACGAGGAGTGGATGAAACAATGAAATCTAAGATAGAGACATATAGATATGAAGTACGTACATTGCGTGCTATGAATTACTATTTTCTTATCGATTTATTTGGAAGTGTGCCTTACATAACCGAGAATGATGGTGTTGGTTCTTATTTACCGGAACAGAAAGATCGTACATTCTTATTTCCATGGATTGAATCCGAGTTGAAAGCATGCGAAGGCCATTTACCAGCAAAAAGTGCAGAGAACTATGGTAAAGTGAATGATCCTACGGTGTGGATGCTCTTAGCTAAAATGTACCTGAATGCAGAAGTTTATATTGGAGAAAATCGCTATACTGATTGCCTTACTTATCTTAATAAAATAATGACAACAGGATATTCTCTTGATAAAACCTATAAAAATATGTTTGGAGCGGATAATAATAAATCTTCTGAGATTATTTTCCCGATAGCTTTTGATGGAAAATCGGCTACGTCTTATGGGGGCACTACTTATTTGATGGCAGCAGCTTATGGTTCGGACATGGATCCCGGGACAAACTTCGGATTGGCTCAATCATGGTCGGGTGTGCGTTCTTCAGAGGCATTGACTTCTTTGTTTGATGAAAATGATAAACGTGGCTTATTCTGGAAAGACAAAAGAACTCAGGCTACAACTCAATGGAGTGATTATAATTCCGGTTGGGCAGTGATTAAGTATACAAATATGAATAGTGATGGTACACCGGGTTCAGATAATGTATTTCCGGATACGGATTTTCCGATGTATCGTTTGGCTGACGCTTACTTGATGTACGCCGAAGCTGTGTTGAGAGGTGGAGAAGGCGGAAGCAAGTCCCAGGCCTTATCTTATGTCAATGATTTGCGAATTCGTGCCGGAATTAATATTATAGGCGATTCGGATTTGACGCTTCAGTTTATATTAGATGAGCGGGCACGCGAACTTTATTGGGAAGGCCATCGTCGTACAGACTTAATTCGTTTTAGCTTTTTCACTAAAAGTTATGCCTGGCCATGGAAGAACGGAGTATATGCCGGTACTGCCAATATAGACGATAAATATAATTTATACCCTATCCCTGCCGCCGAGATGGTAGCAAATCCTAACATGAAACAGAATCCGGGTTTTTAATTCAAATTTCAATAATTACATTATGAAGACATATAGATATTTTTTGAATATAATTGTTTGCATGCTGTTTCTTTGTGCATGTAGCGAAAAAGACACAGAACCTGTGCTAACTCGTGTTGATTCGAGTTCGCTCAATGCTTTACCTTTTCAGAGCATTGTGCTCAGTCAGCCAGCAGAGTTAAGCAGTCCTCTATTGTGTACGGTTACCTGGACGGGTACTCAGTTTTATTTTGACGACTCAACGAGTCCGTTACCGGCCGGACCGGTCAGCTATACACTTGAGATAGCCAAAGTTAACGAGAACTTTGCTGCTGCACAATCCTTGGCGGTTACTAACTCACTTTACGCTGATCTATTAATTAAGGATATTAATAAACTTCTGATTGAGAAATTTGAAGTGCAGCCCGGAGATACTTTTGACGCTGAAATTCGGGTGGTGGCTACTTACGGTGAAGGATTGGCAAAGTCTGTAGTTTCTTCTAATACTGTTAAGTTAAGTATAACGACTTATAAAGAAGAGCAGGAAGTCCCTGTCTTGAAGAGAATATACATTTGTGGAAATATGAATGGTTGGGACAATACGAACACTGATTTTATGATGTTCCGCGACGATAGCGATCCGACAAATGAGGTTTATACATATACCGGACGTATCGAAGCCGGCTGTTACTTTAAATTTTGTCCTGAAGAATCATTGGGTACCTATAAAATGTACTGCGATAATGGTGCTGGGCAGGTGAGTTATGAAGATCGTGGAGATGGCTCTTTCTTCAATGAAATTGAGGGCTACAAAACAATTACTTTGAATTTGAAAGAGATGACTTGCACAATTACGGATTATGATATGTCTCAGGCCAAAGAATGGGAAATGATAAATTTTGTAGGCGATTTCTGTGGATGGGGAGCTGATGATGCTGATCCGGCCATGACGCAATCAGCGTACGATCCACACATTTGGAATCTTGCTCTGAACATTGATAATCCGGGTTATGGGGTGAAGTTCCGGGTTAGCCATAGTTGGGATAATAGATGGTGTCCTTTTGTGCCAACAGATATTCCTTACGGAAAGGCTGAATACAATCCCACATCACAGGATAATAATATAAGTATACAAGAGGCAGGAGATTATTATGTGAAGTTTAACGATCTGACGGGTCACTATATTGTAATGTTACAGAAATGAGAATTAAACCACTATTTGTTCTAATGGTGATCGCCTTTATTAGTTGTAGTAGTAATCCGGATATAACTGATCCGGATACTTCTGGCAACCAAGGGGTCTCTGTCATTAGCAAAAACAACCGGGTTATTTATGAAGTAAATGTCCGCAATTATTCGGCCGAAGGCAACTTTGCCGGAGTAGAGAAAGATCTTCCAAGACTGAAGAGCCTGGGAGCGGATATCCTTTGGTTGATGCCTATTCATCCTATCGGTAAAGAAAATAGAGAAGGAACCAAAGGTAGTCCGTATGCAGTGAAAGATTATAAAGCGGTGAATCCCGATTATGGGACATTAGCCGATTTACAATCTCTGGTAAAAGCTGCTCATGCCGCTAATATGGAAATCTGGTTGGATTGGGTTGCTAATCATACTGCCTGGGATCATGTTTGGGTAAAAGATCATCTTGACTATTATGCCGAAAAAGAAGGTGTAAGGCCATATTCGCCAAATGACTGGGGAGATGTTATTCAATTGGATTACAATAATGCGGCTATGCGTGCGGCCATGATAGACGCTATAAAATATTGGGTGCAGGAAGCTGATATTGACGGTTTCCGGTGTGATGCCGCCTCTTTTATACCTCTTTCCTTTTGGAGAGAAGCCCGTGCGGAGGTTAATAAGATCAAAAACATCACTTGGCTGGCCGAAGGAGATAATCCTGAGTATATGGAGGTGTTCGACTATGATTATGCTTGGGAATTTAACACTCAACTCAATACATTTGGTAAAGAAAATAATGTAACTGCTCTTATTGATGCTTGTCGAAAGTTGTATGATAACAGTAATTACTCAGCTAAAGGGAGGATGGTTTTTTTGACGAACCATGATCTGAATGCTTATGACGGAACTGAATTTGTTCGTTATGGCGATGCCCTTTTGCCATTAACCGTACTTTCTTTTACTATTTACGATATGCCGCTGATATATAACGGACAAGAAATAGGCATGAATAAGTCAATGGGGCTATTTGATATAGAGAAGGTGCAGTGGAGTCCTGTAAATCAGACGATCAGCAACCTTATAAAAAAGCTCACGCAACTTAAGAGAACTCAGCTTGCACTTGAAAGCGGAGCCGGTCGTGGAACACTTACCTGCTATCAGATGTCAAGTGATAAAGTCTTTGCCTATTCACGTAAGAAAGGGAGTAATGAGGTACTTGTATTGCTTAATTTCGGGCCTTCTCCTGTTAATGTGCGTTTTAGTGATCAGGCACCTTCGGGCAACTTTACTAATTACTTAAAATCCGGTAATCAGGAATTTACTTCTCAGACAGTACTGACTCTTCCGGCCAATGGATATGCGATATATGTCAAGTAATTATAATACAAAATAAGATAACGAATGGATAAAAAGATTGTGGGGATATTGGTATTATTATTTTCTGTCTCTTTTTTAAAGGCACAGCAAATAACTTCTCCGAATGGGAATCTTATACTGAAATTTCAGATGAGTAGCGGAGTTCCTTTTTACGAATTAATTTATAAGGATAAAACGGTGATTAAACAGAGCCGTCTTGGGCTGGAAACGGAGGAAGCTTCTCTTTCGAGCGGATTTACCGAGACCGATGTACAGAAGAGCTCTTTCGATGAAACATGGACTCCGGTATGGGGAGAATATAGTCATATCAGGAACCAATATAATGAAATGGTTGTTACATTGGCACAGAAAGAACAACATAATAGAATGATTATTGTGCGGTTTCGCCTGTTCAATGATGGGTTGGGATTTCGCTATGAGCTGCCGGTACAAGACGATTTGAATTACTTAACTATTAGTAATGAGGTCACCGAATTTAACCTTACAGGAAATCACAAAGCTTTTTGCATTCCGGGTGATTATGATACGAATGAATTTGCTTATACTACCGCCCTTCTCTCGGATATAAGAGAAGAGATGAAGAAAAATATAAGTAAGAAAGGGTACGAATCTCAGGCTACTTCATTTACGGTACAAACACCTTTGATGTTAAAGTCTGCCGATGGAATTTATATCAATATCCACGAGGCTGCATTGGTCGATTACTCGGCCATGTTGTTAAATGTGGATGATAAGAATTTTCGTCTCAGTGCTCACCTTACTCCCGATAAGCTAGGTAAGAAAGGATACTTGCAGTTACCTTCTCGCTCACCTTGGCGTACTATTATTGTAAGCGATGATGCACGGGATATTTTAGCTTCGCAAACCATTCTGAACTTAAATGAGCCGTGTAAGTACAGCGATACATCTTGGATTAAACCTCAAAAATTCATTGGAGTGTGGTGGGAGATGTTTGTTGGTGACGGTAGAACATGGGCATATAGCGATGACTATAAAGCTAAACCCGGGGTTACTGATTATCAAAAATTGAAGCCCAATGGCCGCCATCCGGCTAATACAGCCCATGTTAAAGAGTACATTGACTTTGCCGCAGAGAATGGGATTGACGCCGTGCTTGTGGAAGGATGGAACGAAGGTTGGGAAGACTGGACTTCTTATCGGAAAGATCACCAGTTCTCGTTTACTACACCTTATCCTGATTTTGATGTACAGGAACTGCATCGATATGCAGCTTCAAAGAACGTGCATATCATCATGCATCATGAAACGGCTTCTAATGCTGCCGATTATGAACGTCAACTGGATAAAGCCTTTCAATTTATGGTCGATAACGGATATAACTCCGTAAAAACGGGATATGTGGGATATGTCATTCCACGTGATGAGTATCACTCATCTCAATGGATGAATAATCATTATATTTATGTGGTAAAGCGCGCAGCCGATTTTAAAATTATGGTTGATAGCCATGAAGCTGTACGCCCCACCGGCTTATGTCGTACGTATCCGAATTGGTTGGCTCAGGAATCCGCCCGTGGGGGAGAATTTGAATCAATGGGAGGTAATGATTGCGATCATACCACAATTCTTCCTTTTACTCGTCTGATGGGAGGGCCAATGGATTATACTCCGGGAATATTTCAGACGAAACTTAGCTATTATAAAGGAAATAAGATGGATCAGGAAGTGCACACTACTTTGGTGAAGCAGTTGGCACTTTATGTTACCATGCCCAGTCCGATGCAAATGGCTGCCGACTTACCTTCGAACTACAAGCGTTTTATGGATGCTTTTCAGTTTATTAAGGACGTGGCTGTTGATTGGGATAATAGCTGGTATCTGGAAGCAGAACCCGGAGATTATATAACAGTGGCTCGTAAAGCGAAAGGTAAGGATGAATGGTTTATCGGGGCTATTACAGATGAAAATCCCCGTGTGGCAACAATCAACTTCAATTATCTTCCCGCAGGCAAGTTATATATTGCTACCATCTATGAAGATGGCAAAGATGCTGATTGGGATAAAAATCCGCAGAGTTATCGCATACGAAAAGTGTTAATTACTAATAAGAGTGTGTTAAAACAACAATTGGCTTCGAGTGGTGGAGCGGCCATTAGTATAAAAGCAGGTTGTGTGGAGGAAATGAAGGGATTGAAAGAAATTAAATGATGGAATTAACTTCCGGCATTTAATATTTTAGTTAACAATAGGATGAGCATGGACTGTGAAGTTCGTGCTCTTTTTTACTATGTATGTGTTTGGTACTAGAAAAAAATATTGGTATCTACTAAAGAGGTCTTCCCTTGTAAGGAAGACTTCTTTAGTGGATATTTTGGTTGGTATCTTTTTAATGTAGCATAACTTTGACTGTTGTGTTACAGGCGCACATTTTTTTTATATTTCAGCAGCAATAAAATAATGCCGATAAGTAATAATGCGAGCCCTATGTAGGCAATGGATTCTGTTACGTGGAGGCTTTTCGGATTGAATTTCATCTCTACAATATGTTGCCCGGCGGGAATGTTCATTGCTCTTAAAATGTAATTGGCACGGGCTATCTCAGCCGGCTTGCCATCAATGGTTGCTCTCCATCCGGGGTAGTATATTTCTGAGAAAACAACGACTCCGTCTTTTGCGGAAGAGGTTTTATATACTAAATGGTTGGGCTCGTAACTCGTCAGGCGGATAGCCGAAAGTGTATCTTTGTAGCAATCTGTCACGCCATTGAGCTGCTCTTTAAAATGGTTATCTACGACGGCTGTTTTTGTAGGGATGATTGATCCCATTGCATCAATTTCTTCATTGGCATTATCTACGTAACGTATGTTGTTTATAAACCAAGCGTTTCCGTATGCATAAGGATTCTTAATTGGTGCAACTTTTCCTTGTGCCGCGGGGAATATGAAATATTTTGTATTCAGCATGTTTAGCACGCGAAATTTATCACCGTTTACACTGTCCATCTTTCCTTGAACAGCAGCTATTTCATTATAAGCCGCTTGCATTTCTGTTGTGATGTGGTGGTCTATCATTTCTTGGTAACGGCGAAGCTTGGCCGCGTGATATCCTCCTACGCTCTTGTGCCAATAGGCTGTATTATTTTCATTGAAGGTGTTGGTTGCAAAATTAAGTACACGATAATCAAGGGTGGTATCTTGTAATATAATCTCATCAGCCTGTGTTTTATTGAAGGCTTCAGTTTTCTCCTCCGCAGGAACAAACTGATCATCGCGTAAGTATCGTTTATTGACCATCCACATGTCTCCCAGACAGAGTATGGCTATTGCGGCAATGGTCCAGGCTCTATTTAGTTTGCGTGCATTGTAGGCCAGTAGCAGTGCAGTACCAATAGCTACAATAAAGAGACTGCGCCAAGCGTCTGAGGTGAGTAAATAGACACGTACTTCTTCCAGATTAGCCAGGAGAGGTGATAATTGATCTCCCGGGATAGCTTGTTTTAAAGCAGCCATTTCTTGTGCGGGAACGAATGTAGAGAAAAACAAGCGGGGGGCTATGGCAAATAGAAAAGCAAAGCCACCTGTTAATCCGAAACTTATATATACGTATTTCAGCTTATTTTTTAATATTTCCGGCTTGCTGAATATTTCTTTTAGCGTGAGTATGGCCAATAATGGGATGGTGAATTCTGCAATAACAAGAATTGAAGAAACAGCACGGAACTTATTATACATAGGCACATAATCGATGAAGAAATCTGTAAATCCCATAAAGTTTCGTCCCCATGCAAGCAATATGGAGAGGAGAGTTGCACCCATGAGTGCCCATTTCATAGGCCCCTCTACGATGAAAAGGCCGAGAATGAAGAGCATCAGTACAAAAGCTCCTACATAAACCGGCCCAGAGGTCATCGGTTGATCGCCAAAATATTGGGTGAGTTGCGAATAGATGTTGCTGTACATTGGGTTTGCTTTCTCCATTGCCTTTTCATTCTGCGACAATGGCTCTGATGCACCTCCTTTAATGTTAGGCACTAGTAAAGAAAATGTTTCTCCTATACCATAGCTCCATTGTGTGATGTAGTCGCGATCGAGCCCGCTGCTTGTTTGTTTGGCTGCATCTCCCTCCACTTTCAGCTCGCTTTTACCACGCATGGTTTCTTTACTGTATTCGTAAGTATGGTAGAGATTTGACAAATTAGCTGAAATGCCAATAAGTGCAGCAAAAACTAATATTGCACTGGCTTTAAAAAAGTGTACCAGTTCTTTTTTGCGCCAACACTCTTCAAAGAAGGCTCCTACTATAAACAGAATTACAAAGAGAAAGTAGTAACTCATTTGTACATGGTTCGACAGAATCTGCAGAGCCAGAAAGAATGCAGTCAATATTCCTCCAAGCAGGTATTTCTTTCGATAAGTAAGAACTATGCCGGCTATTGTGGGAGGGATATAAGCCAAAGTGATAAATTTCCAGATATGTCCTGCAGAAATTAATATAAAGAAGTAAGATGAAAAGGCCCATATAATACCTCCTAATCCTGATAACCAAGGTGATACACCCAGTGTTCTTAATAGAATGTAAAAGCCCAGCATCATTACAAATGTGAGCCATACATAGTTGGGTAAGAAAAGGTGATATGCTTTTTCTGCAACTCTCAAGGTTTCGGTAGAGTCATAGCTGGGCGATATCTGATAAGTTGGCATTCCCCCGAATATAGAGTTAGTCCAACGTGTATGTTCGCCGGTGCGTTCGTAATATTCCTTAGCCTCTTGTCCGGCACCAACACCGGCTGCCGTGTCATGCTGAAATATAATGCGACCTTCCACTATAGCAGGGAAGAAATAAGTAAACGAAATGGCAATAAAAGCCAAAACAACGATGATATCTGGAAGGAGCTTTTTCATTTGCGGTTAGACTATTTATGATTTGAATATCTGTTGAATGCCTGTGGTGAACAGTGCCCTTTTCTTTGTTGTTATGGCCCTTTTCTACTTATTTGTTACGAGGAACATGAGCAGTTGAATGATTTGCCATTTGCGATGGTGTTACATTCGCAGAAAGCAAATCATTCAGTCGCAGATATTTAGTATCTATAGTGCTCTGCCTTGTAAGGTCCATCAACCGAAACGCCTATATAGGAAGCTTGCTCTGTAGTTAATTTTGTTAGTTTTACACCGATTTTTTCTAAGTGTAAGCGAGCTACTTCTTCATCTAAATGCTTGGGTAAGCGATAAACGTCGGTTTCATATTTCTTATTGAATAGCTCTATTTGCGCTAATGTTTGATTGGTAAAAGAATTACTCATAACAAATGACGGGTGCCCGGTGGCACATCCCAAATTGACTAGACGACCGTCTGCCAAGAGAATAATGCTATGCCCGTCGGGGAAGAAATATCGATCTACTTGTGGTTTGATATTAACACATTTAATGCCGTTATAGTGCTTCAATGCCTCCACTTGTATTTCATTGTCGAAGTGCCCGATGTTGCACACAATGGCTTGATCTTTCATCTTCTCCATGTGGTCGATGCGAATAATGTCTATATTACCTGTGGTGGTGACGAATATATTTCCTTCGGTACAGGCTTCTTCCATGGTTACCACTTCAAATCCTTCCATGGCAGCTTGTAGTGCACAGATAGGATCGACTTCGGTAACTAATACACGTGCGCCGTATGAACGCATGGAGTGAGAGCAACCTTTACCAACGTCTCCATAGCCGCAGATAACAACTACTTTACCGGCAATCATTACGTCCGTCGCACGTTTAATGCCGTCGGCCAATGATTCGCGACAACCGTACAGGTTGTCGAATTTCGATTTGGTAACCGAGTCGTTTACGTTGAAGGCGGGAAATAACAACTTGCCTTCTTCTTTCATCTGGTATAAACGGTGGACGCCTGTGGTCGTTTCTTCAGATACACCACGCATTTCGGAGGCAACCCTGTGCCAGCGGTCTTTATCTTGTGCCAATACTTTTTTTAAGATGGCATTTAGTTCTATTTCATCTTCCGCATGCACCTCTTTGTCCAAGGCTGAGGCCTCTTTTTCGGCTTCATATCCTACGTGAATCATCATTGTAGCATCTCCGCCATCGTCAACAATAACGCTGGGGCCTTTTCCGTCAGTGAAATTTAGTGCCTGAAGTGTGCACCACCAGTATTCTGAAAGTGTTTCGCCTTTCCAGGCAAATACAGGTACGCCGGATGTTGCTATGGCAGCGGCAGCATGGTCTTGAGTGGAGTAGATGTTGCAAGAACACCAACGCACCTCAGCACCCAGTGCTACAAGGGTTTCTATCAGTACTGCTGTTTGGATTGTCATGTGCAAAGAGCCCATGATTCGTGCTCCCTTAAGTGGTTTAGATTCTCCATACTTTTCGCGAAGAGCCATAAGGCCGGGCATTTCTTTTTCTGCCAGATCGATTTCCTTGCGACCAAAGTCGGCAAGTGTAATATCTGCCACTTTGTAGGGCAGGGTAGAGAATAATTCTGAAGACATACTATAATTTGTTTAATAATAACTGGTACAAAGATAGAATATTCTGAACAGTGGGGCAAAAGAGGCACTCATTTTTTATAAATAATAACTTCAGGTGAGAGTTGAAGGCACTGAACAAAAACGAATGAGGCTACTAATGTTATTTTTTTTTGCGGCAAATAAGTGTCAGATAATCTCTACCCCCTGTTCTTTGCAGAGTTGCACTCCAATGTCTTTGAGTTTGAATTTTTGAATTTTGCCGCTTCCTGTCATTGGAAATTCGTTGACGAAAAAGACGTGTTTGGGGATTTTGTAGCGTGATATCTTGTTTCTACAGAAATCACGTACATCATCTTCTGTCAACTTAGCCCGTTCTTTTAAAATGATAAAAGCTCCTACTACTTCGCCATATTTCGGAGAAGGTATGCCGGCTACTTGAACGTCTTTTATACCATCGAGTTTATACAAAAATTCTTCTATCTCACGTGGGTAAATATTCTCTCCTCCGCGGATAATCATGTCTTTAATGCGTCCGGTGATGCGGTAGTTGCCTTCTTCATCCATAGTGCCGAGATCTCCGGAATGCAGATATCCGTTTTCATCCATCGCATCTGCGGTAGCCTGCGCATTTTTATAATATCCTTTCATTGTATTATAGCCACGATTACACATTTCTCCTTGTGTGCCCACCGGGCATTCCTTGCCTGTTTCAGGGTCAATCACTTTTACTTCTGTAAATTCAAAGTTGCGCCCCACGGTGTTACAGCGAATTTCAAAAGAATCGTCAATGCGGGTGGCTGTCATTCCGGGTGAAGCTTCGGTGAGCCCGTATACGCTCGTTACTTTCATATACATTTTTTCTTCTACCTGCTTCATTAATTCTACAGGGCAGAGAGATCCGGCCATGATGCCGGTACGAAGGCTTGATACGTCAAACAAATCAAACATGGGGTGATGTAATTCGGCTATAAACATAGTGGGCACTCCATAGATGGCGGTGCATCGTTCTTTGTGAACAGAAGCCAAGACTATTATCGGGTCGAAACGTTCTATCATTACTTGTGTACACCCATGAGTGAGGCAATTCATTGTGGCGAGTACTACCCCAAAACAATGGAATAATGGTACACAGCAGCAAAGTTTGTCTTCAGAAGTAAATTTCATGTGTTCACCGGTTAAGTAGCCGTTGTTGGCAATGTTATGGTGGCTTAACATAACCCCTTTAGGAAATCCTGTTGTGCCTGATGTATACTGCATATTTACTACATCGTGGCAGTTAACCTTATTTTTTAACTTGGCTAATTTCCTCTCTTTAACCATGCTGCTTAGTAATAATATTTCGGCAGTATTATACATGCCTCTATGTTTCTCTTGCCCAATGTATATTACGTTTCTCATGTGTGGGAACCGTTCGCTTTTTAAGTGACCGCGTTCACAATGTTTTAACTCCGGTAGCATGGTGTAAACCATTTGTACAAAGTCGCTGTCTTTTTCACCGTTCACGATGCAAAGTGTATGCATGTCCGAATTCTCACAGAGATATTCCAGTTCTGTCTGTTTGTAGCTGGTATTTACAGTTACATAGACTGCCCCTATTTTGGCACAAGCGTAAAGTAATGTTAGCCAATCGGGTACATTGGCTGCCCATATGCCCACATGCATTCCGTTCTCTATGCCAATGGCTATAAGGCCTTTTGCCATTTCATCTACCCGTTTATTGAACTCTTTCCATGTAAATCGAAGGTTACGGTCAGAGTATACAATATATTCTTTGTTTGGTGTTTCCTGCGCCCAATGTTCTAACCATTGCCCCAGTGTTCTTTCTGATAATTGCATGTTTCTATGTAGCTGTAATTTCTTTTGTAATTTATACAGGTGTGTAGATTACTGCCAATATTTTGGCTGCTTGTCCTTCAAAAGCATGTACGTGGTGAGGAACGATAGAGTCATAATAAATGCTATCTCCCTCTTCAAGAATATAGGTATTTTTCCCATAACTGATTTCCATGGTACCTTCCATCACCATAATAAATTCTTCTCCTTCGTGAGAGGAGAGTATAAAATCGCTATCTTTTGTAGGGGCCACATCTATCATGAAAGGCTCCATGTGGCGGTCTGCTTTCGAACTGGATAGTGAGTGATATTCCATGTGCCTGCGAGAATGGATGGCATTGTTTGAAAAGCTGATTGTTTCTTTGGCTTCTTGTTTGCGGCATAAAACAGGACCGGTTTCCTCCTGGTCGTCTAGAAAAGTGCCCAATCTTACACCAAGTACGCGGGCTATTTTTATGAGTGGTGCCAGCGATGGGATATCTATATTATTTTCTATGCGCCCTATTTGCTCAATGGCCAAGCCGGAACGCTGGGCTAGTTCTTCTATCGTGATTGTTTGACTTTCACGGAGTGATTTTATTTTCTCTCCGACAATTTTTGTTGTATCCATACATTGGTTGTATTTTTCATGCCAAAGGCAATATTTTATTCGGGCAAAAATAATAAAATCTTCATTGCAGAACAATAGTAAACAGATAAAATGCAAGCTTAACCGGGTTATAAATAAAAAAACAGTAAAACAGTATATAAAAAAGGAGCAACACACGAAGTAATGTCTTGGAACGGAAAGGATGAAGATATTACGTCGTGCATTGGTTGTAAAAGCATTTTTAACTTAGTTAAAAATGCTTTTCTTCTTTAAGTTATGAACTATAGTTCATTATATTTGCATTAATTATTTGAATATTTTATTATGACTAGACCTAAATCGATAAGAAAAATAGCAAGAATGCCTACTATCTCAGGCTTTAAACCTTATGGAGCTTCTACAACTACGAAGAAAAGCGATTCGGTTTTTTTGCTATACGAGGAGTATGAAGTGTTGCGTTTATGCGATTATGAAAAATATAATCAACTCGATGCTTCCGGACTTATGGGAGTGTCTCGGCCTACTTTAACCCGTATTTATACTTCTGCTAAAGAAAAAATGGCTTTGGCATTGGTGGAAGGGCGACGGATTATTATTGAAGGCGGAAAGGTTTCGCTTGATAGTGAATGGTTTCACTGTGGAGCTTGTGGTTGTTATTTTAATCGAATTGATGATTCGCTTACCGAAAAAGAGTGTGCCTTGTGTGGTAGTCTTAATGTGGGTAGTTTTACTAACGAAGGTGAAAGCGCTTTGCTTGGAATTGTCGCTGTACATTGCGGTCGTGGCAAATGCCAGGAGCGGGGAGGCAAAAGACGCAGGCGTTATTGTGAAAATGAGGACTGATTATTTATTAATAATATAAGGAATGGTGTATGAAGATAGCTATAACAAGTACAAGTAACACCCTTAAAGGACAGTTGGACTCTCGTTTTGCTCGTTGCTCTTATTTTGTAATTTATGATACGGAGACCAGGCACTCTGAAATAGTGATAAACCCCAATAAAGACGTAGAGGAGGGTGCAGGGCCTGCTGCTGTGCGGTTTATAGCTTCCTATGGAGTAAGTAAAGTGGTGTCAGGAGAGTTTGGCATGAAGATAAAATCATTGTTGCTTGATTTGAAGATACAAATGATCATGATAAAAGAGGCAAAAAGTATTCGGGAAATTATTGAATTATTAAATCATTAGGTTAAAAAATATGCCTGAAAGAAAGTATACTGTGCTTGGATTAAGGAGCATAGAGACGGAAAACAAATAAAAAAGGAGAATAAAGAATGTTAAATCAAAAAATTGCTATCCCTGTAGAAGCAGGAATGTTATGTGCTCATTTTGGGCATTGTGAGGCTTTTTACATGGCCGATGTTGAAAACGGACAGATTGTGAAGGAAACTATGGTCGTTCCTCCGGTTCACGAACCGGGGCTTTATCCTGCTTGGGTGGGGAGCCATGGAATAAAAATGGTAATTGCAGGTGGTATGGGAGAAAAAGCTAAAGCTCTTTTCAACAAAGAAGGTATCGAGGTTTACTTGGGTGTTCCCAAGAAAACGCCTAAAGAGCTGGTGGAGGATTTTATTAGTGATTCATTGAAAACCGGGGTCAATAGCTGTGACCATAAGTAAGGTAGTTATTGTAAAAAGTGGAAGTGCAATAGGAAAAACGTTTGTGGCGATGAATCATTTCTCGTTTTTATAATTTTTTACAATAAAAGATCAATTTAGAGGCGTCTAATTCCCTTTGCAAAGAAAACAGGTTTTCTTTGCAAAGGGGACGGGTTTTCTTTGCAAAGAAAGTTGGTTCCCTTTCAAACCTTGTCTGAAGCCTTTTAAACAGTGTTTATAAATATTTACTAAGTGAGTTGAAGTCAATATGATAGGCCATCCTGTCGGCAAAAAGATAAGTAAATATGGATATAAAAAAGCCACCCTTCTTTATGGAGGATGGCTTTTTTTAAGTCTCTGCTCAAAAGTAATTGCTTACTTTCTAAGACCAAGAGTTTTGATGATGGCGCGGTATCTTTCGATATCTTTATCCATCAGGTAGTTAAGCAATCCACGACGCTTCCCTACCAACATGGTCAAGGCTCTTTCTGTGCTATAATCTTTTCTGTTGAGCTTCATGTGCTCAGTCAGGTGAGAAATACGGTAGGAAAACAATGCTATCTGGGCCTCAGATGAGCCAGTATCAGAGTTAGACTTTCCGTACTTTTCAAAGATTTCTGTTTTCTTTGCTGGATCTAAATACATAATTCTTAGATTTTTTAAATATATAAAATATTCTTTGAGCGTGCAAAGATAGATATTATTTTTTAGTTCACAATGATTTGTAATCCAATTTTCGTACCTTTGCGCACAAATAATAGGTATATATGCAAAATATTAGAAACATTGCAATTATTGCCCATGTGGATCATGGGAAAACAACACTTGTTGATAAAATGCTTTTGGCCGGACATTTGTTCCGTGACAATCAGACAAGTGGAGAGTTGATTCTCGATAACAATGATTTGGAACGTGAACGAGGGATAACGATTCTCTCTAAAAATGTTTCCATTAATTATAAGGGAACTAAGATTAATATTATCGATACTCCGGGGCACAGCGACTTTGGTGGAGAGGTTGAACGAGTACTGAATATGGCCGATGGTTGTATTTTACTTGTTGACGCTTTTGAAGGGCCAATGCCTCAAACTCGCTTTGTATTGCAAAAAGCGTTGCAGATAGGGCTGAAACCTATCGTTGTTATTAATAAGGTAGACAAGGCTAATTGTCGTCCTAATGAAGTGCATGAGATGGTGTTCGATTTGATGTTCAGTCTGGATGCGACAGAAAATCAATTGGATTTTGCTACTATTTATGGTTCGGCAAAGAACGGCTGGATGAGTGAGGATTGGCAAAAACCTACGGATAATATTATCCCTTTGCTTGATTGCATTATCGAAAATATTCCAGCTCCTCAACAATTGGAAGGAACGCCACAGATGTTAATTACTTCGCTCGATTACTCTTCATATACGGGGCGTATCGCTGTAGGGCGCGTGCACCGTGGTGTATTGAGAGAGGGAATGAATGTTTCTTTGGCTAAGAGAGATGGTAGCTTTGTAAAGTCTAAGATAAAAGAAGTACACGTATTTGAGGGATTAGGCCGCGCTAAGAAAGCGGAAGTTTTCTCGGGTGATATTTGTGCATTGGTTGGCATTGATGGTTTTGAAATTGGTGATACTATCTGCGATTTTGAGAATCCGGAGGCTTTACCTCCTATTTCCATTGATGAGCCAACAATGAGTATGCTATTTACCATTAATGATTCTCCTTTCTTTGGCAAAGATGGCAAATTTGTTACTTCTCGTCACATCAATGATCGTTTGATGAAAGAGTTGGATAAGAACCTGGCTCTTCGTGTTCAGAAGAGTGAGTTGGATGGTAAATGGCTCGTTTACGGACGTGGCGTACTCCACTTGTCGGTTTTGATAGAGACGATGCGTCGTGAAGGATATGAATTGCAGGTTGGCCAGCCTCAGGTAATTTATAAAACGATAGATGATAAGAAATGTGAACCGGTTGAGGAACTGACGATAAACGTTCCTGAAGAATATTCAAGTAAGATTATTGATATGGTAACCCGTCGTAAAGGCGAAATGGTTGTCATGGAAAACACAGGCGAACGTATCAACTTAGAGTTTAACATGCCTTCGCGTGGTATCATTGGTTTACGTACGAATGTACTTACAGCCTCTGCCGGGGAAGCGATTATGGCACATCGGTTTAAAGAATATCAACCTTATAAAGGTGAAATAGAACGTCGTACGAATGGCTCTATTGTGGCTATGGAAGCAGGAACTGTTTTTGCTTATGCCATTGATAAACTGCAAGACCGCGGACGTTTTTTCATTTTTCCGCAAGATAAAGTGTATGCCGGTCAGGTAGTGGGCGAGCATGCCAAGGATTCTGATTTGGTGGTGAATGTTACAAAATCAAAGAAGCTAACCAATACGCGTGCATCCGGTTCGGACGATAAGGCTCATCTTATTCCTCCTGTTCAGTTCTCTCTGGAAGAGGCACTTGAATATATCAAAGAAGATGAATACGTAGAAGTAACGCCTAAGTCGATGCGTATGCGTAAAATTATTCTGGATGAAAATGAACGCAAGCGTTCGGGAAAGAACTAATCTTAGCGTAATGAACTAATCTTGGATAATCGTTACCGGTTGATAAGATAAAAACATAAAAAAGATCGTTGTAAGTTTTCTTACAACGATCTTTTTTTATGGACATTTTGTTTGGAAAATGCCTGACGAAGAGGAAGCCTGAGTTCTTGTCTTCAGGGCTTAAGCTCTCGGATTGCACTTGTCGGCTTAGTGCAAGAGGAGAGTTAGGTATGGGATTCTTGGCTTTCTGCTATAGGGGGAAAAAAGAAAATCTCAGCAAAGATTGCTTTGCTGAGATTTTCTAAGTTAGTATGTTTTAGCCTAAAACCGGTAACGGCTGTTTAGGACTATTCCGTTTTGTTTTACTCTGATTAGAGTTTTGGGCCTGCAGCAACCAAAGCTTTTCCGGCTTCGTTACCGGTGAACTTGCTGAAGTTCTTGATGAAACGTGCAGAAAGATCTTTTGCTTTTTCATCCCATTGAGCTGCACTAGTATAAGTGTCGCGTGGGTCAAGAATTTTAGAATCAACGCCCGGAAGTTCTGTAGGAACAACAAAGTCGAAGTAAGGCATAGACTTGCTAGGAGCTTTGTCGATAGAACCGTCAAGGATAGCATCGATGATGCCACGAGTATCTTTAATAGAGATACGCTTGCCGCTACCGTTCCAACCTGTGTTAACCAAGTATGCTTTAGCACCTGATTTATCCATCTTCTTAACTAATTCTTCAGCATATTTAGTTGGGTGCAATGATAAAAATGCAGCACCAAAACAAGCAGAGAATGTAGGAGTTGGTTCAGTGATACCACGTTCTGTTCCGGCCAGTTTAGCGGTGAAACCAGAAAGGAAGTAATACTTAGTTTGTTCAGCGTTCAGAATAGATACAGGAGGCAATACACCAAATGCGTCGGCAGAAAGGAAGATAACTTTCTTTGCTGCAGGAGCCTTGGAAATTGGCTTAACGATGTTGGTGATGTGATCGATAGGATAAGAAACGCGAGTGTTTTCTGTTACACTCTTATCGTTGAAATCAATCTTACCGCTTGCATCAACTGTAACATTCTCAAGAAGAGCATCACGTTTAATAGCTGCATAGATATCTGGTTCTGCTTCTGCGCTCAGGTTAATAACCTTTGCATAGCAACCACCTTCAAAGTTGAATACACCTTCGTCGTCCCATCCGTGTTCGTCATCACCAATAAGAAGACGTTTCGGATCAGTAGATAAAGTTGTTTTGCCCGTACCGGACAAACCAAAGAAAATAGCCGTATTCTGGCCTTTCAGGTCTGTGTTGGCAGAACAGTGCATAGAAGCCATTCCGGCCAATGGTAAACGATAGTTCATGTATGAGAACAAGCCTTTTTTCATTTCGCCACCGTACCAGGTGTTGATAATAACTTGCTCTTTGCTGGTTAGGTTAAATACGGTAGCTGTTTCAGAGTTCAATCCTAATTCCTTGAAATTTTCTACTTTGGTTTTAGAAGCATTGAATGAAACGAAATCAGGTTCGCCGTAGTTGGCCAATTCTTCTTTTGTAGGACGAATGAACATGTTTTTTACGAAATGAGCTTGCCAAGCGACTTCCATAATGAAGCGTACTTTGATACGAGAGTTCTCATTTGCGCCGCAAAATGTATCCATAACAAACAACTTTTTGCCTGAAAGTTGTTTCACTGCTATTTCTTTTAAAACTTTCCAGGTAGCTGGTGTAACAGGTTTATTGTCGTTCTTGTATTCTTCCGATGTCCACCAAACAGTGTTTTCGCTGGTCTCATCTTTAACGAAGAATTTATCTTTAGGTGAACGGCCGGTATAAACGCCAGTCATAACATTTACAGCACCCAGCTCTGTTACTTGCCCTTTTTCAAAACCTTGAAGACCTTCTTTTGTCTCTTCAGCGAATAATGTTTCGTAAGACGGATTGTGCAAAACTTCTACTGCACCGGTAATACCGTACTTGCTTAAATCTAAATTTGCCATTTTCTTTTAAATTAGTTAATTGGTATTGTATTTATTCTCACTTTCTTTTGCTTCTAAAAGAGGAAGGGTGCTTAGTCTCATCCTTATTCTGAATTACAAAAGTAATACTTTCTCAGGGAAAAAAAAGGATATTAAAGAAATTTTTCTTTAATTGAATCTGTTTTATATATCCATAACAAAATATGCAACCTGAATGTTGCAGTTTGGAAATATATCTGTTACTTTGCAGCGTATAAATACCGAATAAATAAAGTGTAATAGACATGAAGATAATTAATTTTGGCGAAACGAATTCAATATTAAACCAGTATGTAGCAGAAATTAGAAGCGTTGAGGTGCAAAAAGATCGCCTGCGTTTTCGCCGTAATATTGAACGAATTGGTGAAGTGATGGCTTATGAAATAAGCAAATCGTTTGCCTATTCTGTGAAAGAGGTTAAGACTCCTTTGGGCATTGCCCCCGTTAGTACTCCCGATAATAAACTGGTTATCAGTACCATCCTTCGTGCAGGTCTTCCTTTTCATCAGGGCTTTCTTAGCTATTTTGATGATGCCGAGAATGCTTTTGTTTCTGCTTATCGCAAATATAAAGATACACTAAAATTCGATATTCATATAGAATACATTGCCTCTCCCCGCATTGATGGAAAAACGCTTATCATTACCGACCCGATGCTTGCAACCGGAGGATCAATGGAATTAAGTTACCAGGCAATGCTTACTAAAGGGCATCCTGCTGAAATACATGTTGTTTCGGTAATAGCCAGCCGCCAAGCTGTAGACCATATTGCCAGCGTGTTTCCCGAAGATAAAACGACGATCTGGTGTGCAGCCATTGATCCTGAAATAAATGAACATTCGTATATTGTACCGGGCTTAGGCGATGCCGGCGATCTGGCTTACGGTGAGAAGGAATGAACGTTTTGGTTACATTATAAGTTATCGCGATAACTTATAATGTAGTGGGGCATTACATATATTGTAATTGGGCATAAGAAGTAAGGAATGCTCGTTTTTCGCATAAGAGAATAAAAATCTCCTTGTTTTTAAGCAATCCTTATAGAATACAGGCTGCTTAAAGCAAGGAGATTTATTTATTATAATCGGTTGGTTCTTATGGAGCTTTGCTGGAGAACCGGCTTATTTAACTTCCCAAATCTCACCTTTCATCAACAACTCTTCAAGAGTATGATCTTTTTTCTTTGAGCGAACCTCTTCTATTTGTGCATGAATACATTCGTCGTAGCAGGGACCTTCTACATCGCGTATAATTCCTAAGGCAACCGGAAAGTCGGGACCTTCCATTAATGCCAGTTTCAGGTGTAGAGTGTCGTCTTCACAATGGGCATCGTGCACCAGAAGGTCTTTTTCACTAATGTCATTTTCTCCCAATTTCACTACTTTCAGGCCGAAACCCTCTTGCATCAATCCGTATTCGCTGTTTTCACCGAAGATCATCGGTTGCCCTTGTTTAAGGTAGATGGCATTCTTCGCACGATCGGCTTTAGTGGCTACGGATGCTTGTGAGTGATCATTAAAGATAACGCAGTTTTGCAAAACTTCTACCACGGATGCTCCTTTGTGCTTGGCCGAAGCCACAAGAACTTCTATCGACGAGGCGCCGTCAACATCTACACAACGACCAAAGAATCGTCCGCGTGCACCAAAGGTTAACTCTACCGGGCGGAAAGGGTCTTCTATTGTTCCGTAGGGAGATGATTTTGACACAAACCCACGAGGTGAAGTAGGAGAATACTGCCCTTTAGTTAAACCGTATATGCGGTTATTAAGTAGTACGATATTGATGTTTACATTACGACGCAGTACGTGGATGAAGTGATTTCCGCCGATAGCCAGAGCATCTCCGTCACCCGATATTTGCCATACGCTCAATTCGGGGTTGGCTACCTTTACACCTGTGGCAATGGCAGCTGCACGTCCGTGTATGGTATGAAATCCGTAGGTATTCATATAATAAGGTAAGCGGGAAGAACAACCGATACCTGAAATTACTGCAATGTTATGGGGGGCAATGCCCAGTTCTGCCATTGCCTTATGAAGCGAATTGAGTAAAGCATGGTCGCCGCATCCGGGGCACCAACGTACATATTGATCGCTTTTGAAATCTTTTGATGTAAATTCTAGTTCACTCATCTTACTTTTCCTCCATAATTTTGGTGAATTCTTCTACAAGTCTTAATACATTGAAGGGCTGTCCCTTTACCCGATTAAACTGGTTAATCGTTAATCCGGGGACTTTCGAACGGAGAATAGTGGCAAATTGGCCCATGTTTTGTTCGGCTACAACTATCTTTTTATATTTTCTCAATACCTCAGCCGTGTTTTGAGGCAATGGATTGATGAACTGGAAATGCGCCAAAGCTACTTTCTTTCCCTGGCTTTGCATAATCTCCAGTGCGGAGTATAAATGTCCGAAGGTTCCACCCCAGCCTACTATCAGGAGTTCTGCATCCTCTTTGTCGCCTTGTACTTCCAGTTTAGGAATGCAAGTGGCAATATAGTCAATCTTGGCTTGGCGCGTAAGGGTCATCTTTTGATGATTATCCGAGTCGGTAGAAATAGCACTGGTGTCATAATCCTTTTCCAATCCGCCTAAACGATGTTGGAAACCTTCTGTGCCCGGGATAGCCCAATAGCGAACTAACGACTCCAGATCGCGCTTGTAAGGCTTCCAGTCTTCTTGCATTTCGGGTGTCACATAAGGTGGATTTATGGAGGGGTAATCTTTCATAGATGGTATCTTCCAAGCTGCGGAACCATTGGCTATGTATCCGTCGGTAAGGAGAATAACCGGCGTCATGTGCTCCAATGCTATTTTGGCGGCCATAAAAGCCGAATCGAAACAGTTGGTTGGCGAAGTCGCCGCAATAACTACAAGCGGGCTCTCTCCGTTGCGCCCATACATTGCTTGCATCAGGTCGGTCTGTTCACTTTTTGTAGGCATACCGGTAGAAGGACCACCGCGCTGTACATCAATAACAACCAATGGAAGTTCTGCTATAACAGCTAGGTTGATGGCTTCGCTTTTTAGGCAAAGGCCAGGGCCGGAGGTTGAAGTAACGCCCAGACAACCGGTAAAAGAAGCACCGATGGCACTGCAACAACCGGAAATTTCATCTTCGCATTGAACAGTGATAACGCCTAATTCTTTTAACTTAGATAAATTATGCAGAATATCTGTAGCCGGAGTAATAGGATATGAACCCAGAAAGAGTGGTATACCCGCCTTTTCGGCAGCGGCAACCAACCCATACGAAGTAGCCAGGTTTCCGTTTACATCCGTATAAAATCCCTTCTCTTTAGTATTTTTTGATTCTATACGATAAGTAGAGACAGATGCATGTGTGTTATGCCCGTAATTATATCCGTCAGTTAGCACTTTTATGTTTGCTTCGGCAATGGTCGGCTTCTTTGAGAATTTATTTTGAAGCATGTGCATGGCATGCTCCAGTGGCCGGTTGAATAACCAGCAGACCAGTCCCAGCGCAAACATGTTTTTGCAGCGAATGGCTTCCTTATTATCTAACCCGCTATCTTTAAGGCTCTCTTTGCACATAGATGAGATGGGTGCATCTATCACCTGATTGTGGATATTAAGTTCCTTGAAAGGGTCTTCAGTAGAGTAGAGTGCTTTCTCCAGATCTTTTTTTGTGAACGAATCTGTATCGATAATAATGATCGATTGAGGAGTGATAAATCTCACATTGGTTTTTAGTGCAGCCGGGTTCATGGCAACCAGAACGTCGCATTTATCTCCGGAAGTGAATACTTTCTTCGCACCAATATGTACTTGGAAACCGGATACTCCGCTTAAAGTTCCTTGCGGAGCACGAATTTCTGCCGGATAATCGGGAAATGTAGAGATATCATTTCCCAGAACAGCTGATAGATTGGAGAAGATGTTTCCGGCTAATTGCATTCCATCGCCGGAGTCGCCGGAGAAGCGAACAACTACCCTCTCCAAGTTTTTAACCATCATTTCGTCTGCCATAACTTTATTCATTAATTATTTTAGGGTTATTTTGCTATCTTCACCTTAAGATATTTCTTTTTGGAAGAGTTCTTAATGTTGGGCAAAGGTCGCAAAGTTATATGACTTAGCAAAATGTTTTTTAGCTAATCTGACACTTTGTATTAAATAGGCTGGTGAATCTTTCGGTTTTATCTATTGAGGTAGGCAAAACTTTCAATATTTGTTTTTCTAATTTCTATCTAAGGAAGCTAATTGATATTGAACGATACATGCATAAAAACATTCTTCCGGCTCTGCCTTGCCAAATCGGCAAAATAACTTATCTTTGCATCCAAAATACATCGGCCTTGTAGTTCAACGGATAGAATAGAAGTTTCCTAAACTTTAGATAGGGGTCCGATTCCCCTCGAGGCTACTCTTGGGATATATGCGTTATTATTAATTGATTATAAGTTTCCAAGATGTACTGACAGGTGACTCTTAAACTCATAATTGATAAATAGCATTTCCTTTTTCTTCTTAAAATAACAAACCCGCTATTTGGTTGAGGCCTGAATAGTGGGTTTGTTATTTTAAGCTGCATTGTTTTAGTGACTTGGTCTTTGAACGAGACATCCAACGTGACTTAGCGTTACTTTAGGAAAGAAGTTGTGCACCGGAAAAGATTTACTACAGGTGTTTTTAAGGGTATTGCGTAATTTTTTTATGAAAGGCCGGAATCACATAGTTAATATTAAATACCCCAAGGATATAAACTGATCTCATCTATGGCTATTTTATCAAAAGGCAAAAGGCTCTTCCCCGTTTCCGGGGAAGAGCCTTTTGCCTTTTGAGTATAATATTCTCTTATTTTTCTTCTTCAGGTGTTTTGTCTATTTTCTTGCTCATTAGACTATAAGCTATAGGAGAAGCAATAAATATAGACGACAGCGTACCAATGACAACACCCAGAATCATTGCAAACGCAAAGCTACGGATGGAGTCACCTCCCAGAATGAAGATACAAACCAATACAATTAATGTACTTAATGATGTATTGATAGTACGTGCTAAAGTAGTATTCAGAGAATCATTAAATAGCTGTTTATGATCGCGTTTCGGATATAAGCCGAAGAACTCGCGCACACGATCAAAAATAACCACTTTATCATTAATAGAATAACCGATAGCAGTCAAAATAGCTCCGATGAAGGTTTGATCTATTTCCAGGGAGAATGGAACAAAGCCCCACAATAAAGAGTATGCACCGATAATCATAACAGTATCACTTGCCAATGCTACTACAGAACCCACACTATATGCAATGTTACGGAAACGAAGCAGAATGTACAAACCAATGGCAATTAATGAGAGAAGTACTGACCAGAATGCTGATACTTTAATGTCATCAGCTATACTAGGACCTACTTTTTGTGAACTAATGATACTACCACCTGCATGGTTATCACGATCGGTAAAGGCGTGTAGTGTAATGTTGTTGGCCAACATAGGTTTTAATGCGGTATACAAATAAGCTTCTATTTCTGAGTCAACGGAATTAGAACTGTCTTCGATGCGATAATTCGTACTGATACGAACGGTTTTCTTGTCGGCTCCAACTGCAATGACACTGACATTGGCATCTTTAAATTTGCTGGCAATCAGGTTGCGTACCTGCTCGGGCTCAACTTGTTTATCAAATTGAACTTTAAAGTTACGTCCGCCCGTAAAATCAATACTCTGGCTTAAACCCCGGATAGCAAAAGAACCGACGCATACTATGATGATTGCACTTGTTATGAGGAGTGCTTTCTTATTAGACCCCATGAAATTGAAATGAGTGTCAACAAGTAAGTTCTTTGATATTTTTGAAGTAAAAGTAAGTTTGGTTAATTTCTCTTTTCCCAAATAGTATTCATAAACCAAACGGGTCATAAATACCGCTGTAAAGAAAGATATTATTATACCTATAATCAATGTCGTTGCAAAGCCGCGAATAGGGCCTGTTCCGAAATTAAAGAGGATAACGCCAGTGATTATAGAAGTTAAGTTGGAGTCAAAGATGGCAGAAAATGCATTTGAATAACCATCGGCCAAAGCCATTTTAACCCCTTTGCCACTTCGCAACTCCTCTTTGGTACGCTCATAGATTAGTACATTGGCATCAACAGCCATACCGAGAGACAGCACCATACCGGCTATACCCGACATTGTTAATGCGGCCTGGAATGAAGAAAGAATTCCAAGTGTGAAGAAAAGGTTGAGTATTAATGCGCCGTTAGCAATCATACCGGGAACTATACCATACATCATGCACATGTAAATCATGAGCAGAATTAATGCTACTATAAAGGAGAAAGCGCCGGCATTAATGGATGCTTGTCCCAGTGAAGGGCCAATGATATCTTCTTGTACAATGTGTGCGGGTGCAGGCATCTTTCCTGATTTCAGCACGTTTGCTAAATCCTTAGATTGTTCGGGAGTAAAATGTCCGGTGATTTGTGAGCGGCCACCTGTAATTTCAGAGTTAACATTCGGTGCGGAATATACATATCCGTCTAATACGATAGCAATCGATTTGCCTATGTTCTGTTTGGTCATCAAAGCCCATCTTCTGGCACCGTCCGAATTCATTTCCATGCTAACAGCAGGCTTGCCCCATTGATCAAATTCATCTTTGGCGTTGTTTACGACATCGCCTTCAAGCGGAGCCTTTCCGTTTCGCTCTGTTGATTTGATTGCGTAAAGTTCAAATGTTTGTGCCTTGGGATCAAAATCTGCAGCCGAAACGCCCCATTTTAGGTGAAGTTCTTTTGGCAGTTCTTCTAATACTTCTTTCATGGCCAAATACTTATTGACTTCAGCAGTATCTTTATAATTGGCATAACCTACAATTGCACCTTGTCCGCTTGTATTGAACTGAAGGATAGCAGCCAGTGGATGCTCTTTCTTCATTTGCTCTATGTTAGCTGTCTCTGCTGTTTTTTCTGTTTCACCTTTGAGTGCTGCAGCAAGACTATCTGCCGCACTTCTTTCTTTGGGTGCAACCGCAGCAGTATTCATGGCAGGTTTTGTCGCAATGGAAGCAGAATCTACATTCGTAGAATCTGTAGTGCTTGTTTCGTTTGATAAAACGCTACGAAGTTTTGAATCAACAGTTTGCAGATAAGGAATTATTTCTTTTGCGTCATAAGTTTCCCAAAATTCCAAATTGGCGGAACCCTGGAGTAATCTTCTTACACGATCAGGTTCTTTGATTCCGGGAAGTTCAACCATAATACGACCCATTTTGTCTTCTAGACTTTGTATATTCGGCTGAACAACGCCAAAGCGGTCGATACGAGTACGGAGTACATTGTATGAGTTTTCGACAGCGGCTTTTACTTCTTCTCTAAGAACTTTTTCCACTTCTGCGTCAGATGACTTTTGAGTTAATTTATCTTTTAGCTGTTGAGTGGCAAATAATTCGGATAATCGGGCTCCTGGAGCTAATTTATGATATTCTTTTATGAATGAAGTGATAAAGTCGTCCTGACTTGTTGCCTGAAGTTTTGTTGCGTTGGCCAGCGCTTTGTTGAATGCCTCATCTGGTTTATCATCGGCCAGTGCTTTCACTACATCGCTAACTGATACTTCGAGAATAACGTTCATTCCTCCTTTTAAGTCGAGTCCTAAACTAATCTCCATCTCACGGCACTGTTTGAACGTATAATTACCCAGCCATACTTTCTCGTTTGATAGAGAATCCAGGTAGTTTTGTTCTATCGTTACATCGCCTTTCGCATACTCTTTCGCCTTGTTGGTGTAGTAGCGAGTAACGAAGGAGAATGAGAGATAGAACACGCACACCAGTGTGAGTAATATCGCAAAAACTTTAACAAATCCCTTGTTCTGCATTTTACTTTTAATTTATATGATTGCTTTTTATATTAATTTCTGTTGTATATAAGGCTGCAAATATAGCTTTTTTTTCACATTAAGACATAATTGAGCTTAAATATTTAGAGGATAAACTCTATTTTATCCTTTCTTAGGCTCAGTAACTTTACAGTTTGTCTGGTTTGTTATAAATGTTCAGCTTTCAGCTTTTTGTTGTATTTGCTATCTGACAAGCATGAAAAAAACCTCAGTAAAAAGCAATCCTTTTTTGAAGCTTTCTGAGATAACATAGACAAATAATAGACTTTCATTGGCGCTATTTCATGCCTCTGTCTTTTAACATTGCATCCATTTGAGGTTCGGACCCCCGGAACTTTTTATACAGAACCATCGGGTCTTCACTGTTCCCTTTTTCGAGTATATTTTTGCGGAAAAGATCAGCCGTTTGCTTGTCAAAAATTCCATGTTCCTTGAATGTTTCAAAAGCATCTGAATCGAGAACATTCGCCCATAAATAGCTATAATATCCGGCTGCATATCCACCAATTATATGATTAAAATAAGTGGTACGATAGCGGGGAGCGATCTCTGGTATTAATCCTAATTTATCCATAGCCTTCTGCTCATAAGTGATTACGTTTAAGTTCTTCACGTCAGTGAGGTTATGAAGATTCATGTCGAGAATGGCGGCGGCGAGAAGTTCAGTTGTCATAAATCCCTGATTAAAGGTTTTTTGGTTTACCAGTTTTTCAATTAGCGAGTCGGGCATACTCTCTCCCGTTTGATAATGCTTAGCATACATTTTAAGAACTTCGGGTTCTGTAGCCCAATGTTCCATTACTTGCGAGGGCAGTTCTACAAAATCTCTTGCTACATTGGTTCCTGAAATTCCGGAGTAATTACACTCGCTTAACAGCCCGTGCAGTGCGTGTCCGAATTCATGAAAAAGAGTTTCAACTTCGTCGAGTGTAAGTAAGGAAGGTGCATTACCTACTGGCTTGGTGAAACTGGCTACGTTGCAAATTAGCGGACGTATGCCCGCTTGTTGTTCACGATAATTGCTCATCCATGCACCCCCGCTTTTTCCCGGGCGTGGGAAGTAATCAAGATATAGAACGCCAAGATGGGATCCGTCAGCATCTTTAGCTTCAAATACCTCTACATCCGGATGATAAACCGTTATGTCTTTTAATGGGGTTAGTGTAATGCCGTATAGCTTTTTAGCAACGGTAAAGGCACCTTCGCGCACATTCTCAAGTTTAAAATAAGGTTTGATTTCTTCTTCGTTGATATTGTATTTTTCTTTGCGAAGCTTTTCAGTGTAATACCACCAATCCCAGGCTGCTAACTTCTCATTTTTGCCTTCTTTGTCCATTAGCTTTTGTAGCTCAGCTGCTTCTGCTTTAGCTTTGGGTAGCGAATAACCCCAAAGCTTATTGAGAAAGCTCATAACAGTAGCCGAATTCTTGGCCATTGTATTATCGAGTACAAAGTTCGAGTAGCAATCGAATCCCAAAAGTTTAGCTTTCTCTAGGCGAAGGGCAACTATTTGTGTAATGGTTTTTTTATTATCATTTTTATCATTATTGTTTCCTCTATTAGTGTATGCTTTATATATCTTTTCTCTTAATGCTCTGTTTTCGGAGTATTGCAGAAAAGGTAATCGACTTGCATCGTTAAGGGTGAATAGCCACTTCCCTTTTTCTCCGATAGCTTTTGCTTCTTGTGCGGCACTCTGGCAGAACCAATCCGGCAGACCGGCTAAATCAGCCTTTTTACTTATAATTAGTTTGAAGGCATTGTTCTCATTTAGAATATTGTTGCTGAAAGTTAGGCCAAGCGTAGATAACTCTTTGTTGACTTCTCTTAGCCGAGCTTGTTGCTCCATGTTTAAGTTAGCACCTGCGCGAACAAAATTCTTGTATGTCTCGTCTAGTAAGCGTAGTTGTTCTGTTGTAAGTCCTAATGAGTCTTTTTGCTGATGTATTGAATTTATTCTTTTAAAGAGCTCTTTATTTAAATAAATATTGTCACTATGTTCTGAAAGAACAGGGGCTATTTTGATGGATAGTTTCGTTAATTCATCTGTTGTTTCAGCATCAGTCATATTAAAGAATATGGCACTAACGCGTGCTAGAATCGGATCACTATTATCTAATGCTACGATTGTATTATCGAAAGTAGGTGTTTCTTTGTTTTCAATGACTTTGCGAATATTTTTATTTTGTTCTTCTATCCCTTTGTAGAAAGCGGGTTCATAATGTTCTATTTTTATTTTATCAAAGGGCGGAGTTCCAAATTCTGTTTTGAATTCAGTTAAGAAAGGATTGTTTTCTATTGGAGTGGCACAAGAATACATCATGTAGCATGCAGTTAAAATGAATATTGTTTTTTTTGTTTTCATACTATTATTCTTTAGGTATTTATTGCTTCGAGAGATAACACCAGATAGGATAATGGTCGGAATCTTTTATAGACCGGTCTACAGTGCAATTATAGGCTTTTAAATTTTTGCTGGTTAATATGTTGTCTATCCGAAAGAAGAACTTATTCTGGTTGTAAGAAATGCCCAATCCTTGTCCCGACTCAGTAAATGCGTCGGCAAGATTCTGAGCTATGACTCTGTGTGTATACGATATGGGAGTGTCGTTAAAGTCTCCGCATACGATAATATAAGGATGCTGCGAAGAGTCTATCTCTTTCTCTATGGTTCGTGCTTGTACTGCTCGGATGGCTGAGGCTTCTGCTAGTTTGTTTACCAACTGCCGTGCGCCATTTTTTACTTTCTCTGCTTCAGGTGCATTTAGCATGTCTTCATAAATATCTTTGTCTCTTTTTGTTAGCTTATTTGACTCTAGATGGTTGTTAATCAAGGTTATTGTATCATCATCTATTTTTAATTCGTAAACTACAGATCCATTGTAGGCACTTTCATATTTCAAAATCCGAGAGGATAGGATGGGAAATTTAGAATAGCAGGCGATTCTATTTGCACTTCCTTTCTTGCCGATGGATTTAATGCTTTTATATGGATATGCCTGGAGGCTTTTGTCGATAGCATGCTGAGTGAGATGTTTGCTGTTTGTTGTAGAGGCATATTCTTGCATGCATATGATGTCGGCCTGGCTATTCTGAATATAATTTAATATTGGGCTTTCTCCTTCTTCTAACTTTAAGTTATCAAAAGCCATTATATTATAAGACAGAATCTTAAATTTATTATCCGGTAGCGTTTTTGTGTGGAAATTAATGGGTATATAAGTCCTTATTTGTGGGTAACAGAAGAGGAAACCGCATAGAGCCAGTA
Source organism: uncultured Bacteroides sp. (assembly GCF_963677715.1). Taxonomy (NCBI): domain Bacteria; kingdom Pseudomonadati; phylum Bacteroidota; class Bacteroidia; order Bacteroidales; family Bacteroidaceae; genus Bacteroides; species uncultured Bacteroides sp. Next base: position 2,470,138 of record NZ_OY782495.1, read on the forward strand.
GAGCAAATTTGTATTGGACAATTAGCCAGAAGATAAAAAAGAAAATATTGATTAGAAGGAATATAGGAAAGAGAAGGCCCAAACATGATTCTATCGGGTGCACATCCGGACGAATATGCGGGCTATAAGCAGCTAATAGAAGTAATGCTACAAAAAGCGCATTGACGACCAGAATCAGATAAGCGACCAGTCTGCCGATATGTTTCATCCTTTTTATCTTTTACTTGCGTCAAACAGACTTTTCTTTTCTTCGGTGCTTAAGCTTTCGTAACCGGATTTTTTGAGCTTTTCCAGGATACGATCTATTTCGTCCGATTGTGCTTTTTTATGAGCGTTATAGTCATAATCCCTTGGGTCCCGGTTGTAATGTACTTCCATCTTTGGCTTGCGGCGATGCCATGTCTTTTTATCAAATAGACGCAAAAAAAGGTCCAGGGGTTTATTAATCCATGAAGTAACGTCAGTGCCCCGCTTTAAACTGGCGGCAAACCAAAGGCCGGCTAATGCTCCGCCTAAATGCGCTATGTGCCCACCGGCATTCTGAGAAGTAACAAATAACAAATCGGTTAGCAATACGATGAGTGCTATATATTTTAGGCGTATAGAACCAAATAAGAAGAGTTGCACGCGGTAATTGGGTTCGCGATAAGCTGTTGCCATCACAATGGCCAATACAGAAGCAGACGCTCCAACCATTGTAGAGAGAGCTACAGAGGAAGCGAAATACGGGAAAATGTTATAAGAAAGAATATAAAAAAGTCCACCGCAAATTCCACCTAATAAATAAAGACCCCGCAGGTGTTTGGCAGAGAAAAAAGAAAGGAATAATGAGCCAAACCAGTAGAGCCATAGCATATTAAATAATATATGCATAAAGCCTGCATGCATGAACATATAAGTGATAATGGACCATGGTTGGCTAGCCAAACGAGTGAGTGATGCTGGCAATTCTAGAAATCCAAGAAATCCGGCGGTACTTCTATTAAAAAGCTGTAGGAATACAGAGAGTAATGTCGTAACGAGGAAGACAGCTGTATTGATATAAATCAGCTGAATAAAAATATTCCCCCTGCGAAAAGATTCCCTTATGTCAGAAATAATGTGAGCCATTGTTATTCTTTTTTTTCCAGTACATAATCAAGATGAAACCAAATATCATTCCACCTAAATGTGCGAAATGTGCTACTTTATCGCTCGGATTATTGGCAAAACCTGAGTACAATTCTATGAGGGCATATCCAATAACAAAATACTTGGCTTTGATTGGCATCGGCAATGGGAATATAAACAGTTGTTGGTTTGGGAAAATCATGCCAAAGGCAAGTAGGATAGCATAAATTGCTCCTGAAGCCCCAACCGTTGTCATCATATTTAAATATTCATTCATAGGAATGATTGCCGTGCCGATATTTACACTGCTATAATCCGATAAAACCATTTCATATTGAATGAATTGTACTATTTCCTGGATGATGCCGGCTCCGACGCCACAAAAAAGATAGTAGAATAAGAATTTTTTCGGGCCCCATGTTTGTTCCAATATACGCCCGAACATCCAAACGGCAAACATGTTGAAAAAAATATGAGAGAATCCCCCGTGCATAAACATGTACGAGAATAGTTGGACGACATTAAATTTATCGGCCATGAAGAAATGCAGGCCTAGGTAATCAGCTAAATCAATACCATATCTTTGGGCAACAATTCCTCCAAGAAAGAACAGTATATTTATAATTATTAGGTTCTTTGTTACTGTGGGCATCATATTTTATAAGTCTTTTTTTAAGTTGAAACACTCTACATTGCTGCAAAAATACGAATAAATTCTGTTCTATAGCAGGAAAAAGCTTCCGTATTTGTTCTTTTTCAATATTCACCATGCTTTTTTTAATGTTTTTATTTGATAATTTAATTTGTTACTCTATATTTGTGAAGTATTTATGATTATCTTTTGTGTAATATATATATTAATTAATCATTTACGTATTATGAATAAGGCAGAACTTATTAGTGCTATTGCTACTGAATCTGGTTTGAATAAAGCGGATTCTAAGAAGGCTCTTGATGCTTTCATTTCTACAGTGTCTAAAACTTTACAGTCGGGTGACAAAGTTTCTTTGGTTGGTTTCGGAACATTCGCTGTTAGCGAAAGGAGTGCAAGAACCGGTATTAACCCATCAACAAAGGCCGCAATTGCTATTCCGGCAAAAAAAGTCGCTAAATTTAAAGCAGGTGCAGAATTGTCAGACGCTATCAAGTAAGCGTGTTGTCGAGAAAATGAAAAGGAGGCGTATCTTTACGTCTCCTTTTTTTTTGTATCTTTGCAGACAGAAATAACATGGATATGAATATAGAAAACAAACTTGCATTGTCCGTTATTAACGGGCTAAAAGCTCTTTACGGGCAAGACTTTCAGGTTTCTCAAGTGCAATTGCAGAAAACAAAAAAGGAGTTTCATGGGCATCTCACTCTGGTGGTTTTCCCTTTTTTGAGAGCTTCAAAAAAAAGTCCCGAGCAAACAGCAAATGAAATAGGAGAGTATCTTAGTGCTAATGAACCTGCGGTGGCATCTTTCAACGTTATTAAAGGATTTTTAAATCTGATTATTGAGTCATCGGTGTGGGTTGAGCTACTTAATTTTATCCATGCAGATAAGCAATATGGTATTGTACCGGCTGACGAATCTTCTCCATTGGTGATGATTGAATATTCTTCTCCTAATACGAATAAACCGCTCCATCTGGGGCATGTTCGCAATAATTTATTGGGCAATTCATTAGCTAATATTATTAGTGCTAATGGGAATAGGGTTGTAAAAACCAATATAGTGAATGATCGTGGTATTCACATTTGTAAATCAATGTTGGCCTGGACTAAATACGGGAATGGGGAGACGCCCGAATCTTCAGGTAAGAAGGGTGACCATTTGGTAGGCGATTACTATGTTTTATTTGATAAACATTATAAAGAGGAAGTCGCTCTATTGATGGAAAAGGGTATGACCAAAGAGGAAGCTGAAATGTCTTCGCCATTAATGAATGAGGCCAGGGAGATGCTTGTCAAATGGGAATCGGGAGATGCTCAGGTTCGCTCTTTATGGACTATGATGAACGACTGGGTTTATACAGGTTTCAATGAAACCTACCGCAAGATGGGAGTTACCTTTGATAAAATTTATTATGAGTCAAGAACTTATCTGGAAGGGAAAAAGAAAGTTCTGGAGGGATTAGATAAGGGTATCTTTTATAAAAAAGAAGATGGATCGATATGGGCGGATTTAACGAAGGAAGGTCTTGATCATAAGCTTTTGCTTCGTGCTGATGGGACTTCTGTTTATATGACTCAAGATATAGGTACTGCTAAACTTCGTTTTTCAGACTACCTCATCAATAAAATGATTTATGTTGTTGGAAATGAGCAAAACTATCATTTTCAAGTATTGTCTATCCTGCTTGATAAATTAGGATTTGAATGGGGAAAAGACCTGGTGCATTTCTCTTACGGAATGGTTGAATTGCCTGAGGGGAAAATGAAATCTCGGGAAGGGACTGTTGTTGATGCTGATGAATTGGTAGAAGAGATGATAAATACGGCGAAAGAAACGTCGGAAGAACTTGGCAAATTGGATGGTTGTACGGAAGAAGAAGCCAATAATATAGCTCGTATTGTCGGTCTGGGTGCATTGAAGTATTTTATTCTAAAGGTTGATGCTCGTAAAAACATGACCTTTAATCCAAAGGAATCTATTGACTTTAATGGAAATACAGGTCCTTTTATTCAATATACCTATGCTCGTATTCAATCAATTCTTCGTAAAGCTACTGAAGCAGGCATCATTATACCTGCTACATTGTCTGGCAAAATTGAACTTAATGAGAAGGAGGAATATTTAATTCAAATGATCGCTGATTTTGCCGTAGTTGTAAAGCAAGCCGGAGATGATTATAGTCCATCAGTGATTGCTAATTATACGTATGACCTGGTTAAAGAATATAACCAATTCTATCACGATTATAGCATTTTGAAAGAAGAAAATGAAGGAGTAAGAATTTTCCGTATCATACTTTCCGCCAATATAGCGAAGGTAATAGGCCTGAGTATGGGATTACTTGGTATAGAGGTGCCCGATAGAATGTAGATTATAAAAAAAGAAAGCCCCATAAAAACGCTTTATTAGTTTTTATGGGGTTTTATATGACTGTTATTTCTTTTTTGTAGCGGCGGCTTTTGGGGCCGTTTTCTTTTTTGTTGTAGCCTTTTTCTTCGGCTTGACCGGGGTCTCTGTTTTCTCTGTTTGTAGTTTTATAATATCTAAACAGGTTTGCAAATTTAGATCCTGAGGAATTACTTCCTTAGGTATCTTGTAATTTGAACCTTTATAAGCAATATAAGGTCCATATCTGCCATTGAGGACTTCTAGCTCGGTCTCTTCAGCAAACTTTTTAATTATCTTCTCTGCTTCCGCTATTCTTTTGGCTTTAATCAGATCAATAGCTTCCTCAAGCGTCACTTCCATTGGGTCCATGTTTTTGGGTAATGAAATGAATTTGGAATCATGACGTATATATGGGCCGAAGCGTCCGGAACTTACTACGGTTGTTTTTTCTTCAAATTCTCCGAGAGTTCTGGGTAGTTTAAATAAATCAAGAGCCTCTTCAAGGGTAATGATTTCCATCGACATACCTTTTTTAAGTTGAGAGAATCGTGGCTTTTCTTCTTCTTCCGCTGCACCTATTTGTACAACAGGTCCATATCTGCCTATCTTAACCGATACCGGTTTGCCTGTTCCGGGTTCTTCGCCTAAAATACGTTCGCCAACTTTATGCTCTGTTTTGGTAGCAAGCGTTTTCTCTACTGAACTATGAAATCCTTCATAGAAGTTTTTTAATATTTCAGTCCATTTCTTCTCGCCTTCCGCTACTTCATCAAATTCCTTTTCTACATTAGCAGTGAAATTGAAATCTAAAATATTCGGAAAATATTCGGTTAGGAAGTCATTTACTACAATGCCGATATCTGTTGGGAAAAGTTTGGACTTCTCGTTTCCCGTTATTTCCGACTGCGTAACATCCTCTATTGTGCTATTTCTAAGCGAGAGCATATTGTAAAGACGTTCTTCGCCTTCTTTATCGCCTTTCTCAACATATCCACGCTGTTGAATGGTGGAGATTGTCGGTGCGTAAGTTGATGGACGTCCAATTCCTAAATCTTCTAACTTGCGTACAAGGCTAGCTTCCGTGTAACGGGCCGGACGTTGGGTAAATCGTTCTGTGGCCAATATCTCTTTTGATTTCAGATTTTGCCCTTTATTCAACGGAGGGAGTAAACGGCTTTCGTCTTCTTGTTCATTATCATCATCATATGATTCTTTATAGACTCGTAAAAAACCGTCAAACTTAATAACCTCTCCGGTTGCTGTAAATCGATCGTTTACATTGTTGATGCCAATAATGGCAGTGGTTTTCTCCAGCTCTGCATCAGCCATTTGCGAAGCAATGGTTCGCTTCCATATCAGGTCGTACAATTTTCTTTCTTGTGAAGGTCCGTCAATGGACTGGCTTTCCATTGATGTTGGCCGAATTGCCTCGTGGGCTTCTTGAGCTCCTTTTGTTTTGGTGGCAAAATGGCGAATTTTAACGTACTCCTTGCCCATCATATTTGTGATCGTTTCTTGGGCTCCGGTTATTGCATAATCCGATAGATTGACAGAGTCTGTACGCATATAAGTTATTCGTCCCGATTCATATAACTTTTGAGCCACCATCATCGTTTGCCCCACAGTAAAGCCGAGTTTGCGTGCGGCTTCTTGTTGCAAGGTTGATGTGGTAAATGGAGCCGCAGGGCCCTTTTTCGACGGACGGGTGCTGATGTCATCAATAGTGAATGTAGCAGAGTCGCAATTCTTCAAAAGTTGGTATGCTTCTTCTTTGGTCTTTATGCGGCGTGTTAGTTCCGCTTTCATTTCAACATACTTTCCTTCTGTATCCGGCACTAAAAATATAGCTGTTATTCGATAAGCGGCCTCGCTTTTAAATGCTTGAATTTCTCGTTCTCGTTCTACAACTAAGCGCACGGTAACAGATTGTACACGACCTGCAGACAATGATGGCTTTACTTTCCTCCATAATATAGGTGAGAGTTCAAAACCTACAATACGATCGAGAATACGACGGGCTTGTTGCGCATTGACCAGATTAAGATTAATGGTTCGTGGCTCTTCTATTGCCTTTAATATTGCTGTTTTTGTTATCTCATGAAAAACGATTCGTTTGGCATTTTCCGGCTTTAGCTTGAGTACTTCGTATAGATGCCATGAGATAGCCTCACCTTCGCGGTCCTCATCGGAAGCAAGCCATATTGTTTCTGAATTTTGAGCTTCGGCTTTTAGTTCTTCAACCAATTTTTTCTTCTCGGTTGGAACTTCGTAATCAGGTTTAAAGTCTTTTTGAACATCAATACTGAATTGCTTTTTCTTCAAATCTCGTATATGACCATAACTTGAGAGGACTTTAAAATCTGCCCCAAGAAATTTCTCAATTGTTTTTGCTTTTGCCGGAGATTCGACAATGACAAGGTTTTTTCGCATTTTTTTTTCTTTAACAGTGGACTAACGTCTTGATATTTGCCCGCAAAAGTAGAAAAAACATCTATTTCCACCTTATAATATATCGATAATCTATCCTTTTTTGCAAAAAAAAGACTTTTTTATCAGAAAAATTTAAAAATGGAAGCTTAGACCTCCTATGAAATTTATTCTTTCAGCCGGGTAAGAATAATAGTATTCTAATTTCTTGTTTAGCAAATTCTCGACTTTTGCATAGATGGAAATATGTTGGGAAAGTGCATAATACCCTCCCATAGTAAGGTTACTAATCGTAGGCATAGTAGCTTCCGCTACGGATGTCCGGCGGGTATAGTCGTATCCTATTTTTAAGTTTAGTTTGGACGTGACTTGTGTGTTTGCATTCAATTTCAGGTTGAATGCAGGCTTCTGAATCAGCAATAAATCTTCATCTGTTTTGTCCCAATGATAGGCACAACCCTCCGCCGATACATCAAATAGATTTTTGTATTGGTAGCTAAGCTTTAGTCCGGCCAATAGACTTTTCGTTTTTCCCTGAGTGAATGTTATCATGCCATTATAGGTGGGGGATATATCATCGGCCACCGTTTTATAACCTCCATATAAATTGAACCAGAATCCAGTGAACGGGCTGCTTTTCATTCCAATGGTTGCATTTAATTGTTCGTATGAATCAGACATACGTATTTCCGGATTGCTGTAAGGATGTATCTGTTCCATCCTTCTGAAATCATTAATCATTTTGCCGCCAGTAGCTGATGCATACAGTATATATGAATCAGCAAACAGATAATTCACCGCTATGTCCGGAGCAACGCGTACACTTTTTCCGTAATTGAAAGCGAGGTCTGTATGCGCACCTAGATGTAACTGCCAGTTATCATTTTTAAACTCATAGTAGGGATTAAGTTGCAGAGAGGTGTAGTTCTCAAATTGTGATGAGTAAAACAAGTTATCCATTTGCATAGAAATATTTACCTTACTTTGGTCATCGATCTTCCCTGCAACATTGGCTTTGGTTTGCACTATATTTTCTTTTGCCGATGCCCCCGATACACTGTACTTCTTATTAAATATTAAAAAGTTTGTCTCGGCACTGAATTGTAAAGGCAGTGTCTCGTCTTTTGATTCTATGCCAATGTGCATTTCGCCCGAAGTGTATGCCTGTTTATCGCTGGCCCCACTTTCCATGAGATTACTGCCATAGTTAAAGTTTTCTTGCTGCCATTTGGCGGATATGTCCAGATCTAATAAATTGAATTGATGCAAGTAGTTAGTTCCTGCTTGAGTTCTGTAAAAACGGGCATCCCATTTTTCTTCGGTTTGATTGATTGTTTCATGTTGCAGCTTGGTCAGTTGCCCGTTCATTCCATCCATTGTCCCAAAAAGAGTAAGCCTGTCTCTCTGTGAGAGATTAAAAAGATAATTTATTCTAGCATCCAGATTTCCGTAATTTCCATATCCTAATCGGGCATATCCTTGTTCCGCTTGCTTCTGCTCTTCTTTTTTTGTTTGGATTTTCATCGCAGTAACAGGAAGTGATTCTATAGGCAGAGATGTTGTGTCGTATTCCACTTTCTTTGAAACAATGACGGGATCCTCCACTTTGGGTAGTCTATTTATTTTCCAGGCATCCCTGATATCCGGATTATACTCTTGTTCCACCACAACAGTACGGTTCATTGTGGTGTCTTTTGCTTGAGTTTGTGCCTCAGCTATCGGAGAAATGAGTAGTGCACTGCCTAATAAAATAGTGCTGTTTAATCCAATTGATATATTATATATTTTCATAAGTCATTACTTTTTTAGCTTTTGCAATCTGCTTTCAATCATTTCTTTTATGTCATCTTCAGCATGATAGTTTTGTTGTAAACTCAACAAATACTGTCGTGCATCAAGTTTTTTGTCCATAGCCACATACACATCCGACAGGAGGATGAAACTACGTGCAAGCCAATATGTGTGAGGAGTGCTTTGCTCTATAAAACCTAATAATTCTTTTTCGGAGGCATGATAATCTTTTGTTTCATATAAATATTGGGCTACAAGATATTTTGCTTCAGCTCCATACACGTTGCGGGTGTCTTTAGCCAAAACTTTAAGATCAACCATCGCATTTTTATCAGCATGTTGGTTTATGTATGCTTTGGCGCGATAGTAGGTCGTTTCATTTATTAATTCGGGACTTAGTTTAGGCTCTGTTAATAGATCGGTAGCCGCATGTATCGTTTCAGCATCATTGTGGGTAAAATAGGCACAACGCAGTATGCCTGTCTGAGCCAGCAGACGATTCTCTGCGGTTGATGTTTTTTCTTTTAATTGTTTATACAAAGGAAGTGCGTCCGTGAATTTTTGTTGCTTAAATAATACTTCTGTTCGCATAACGAGTGTCTCTTCTGAAAAACGATTGTCCGGATACTCCAGCAATTGGGCAGAATGTAAGAGCACTATGTCGTCATTATTTTGCTCTCGTCCTATTAAGCAAAGATAATAATGTGCATTTTGCTTAAACGCACCGTCCGGAAAAGTCTGGAGATATTTATTAAAACTTTCTTTGGCCTGCTCCACTTTACCACGCATGTATATCTTTTCTGCTGCGGTATAGGTCAGCGAATCTTGTTCATTGGTATCGAAATGGATATCTCCGGGCAAGGAAGAAATTAAGGCGGCAAATTCATCTACACGATTTGTGTCTATGTAAATGGACTTCAGGTCGCGAAGTGCAAGGCGAGCCTCCTCGCTACCGGGGTATTGGGTAGCCACATCTTTGTAAGCTTCAATAGCCTGGTCGTATTTCCCGTCTTGATAGTACAATAAGCCCGTTTCAGCGGAAGCTTTTCTACTTACCGGACTTTCCGGATACTTTTTGACTAACTCCTTAAGAGTCGCAATTGCCTGATCATTATTGTTCATTTGCACATACGAACGCCCTTTTTCGTAAAGTGCATTTATTACATAGGGCGAAGAAGGATACTTCTCAATTAATTTATTTAATAAGGTGATTTTTCCGGTATACTCTTTTTGCAGCCCGGATACTAGTGCTTGCTGATAAAGCGAATAATCCCCCGAAGAAGCTTGCATGCCTTCAGCTTGTGAATAATACCGTGCTGCCGCATTAAAGTTGCGAGCCTGGAAATTGCAATCACCGATACGATTATAGGCATCTGCTATTGTTGCCTTATTTCCTCCTTTTTCAAGCTCTACATATTTTAATAACCAATTTTCTGCTTGAGAATAGTTCTTTTGTTGAAAATAAGTGTACCCTAAATTATAGTGAGCCAATGCATACATCTCATTGTTGGGCTGTTGCGTTAAAGCCAGGTAATCATTAAAATTGCGGGCTGCATCTTGAATCTTACTTAGGCGGTAGTAGGTTTCTCCGCGCCAGTAGCTGGCATCTGCTTTTGTCTGGCGATTGTATTGGCCAATGGTAATTGACCGGGTAAAATAGTCTAGGGCTTGTTCGAAAGACGCATTGGCGAACATTTGTGTACCTAATTGGAATAATATTTTTTGCTTGGCCTCCATAATCGGTACCCCCGGATTCGTTATACGCTCAATTGATTTAAGAGCGGCCTCATAGCTATGCGTATTCATATATACTTCTACCAAATAGCTATTAATCTTTTCTGTGTAAGCTGAATTTGGAAATTCGTTTAGAAATGTTTCAAAGGCGTTCACTGACTCACCGAAAGCCGAAAAAGAGGTTTCGCGTATACACAAAGCATAATTGTAAGCAGCTTGTTCCTTTACCTTCATATCTGCATTGGATGTAGCTGCTTGTTCAAATGCCATACGAGCATTGTTCTTTTCGGCTAACTGAAGGTAAGAGAGTCCCATGTGTAAATAGGCATTTTGTGTCAAGGCATCATTTACATTAGTGACTTCACCTAATGTGGATGATGCTTTTGAGAATACACCGGTGTGGTAGTAAGATAAGCCCAATGTGTATAATGCATCTCTTCTTGGACTTGTCTCTGCACTCAGATAGCTTTCAAAAGCTTTGATCGCTTCCTTATATTGTTCGTCATGATAATATACTTCTCCTAAAATACGGTGCATTTCTGCTGCATATTGGTCTTGAGAAGATACTGCAAGATAGCTTTGAGCCAATTTTTGAGCTTCTGCATATTGTTTTTTTATGAGATAAATCTCTGCAGCATAATAGGGTGATAGGGCTTTATATTTAGGGCTGTTCTGCAACTCTAAAAAGCCGCTTAATGCGTCATCATACCGCTTTTCGGTATAGCGGATGTAAGAAAGAAAATAAGTACAATCTTCCTGATATTTTGGGCTGGTGTTTTTTAATGTTTTAAACCAGATTGCCGCTTTCTTGATATCTCCCGTTTTTAAGTAACTAAAGGCGAGGCGATATGTCATGTCGTCTCTTTCGTCGTTAGCTAGCAGATCGAGATGTGAAGAGTTGAAAAGTGCTAGCGCCTCATCATATTTTTCTTCAAAGAAGTAAGTTGAAGCAATTAATGCATAAATGCGGTTAGCATGAGGCGAATCCGGATATTTGTCCAAGTATTCTCTTAACAGAGCCGTACTATTGCGATCTTTTAACTCGTAGAAAGCACACACCAACATGTATTTAGCCTCTTGAGCGGATTCACTTTCGGGCTTTTGCCTTAAAAAGAATTGAAGTGGTGGTATGGCTGCAGCGTAACTTTTCTCGGCAAAAAGTTCTTTCCCTTGATTATATAAGCGAGAAGGGGAAGATATCTCTCCATTGGTTTGTGCCCAAAGAATGGCTGGGATGAAACATATAAAAGCGCATATAAATCGTAAGATATTCTTTTTCATAATTAGACATTTTTACAAAAATACTTGTTTTTAATGATTCTACAGTAGATAAAATGTAGTTTCACAGTCTTTAACTAGATTTTGCGGCCACTCCATTTTTATTGGGGGCCAAAAACATTTGTTTATTGTTGTGCCAAAAACATTGTTAGGCCCTTACGAACAGAACTTAGTCCGAATAGTTCAGGTTTGATGTTGCTAAGCGGCACGAAAAATGAGTCTGCAACATCATCCATTGCATTGAAATGGCTTGTGTCTGCCACTTTACAGAAAAAGAAAGCATCAAGAGTATGTACTTTAAAATCTGAATAAAGATATAGGTTGGGTAAGGAAAATAAATAGCGCACTTCTTGAACTATCAATCCGGTTTCTTCATGTACTTCACGAATAACTCCTTCTTCGGCTGTTTCATTCATATCTACAAATCCACCGGGGAGGTCGAGAGAACCTTTAGCCGGTTCTTTAGCCCGTTTACAAACGAGTAGTTCTTCCTTTTCATTGAGAATAAAAGCAACGGTGGCGGAAGAGGGATTAAAATAATACACGAATCCGCAATGAATGCATTTTTTGGATTTTTCATTATTTATAATGAATTGCGACGAACCGCATTTAGGGCAGTATTCAAACTGTGTTAGAGGGTGTTCCATATAACTATAACTGTCTTTATGTAAAAGCAAAGGTAACAAAAAATATATGTTTCGCACAAGCAGGCCATTTTTATAAGATATATCTCTTATATTCGTATTGGAAATGCAATTAATGAAACATGAAAAAATGGATCAACTCTTTTTTTGCTCTTCTCTTCCCGCGTTGCTGCGTGGTTTGTGATAGACCTCTATCTGACGGTGAAGAGTCTTTATGCATTATGTGCAATATGAATATGCCTCGTACCGGTTATCATCTTATTCCGGATAATCCTACCGAACGCCTGTTTTGGGGCAGGATTCCTCTTGAACGAGCTACTTCTTTTTTCTTTTATTCTAAAGGAAGTGATTTCAGACATATTCTATACAGCTTAAAATACAAGGGAAATAAAGAATTGGGCGAGGTAATGGGGCGTTTCATGGCAAGAGAATTATTGGATAGTGGCTTTTTTGAAGGAATGGACGTTATTATACCCGTTCCTTTGCATCCGTCAAAGAAAGCGAAGAGGGGTTATAATCAGAGTGAATGGATTGCCAGGGGGATAGCTTCAGTTACGACTTTACCTATTGATATTGTTTCGGTAGTACGGAAAGTAAATACTGATACGCAAACACGAAAATCAGCTTTCGAGCGATGGGAGAATGTAAATGGGATCTTTGAGCTTCAGGGAGCTAATCATTTTGAAGGGAAGCACATTCTGATCATCGATGATGTGCTGACTACCGGAGCTACAACTGTAGCGTGTGCTGCTTCTTTCAATGGAATTCCCGCTGTGCGGATCAGTGTGCTTACGTTGGCTGTTGCCGAGTAATAAAAAAAGGTTTGCCAACTGATGATTGACAAACCTTTTTTAGCTCTTCGAGTAGGACTTGAACCTACGACCCTCTGATTAACAGTCAGATGCTCTAACCAACTGAGCTATCGAAGAATGTAACAATTGAATCTTTTTAGCTCTTCGAGTAGGACTTGAACCTACGACCCTCTGATTAACAGTCAGATGCTCTAACCGACTGAGCTATCGAAGAATGTTTTTATCAATTGCGATGCAAAAGTAATAGGATATTTTGAAATATGCAATATCTTTGCAAAAAAAAGATTGAAATGGACAAAATAATAGGATTAGGCAATGCCCTTGTAGACGTGCTTGCCACCCTAAACGATGATACAATTCTTGCTGAAATGGAATTACCCAAAGGCAGCATGCAGCTTATTGATGATACTAAATTACAGATGATTAACGAACGCTTTAGTCGGATGAAAACCCATCTGGCTACTGGTGGCTGTACCGGCAATGCTATTCTCGGTCTGGCTTGTCTGGGTGCTGATACGGGTTTCATAGGTAAAGTAGGCAATGATACTTATGGCGATTTTTATAGAGAAAATTTACTCAAGAACGGAATAGAGCAAAAATTACTGACTTGTAGTCTTCCTTCCGGGGTTGCCTCTACTTTTATTTCTCCTGACGGAGAACGGACATTTGGCACTTATCTTGGTGCTGCTTCTACTCTAATGGCCGAAGATCTCTCTCTGGATATGTTCAAAGGCTATACTTATTTTCTTATTGAAGGATACCTTGTACAAAATCATGATATGATTTTGCGTGGCATTGAATTGGCCAAAGAAGCCGGTTTGCAGATTTGCCTTGATATGGCAAGCTATAATATTGTAGAGAATGATCTTGATTTTTTCTCTCTATTGGTTAACAGGTATGTTGATATTCTGTTTGCTAATGAGGAAGAAGCCAAAGCTTTTACCGGGAAAGAACCGGAGGAGGCGTTGGCAATAATAGCTAAGATGTGTAGCATCGCTGTCGTTAAATTAGGTGCTCGCGGATCTTATGTGCGTAAAGGCACAGAAGAGGTGAGAGTCACCGCATTGCCTGTTGCTAAGGTCATTGATACAACGGGTGCCGGAGATTATTTTGCCGCTGGCTTTTTATATGGACTGACTTGTGGTTATTCACTGGAGAAATGTGCTAAAATAGGTTCGGTTCTTTCAGGAAATGTTATTCAGATTATAGGAACGACCCTATCTAAAGCTCAGTGGGATGAAATAAAGTTAAATATTAGTGAGATTTTATAGAAGTTGAGTGGTTTAATCGTTAATTTGTTCAATCGCATTTTATCCTGATCTTATGTGGGTTGCGGTTTTATAATCAACACATTAATTCTATTATGAAAAGATTTTTAAATAGACGTACTATTCTTTTGCTGATAGTTGTTCTGGCTGTTGGGGTGTTCTTCGGCTTCAGAAGCAGTGACAATCGCAATTTCCAGTTGGCTAAGAATATGGAGATATTCAATGCTATCGTTAAAGAACTTGATATGTTTTATGTAGATACGATAGACCCCAATAAAACGGTTCGCGAAGGAATCGACGACATGTTGATGTCTCTGGACCCGTATACCAATTATTTTCCTGAAGAAGATCAGAGTGAATTGGAACAAATGATTAATGGCTCTTATGGAGGCATCGGTTCTGTTATCACTTACGATCAAAAACGGAAGCGATCTCTGATTGCAGAACCTTATGAAGGAATGCCTGCTGCACAGGCGGGATTGAAAGTTGGGGATGTGTTGATGGAAATAGACGGTAAAGATTTGGCCGGTAAAAACAGCACGGAAGTGAGCGAAATGCTTAAAGGGCAGGCGGGCACTAGTTTTGCTCTTACAGTAGAGCGTCCGGGTGTTAAGAAACCGCTTCTTTTCAATATCGTGCGTAAATCGATTCAGTTGCCTACTGTTCCATATTATGGCTTAGCAAGTAATAAAGTGGGCTATATAAACCTGAGTAGTTTTTCCGGTAATCCCTCCAAAGAATTTAAACAAGCTTTTCTGGATTTGAAGAAGAATAAAGGAATTTCTTCGCTTGTGATTGACTTACGTGGCAACGGAGGAGGTTTACTCGATGAGGCTGTAGAAATAGCGAATTTCTTTGTGCCTCGTGGAAAAACAATCGTTGTTACAAAAGGAAAAATTAAGCAGGCCAGCAATACTTATAAAACTCTCAGAGAGCCTTTGGATACGGAAATTCCTATTGTGGTACTTGTAAATAGCGGTACAGCCTCTTCTTCCGAAATATTGGCCGGTTCCCTGCAAGATCTTGATCGGGCTGTTATTATTGGTAACCGTACTTTCGGAAAAGGCTTGGTTCAGGTTCCTCGTTCGTTGCCTTATGGAGGGACATTGAAAGTAACTACTTCTAAATACTATATACCTAGTGGGAGGTGTGTTCAGGCTATTGATTATAAACATAGGAATGAAGATGGCAGCGTGGCTCGTATGCCGGATAGCCTGACTACGGTGTTTCATACGGCAGACGGACGTGAAGTGCGCGATGGTGGCGGAATTACACCCGATATAGAAATGGAACAAAAGAAATTACCTAATATTCTTTTCTATTTGATGAATGATAATCTTATCTTTAACTATGCAACCAGTTATTGCTTAAAGCACCCTACAATAGCTTCGCCGGATAAATTTACTTTAACGGATAATGATTATGCTGATTTTAAAACAATGGTAGGGACTTCGGATTTTAAATACGATCAACAAAGCGAGAAAGTGTTTAAAGCATTGAAGGAAGCTGCCGAGTTTGAAGGCTATATGGATGGAGCTTCTGCCGAGTTCAAGGCTTTAGAAAAGAAGCTGACTCATAATCTGGATCGTGATTTAGATTATTTCTCTAAAGACATTAAGAACATGATATCTGTGGAAATCGTTAAGCGATACTATTATCAAAAGGGCAGTATTATACAGCAATTAAAAGATGATGATGATTTGCAACAGGCTATCAAGGTATTGAATAATCCGGCAAAATACAAAGAGATTCTAACTCCGTCTAAGAAATAGAATATGCAATAAATAGCTTACGAACTACTGATAAATAAAAGATCGATGAAAAAGTTAATTATTTTATGTGGTTTTTTCTTGTTGAGTTTTTACGCGCTGGCACAAGGAGAATATGAAAAGAAAGTATTTATATCTTCTGCCGGTGATTCGTTGAACTATAGGTTGCTTCGTCCTGAGGTTCTGAAGTCGGGAAAGAAATATCCCGTAGTATTGTTTTTGCACGGTTCGGGCGAACGTGGCAATGATAATGAGAAGCAACTTACGCATGGTTGCCGAATGTTTCAAAATCCGGTGAACAGAGAGAAATATCCGGCTTTTGTATTATGTCCTCAGTGTCCATTGACCGGCTATTGGGGATATTCTTCACGTCCCGTATCTTTTCTGCCTTCAGAAATGCCGGCTTCAACAGAAGAATTGACTCCTGTTTTTCGTAGCGTGAAAGAGTTGCTCGATACTTATCTTGCTATGCCTCAGGTAGATAAGAGTCGTATTTATATTATCGGACTTTCAATGGGAGGAATGGGAACGTATGATTTGGTCTGTCGTTTTCCTGAAATATTTGCGGCGGCAGTACCTATTTGCGGTACGGTAAATCCATTGCGACTGAAAAGTGCGAAAAACGTTAGTTTCCGTATCTTTCATGGTGACAGCGACGATGTTGTTCCGGTTGAAGGCTCTCGTGAAGCATATAAGGCATTAAAAGCCTGCGGAGCTAAGGTAGAATATATAGAGTTTCCCGGTTGCAATCATGGAAGTTGGAACCCGGCTTTCAATTATCCCGATTTTATGAGTTGGCTCTTTAGCCAAAGAAAGAAATAAGTTTTAAACCGAACATCCCCCTCCTTTCAAGAGAAAGAGGGGGATGTTCGGTTATTATAGCTTTAGTCAATTTTCTTCTACATAGTCCCCGTTTGCTTTGATCAAAGCAATGAGTTTATCAACGGCTTCTTCTTCCGGAATATTCTTTTCTATGCATTCTTTGCGTTTGTAAAGGCTCACCTTTCCTCTGCCTGCACCTACATATCCATAATCAGAGTCGGCCATTTCGCCGGGGCCATTTACAATACATCCCATAATGCCTATTTTCAAGCCTTTCAGATGAGCTGTAGCTGCTTTTACCCGTGCAATGGTGCTTTGCAAGCTGAAAAGCGTGCGGCCGCAACCCGGGCAAGAGATATATTCTGTTTTGCTTGTACGTACACGTCCGGCCTGCAAAATGCCAAAAGCTGTTGCATCTACAGTGGCATGGCTCAACGGGCCTTCGTTATACAAGAAGATACCGTCGCACAAACCATCTAATAGCAATGCGCCCATATCTGCTGCAGCTTTCACTTGTAAATCTTCGGCCAGTTCCTCCGTGTAATACTGAAAGATGACTACGGGGTTCTTCACTCCTTCATCCATTAGTTGATGCACAGAAGCTCTGTGTTCGCCTACCCGGTTGGGGTGGTTGCTTTGCAAAAGAAGAACAACTTCAGGATGTACTTTCAGGCAGGCTATCACTTCATCTGTTAAGGCCATATACGGCATAAAGAGAAATTTTAATTCAGCCTGACAGCTTCCTATGGCAATCAATTGTGTATGGTTGAAAACAGGCCAGCAGTTCTTACCTGCTGCGTCAAATAATGCTTTTTTAGATTCCCATGCATCTGCGTCGAGCATATAGTCGGATCCATCTTGAAATTCGGAAGGACATTCCTTTGCTGTATACAGATAATCAGGCGTAAACTGCGGGTTTACAGCAAACTTATTATCCAGACGGTCGGCAATAACCACCGGTACGTTTTCGCCGCCGATGTTTCTGATTGCATTTGTCTGCCTGCGCGTCGGGGCGAGATAGTTAAATCCTTTTGCTTCTACTCCCGGTATATAAGGATGTTTGTTTCGTAGGGCAATGTAGTCAACCAGTTTTCTGGCAACAGGAATCTCAGCTTCAGGCTCTTCACTAAGTGAAACGCGTATGGTATCACCATATCCGTCGGATAATAATGCTCCGATGCCTAAGGCCGATTTAATACGTCCGTCCTCTCCGTCTCCGGCTTCGGTTACACCCAGGTGGAGTGGAAATTTCATGCCTTCTTTTTGCATTACCTCAACCAGCAGCCGTACTGTTCTTACCATGACCACCGTATTTGATGCTTTGATAGAGATAATTACATCCATAAAGTTTTCGGCAACGCAAATGCGAAGGAACTCCATGCACGACTCTACCATTCCTGCGGGGGTGTCTCCATAACGAGTCATGATGCGGTCGGACAAAGATCCGTGATTTACTCCTATGCGCACAGCGGTATGGTTTTCCTTACATATATTAAGGAATATGACAAGCCGGTCACGGATTTTCGAGAGCTCTTGTGCATACTCCTCATCCGTATACTCCACGTGCTTAAAAGTACGGGGCGCATCCAGGTAATTACCCGGATTGATGCGTACTTTTTCTGCATACAGAGCCGCAATATCGGCCACCTTCGGAGTAAAATGTATGTCAGCTACCAGCGGATTCATGTATCCCTGGCTTCGTAAGCTGACATTGATGTTTTTTAGATTCTCGGCTTCTTTTACTCCCTGAGTGGTTAGGCGCACATAGTCACCTCCGGCATTTATAATTCTCTTAGCTTGTTCTACACAAGCTTCTGTATCTTGTGTAGAAGTGTTGGTCATCGACTGAATGCGGATAAGGTTTTGTCCACCCACAGGTATCTCACCCACATTGACCTCAGACGTTTCCCTACGGGAATAGTTAAATAGATCCATTTAATTTGTTTTAAACTCATACTTCACCTCCTTCAGCTCTTCGTTGGCCTTCACGATCTTCTTTTTCAGGCCTTCTTTATAAGCAATGAATTTGGCTTCTAATTCTTTATTCTCCAGTGATAACATCTGGATAGCAAGAATTGCAGCATTGAGTGCGCCATTGATTCCTACGGTTGCCACGGGAATACCCGGAGGCATTTGAACGATGGCCAATAGCGCGTCCATGCCATCGAGTGTGGATTTTATAGGAACGCCGATTACCGGTAACGGCGTAGATGCTGCAATTACTCCGGGTAAATGGGCAGCCATGCCTGCGGCGGCAATAATCACTTTGATTCCTCTTGAATGTGCATTTTTAGCAAACTCCTCTACAGCTTCCGGCGTACGATGAGCTGAGAGGGCATTCATTTCAAATGGTACATGCAAATCATTGAGCAATTGAGCCGTTTTTTCCATAACGGGAAGATCGGATGTGCTACCCATGATTATACTAACAATTGGGGTCATATGATTGGTTTATTCATTAATTGTTTTTTTGTATTCTTTAGCGTCTAGTAGGGAATCAAAATCAGCGTCGGCCGAAGGTTTTATTTTTACTAACCATCCGATGCCGTAGGGATCCTGGTTTACCAACTCGGGTTTTTCTTCCAACGCTTCGTTTTGCGCCAGAATTTCTCCTGCAACAGGCAAAAAGAGATCTGATATGGTCTTTACGACTTCAATGGTGCCGAATACCTCTCCCGCTTCAAGCGTTTCTCCTATGCTGGGAATGTCGACAAAAACAATGTCGCCCAGTTGTTCTTGTGCATAATCGGTGACGCCCACATAAGCAACGTCGCCATCTATGCGAATCCATTCATGTTCTTTGGTGTACTTTAATTCTTGTGGAAAGTTCATAATAATTAAGTTTTAAAGATTTATTAAAATAGAAAGACTCTGAATAATACATTTGTTACCGGATGCAATATCAGCAACGCGCAGACGAAGCCAACTATAAATCCGCTTAATACTTCACTTAATGTGTGGTGCTGAAGAATAATTCGGGCTGTGCCAAGTACGCCGGCTATCAACAGGAACAAACACAACCATCCTACGGGGTTATATCCAAACAAATAGCTGAATGAGACTAATCCCCCTACAATGCCGCCCATCCCGATCATGTGCTCACTCAGTTTCCACTTTAGGTTAACTATGGTGCTAATGCCCATTGCCAGAAGTGTTGCCAGAATAATTCCCGTCATATACCAGGGAATATTTAGCTTGCGCATCATCAGCAGGCAGCAAACATAAGAAAGGATGGTGAGCAGATAGGGCACATAACGTTTCTTTCGATCTGTCGTCAGGTCTTTCGCCTCAAATCCGTTGATCTTACGAAATAAAAAGATGGTTAGCGTTGGCATCAGGATGGTAAAGCAATAAACAACACCCAGTACAATGAGTTTGTACGTTAGTGGCATAATGCGTAGATACGAGAATAAGAATAGAATAAGAAATGCCACAAAGGGAATAGAAAAAGGCGTGAAAACGGCCGATATAATTTTGGCAGTTCTAATTAACGTTCTATCTGCAATAATATGCTCTTCCATATATGTTTTTATTATTTATTCTGCGGTTTCTTTTGTTTATCGTCTTAATCTGGCTACCGGAATATTGAGTTGCTGACGATATTTAGCTACCGTTCTTCGGGCGATGGGGTATCCTTTCTTTTTCAGTATGTCTGCCAGCTCGTCATCGGTTAACGGTTTCTTCTTGTTCTCACTGTCTATGCACTCCTTTAATATTTTCCGTATTTCGCGAACGGACATTTCTTCGCCGGCTTCGGTGGTGTAGCCGTCGTTGAAGAAGAATTTAAGAGAATATACGCCATAATTGGTTTGCACATATTTGCTGTTGCTTACCCGTGAGATGGTAGAGATATCCAGATTCGTTCGTTCGGCCACGTCTTTCAGTATCATCGGTCGTAGCAGCGATTCGTCTCCTTCGAGAAAGAAGGGATGTTGCAGATCGATGATAGCCTGCATGGTTGTTTGCAGAGTGTTTTGACGTTGCTTTACGGCATCAATGAATCCTTGCGCGGCATCCATTTTTTGTTTGAGGAACATCACCGCTTCTTTCGACTCTTTTGTCTGGTTGGCCTTGTTCTTAACATGTTCCTCAACCAATACGGTAAAGTCCTTACTCATACGTAGTTCGGGTATGTTGCGGTTGTTCAGATTCAGCGTAATGGTTCCGTCATCATACGTCTCTACAATGAAATCGGGTATAATCTGTTGCATGTTTCGACCAATAACCTCTCCTAAAGAGCTTCCGGGCCGCGGGTTTAGTTTTGTTATCTCTGCGATTGCCGCTTCAAACTCTTCATCACTTAATCCTAATTTTTGTTTTATCTTATCCCAATGCTTTCGGGTAAATTCTTCGTAGCACTTCTCTATGATGTTTAGCTCTGTCTGGCAAATGGGGGAATTTTCTTTTCGCAGTATTTGTATTGAAAGACATTCTTGCAGGTTACGTGCCCCCAAACCGGGAGGGTCGAAATCCTGAATAATTTTCAAGGCTTCTTCTATCTCTTGTTCGGTAGCGTTAATGCCTGCATATATTGCCAGCTCATCGCTAATGCTGTCTAAAGACTTGCGTAGTAACCCGTCGTCGTCGAGCGAGCCGATAAGGTATTCGGCTAATTCGTGTTGATGTTTCGTTAGGTTTTGTTCTCCGAGTTGCTCTTTGAGGATTTCATAAAAAGAGGTGGCGTCGGAGAACGGGATCTCTTCGGCTTGTTCTCCTTTCGAACGATTCTTTTCTTGTAATTTATAGTCCGGAATATCGTCTTCAGTCAGGTAGTCATTCAGCGAATCATATTCATTGGCCTCTATTTCGCTTTCTTGGGCATCCGTAGCAGCCAGTTCATCCGTGGCGCTCTCTTCTTTACCTTCTTCGAGGGCGGGATTTTCAAGTAATTCGGCCTGTACACGATATTCCAGCTCCACAGCAGGGAGTTCCAGTAATTTCACAACCAGAATCTGCTGAGGTGAAAGTGTCTGGGTCTGTTGCTGCACCTGCGACTGTGTCTGACGGGAACCTTGTGCCATAATGCTTTTATTTCTATCTTTATCTTGCTACAAAAGTAATTATTTTAATTGATATTCGTAAATAGAGATTTATCAATTATCAATAAAAAAGGGTTATCTTTGTTGGACTAACTTAAAAACAGAACATTATGTTTTCTAAAGAGACGTATATGCAGCGCCGGGCACTGCTGAAAAAAACTTTGGGCTCCGGAGTATTATTATTTTTAGGCAACGATGAATCTGGATTGAACTATGAGGATAATACGTTCCGTTATCGTCAGGATTCCACTTTCCTCTATTATTTCGGTCTTTCTTTTGCAGGTCTTTCTGCCGTTATAGACATTGACGAAGATAAAGATATTATTTTTGGCGATGAGTTAACGATCGACCATATTGTGTGGATGGGTACTCAACCTACGCTAAAGGAAAAAAGTGAATTGGTTGGAGTAGAGCAGACGATGCCTTCGAATGCCATCACAAACTACCTGCATAAAGCAGTACAAAAAGGCAGAGCTATTCATTACCTGCCTCCTTATCGTGCAGAACATAAGATTAAACTAATGGAATGGCTCGGCCTTCCGTTGGCTCGTCAGGAGGGTTCGCTCGATTTTATCCGCACCATTATCAAACAGCGTAGCTACAAGTCTCAGGAAGAAGTTGTAGAAATAGAGAAAGCCTGTGATATTACTGCCGATATGCATATAACAGCCATGAAAGTGCTTCGTGTAGGGATGAAAGAATACGAAGTAGCCGCCGCAATGGAAGCCGTTGCGCTTGCCGCCGGGGGCGATCTTTCTTTCGCTACCATCGCTACGGTTAACGGGCAAACGTTGCACAATCATTATCATGGCAATACTGTAAAATCGGGAGATTTGTTTCTGATTGATGCCGGAGCGGAAACGCCTATGGGCTATGCGGGCGATATGTCGTCGACTATTCCGGCTGATAAGACATTCACTGCCCGTCAGAAAGAAATTTACGATCTTCAGGTTGCTATGCATCTGGAATCGGTCAAAGCATTGAAGCCGGGCATTCCTTTTGTCGACGTATACGATCTTTCGGCACGCGTCATGGTAGAGGGGATGAAACAACTTGGCTTAATGAAGGGCGATGCCGACGATGCAGTGCGTGAGGGTGCGCATGCCTTGTTCTATCCGCACGGTCTGGGCCACATGATGGGGCTTGATGTACATGATATGGAGAATCTTGGTGAGACGTTGGTTGGCTATGACGGCAAACCGAAGAGTACTCTGTTCGGACGCAAATCACTTCGACTGGCCCGTCCGTTGGAAACGGGATTTGTGCACACCATAGAGCCGGGTATTTATTTTATTCCCGAACTTATCGATTTGTGGAAAGAACAAAAGAAATTTGCCGATTTCATCAATTACGATGCGGTAGAGGGCTATAAGACATTTGGAGGCATCCGTAATGAGGAAGATTACCTGATCACCGAAACCGGTGCCCGTCGTTTGGGTAAGAAGATACCTTTGACGACCGATGAAGTAGAAGCACTGAGATAATTCGTCGGTGATGAAACAAGAGACTAAGGCAATCGTTTGTGCCGGCGTAGCTGTGCTAAGCTGGTCTACGGTTGCCTCTGCTTTTAAGATAGCCCTGATGCATCTTACTCCTTTTGGGTTGCTTTTGGTCGCTTCGTGCACGGCTTTACTGATTTTTACCTGCACCATTACTTTGCAAAGGAAGTGGCCTTTGGTAAGGGCGCTTTGTGTGAAGCAATGGAAGCGGTTTGCATGGATGGGGTTGCTCAACCCGGTGATTTACTATTTAGTCTTGTTCAGGGCTTACAATTTGCTTCCTGCTCAAATAGCCCAGCCGCTCAATTATACCTGGCCCATTTTACTGTTGGTTTTATTGTCCTTGTTCTCCGGGCAACCCATACCCCGAAAAAAATATGCCGGCATGCTTCTCTCACTGAGTGGAGTTGCACTTATCTCTTTCGGTTCGGGCGGACTCAACGGACAAGGCATTTCGGTAACGGGTGTGCTGCTCGCTTTCCTCAGCGCCTTTTTGTGGGCTGCTTATTGGATGTTTACCAATAGAAATAAAAAGGTAGATGCGATAGTGGCGCTATTTGCCAACTTCCTTTTTGGGAGCTTGTATCTTTTAATAGCAGCTTGTGTAGCGGGAGTTGATCTCAGCTCTCTTTACGGACTGTTGTCGGGCATGTATGTGGGGGCATTTGAGATTAGTGTACCGTTTGTTTGTTTTGGTCTTGCCATACGGAATACTAACAACCCTGCATTGATAAATCAGATGTGCTATCTTTCTCCGTTTCTCTCGCTTTTTTTTATTCAGACCGTGCTGGGAGAGCAAATTGTATTGTCTACTTACATCGGTTTGGCTTTGATTATTTCGGGCATTGTTTTCAATGAGAGTCAGAAACACGCTGTCGTTTCTCCTTAACGCCAATTCAACCACTAATAAAAAAACACGTTTTACTATCACATCTATCACAAAAAACGTTGAAAGCACTTGCTATAAACACTCGTAGCGCGTGATAGTAAAAAATGTCTACCACGGTTTTAGCCGTTTTACTATCACTTTTGGCTTATCTATCACGCTTTTTTAGTAGTAAGGCAGGTGTTGTTTTGCCTTTTGAGGGCTTTGCTAATCTTTTATACTCCTTATGCTAAGTTCATATAACCCTACTATTAAGTACGTTTCCCGGCTTCAGCTCTTCGTTTCCCGACTGTGGTCCCGCGGGTCCCCGCGTGGAGACCGGCCAGTCCCCACATGGAGTCTCGCCGGTCTCCACACGGGGAACGAGGCGCTTGTACCGGGAAAAGAGATTAAAATAATAGCATCCGTTGGTTAATGGTAGTGTGCCTTGCTCATAAAGTAACGTTCCAAAGCAAATGAAAAAGGAGGCTGGGGCAAACCCAGACTTAATATTTAAAGCTACTACCTCCCAAAAATTCTCTGAGTAACGAGGTTGGCGGAATCTCTTTATCGAGCACCGGAATAAAATACTTGATGAACCTGAGCAAGCGATAGGCCTCGCAGTATTCGGGGGTATTGCGCGGAACGTCCATTAATATGGGCTCTGCATGACGGCGTAGCACGGCAAACTCGAATAGCAATGCTGAATTAAACATCACGTCTGCATTCTCCTGATAAGGAAATATCCATTTCTCTTCGCCTGCACGCACGCTTGGCCAACGTGAAATGGTTTCCTGCGCGGAGTAACCTCTGTAATTGAAGTCGCGAATAATGCGGCGCAGCAAACGATTGTCTGTGGTGGGAATCCAGTTATGATCATCCAAAGAAATGGTGGTTAGTGCCGAGACGTATATCTTAAACTTATTGGCGTTGTTGATATGCTTCGTCAGTTCGGGATTAAGTGCATGGATGCCTTCAAGAATCAGGATGGTGTGGTCATCTATCTTCAGCTTCTTGCCGTTGTACTCCTTTCTGCCTAATGCAAAGTTGAACTGGGGAATTTCAACTTCCTCTCCACGCAGAAGAGCCGCCAATTGTTGATTAAAGAGTTCTAGATCGAGTGCGTAAAGTGATTCGTAGTCGTAGTTTCCGTTTTCATCGAGTGGTGTTTGTTCGCGATCTACAAAATAATTGTCCAGCGAAATGGGATGAGGCCTTAGTCCGTTGGTCATTAGTTGTATGGAGAGTCTTTTGCTAAAGGTAGTCTTTCCTGATGAAGAAGGTCCGGATATGAGAACCAGTTTTACTTTATTTCCGTTTTCTTCTCGATCGTGTATGGTATCGGCTATTTGTGCAATCTTTTTTTCCTGAAGAGCTTCGGCCACCTTAATCAGATCGGTAGCAAATCCTTTTTCGCAGGCAATATTAAAATCGCCGGCATTGGTCAGTTTCATGATGTAACTCCATTGCAGATACTCTTTGAACACATCGAGCATCTTTTCTTGTTTGATAACATCTTCCAGAATATCAGGATTTTCTTTATTCGGGATGCGAAGCAGCAGGCCGTCGTAGTATTTAACGATATCGAAAAGTTTGACGTATCCTGTGCTTGGTACCAGATTTCCATAATAATAGTCTATCGTATCTCCCAACGTATAATAATAAGTGTATAGCGAGTCGGATGATTCGAGGAGCTTTACCTTGTCTTGCATACCTTGTTCGTTGAAAATCTTTATGGCTTCTGTAGTGTGGCACTCTATGCGATGGAAAGAAATATTCTCATCAACAATTTCCAGCATGCGCTTTTTGATGAGTGACACATCTTCGAGAGTAATGGTGCGACCCATTCTTAAATTACAAAAATAGCCTTTTGATACGGGATGTTCCACGTAGAGTTTGCCTTCGGGGAATAGCTCGTGAATAGCTTTGAAAAGAATGAAGCAAAGAGAACGTACGTAAGTTCTCATACCGGAAGGATCTCTTAGGTCGAGAAACTCTACGTCTTTATTATTATATGCTCTGAAGTTCAATCCTTCGGAGCGATTATTCACTTTTGCGCTGATAACCTGATAAGGGAAATTGAGATTTAAACCATTGTAAATATCCAAAAGTGAGCTTCCGATGGGGAATTCTTTATAAATATTGTTATTTTTGCAATAGATTTGTAACATCTGTTTCATTTTACGTTTTTAAGTGAGTGATTAAGATGGATAAATATATTACATAATTGCGTAGAAGACAAATAACATTCAAACGAATTAAAGATGCAATATTCTTTTTATGATTTTTTAAAGCTCGTTGGCTCTTTAGGCCTTTTCCTTTATGGAATGAAGATTATGAGCGAAGGCTTGCAAAAAGTTGCCGGTGACAGGTTGCGAAGTATTCTCACAGCGATGACTACTAATCGCGTGACGGGAGTTTTAACAGGGTTACTCATTACGGCATTAATTCAGTCGTCTTCGGCAACGACGGTAATGGTGGTTAGTTTTGTGAATGCAGGCTTGCTTACGCTGACTCAGTCGATCAGTGTTATTATGGGAGCAAATATTGGTACTACGGTTACGGCCTGGCTAATTTCACTGTTCGGTTTTAAGGTGGATGTTTCGATGTTTGCTCTTCCACTGTTGGGCATCGGCATTCCACTTATCTTTTCTAAGAAAAGCATGCGTAAGTCTTTGGGAGAATTCCTGTTCGGATTCTCCTTTTTGTTTATGGGGCTTGCTTTTTTAAAGGATAACGTGCCCAATTTAGCCCAAAACCCCGAAATGCTGGCTTTTATACAGAATTATACCCACATGGGGTATCTTTCTATATTGCTCTTTTTGTTGTTGGGTACTATTATTACGATTGTGGTGCAGTCGTCGAGTGCTACGATGGCTATCACGCTTGTGATGTGTGCCATGAACTGGATTCCTTTTGAACTGGCTGCCGCATTGGTGCTTGGAGAAAATATAGGGACTACTATTACGGCTAATCTGGCTGCTTTAGCAGCTAATACATCGGCCAAGAGGGCGGCATTGGCCCATTTTATCTTTAATGTGTTCGGCGTATGTTGGATGTTGATCTTTTTCTATCCGTTTACCGGAGCCATCTCCTGGTTTGTTGACCATTACATGGCAAGTGCGCCCGAGGTAGCTGTTTCTTTTAAACTTTCGGCGTTTCATACTGTCTTTAATCTTTGCAACGTATTTATTATGATTTGGTTTGTGAAGTTGATAGAGAAAACGGTAAGTTCGATTATTCGTAAAAAAGATGATGATGAAGAAGAATATCGATTACGTTTCATCTCGGGAGGTATACTGTCTACAGCCGAACTTTCTATTTTGCAGGCTCGTAAAGAGATACACCTTTATTCGGAGCGCACGTATAAAATGTTCACAATGGTTCAGAACTTATTGCATACGGAGAAGGATGACGATTTTAACAGACTGTTCAGTCGGATAGAGAAGTACGAGAACATTAGCGATAACATGGAACTGGAGATAGCTCATTATTTGAACCAGGTGTCTGAAGGCCGGCTTAGTTCCGAGAGTAAGCTACAGATAAGGGCCATGCTTCGTGAAGTGACCGAGATAGAAAGCATAGCCGATAGCTGTTATAACCTGGCACGTACCATTACCCGAAAACGCCAGACTAATCAGGAGTTCACTGAGAAGCAATATGAGCATATCCACTTTATGATGAAACTAACAGATGATGCTTTGGCGCAAATGATTGCTGTGGTTGAGAAGCCTGAACATCAGAGTATTGATGTAAATAAATCGTTTAATCTGGAGAATGAGATAAATAACTATCGTAACCAATTGAAGAATCAAAATATTCTGGACGTAAACAATAAAGAGTATGATTATCAAATGGGTGTGTACTACATGGACATCATTGGCGAATGTGAGAAATTGGGCGATTATGTAGTAAATGTTGTGGAAGCAAGTAGTGACTTGAAGGAGAGGAAAGCTTCTTGAAGTTAAGATGTATCTGCCATTTATACAGGCCCGATTGATGTGATACGGAAAGATAAATGGCAGATGAGGTGATCAATGAATTTATTCGTCTAGCAGCTCAAAATCTTCTTTCCCTACTCCGCAAAGCGGGCATATCCAATTGTCGGGGATGTCTTCGAAAGCTGTTCCGGGGAGTATACCTCCGTCCGGATCGCCGACTTCCGGATCGTAAACGTAGCCGCAGGCAGTGCAAATGTACTTCATAAATGTTTTATTTTGGGGTTTTATCTTTTTAAAACAACAGAGGCTTTCGTTTTGTTTTACCTCCATTTTGGTTTGTAGGCTGATCATTGATAAAAAGATTGAATCGGTCTTTTTTCCAAATTATATGTTGTATTTTTGTGGCCTAAATAAACGTATGTACTTGTATGACTGCAATAAATGATGCTTATTACCATTCCGGCCTCAATGAGAATAAGGTAAAAGCAAACCGGGAGAAATATGGTGATAATCTTCTGACACCTCCTAAACGGGTTTCCTTATGGAAACTTTATCTGGAGAAATTTGAAGATCCTGTTGTACGGATCTTACTTGTTGCAGCCTTTTTTTCCTTAATTATATCTGTTGTTGAGAATCAATATGCCGAGACAATCGGAATTATATCTGCTATTCTTCTGGCTACGGGCATTGGCTTTTTCTTTGAATATGATGCAGGCAGAAAATTTGATTTGCTGAATGCTGTTAATGAAGAAACGCTCGTAAAAGTGATTCGCGGAAGCAAAATCCGTGAGATTCCCCGAAAGGATGTAGTTGTGGGGGATATCATTTTATTGGAAACGGGAGAAGAAATACCGGCGGACGGTGAATTGATTGAAGCGATCTCTTTGCAAATAAATGAATCGAGCCTGACGGGTGAACCGGTGATTAGTAAAACAACCGTAGAGGCGGAGTTTGACGAAGAGGCGACTTACCCTTCGAATAGCGTGATGCGGGGAACTACGGTGCTAGACGGGCATGGAAAGATGCGGGTGCTTCGGGTGGGAGATGCTACGGAAATAGGTAAAGTTGCGCGGCAGAGTACAGAACAGAATGTTGAGCCTACTCCTTTAAATATTCAACTCACGAGGCTGGCTAATCTCATTGGTAAGATTGGTTTTACAGTTGCCATCATTACATTTGTTGTGTTTGTTTCAAGAGATTTATTTCATTACTTCAACAATACTGAAATAAGCGGCTGGCAGCAATACATGGACATTGCGCAAATTATACTGAAATATTTTATGATGTCGGTTACGTTAATCGTAGTAGCCGTGCCCGAAGGATTGCCCATGAGTGTCACACTGAGTCTGGCACTGAATATGCGACGTATGCTGTCTACCAATAACCTTGTGCGCAAAATGCATGCTTGCGAAACAATGGGCGCTATTACGGTTATTTGTACGGATAAAACAGGAACACTCACGCAGAACCTGATGCAGGTATATGAACCTGATTTTTATGGACTGAATAAGGATGGAGAACTGGACGGTGGTTTTGTTAGCCAACTGATTACGGAGGGAATTAGTGTGAACTCTACTGCCTTTTTACGTGAAGATGAAACCGAAGGAAAGCTTAAAGGGGTAGGAAACCCAACCGAGGTGGCTTTGTTGTTGTGGCTGGATAGTCGCCAACAAAACTATCTTGAGCTAAGAGAGAAGGCAGATGTGGTTGATCAGCTTACTTTCTCTACCGAGAGGAAATTTATGGCAACCTTGGTAAAATCTTCGCTGATAGGCAAGAAAGTAATATACGTCAAAGGTGCACCGGAGATTGTACTGAGCAAATGCAAAGAGGTGGTGCTTGATGGTAGGAGTGTGAGTGTCGACGAATATCGCCCGATCATTGAGGAGCAATTATTGAGTTATCAAAATATGGCTATGCGTACATTGGGCTTTGCCTATCGCATAGTGGAGAACGATGAAACGGGAGATTGCCTTTCTCTGGTGGAGGCTAGTGGTTTGAATTTTCTGGGAGTTGTAGCTGTCTCAGATCCGATACGTAAGGATGTGCCTGCTGCAGTACTCAAATGCCAGTCGGCCGGTATCGGAATAAAAATAGTGACCGGTGATACTACGGGAACTGCTACAGAAATAGCACGGCAGATTGGTCTATGGACGGATGAAGATACGGAATTTAATCGCATAACGGGAACTGCTTTTGCCGAACTGACTGATAAAGAGGCACTTGACCGGGTAATGGATTTGAAAATTATGTCGCGCGCACGACCTACGGATAAACAGCGGCTTGTGCAGCTTTTGCAGCAAAAAGGGGCTGTGGTGGCTGTTACGGGAGACGGTACCAATGATGCTCCTGCTTTGCACCATGCCCAGGTAGGGCTGTCGATGGGTACGGGAACGTCTGTGGCCAAAGAAGCCAGTGACATTACTCTACTCGATGACTCTTTTAATAGCATTGGAACGGCGGTAATGTGGGGGCGTTCTCTCTATAAAAACATTCAACGTTTTATCGTTTTTCAGCTTACAATTAATTTTGTGGCCTTGCTCATTGTATTATTAGGTTCGTTTGTCGGAACGGAACTTCCGCTTACCGTAACTCAAATGTTGTGGGTGAATCTTATTATGGATACATTTGCCGCTCTTGCATTGGCTTCTATTCCTCCGAGTGAAAGTGTGATGCGTGATAAACCCCGCAATAGCACTGATTTTATTATCAACAGGGCAATGTGGTACAACATCTTAGGAGTTGGCTCGGTCTTTCTGGTGGTGCTTATGGGCTTAATTTATTTTTATACAAATGCCGATGGCGGGATAAGCGTGCATAGACTTACTGTATTTTTTACTTTCTTTGTGATGTTGCAGTTCTGGAATTTGTTTAATGCCCGCGCTTTCGGTACAGCCGATTCTGCCTTTAAAGGAATAACGAAATCGTATGGAATGGAGCTGGTTGTGCTGGCCATTCTTGGCGGTCAGTTCTGCATTGTGCAGTTTGGCGGCGAAGTATTTCGTACCGAGCCTCTTGATTTGATTACTTGGATAATTATTATAGCTTCTTCTTCTCTTGTATTATGGATAGGAGAGTTGATTCGTTTTGTCCGTCGCTTAATATATAAATAAGAAAGAGATGAGAAGAAAAGAAATTAAAAATCTGATAATTGATTTCGGTGGAGTGTTGATAGACCTCGACCGACAGCGATGCATTGATAATTTTAAGAAAATTGGTCTGCAGAATGTTGAAGAATTAATTGACCCTTATCGACAACAGGGCTTCTTTATGGAATTTGAAAAAGGATTGATAACGGCTGCAGACTTTCGGAATGAAATAAGAGAACGAGTAGGAGACATTATTCCTGATAAGCAAATTGATGCTGCCTGGAATAGCTTTCTTGTTGGTATTCCTACTTCTAAACTTGATTTGTTGCTGAAGCTTCGTGAGAATTATGTTGTTTATTTATTGAGCAATACGAACGAGATGCATTGGAAATGGGCTTGCCGGAATGCTTTCCTTTATAAAGGCTTCCGGGTGGAAGACTATTTTGAGAAAATGTTTTTATCGTTTGAGTTGCACCAGGCCAAACCGGAAGTCGGGATATTTAAAATCCTGCTCGAAGATACGGGCATTTTGCCGGCAGAAACTCTTTTTATTGATGATGCATCTGCCAATTGCCTCACGGCTCAGTCTCTTGGTATTGTTACTTATACTCCGAAAGCCGGCGAAGACTGGAGTCATCTTTTTAAATAAATATTTGTCATGCAGATTATCCATAATATACCCGATGTTTTGCCTGAACCATGTGTTGCCACTATCGGCTTCTTTGACGGAGTACATATCGGACATCGTTTTTTGATTGAACAAGTAAAGAACGTTGCTTCTATAAATGGGCTGAAGTCTGCTTTGATTACTTTCCCGATTCATCCTCGTAAGGTGATGAACTCTGATTATCGTCCGGAGTTGCTTACTACGAATAGTGAGAAAATTGTTCTTTTGGAAGGAACGGGTGTAGATTATTGTATGATGCTTGATTTTACTACGGACATCTCTCAGCTGACTGCTTGCGAGTTTATGAAGAACATTCTTAAAGAGCGCTATAATGTACAAAGTCTGGTTATTGGTTATGATCATCGCTTTGGGCGAAACAGAAGCGAGGGATTTGATGATTATTCCCTTTACGGAAAACAAATGGGTATGGAGGTGGTGCTTGCAGAAGCTTGTTCTTTTGAACAGACAAATGTGAGTTCATCTGTTATTCGCACTTCTCTGCAACAGGGCAGGGTAGACGAGGTGGCTCGTTGCTTGGGCTATGACTATTCTATTGAAGGGGTTGTTGTGAACGGATACAAAATGGGGCGTAAGATAGGATTTCCTACGGCGAATCTTCAGATTGAGACTCCGGAAAAGCTGATACCTTTGGATGGGGTTTACGCTGTTAGAGTGGATGTTGAAGGAAAGCCCTATATCGGTATGCTGAATATCGGTTATCGTCCGACTATGGATAATGGACGTAGTCGCACTATAGAGGTGCATATTCTCCATTTCAATTCGGATATTTACGATCGCACCATTCGTCTGTCTTTTGTGCAACGTATTCGTTCGGAGATGAAATTTTCCGGTTTAGACGATCTGGTGGCACAACTCCATAAAGATGCGATTATGGTAGAATCTATTCTGGGATAAACAATCATTCTTTTGTTTCTCTATTTCTTTCGGGTATTTAGTCTCTGCTGCATAAATGCGTTCGCATAACTCTTCGTTGTGAATATGCCGATCATTTTTATTCATTTTAAGTGCTTTTATATTGAAGATCATAATTTATATATTGTTTTTCGATAAATAAAGTTGTTGTTCTGAGAAATAATATATTCCTTTGCATATCGATAAACGATATATTATTATTGAATAACAGATTTAAAAGGGTGTATCTCATGAAAAGAATCTTTTTGGGTATTTCAATGTTGATTGTTTCAATATCAGTGATGACCATATTGATTTGCGGGGCTGCTGCAAGCATATGAATTGTTGATCTTTAAAAGTGGTTTAACCTGCCCGGCAGAGAAGATAGATTGAAACAAAACAATTATCTTTGTATGCTATTAACAGAATAGAATATGATAAAGGCTATAAAATTAGTGCTGATTTACTTTGGTTGCCAGATTGTGGGGGCATTGATTGTTGCCATGTTCGGGGCTATTATTTCTCTGGTTATGTATGGCAATTTTACAGGCGTGCAGGCAATGATGCTTGCTCCTGCCATGTTTGCCGGTTTTTTACTTATGGCCTTTTATCTTTATAAAGCCGATTATATAAATAGAGAGAAAGTCACATGGACTCCGGTATCTCCTTTCTATCTGCTTTGTTCAGTGATTATAGCTCTTTCGGCTATCGTGTTGATTGATTATCTAATGTCTTTAATGCCATGGTTGCCTAATATTATGGAAGATTCTTTTAATCTTTTGCAATCCGGTTGGTTTGGCATTGTTTGCCTTACTCTGCTGGGGCCGATTCTTGAAGAATTACTTTTCAGAGGAGCCATTACTAGAGTTCTCTTGAGAAAATATACGCCTGCGAAGGCCATTGTTTTGTCTGCACTCGTTTTTGGCGTGTTTCATTTAAACCCGGCTCAGATATTTGGGGCGGCTTTAATTGGGCTGCTGCTGGCATGGATTTACTATAAAACAGCAAGTCTTGTTCCGTGCATACTGATACACATTGTAAATAATAGTTTGTCGGTATACCTTGGCTTACGATATCCGAATGCTGAATATATTAAAGATGTAGTGGGAGAACCCTCCTATTATAAAATACTAGTGGCTGCTGCTCTATGTCTGGTTATTGCCTATGCGGCAATGAGGAAAACGAAAGTGGCCTATGACTGGAAAGAGGCTCTGTTGAATAGAAACTAAATATAAATATTGATAATGAAAAGGAGATTGAATATACTTTGCGTATTGGTTGTCCTGGTATTGAGCTATTCGGTATTTGAAACACTTTTTGAAATGGGAATGGGCTTTGTGGCCGGTGTGGAGTTGGTAATGGATGCACATGGAAAGAAAATTGATAGCCCGGCTATGGATATGAAAATGATAGCGTTGATGCCTAAAGATTTAGCTCATTTCTCGGATTCTGTTTATAATGAACGTACAAATGCTAAAGTTCCCGCTTTGTATAGCCAGTTGCTTGTCAGTGTCAAGACTAAAGCCAATATATGGAATATGCTGGGTACGGCACTATCGTCATTGCTTGAGTTTGCGACGATAGCAATTTCTATCTTCATTTTTATCAAGCTGATTGTTTCTATTAACAGATCTGATATATTTAATTGGAAGAATGTGCATCGCCTCAGATGGTTAGGCGGTACATTGACTTTTAGCTTTCTATGCTCGGTGGCATCAATTTATATAAATTATAGTGGCTTGTGTGCCGTATTCTCTATTCCGGGATATTCTTTTCACCAGTCGGAGTTTATATCTATTTTAACCTTGGTTCTGGGCATTGTTTCGTTCATCGTAGGAGAGATATTTGCTATAGGATTAAAGTTAAAAGAGGAACAGGATCTGACAATTTAGGAAGAAAAAGGAGATAGTATGTCTATAATAGTAAATCTGGATATAATGATGGCTCGAAGAAAAATTTCTTTGGGAGAGTTGGCTGAAAAGGTTGATATCACACCTGCTAACCTTTCTATTCTGAAAACGGGAAAGGCAAAAGCGATCCGGTTTTCTACGCTGGAGGCCATCTGTAAAGTGCTGGATTGCCAGCCCGGAGACATTCTCGAATTTAAAGATGATGAGTAATGGAACTTATGAAGTTGAAGGTAAGGGCGTGATAAAAAAGCGCATTGGTATTCAAAGCAAAAGAGAGGATTATTTCCTCTCTTTTGCTTTGAATACCAATGCGTACATCCGCATTTGCTTTACCATAGACAGTAATCCGTTGCTACGGGTTGGAGACAGGTGTTCTTTTAATCCAATCTTGTCTATAAAGTAAAGGTCTGTATTTAATACTTCCTCGGGAGTGTGCCCTGAAATTACCTTTATAAGTAAAGCAATAAGGCCTTTTACTATAAGTGCATCGCTTTCTGCTTTGAATATAATTTTTCCTTCAACCTCTTCTGCTTGCAGCCATACGCGGCTTTGGCAACCTTCGATGAGATTCTGCTCGGTTTTATATTTTTCGTCTAGCGGTTCTTGTTCGTTTCCTAAATCGATGAGTAATTGGTAACGATCCATCCAATCGCTAAAGTCACTGAACTCGGCAATGATTTCGTCTTGTAATTCGTTGATAGACATTCTATATATTATTTTTCGTTGTAAATTACTTCCAGAACTGTTTGGCCAACAGCTTTTAGCGTTGACCGATCAATGATATTCATATTATCATTCAATGTATGCCAAAATGAGCCGAAACTTGACTCTTCATTGTTTTCGTCATTCGGAATGATGTCGATGCTGGGAATACGGGCTATGCGGTTTACAAAAACGTGATCATCAGTTACCTGGCCGCCGTCTTCATTAATGAAATACCTGCCGTAGCCCAGTTCATTGGCCCTCTTCCAAACCTTATTATTAACGCCTGCAGCATGCTGGCTTGAATAAGCTTCTTTGAAGAAAGTAGCATCTTTCCCTCCGACCATATCGAATAAAATTCCGAAGCGGGCATTGTATCCTTGTACGTGAGGGTTTCTGGCCCAGTACTGAGTGCCCAGACACCAATACTCTTCTTTATGCTCTCCTTTATAAAACTCTGGTGCACCATAATCTTCTGCATCAAAAAAGATAATGTCAATGCCCAGTTCCGGTTGCTTTTGGTTAATGAGGCGAGCTATTTCTAACAGTAAGCCTACACCGCTGGCGCCGTCGTTTGCCCCGAGAATAGGAGTATGGTGATTCTTTTCGTCGGGATCATTATCTGCCCACGGGCGAGTATCCCAGTGTGCGAAAAGGAGAATTCGCTTTTTGTTTTCGGGTTTGAATGATCCGATGATATTTCTGGCTTTCAGTACTTTTCCGTCATAACCAATTAAATCGGCATATTGGTTAATCACTTTGGCTCCGAATCCGGCCAGCTTTTCGGCCAGATAGTTTCCACAAGCTACATGCTGGGGCGTATTGGGTACCCGCGGGCCAAAATCGACCTGGGCTTTGACATATTGATAAGCACTATCGGCATCAAACTCCGGCGCTTTTACTTGTCGCTCGGTCGTCTCTGTTGCTTCGGCCGATTTATGATTGGTTCCACAAGACACGGTAGTGAAAATTAGCAAACTCATTAAGGAAAGCATATGATAATTCTTCATTGGTTCTGTTTTTCTTTTGGCTTCAAAATTACGATTTTATTTTTAACTCTTCTCTTTTTCAGGCATTTAGAATTTCAATTCGACTGATTTATGGGTAACAATAAGTTCTACTTTTGTCCCGTTAATCAGGGGAAGGTTATTGGTGACATGCCCTACAGGAAAGTTGAAGCATATCGGATAGCTGTACTCCTTTACCAAATCGGACAGAGCTTCATAGACGCTTTTGCCCAAAGAGTTATCTTCATTGTATTCGGTGAACTGTCCGACAATGAGGCCTGATAATTTTTCGAGAACGCCGCCCAACTTTAGGTTATACATCATTCGCTCTATGGCATGTGGGCGTTCGCTCACATCTTCTATAAACAGAATAGTGCCCTCGGCCGGAATGTCGAAAGTGGTTCCCCGTAATCCATAGAAGACAGACATGTTGCCTCCTCTGAGTATTCCGTGCGCATGACCTGTTTGATTTAGCTTGTGTGGCTGGCAGTTGTATTGTGGTAATTCTCCAAACAATATATCTTTTAGCTGTAGGGAACAGGGATCATTTTCAGGTTCAACACTAAGATGGTGTGCCATGGGTGCATGGAGTGAAGCAAATCCATGAGCTTGAAAGACATTATGTAAAGCGGTAATATCGCTAAATCCAATCATCCACTTGGGATGTTCTCCGAAGCGTGTAAAATCAAGTTTATCAATTAAATGTATGGCGCCATATCCACCCCGACTACACAAAATGGCTTTGACGTCATCGGCATCCATTGCCGACTGAAAATCTTCAAGCCGCTGCTTTATTGTTCCGGCAAAGCAGCCGGAAGAGTTCCCCGCATATTTGCCGAATTGTGGGTTTAATCCCCAAGATTCCAGCTTTTTATATGCACCGGTTAAAAGGTTCTTGTCTATTTTGCTAGAAGGAGACACAATGGCTACTTTGTCTCCCTTTTGTAAATATGGCGGAGAGATGAGGCTATTCATATGCGTGTAATTTGATAATTGATAGGTGCAAAAGTACGCAAAAAAAAATTATTCTGTTAATGGATAAGGTTATGTGTAGTGAAACAATGATAATATGTCAAAACGTTACAACGGATTCCTCTTTTTTTATTTTACTTTGGCGTTTTATTCAATGATTTTTCTGATATTTGCTAAAAATCAAACTTTATGAAACCTATTGAGAATTTTAGTCAGTTGACAGACCATCTAAAAACACTTGGCCGTAGAAAACGGGTTGTGGTGGTTTGTGCCAACGATCCCAATACAGAATATGCTATTATTCGTGCTATAGAGGAGGGTTTTGCCGAGTTTCTGTTGATAGGAGATTCTGCCTTTCTGCAAAGATACCCTGCATTGCAAAAATACACTGAATACATTCGTATAGTGCATATCGAAGACCCTGACGAGGCTGCTATTGAATCTGTTCGTGTTATTCGCGAAAACGAAGCCGATATTTTGATGAAAGGGATTATCAGTACGGATAATTTGTTACACGCTATTCTTGATAAAGAGCGGGGATTACTTCCCGCCGGGAAAGTTTTGACTCATTTGGCCGTTATGCAAATCCCTTCTTATCACAAGTTACTCTTTTTCTCTGATGCGGCAGTAATTCCACGACCTACTTTGCAGCAACGAATTGAAATGATTTGGTATGCCATACATACATGTCGTAACTTTGGCATTGAACGGCCGCGCATTTCATTGATACATTGTACCGAAAAGGTTAGTGCTAAGTTTCCTCATTCGCTTGACTATGTTAATATCGTGGAGTTGGCTGAGGCGGGAGAATTCGGTGATGTTATTATTGACGGCCCCTTGGATGTACGCACCTCTTGTGAGCAGGCAAGTGGTGATATTAAAGGCATCGTTTCACCTATAAACGGACAAGCGGATGTACTCATATTCCCTAATATAGAGTCGGCTAATACTTTTTACAAATCGGTTAGTTTGTTTGCTCAGGCGGAAATGGCCGGTATGCTGCAAGGCCCCGTCTGTCCGGTGGTGTTGCCGTCGCGCAGTGATTCCGGTTTGTCTAAATATAACAGCCTTGCTATGGCTTGTCTCACTTGTAAAGCAAATAGTAAATGAAAATATTAGCGATTAATCCCGGTTCTACCTCTACTAAGATAGCGGTCTATGAAGACAAAAGGCCTGTCCTGGTGCGTAATATCAATCACGGTGTGGATGAATTAAATACTTTTTCTCGCATCGTAGATCAATTTGACTTTCGGAGATCATTAGTGCTTCGTGAGTTGGAGATGAATGGAATCCCTTTTTCTTTTGATGTTATTATCGGGCGCGGCGGTTTGGTGAAACCTATTGAAAGTGGTGTATATGAAGTGAATGATACGATGAAGCATGACCTATTGCATGCCGTGCGTGCTCATGCCTGCAACCTCGGAGGGCTCATTGCTTCCGACCTGGCTTCACTGATACCCGGTTGCCGTTCTTTTATTGCAGACCCTGGTGTGGTGGATGAGTTAGATGATATTGCCCGTATCACAGGTTCTCCTTTATTGCCTCGTATCTCTGTTTTTCATGCGTTAAATCATAAAGCTGTTGCCCGGCGATATGCCAAAGAACAGGGTAAGAAATATGAAAATCTTAATTTGATTATCGGACACTTGGGAGGAGGCATTTCTGTCGCTGCTCATCGTTGCGGGCGGGTGGTGGATGTAAATAATACACTCGACGGTGACGGCCCTTTTTCTCCTGAACGAGCCGGTACTCTGCCGGCCGGACAGCTAATAGACTTTTGCTTCAATGGGCAACTAACCAGAGAGGAACTAAAAAAACGTATATCGGGGCAAGCCGGTTTGGCTGCACATTTAGGGACTACGGATGTTCCTGCGGTTCTCAAAGCAATAGAAAATGGGGATGCTAAGGCTGAATTGATAATGAATGCGATGATTTATAACATAGCGAAGAGTATCGGTGCGGCGAGTGTTGTTCTTTATGGTAAAGTAGATGCTATTCTGTTAACGGGTGGAATGGCCTATTCCGATTATGTGATTTCTCGAATAAAAGAACGCACTTCTTTTTTGGCTCCTATATTTGTATATCCCGGTGAAGATGAAATGGAGGCTCTTGCAGCCAGTGCTTTCGGGGCGCTTACAGGAGAACTGATTATTAAGGAATATCGGTAGGGTTATTATTCTTATCAAATGGTTTAAGGTTTTGGTGCGTCACTTTCTTGCTGTTTTTCGTAAAAAGGCAAGGGAGTAAAGTCTCCCCCAAGACTTTACTCCCTCAAACATCTAGCTGTTTTATTTCAGGAAGATGCCAATGTATATTTATGAGTGTTTAGAAATTTACACCTTTATCCCACCACAAATCAGTGGCACAATCATCGTTTCCTCCTAAAGCTTTAACCAATGCGGCATATTGTTCGGGGTTTGCCGTCTTTATTCCGACAGAAAAGTTCAAACGCCGTGGCCCTTTGGCTGTATCAATTACTTTACTATCATTAACCAGCACAGGGAAAAGTTTCGGATATCCCGTACGTCTTTGTTCTGCCCATCCTTCGCATCCTTCAGGATAGCATGCAATCCATTTTTGAGTAATTATTTTGGCTAGCTTTTCTTCATTCGTTGCGTTGGCATTCCATTTGGGTGTCGTTGTGTTTACTGCATCACAATTATTCTCAACCTTGAATGCATCAATGTAATTTTTGGGACTTTTGGTGTTTTCTAAATAAGCATCTACATCTTTGGCTGCCCATTGAGTAAATGATGCTCTTATCCCTTGTTCATAGCAACTTTGCACCGACTCGGCCGACCAGCTTCTCAATGCTGCTTCTGCTCGTAAGAACCATACTTCGGCAGCCGACATAAGCACAGGATCGGTTGTTTGTGAAACGGTACTTCTTGAATGGCCGATATAATTCTTATGGTTAAATCCGGTGCCTTGACGAATCCCTTTATAAGTCCCTTTGTAAATTATCTGACTTTCTGCATCCGCTCCCGCTGCCTTGTCGAAGTATTTTTCCAGACGGGGATCTTCATAACCGCCCATTACAGATTCCATATTGGCGTTCATGTAAACTTCACTCCAACTCTTATTAATTTCGCCGAAAGGATTGCCATAACCCGAGGCGGTAGCTACGGCAACAATGTCGTCATTGGCTTCCAACAATCCGCCATCATCTGATAATGCTTTTTGAGCTTCGGTTTTAGCTAAGCCTGGGTTGACCATTGCGATGCGTATAGCCAAACGTAACCTTAATGAGTTTGCAAACTTAATCCATTCGGCATAAGTCCTTTTTCCGCTAGGCATTAATATGTCGAATTTAGCAAAACTTTCCACTTCGGGATTTGCAGTCATGTTTTCTTTTATTTTGGCGATGCCGGTATCCAGATCTTTAAAGAAAGCAGTATAAGCTTCTTCCTGCGTGTCGGGCATAGAACCTGTTTTCGATCCGAATTGTGTATAAATAATCGGACCGTACAAATCGGATACTCTGTGCATGAGTTCTACCTTTAATATTTCGGTAATGCCATAAAATCCGGCATTTTCTTCCATATTTATTTTTTCTGATTTTTGAACTTCAGGCATGATATATCCATAGGTATAGTCCCAAAAGGAGCCATTCCAACCGTCCATCATGTTATACGTGCTGTTATTATGTCCGTCATTAAAAGGATTGAAGTCGTGCACATATCCCGAGAACATATCGGCTCCCAGATTTTGCATAACCTGGAAAGGCCAGTTTTTTCCACTCCCCCAATCGTAGTTGAAATAGATACCTTGCTGAACGATACCTAGTGAAACCCCGTAGTAATTGAAGTCTTCTTTTTTCTTATCATTGTCAAATCCGGCTTCGTTGGTATTATAAGATTCGAATGAATCCGTGCATGCTGTGAAGATGAATAATCCGACTAAAAGCGAGCCGATAATATATTGAATATTTTTTTTCATGATGATCATTTTTAGAATGTAAGTTTAATATTGAAGCCCATGCTTCTTGTAGTAGGCATACCGAATACATCAATTCCTTGGTTATCATTTCCTGTTGACAGAACGGCATCCGGATCAAACGGTGCATCCTTGGAGATGAAAAATAAGTTTCGCCCAATTAATGAGATTTGAACATCTTCCACCAAATTTGTTTTTGCCAGCCATGTTTTGGGGAGTGAATAACTGAGTGAAAGTTCGCGTAAGCGGATGTTTGAAGCATCGTACATATAATATTCGGTGCAACCGGCCCGCCCGCTTACAGCGGTATAAAATTTCCTAGGATTAATTTGAGTACCTTCTAAATTTACGTAGCCGGCATCTCTGGCTTTTCCGGTGGCAAGGCTGGCGCCTCTTTGGTCAAGTTCCGCTTGAGTTTGTGATAGCACGTCACCTCCAAAGCGGCCGTCAAGTAGGAAATATAAAGAGAATCCTTTGTAAGTAAATGTATTACTCCAGCTTAGCATGAAATCCGGACTGCTATTGCCTACCTTTATCGTGTTCCCTTCACCAATTACATTCGGTATTTTGTCTCCGTCGCTATCTGTGGTATATACGATGTTCCCTTTATCATCACGTTCAAACGCTTTCCCATAGATGTCGCCGAAAGATCCACCTTCTACTAATCGCATGGAATAGGATGAAGAGAAACCCTCGTCGCCATAAACAAACGTTTTCAGATCCGGATGGAGCTTGATTATCTTGTTGCTGTTTGTGGAGAAGTTGAATTGGGTTTTCCAACGGAAGTTTTTTGTCATAAGAGGAGTTCCGCCCAGAGTAATTTCAAATCCTTCGTTCTGAATATTACCTGCGTTTACCATGTAGTATTTATATTCAGCTCCGGCAGATGACGGTAAGGTGAATAGTTGATTTTTTGTGTTGGTTTTGTAGTA
Source organism: uncultured Bacteroides sp. (assembly GCF_963677715.1). NCBI lineage: Bacteria > Pseudomonadati > Bacteroidota > Bacteroidia > Bacteroidales > Bacteroidaceae > Bacteroides > uncultured Bacteroides sp. Next base: position 2,512,310 of record NZ_OY782495.1, read on the forward strand.
TGTAAAATCAAAATCCAACCGATAATCAAAGAACTTCCATTCTGTACCCAGCTCGTATGAAGTACTCATTTCGGGCTTAAGATCATCAAACGGAGCTTGCGAATATGTTATAATTGCTCCTCCTGCACCAATGATGTCGTTGCTCCCTGCAATTGTGTTACTTATGTATAGCGGGAGGTCATTTCCTACTTTAGACCAAGAGGCTCTTACTTTGCCGAAAGAAATGTATTTAGGCAGTTTTACGGTATTGTTCAACACCCATGATAAACCGACGGAAGGATAGAAAAAACTGTTTTGTTTTGTAAAGGCTAATGTTGAGGACCAGTCGTTGCGTGCCGTAAGGTCCAAATACAAGCTTTCTTTCCATCCCAGTTGTGCTGTACCAAAAATTGATTGAAGAACTCGTTTCTGATTGATTTGTTCGTCAATGTAGGCAGATTGTGTCATCTTTATGTTAGACACGGTAAACACATTCGGATAATATAGGGATGCTGTTTTAGAGTCCAGTCTTAAGGAATTTACCGTTGTGCTGTTTATGCTGCTACCAATGGCTCCATTTATAGCAAAATCATTCCATTTTTTATTTATCATGGCCATAACATCGCCATAATACAATGTTTCCGTATGGTTAAGATCAATATAGCGACCATTTAGACCCGCTATGGCCGGGGCTGTAGATGCATACATCTTTTGTGCGTATTGATCGTGTGTATAATCGGCTGTTCCTCTGGCCTGAATATTTAGCCAGTCTGTAATTTTGACATTTGCAGTGAGGGAAGCGATGGCACGTGTCCTTTTATCATTGCTTTTTACCCGGTTCGTAATCCAGTAAGGATTTTGTTCCATATCCTGATAGGATGTATACCAGTTTTGTACATTCATATTTCTGGATGCGTCATAGACTTCGAAATTATTTTTATATTCAGCCATGTCTTCTCCCCGGGGGAATCCGTACAAGCCAACGAGTGGATTCATGTAGTAACCACCGGATGTTGGACGATTTTTTATCGTCTGGGTCATCAGGGTTGCATTCGCATCGAGCTTCAGATAGTCATTGAAGAAATTTGCGGTTTCGCGGAAATTTAAGTTATGTTTCTGCATTTTGTTTTTCTCAATGATTCCTTTCGCTGTTGTGTTTGCATACGAGAAGTATGTTTGTAACTTTTCATTTCCGTTGGTGAGAGAAACAGAATTGATTGCAGTCAGTCCGTTCTGGAAAAAGTGGTCAACGTTATTATAGTCTTTCAGTTGCTTTGCTTCTCCCCAACTGTTCTTTGCTTCGGGGTCCATCGCATAATGATTCTGAAATTCGGGAAGACTTACGGCGTGATCTACTGTCAGGTTTGATGAGAAGGTTACTTTTTGTATCCCTGCTTTTCCTTTTTTTGTAGTAATCAAAATAACGCCATTAGCTGCTTGGGAGCCATAGAGTGCTGCTGCCGAAGCACCTTTTAGAATGCTCATGCTTTCAATATCATCCGGGTTCAGATTTGAAATACCATCACCTCCGTCGCGATTGCCGGCATCGGCCGTTCCACCGATAGCGGTTGCTGCCTGCTCATTGCTGCTATTTAGCATTGGTACCCCGTCAATAACGTAAAGAGGTTGGTTGTTGCCGTTAATTGAACGGCTTCCGCGGATAGAGACTTTAGCCGATCCGCCTAAACCGGATGAACTTTTGGTGATTTGCACTCCGGCCGTTTTACCGGTCAGTGCATTGATTAAATTAGGATCTTTGGCACGAACAAGTTCGTCTCCGCTTACCTGTTGTGTAGAATAAGTCAAAGAAGCCTCTTTTCTTTTGATGCCCATAGCCGTAACGACTACATTGTCAAGAACCAATGATTCCTCTTCTAGTTTTATATTTACATTTGTTCTTCCGTTTGTTGTAATGTTTTGTGTCTTATACCCTATGTAAGATACTATTATTGTTGCTGCATTGTCAATCTCTAATGCAAATTTGCCTTCAATATCGGTAATAGTACCGTTTGTAGTGCCTTTTTCGAGCACATTGGCACCAATAATCGGGTCCCCTTTTACGTCAGTCACTGCACCTTTTATGCTTATTTTGTTTTGCTGAGCAGATAAGGAATTTGCTTCATTCTTTGTGAGGACAATGTTTTGTCCTTCCATTATATACTTGATGTTCGTCCCATAGAATGCTTCATCGAGTACTTTCGCTACAGTTTTATTTTCTGCGTGAACAGAAACAATGCGTTTTACATCTACATTTTTTTTGTTGTAGACGAACAGGTATTCTGTTTGGGCTTCAATCTGGGATAGTAATTCGCCCACATTCAGGTTAGAGTTTGTAATGCTTACTTTGGCATTCTGAGAGTATCCGTTTTCACAATAAGCCTGAAATGTTACAAACAGAAGAAGGAATGTTGTAATCTTCATAGTTAGTAATATTTGCTTAGAAACTAAACTTTTTGGGCAAAAAAGCCCTTTCATAGAAATTTTTCTCATATCTTTGTCATGTGTTAAGTTAATAAATTGATTAAGGTCGATTTTTGACTGTTTCGAATCGGAAAGTATGGGGGTACTTTCCGATTCTCTTTTCCTTATAAAATGTTCGTTTATTTCTTCATACGCTTATCTTTAAGAGTTAGTATATATTTTGTTTTTGCTTGTTATTTAATGAAAATAGAATCTTTCTCATCGTTTATGCGGTAAGTGAATTTATGATCTTTTTGTATGACTTTAAGAATATGCTCCGGTCCGTCTTGTTCTTTGAATTTTCCTGTGCATCGATAGTCTAGTGCCTGAGTGTTATTTATGGTTACGCTGATATTATAATATTTCTCCAGCTTGTCCAGTATTTCTTTGAATGAAGAATCGTCAAAGCAATAAAACCCTTCTTTCCACCTTAAATTATCGTAGGAGGTAACTTTGCTTTTTTTGTGATAAGCTCCCCGTGCAGAAAATAATTCATTTTTTACTAAATGGGTGATCAGCTTGTCGCTGTTTGCGGGGTATATATCGACGAATCCCTCGACCAGGGTTGTTTCAAATTCGTTAGATCCTTTATATGCACAGACATTAAAGGTTGTTCCCACAACCCTTACTTTGTTTGTTTCCGTGTTGACGTAGAATGGTATTTTCTTGTTTTTAGCTACTTCAAAATAGGCCTCTCCATCCAAATCTATCGTTCTTTCTTTACGGCCGAAGTCTGCTGCATAACTGATAGAAGATTTTGAATTTAGCCAGATTCTTGTTCCGTCAGGTAACGTAATTTGCGCCCGTTGTCCGGCAGGAACAGTCATTGTTTGTACGTGTGCAGTACTGCTGTATTGATGTTCATTTAAAAGGAGATAGGAACTCAGACAAATCAAGACTACCGCAGCAATTTGTATGCCCCATCTTATTATAGGGATGACACGTCTGTTTATTTTTAGTCTGGTTTGTTGTTTCTTCTCAGAGAAAAGGGCTATGTCATACAATAGTCGTTCTTTTTGAAGAGTTTTATAATTATCATCCGACTCATTAACCCATTTGAGGACTTCTCTTTCTTCTTTCTCGGAAGCATTTCCTTTAAAGTATCTGTATAATATGCTCTGATTCATATGCAACTGGATGTATATATAATGATGTTTTATATATAACAGGTTGAATGAGAATAACCCTAATAAGAAAATGAATATTTTTTAGAAAAAGAAGGAGACGAGGTAATCTTTTAATTCGTGGCGAAGTACTTTAAGCACTTTTGTAATGTGAAATTCGACACTCTTGATTGATATGCCAAATTGTTCTGCTATCTTTTTGTTTGATGTGTTTTCGAAATGGCTCATTAAAAAAATCCGTTTGCTCTGTTCCGGCACATGTTCAAGCGCCTTTCTCACGATGCTTTGTATTTCGGTGTTAAAGATCATGTCCGGTTCACAGGCCTTCAGTGTAGAGATTCGTAGAGATAGTTCTCTTTGGCTATGAGAACTGATGTTCTCTTCGGCGCGCATGCGTACTTGCTGGTGTGCCAGGTAGTTAAGAGCTTTGTTCTTGATAATAGTCAGTAGTAATTTTCTGGGGTTAGCATCTTCCTCCCACAATTTGTAGTTATCCCAAAGAGCCATCATTGCTTCCATCAAAATGTCTTCTGCGACTGTTTTGCTTCTTGTATATGAGTAAGCGAATGATAGAAATTTAGTCTGATTTTCTTCGAAAAAACGAGAAAATAGCGTTAGATTATAAGAATCATTGGATTCAGACATTAAGATCGTTTTTTTTTAAGAGATTTTTTCTTTTCTTGTGGCAAAGAAACATATCCTTTTTTGGAAAGCCAAGCTTTATGTCGGTTTTTTTATTTTTGAATATAAAAATAGCCTGATTACATATCGATATGTAGTCAGGCTATAGAATAACTAATATGTTGCTTACGACCTTTTTTAAGGACGTGGAAGTAACACCTTTCTTGAAAGTTTGAATTTACCCGTTTTCGGATCAATATCAATTAACTTCACTTCAATTTCGTCTCCTTCTTTGATTCCGGCTTCTTCTACAGTTTCAAGACGTTTCCAGTCCATTTCTGAAATATGGAGTAATCCGTCTTTTCCAGGAAGAAACTCGATGAATGCACCGTATGGCATAATAGAGCGAACTTTTCCTTTGTATACTTCATTGATTTCTGGCACAGATACAATACCCTTAATGATGCGTATTGCACTTTCAATTGCTTGTTTGTTTGTACCTGCTATCTCGATTCGGCCTATGCCATCAACTTCTTCTATAGTGATAGTAGCTCCGGTCTCTTCTTGCATTCCCTGAATAATCTTTCCACCAGGGCCTATTATAGCTCCGATAAATTCTTTAGGAATAGTCAATGTTTCGATGCGGGGAGCATGGTCTTTCATTTCAGCACGAGGCTCTTGAATTGTTTCCAATATTTTTCCAAGTATGTGCATACGGCCTTCTTTTGCCTGATTCAGAGCGCGCTCCAAAATATCAAAAGATAAACCATCTACTTTGATATCCATCTGAGTAGCGGTGATACCATCTTTTGTTCCGGTAACTTTAAAGTCCATATCTCCAAGATGATCTTCATCGCCAAGAATGTCAGAAAGTACTGCATATTTTTCCTCTCCGGCGTTTTTGATTAAACCCATTGCGATTCCGGATACTGGCTTCTTTATCTTAACACCTGCATCCATTAAGGCCAATGTTCCGGCACAAACAGTAGCCATAGAAGAAGATCCGTTTGATTCCAAGATATCCGATACTACACGTACAACATAAGGATAATTGGCGGGGATCATTTTCTTAAGAGCTCTGTGGGCAAGATTTCCGTGTCCTATCTCGCGACGGCCTACACCACGTTGGGCTTTAGCTTCGCCTGTAGAGAAAGGAGGAAAGTTATAATGCAATAAAAAACGTTCTTTACCATGAAACAATACATCGTCTATGGTCTTTTCGTCTAATTTGGTTCCCAATGTCACGGAAGTAAGTGATTGGGTTTCTCCACGCGTGAAGATAGCCGATCCGTGAGGTCCCGGTAGGTAACCGATCTCGCTCCAGATAGGACGAATCTCAGTTGTCTTGCGTCCGTCAAGACGTTTGCCTTCGTCTAAAATGCAACGGCGCATTGCTTCTTTTTCGACGTCGTGATAATAACGGTCAATTAAGGCTTTCTTTTCAGTTAGTTCTTCTTCGCTAAGAGTTGCTTTGAATTCTTCGCAAATAGCTTTGAAGGCATCTTCGCGTTCATGCTTATTCTTATTGCCGGATTCTGCAACAGCATAAGCTTTTGCATAGCAGGCATTGTGAACGGCTGTGCGAAGTTCCTCGTCGTTAACTTCATGACAATATTCACGTTTTACTGCTTTTTTAACTTCTTCAGTTAGCTCCATTTGAACTTTGCAGTGAACCTTAATTGCTTCATGAGCAACCTTCATTGCTTCCAGTAAATCAGCTTCAGAAACTTCGTTCATTTCGCCTTCTACCATCATAATGTTCTCATAGGTAGCTGCTACCATGATGTCCATATCGGCCTTTGCCAATTGTTCAAAAGAAGGATCGATTACATATTTGCCATCAATACGTGCTACACGTACTTCTGATATGGGGCCATTAAAAGGAATGTCTGAAACAGCCAGTGCAGCGGAAGCTGCGAGTCCTGCCAGAGCATCCGGCATATCAATACCGTCAGCTGAAAAGAGGATAATGTTTACATATACCTCGGCGTGGTAATTATCAGGAAATAAAGGACGGAGCGCTCGGTCGACAAGGCGGCAGGTGAGAATTTCATTATCAGAAGCTCTTCCTTCTCTTTTTGTAAAACCGCCGGGGAAGCGACCAAAGGCTGCGTATTTTTCTTTATACTCTACCTGCAAAGGCATGAAATCTGTTCCGGGAACTGCATCTTTAGCGGCACAAACAGTTGCAAGCAGCATGGTATTTCCCATACGCAGCATGACGGATCCGTCTGCCTGTTTTGCCAATTTTCCCGTTTCGAGTGTGATGGTTCTGCCATCTCCCAACTCGATCGTCTTAACAATTGGGTTAATCATAAAAATTGTTTTATCTATATCTTTTCTTTCAAAATTCGTGCAAAGATATACATTTATCATTCTAATATGGTGAAAATGAGATAAAAAGTCGTTTTTTATTTGGTTTTTTCATTTTAAGAGTGAAGAAGCATGCAAAAAGCTTTGACTAGTCTTGAAAAGACGTATATTTGCAAATTGAAAATAATAAGCATCAATATGAAGAAAGTATCTTTGGTAATTCTTGCAATACTGGTTTTTAGTTCTTGCAATTCTGGCCCTAAATTTAATGTAAAAGGAAGTGTTTCCGGAGCTGCCGGGAAAACTCTTTATTTTGAAGCCTCCGGTCTTGAGGGTATCGTAACCCTTGATTCTTTAAAACTGAAAAAGGATGGTGCGTTTAGTTTTAGAGGGCTTCGTCCCGAATCTCCTGAATTTTATCGTTTGAGAATAGGTGAGAAGGTGATTAATTTATCTATTGACTCTATCGAAACGGTGTCAATCGCTGCTCCTTATGCCACTTTTTCTACGTCTTATTCGATTAAAGGATCTGATAATTGCGCAAAAATCAAGGAACTTACGTTGAAGCAAAATAAACTACAAGCGGATGTAGATGTCTTGACTAAATCGGCTCGGGCAGGGATAGTAACCAATGATGTTTTTGAGGACAGTCTGGCTGTTCTATTAAAAAGATATAAAGACGATGTGAAAATTAATTATATCTTTGCTGCGCCCAATACTGCTGCGGCTTATTTCGCTCTGTTTCAGAAACTTAATAACTATTTAATTTTTGATCCATTAAACAACAAGGAGGATATTAAATGTTTTGCAGCTGTAGCGACCAGCCTTAGTAACTCCTATCCACATGCTGATCGTTCGGAAAATTTATATAATATTGTTATTAAAGGGATGAAAAACACCCGTACACCCCGACAAACTACGCTAGAGATTCCTCAAGACAAAATATCAGAAACGGGTATAATTGATATTGCATTGCGAGATCTGAAAGGCAATGTACGTAAAATCAGTGATTTGAAAGGGAAAGTTGTCTTATTAGACTTTACTATTTATCAGAGTGCCGTTTCCGCTTCTCATGATTTCACTTTGCGTGATCTTTATAAAAAATATGCATCTCAAGGCCTTGAAATTTATCAGGTCTCTCTCGATGCAGATGAACATTTTTGGAAAACATCTGTAGATAATTTGCCTTGGATTTGCGTACGGGATGCAAATGGCATTTATTCTACGATAGCTAAAATGTACAATGTAAAACAAGTACCTTCTTATTTCCTTATTAACAGGAAGAACGAGCTTAGTGCTCGCGGAGAAGACCTGAAAGATATGGATACTGCGGTTAAGGCATTGCTCTAAACCGCTATAAATGAGAATGTTTTATAGAAATATGTTACATAGCATTCGTTTTTGCTTGACACTTATCATTTAAATTCTTATATTTGCACAAGAAAAGAACTATAGAGGGTTCCAACATAATTCATGTTGGAATTCTTTTTTGTTTTATACATAGCTGTTTGTAAAATTAAAAAGGAGAAATATCATGGCTTATATGTCTGAAGAAGGTTACAAGAAACTGGTTGAAGAACTTAGAGTGTTGGAGACTGTGAATCGTCCTGAGATGTCAAGGCAGATAGCAGAAGCACGGGATAAAGGAGATTTATCTGAAAATGCGGAGTACGATGCAGCTAAAGAAGCGCAGGGCTTGTTGGAGATGAAAATCAATAGGATAAAGGCTATTGTTGCTGATGCGAAGATTATAGATGAATCAAAGTTAAGCACAGACTCAGTGCAAATACTCAGCAAGGTTGAATTGAAGAATGTAAAAAACAATTCAAGGATGGTTTATACTATTGTGTCTGAAAGTGAGGCTAACCTGAAAGAAGGGAAAATGTCCGTAAGTACGCCTATTGCACAAGGTCTACTTGGGAAAAAAGTGGGTGATGTTGCTGAAATTCAGGTTCCACAGGGTAGGATAAGTCTTGAAATAATGAGCATCTCGTTTTAAACAGGAGTTTTAAGGTTGAAAACAATATTAGATTTCAGCCTTTTTTACTATATAGTACCGTTGTAATTTGTTCTGTCTCATGAAAATAAAAAGGTTATGGCAACTATCTTTAGCAAAATTATAGCAGGTGAAATTCCTTGTTACAAGGTAGCAGAGAATGATAAATTCTTTGCGTTTCTTGATATTAACCCTTTAGTGAAAGGACATACGCTTGTGGTGCCCAAGCAGGAAATTGATTATATTTTTGATTTGGCTGATGCAGATCTTGCTGCAATGCATGTTTTTGCTAAAAACATCTCTCGGGCAATTGAATTAGCTATACCTTGCAAACGTGTGGGGGTAGCGGTTATGGGGCTTGAGGTTCCGCATGCTCATATTCATTTGATTCCTATTAACAAAGAATCGGATATGATCATCTCTAATCCTAAATTAAAACTAACAGATCAAGATTTTGCAACTATTGCAGAATCAATACATGAGGCTTGGTTAGGATTAGACTAGAAAGAAATTATCTTATATATAACATAAAAAGAGCCCTTTTCAATTATAGAAAAGGGCTCTTTTTATTGTTCCCGGAAGAGTTGACTAAATATAATCTTCTCCGAGTTTTATTTGTACGTCATTAACGTATTTGCGGATGGCGTGTTCTTCGTCTTTCTTGCAGATGAGCAGCACATTGTCTGATTCTGCTATTAGATATCCTTCAAGGCCTTCAATTACTGCTAGTTTTCCTTCGGGTAGAGCTATGATGTTATCCTTGCCGTCGTATATGAGCGATTGGCATTTTAGAATAACATTTTTGTTCATGTCTTTCGGGGATAAGTCGTATAAGGAACCCCATGTACCCAGATCAGACCATCCGAAATCACCCAGAGAAACATATACATTGTCTGCTTTTTCCATTATTCCGAAATCAATGGACACATTTGGACAAGCAGGAAAATTCTCATCAATAAAGGCTTTCTCGGATTGCGTACCGTATGCTTCATTTCCCAGTTCTAAGTTTTCAGCCAATTCCGGCAGGAGTTCTTGCACTGCTTTAATAATTGTGTTTACATTCCATATAAATAACCCGGAATTCCAATAAAATTCTCCGCTTTCAAGAAACACTTTGGCTAGTTCTAATTCGGGCTTTTCTGTGAATGTTTTTACTTTATAGAAATCGGTTGATTCTTTTTCGGCTATTTGTATGTATCCATATCCGGTTTCCGGCCTGTTAGGTTTAATGCCGAGAGTAAGAAGTTTGTCTGAATGGGATACGAAATCTAATCCTTTTTTTATAGATTCGAGAAATTCTCCTTCTTTCAATATCAGATGATCGGAGGGAGCTACGACAATATTGGCTTTTGGATTCAATGCCCTGATGTGGTAGGCTGCCCATGCGATACAGGGTGCGGTGTTTCTTCTTGTAGGTTCTAGTAAAATTTGGTCGGCTTTTAAACCGGGAAGTTGTTCTTTCACCAAGTCGGCGTACATGTCATTGGTTACAATGAAAATATTTTCTACTGGAATTACTTTATTAAACCTGTCAAAGGTTTGTTGTAACAGTGACCGTCCTGTACCAAAAAAATCCAGAAATTGCTTGGGAAGTGTTTTGCGACTAAAAGGCCAGAATCGGCTACCAATACCTCCACCCATTATCACACAATAATTATCTTTATTTGTCATGATATTGACTATTTTAAAAGTTTCTGCTAATGTAGGATTAATTTTATTAATTCGGAAAATTCATTGTGTGTTTTATTGTTTTAGAGCTGTTTTTCTTGCCATTCTCTTGTCGGTTTCGAAAAAAGAAGTATCTTTGCACCGCAATTAAGCCCAGATGGCGGAATCGGTAGACGCGCTGGTCTCAAACACCAGTGGATTCATTTCCATCCCGGTTCGACCCCGGGTCTGGGTACAAGGTCAAAAGCCAGGTAGTTGATTTTCAACTACTTGGTTTTTTTTATTTATCGGATTGGCCCACTCGTGCTGAAAGTGGAGAAAAGGGACTTGAAAAATTGAAAGGCCCCACAATGAAACTTACCGGATCTTAATACTACAAAGATTGCACGCAGACATAACGCTATGGCCGCAAAACAGACATAAACATCCCCATGTTCTATGATGTAACATTCGGATGTTAAGTAGTGAAACATGGGGATGTTGTGTGTGTAGGATTCCTTATTTCTTATTTAATTAGGTTGATTCTCCGGATGTGAAAAGTTATTTGATTTTTTTATTTTAGAATCATAGTAATGCTACCTGCCGCAATGAGTAATCCTCCAACAATGACCCTAGCGCTGATAGGCTCTTTTAATATTAAAAAAGAGAGGCAAATGGTAATTACCACACTCAATTTATCAATCGGTGCTACTCGTGAAACATCTCCTATTTGTAAAGCCTTAAAATAAAATAACCAGGATAAACCGGTAGCCATCCCCGAAAGAATAAGGAATAGCCAAGTGTTGCGTTGTATCTCTTTTATCTCGTTGAGGTGACTGCCTGAAAGAACGATTCCCCAAGTAATAAAAAGTATGATTACAGTTCGGATAGCTGTTGCCAAGTCCGAATTAATATTCTTTATGCCAATTTTGGCGAAAATAGCGGTAAGAGCGGCAAATAATGCTGATAAGAGTGCATAATATTTCCACATGGTTAATTCTTTTTATAAAATCCAATTGAAAAGGTAGCCTGAAAGAATAATAAACAGAGTAACTATTCCGAAAAACAAGCCGATTAGTTGCCAGGTCATTACCTTTTTTAGTAGTGTAGCTTCAGGGAGAGAGAGCCCTACTACCGCCATCATGAAGGCAATAGCTGTACCTAATGGAATGCCTTTGGCTACGAAAACCTGAATAACCGGAACGATGCCGGCAGCATTAGCATACATCGGAACGGCTAATATAACGGCAATGGGAACGGCCAGCGGATTGTCCTTTGATAAATATTGTTCAAAGAAACCTTCGGGGACGAAGCCATGCATTAAGGCACCAATAGCGATGCCGATAATGACATACAACAACACTCCTCTCACTATTGCCCATGCATCGTGAATGATGGTGGGTAATCTTTTCATAAAAGGAATGTGCTCTTTTTCCCAGAGTGATGTATCGGCAATACTGTTTGCCTGAATTTGTTTTACCCAATCACTTAGGTAAGGCTCTAGGTGGAATAAACTTAATACACTTCCTCCTATCATTCCTAACAGAATGCCACTTACTGTATAAATGAGCGTTGCTTTTAGTCCGAATGTGCCCAGAAACATGGCCACAGCAACCTCATTGACGAGTGGTGAGGTGATGAGATAGGCAAAAGTTACCCCAAGAGGAATGCCTCCTTTTACAAACCCGATAAATAGTGGGATGGATGAACAGGAGCAGAAAGGGGTGATAGCACCAAAAAATGAAGCCAGCAGGTATTGTAGTCCGTAAAGCTTATGAGTAGAAAGAAATTTTTTGAGGCGGTCGATCGGGAAATAAGCGTTTACTATTCCCATTAAAGAACTGATAATGAATAGCAGGATCAATATTTTTATGGTATCGTAAAAGAAAAAGTTAGTTGCCATACCAAGGTGTGATGCCGAATTCAGTCCGAAAAGAGTATACACCAACCAATCTGCAAATTGTTGTATCATTATTCTTCGTTTATTGTAGGGAGTATTCTTTGGATGTAAAATTCATAAAAACGGGCTCTGATCTCGTCGCGTACCCGAATAAATTCACTTTTTATAAATTCAGTTGTACCTATGGCATGTGACGGATCATCGAAGCCTATATGGAGGCGATGTTTCACTTTGCCGATGAATGCGGGACAGCTTTCATTGGCTCCTCCGCAAACAGTAATAACATAGTCCCATTCTTGCCCGAGGTATATATCTACCGGATCAGATGTGTAGTGGCTAATATCTATTTCTGCTTCGGCCATAGCCGTCACTGCCTCTTCATTGAGCTTTCCGGATGCTGCCGTACCGGCCGAACAAACAGTCAGTTCTTTGTTAAATGATTGTAGAAACCCGTGTGCCATTTGGCTACGACAACTATTTCCTGTACACAATATTAATATTCTCATAACTGGCTCGCCTCTTGCATTCGTCACTATTTGCTCAATATTTTTTTTGCTTCCGGCAATGAAAGCTTTTTGCCTGCCAATACCACTTTGCCATCTACTACGAGTGCCGGGAGTTGCATTACGTTGTATTCCATAATCTTCGCTAAATCCTCTTCTTTCACTAACTCTGCCTCTATGTTGAGGTCTGCTATTGTTTGTTTCACTGTTTCGTACAAAGCCTTGCAGTTTGCACATCCTGTTCCTAATACTTTAATTTCCATGTTTTTAAAATTATGATAAAAGTTATGCTTAATTGCATTTTGTAAAACGACAAACATTAATGATGAGAAAATGTTATTTGCAGCATTTTTCTTTTATGTTGCTGCATTCTTTAAAGAAGCTGGCAAAGAGTTCTTGTGCCAATGCCCAGTTTTCAGGGTTGATACAGTATTTTACTTTAGGGGGTTCTATCTCTCCCTGAATTAAACCTGCTTCTTTAAGTTCTTTTAGATGTTGAGATACGGTGGCTTTTGCTATGGGTAACTCGTCGTGTATGTCGCCAAAGTAGCAACATTCTTGAGACGCAAGAAAGTGCAGGATTGCTATTCGTGCCGGATGTCCCAATGCTTTACCGAATCGTGCTATCTCTTCCTGCTTTAGTGTATACTCTTTTTTATTTTCTTCCATTTTGTTTTCTTTATGTGTTCGCAAATATACGAACAATGTTTTATTGTGCAAGATTATCCGAGATATTTTTGTATAATTTTGCTTTCCTTATCTTTGGTAGGATAGACCGATATTGCAAGCAGGTCCTATTTCACCTGTTTGCTAGTAGTGGAAGTCTAATGGATTATGAGTCGTTGAAATGAATAAAAAAGAGAAGGTTAATTCAGTGTTCTTTGGTGAAGTTGAAAAAAATAAGAGGATTACTTTATTGGTATCCTCTTATTTTTGTATTTATTGTTTTGACTCTGGTGAGATTGCCGTTGTCATAATCTATGATATTTCCAGCAAGAATTACTTATATACCAACTCACTTTTTTTGGGTTGAAATAATTCTTCGATTGCTACATCCTTTCTCCATTTTGATGATTAACCATCCATCCGGGGTATTCTTCGGCTAATTTGCTTACAGCATTAATTGCTTCTAGGTTTTCAGCAGTCAAATTTATTGTGGTTGATTTTATGTTATCCAAAAGTTGTTCAATGTTTTTAGCTCCGATAATAGTGCTTGTCACGCCTTGTTGTTGGCGTACCCATGCTAAAGCTACTTCTGCAACGGAAGCGTGATGTTGGTTGCTGATTTCTTTCAAAACATCTACAATATCAAACGCTTTTTCTTTGTTTATCGGAGGGAAGTCGAATACGTCACGTCGCGAATTGCCCGTCTTTGCTTTCTCTCTGGTATATTTACCGGAGATAAAACCTCCTGCCAATGGGCTCCATGGCATAATGGACAGATTTTGATCTTGTGCTAATGGAACGATCTCACGTTCTATGTCTCTGGCAGCTACGGAATAAAAATATTGTAAGCCGATAAACTTGTTCCAACCATTTAATGTTGCAATACCCTGAGCTTGCATAACCATCCAGGCAGGCCAGTTGCATACAGCGATGTAGCGAACTTTTCCTGATAATACTATATCATTAAGCGAATGCATGATTTCCTCGACGGGTGTCAGCTTATCTACACCATGAACATAGAGAATATCAATATGATCCATTTGCAAACGTTTAAGGCTATCATTGACAGAGTTGAAGATGTGATATCGGGATAAGCCTTCACCATTGGGCTTATCGTCCATTCTTCCGCGAACTTTTGTGGCAATAATCAGCTCATCTCTGTTTAGCCCCAGATCTTTTAAAGATTGTCCCAGTAATAGCTCGGACTGGCCAAATGAATAGATATTGGCCGTATCTATAAAATTAATGCCGGCGGCTATTGCAGCCTTGACCAGCTCATTCACTTCTTTTTGCTGTAAATCGCCGATGTTTTCCCATATACCTCCGTTCTTTCCTCCGAATGTCATTGTACCAAGGCAGAGTTCCGATACCAAGAGGCCGGTATTTCCTAATAAATTGTACTTCATACTAATTTCTTTTTAATCTGTTATTGTCTTTTTAATTATGCGTATAGCTGATAGAACAAATAAACAGGTCAATTGATGTTCCAAACAGTTATTTTATACAAAATGAAATGCTAAATATTGTTGTCTGCGGGTGCCCAAATACGTCCATTCATATTCATTAAAGTTTCTTTTTTATTAATCTTAATTTTAAGCTATAAAATAATCTCCTCGTTTTGCTTTTTTACAAAAAAGAGTATCTTTGCGCATGCAAAAAACTAAATTCATAGGTTATGAATGTAATGCTTAATTTGAAACGTCCGTTTATTTGGCTGATACGTTTTCGTTATCGTTGCGGATATGGAGTGCATTCTCCTTTTGCATTTGATTTTATAACGACTGTCATCTACAGAAAGATGCCTGATACTACTTATCGGCACTTGTTGCTAAAGGAGAAAGAAAATTCGATAGGCAAGGATAAAACCTGGATATGCAGGCCTAAAAAAGTGAGCAGGCTGCTGTTCAGACTTGTGAGTTGGAAGCAACCACAGACCATTGTTGATGCCGGCAGACTCTCGTCATCGGCCCTCTTTCTGCAGGCGGCGGCTAAGGAATCTGCCGCTTATGTTCCTGTTGCCAATCTTTCGGATTTGTCCCTTGAAAAGGATGCTACCGTTGATTTTCTCTATCTGCACCACTATCAGGATCCGAGGTTTATGGAAGAAATATTTGGTTCTTGTGTTGTTCACGTAACCACAGAATCTGTGTTTGTTATTGAAGGAATCCGTTACTCTAAGACGATGAAAGCTTTATGGAAGCGTATGCAGGCAGATGAACGAACGGGTATTACTTTTGATCTTTACGACTTGGGCATTATCTTCTTTGACAAAAAAAAGATAAAACAACATTATATAATCAACTTTTAGATCAACTTTGCTGTTAATGATAAATCACTAATTAAGAATGATTATGAAGAAGAGTCTTGTATATACAAAAACCGGTGATAAAGGGACGACGGGCCTCATCGGAGGAACGCGCGTATCGAAAACGCATGCTCGTCTTGAGGCCTATGGCACGGTAGATGAGTTGAACTCTAATCTAGGTTTGTTGGTTACTTACCTTACTGAGGACCGAGATCGAGAGTATCTGTTGGCTATACAAGATAAATTGTTTGCCGTAGGCTCTCATCTGGCTACAGATCAGGATAAAGTGACATTAAACGAAGCGAGTATAATAACTCCGGAAGATGTTGTGCTCATGGAGCGGGAAATTGATGCTGCCGACGAAATGTTACCGGCTTTGCGTTTCTTTGTGATACCCGGTGGGGGGCGTGGAGCAGCGGTTTGCCATGTTTGTCGTACGGTGTGCCGACGGGCCGAAAGACGCATACTGGCTCTTACCGAAGATTACGATATAGATGCTAATTTGTTGGCTTATGTAAACAGACTATCTGATTATCTGTTTGTATTATCGCGAAAACTTAATTTTCTTGAAAAAAAAGGAGAAATATTCTGGAATAATAGTTGCAAGTGAACTATTTTATTATACTTTTGCCGAAAAAATTGAGAGTTGGCATTAATATTCACATTTTAAATACTTAAAAGCTATGTATTGGACATTGGAATTAGCATCAAAATTGGAAGATGCTCCTTGGCCCGCAACCAAGGATGAACTTATCGATTATGCCATGCGCTCGGGTGCTCCTCTTGAGGTAATCGAGAATCTCCAGGAGATGGAAGATGAAGGTGAGGTTTATGAAAGTATAGAAGATATCTGGCCAGATTATCCCAGTAAGGAAGACTTCTTTTTTAATGAAGAAGAGTATTAAGACGAACACACAGACAGAAGAATACTTACCGTCCGGTAACCTAATAGCATTGGTTATCGGGCGGTTTTCTTTTATCGGCTCTGTGTGTTTGTACTTTCATCGATTGCAGGTATGCATTCGTCGGGTTTAACTCGGGGTTTATCGATTTGTTCTTGTCTGTAATACATTGATTATCTTATATTTGCAGAAAAATAATTGATTATGAAAACTTGTAGAAAAAATCATCATCGTAAGCATACTGCGTTCTTTGCCGCATTGCTTATTATATCCGGGCTTGTGTTTTTGGGCTTTAATCTTGGCTTTATGCCCCTTCCCTTTAAGACCGTATTATTCTCCTGGCCTATGTTTGTGCTTTTAATTGGCGTTGCGTCTTTATTTAGATACCACTTCTGGTCGGGCTCTTGTTGGTTCATTGTCGGAACTTTTTTTCTGATACCACGTGTCCTTACTGTGTATCCCGACTTTTTGCCTTTGCCGGCAGAAGGATTTGTGCACATGTATTGGCCGGTTTTATTAATCCTTGGTGGAATTATTTTTCTTATTCGCCTGTTGGTTCCGCATCATTGCATGTATCACAATACCAGAAAGCGATTTACCGATAAATTTGGCTTTGATGAATGCTGCGGTAACGAAACGTCTGAGAAAATAAAGGCTGAATATACCCGGGGATACTTTAATAAGCAAAGTGTATTCTCAAGTGGAAAATATATAGTCCTTGATCCTGTATTTAAAGGAGGAGAAGTGAATACTGTGTTTGGAGACACTACGCTTGATTTGCGGAAAACAAACTTGGCCGATGGCGACACCGTGCTCTGTATCAATACGGTTTTAGGTAATGTAACTGTTTACGTGCCGGTTCATTGGACTGTGGATATTAAAATCGATGCGATTATATATACTTTCAAGGATATGCGCATAGATAAAGAACAGACAGATACTACAAAACGCCTGATTATTGAAGGAGGCGGTGTTCTTGGAAGTGGAGATTTAAGAAATTAGCGTATGAATATGGTTTATTCATACTACACGATAAAGAAAGAAATTGCTTACGTTACGCTGTGGATTGTTTTGACCTTTTGCAGTTGGGGGGTAATGACACCTCTGGCTGTTGTTTCTGCCAGCACCTTGTTACTTGATTGTTCCTGCTTTTCGGCTCTGATTTTTTTAACCGGATGGTGTTGGACAATGATTGCGGAAAGGGGAGGCATTGGCATTATCATAGCGCCGCGAACAATTTTAAATTACGTTACATTGGGCATATTCATTCTTGCCGTATGGGCAGGTTTGCACTTACTATGCATTTATCTGCTTCTGTCTCGGGAAAACTTTGCTTTGGTGATTGCCCTTTTTCCGTTACATTTATTCATTGGCGGATTAATTATTATGTCTTATGTGATCTATGACTTTTTGCTATCACGTAAAGAAGATGAAGCTGAGTTGCCGTTGGTTGATGAAGTGGAAGAGATACAGCCGGTAGAGGAAGAAATTCTGGAGCGTGTGGCGGTAAAATCGGGGCAAAAGATTCAAGTGATTTTTGTGGCAGACATTTGTTATTTGCAGGCTGATGGTGATTACGTAATCCTTTTTACTGAGAATGCAAAGTACCTGAAAGAGCAAACCATGAAATACTTTATGGCTCATTTGCCCAAGAATCAATTTGTAAGGATACACAGATCTTGCATTGTTAATATAGAAAAGGTGCTGCGCATCGAGCTCTATAAAAAGCAACAGCAGATGATAACTCTTAAGAATGGACATCAGATTAAAGCTAGTACAGCCGGATATAAGGCATTGAAAGATATTTTGAAATTATAAGAGAATAAAGAAATGAAGAAAACGATGGAAGCTAAGGAGATTGTGGTAGAATCTCTTATTCATATAGAATGGCACATAGATGAAGCCATTAACACACAAGAATTGTCTCAGGCTATGAATTGTTCATCCCGATACTTAAACCGGATATTTTATAAAGTTGCAGGCATCTCTCTTTCTAAATATATCCGCTTGCGCATATTAATGGAGGCGAAACGACGATTTAGTTTTCATCAGTCGTTGCCGGAGGTTGCACAAACGCTAAAATATGAGCCCGAAGAACTTCTTCGCTCTTTCCGCAAGGAGTTTGGAGATAGTTTATTTTCCTTGAAAGAACTTTCGCTTCCTTATCCTTTAGGGAGAGAATTAATAAGGAAAATAATGGCTACCGGAGAGACAGAACTTAAAAATTCGCCTTGTTAACGAAACGTTGAAAGCACCCTATTGAGTAAATAGAGCAGAAAGAATTTCTTTTTCTTTGCTTTGATCAGAAGGCCATTCCCTAAAAAAAGGAATGGCCTTTTAATATATGTTACCTTCCTTTTTCTCTCTGCTCTGTCTTCTTGTTACATATAGATCAACATCTGTTGCATTGCTGTTTCTATAAGACTTCAGACTCTTTACGATATTATTAAGATTATTCTTTGTGAGCACATTCTTCGTATTGTAGTTCTATTTTTGTGTCGCTTTAGAGAGCTAATGAGACTGAAAATAGGTTAACGAAAATAAAACAAAGAATGGAACTGAATTTGAAAAGGAAACGAGCTTTTTGGGGCTCTGCATTGAAGTTGGCTCTTGCTATGGCAGGGGTTTTGTTTGTTGGTTTGGGTGCTACTTTTGCCAGTTGTGACGGTGGAACATCGGGTGTGAACTCAGAAGATGCTTTTAAGATAACAGAGGTATCTATTCCTGGAAGCCTTGATGTTACTGCCGGAGGCGATCTGACCCTTACTGCTAAAGGATTCGCTATGGGAGACCAAGTACTGTTAGCATCGCAGAGCGATAGCAATCTGAATTTTACTCTAGATGTTAAGTCGGTGACGGCAGAATCGGCCGTGTTTAAGTTGCCGGCAAATATTACTACGGGCAAGTATAGTCTCGTCGCTTCGAGAGGGGAAAACAAACTGTCTCTGGGATCGATAACTCTTAATGTAGTGGTTGGGACAACAATTCCCGATGTTGCAGGCATGACACTGAAAGGAATTGTGTCTTGTGATGGAGTAGGGATGCCCGGAGTAACCGTGTCTGATGGATATGAGGTGACTACCACAAACGAGAGCGGAATCTATTATCTGGCTTCGGCTAAAAAGCATGGTTATGTATTTATCTCTGTTCCGGGAAATTACGAGGTAACAAATAATGAAAATGAGCCGCAATTCTTTAAGCGACTGGCGGGAGGTAGTGCTGTAGAACAGAAAGATTTCTCTTTGACAAGGGTAGATAACACGAAGCACGTTGTTGTAGCAATGGCAGATTTGCACCTGGCCAACCGTAATGATGATTTGTCTCAGTTTAGCGAGGGATTCCTGACAGATGTGAATGCACTCATAGCAGATGTGAAAAATACAGGGACAAAGGTATACGGATTAACGTTGGGCGATATGAGTTGGGATCAATATTGGTATACCAACAGTTTTGCACTTCCTGAATACCTTACCTGGATGCATAAAATAAATTGCACGGTATTTAATGTAACCGGTAACCATGATAATGATCCTTATGGTGCGGGAGACTGGTTGGCGGAACAGGCATATAAAAGAGTGATCGGGCCGACTTATTATTCGTTTAATCTGGGTAATATTCATTATGTCGTATTGGATGATATTGTTTATATCAATACCGGAGGCTCTTATGGAGTAATCGGTAGCCGCAATTATAATGGTGCCATAGTAGCCGACCAGATAGCTTGGTTGAAGAAGGACCTGGCAACCATTACTGATAAAAGTACTCCTATTGTTGTGGCTATGCACATCCCGTTGCATGAGAATCCGACAGCTGTTACCAGTGATGGCGGTCAGGTCGATCAGGTTTCATTGGATAATGGTAATGAGTTGATGGCTTGCCTGAATGGCTTTTCTAAAGTGCACATTTTGAGTGGGCATACTCACATTAATTTCTCGGTGGAGGCTTCGGATGCTTTAATGGAACATAACACGGCTGCTGTGTGTGCTACATGGTGGTGGACGGGAAGGAGCGGATATGCAGGAAATCAGATTTGCAAAGATGGTTCCCCCGGAGGCTATGGCGTTTGGCATATGGACGGAGACAACATGCAATGGTATTATAAAAGCATAGGTTACGATAAAGATTATCAGTTCAGATCTTATGACTTAAACAAAATCCAGATTACGGCAGCCGCTTATGCACCTAATTCTACGGATGAAGATTTGGCTCCTTATGTAGGTACCTATGCCAGTTTGAACAGTAGGAATGAAGTCTTAATCAATGTTTGGGGATATGATTCAAAATGGAAAATAGAAGTGACGGAGAATGGCAAACCACTCACTGTGACCAGAGTTTCCGGACTCGATCCGCTTCATATTGTTTCTTACGAGGCAAAGAGACTGAACGTGGGTGCTGTGCCGACCAGTGCTTTTGTTACTTGTAAAACGGCACATTTATTTAAAGTCACAGCTTCGTCTGCCACATCTACACTGATGATCAAAGTAACCGACCGGTTTGGAGGTGTGCATACCGAAACGATGTCCCGGCCAAAAGAGTTTGGCTACCTGATGCAATAAACGCAAATACAATAACATAATTAAAGATGAATGTTTTATGAGTTTACAACTTAACTTGAGGATGTTCTTTGTTTCGCTAATTTTATTATTGGTGACGCTGCCCATATTGGCGCAAAACAAAGAAATCAGAGGAACTGTGTATGAAACAGATGGCAGAACGCCTCTGGTAGGTGCTACTGTGTTGGCTAAAGGAACTGCCAATGGCAGCATAACAGACCTGAATGGAGAATATAAACTAAAGTTAACCGGTGAACATCTGGTCTTGGAGTTTCAATCCTTAGGATTCACTAAGCAGGAAATACCTGTAGGCAGGCAGAGTGTCATTAATGTGGTGATGAAGGAATCTGCTGTTCAGTTGGATGGCGTTGTGGTCACTGCACTGGGACTGACGCGTGAAGAAAAATCTCTGGGATATGCAGTCACTAAAGTGAATAGCGAAGCATTGACCAGCAGTATTTCTAGCAATTGGTTAAACTCCATGTCGGGTAAGGTTGCCGGATTAACTTTTGATCAGGCAGGCTCGGGCCCCGGTGGCTCCATGCGTGTTACTTTACGCGGAGATCAATCACTGAACTATGGAAGTAATGAGGCTCTTTTTGTTGTAGATGGCATTCCTGTTTCATCGGGAACTACAGCTACGGTTAGTGCAAGTAACTATGCAAATGCCGACGCGCCGGTAGATTTTGGTAACGGAGCGAGTGATATCAATCCGGAGGATATTGAAAGCGTTACTGTGCTGAAAGGCCCTGCCGCAACTGCCTTATATGGATCAAGAGCTGCGAATGGTGCTATTGTGATTACCACCAAATCGGGCCGTAAGGATAAAGGCATAGGCATAACGGTTAATTCATCGGTTTCATTTGAGCAAGCCGGCTATTTTCCTGACTTTCAAACAAAGTACGGTTCCGGTTCCGATATGGGGCAGAATGAATATTGCTTTTGGCCGTTAACTTCGGCTATGGCATCCGATGGAGTGGCAACCGGACAGAATATCTCACGCTATGCTTTCGGCGAAAAGTTCGACCCAAGCAAACTACGTTACCAATATGCTTCAAAAGATTGGGAAACCGGTACATTTACCAAAACTCCCTGGGCGTATCAGGACGATTGGTATACAGGTATCTTCCAAACAGGTGTAACCTACAATAACACGGTTACTATAGATGGCAGTAATGGGAATGGAACGAATACCCGTTTGTCTATTACCGACACGCGCAATGACTGGATTTTACCTAATACCGGTTATGAAAAGCAATCTGTTTCGCTGGCCTTCAATACGGAGGTAAACAAATACATTAAACTGAATGCCAAAGTAAACTATTACCATAAAGGCAGTGATAATATGCCGGTGAGTGGCTATGACGAAACATCGGTGATGTATGCTTTGGTTTGGGGCTACAATTCGAATAGCATAAACGATTGGAAGAATGAATACTTTCAGCACAGATACAATTATGCAAACTGGTCGAATGTGACCAGTGAAAACGGCAATAGCCTTGTGTTTCCTTCGTCGAGCTCATATAACCCTTATCGCACTCTTTACGAAGAAGTGAGTACTTTGGATAAAGATCGGATGTTCGGTAATATAGGGTTAACCTTTTCTCTTTATAAGGGGCTGACGCTTGATGTGAAGTCAGGATTGGACATGAATGATGAGTTTCGCACGCAGCGTAAACCCTTTTATGTAGCCGGTGCCGAGAATGGATTTTATCGTGAACAAACTATCCGGCAGTATGAGTTTAATACTGATTTTCTCCTTAAATACATTAATAACTCATGGGTAAACAAGCACTTGGGCTTTACTGCTGCATTGGGTGGCAATAACATGACGTCTAAATACTTCACGAATAAGATAACACTTAGCCAACTTAATGAAGAAGGGGTTTATAATACTGAAAACGTGCCTGCGGGTATAACCCCCGATCCCTATAATTATAGGAGTAAAAAAGTAGTGAATAGTCTGTATGGTTTGACTTCACTCAGTTGGGACGATACTTATTTTCTGGATATCACGGGACGTAATGACTGGTCGAGTACGCTTGCCAGAGGCAATTGGTCTTTCTTTTATCCTTCGGTATGTGCCAGTGTGCTCTTAGATAAAGTATTCAATTTTCAGCAATACGCCTCATGGGTAGACTTTATGAAGTTTCGCTTATCGTGGGCCAATGTAGGTAACGATACTTCTCCTTATGCGCTCGATCAATATTATGGTTCTACGAATTACTCCGGTGGTTATGTGTTGCCTGGCACCATACCCGATCCGATGATTAAGCCCGAAAATGTAGAAAGCTGGGAAACAGGATTGGAAGTCAGGCTTTTGCAGAACCGGATAGCGTTTGATGTGGCGTTGTATACTTCTTCTACTACAGATCAGATTGTTTCGGCGGATATGGATCAAATAACAGGTGCTACGGGTATGAAGATCAATGCGGGTGAAATACAAAACAAAGGAATAGAAGTATCGGCACGTTTTGTGCCTGTAAGAAACAGGGATTTCACCTGGTCGTTTAATGTGAATTGGTCGAGAAACTGGAATAAGTTGGTTAGCCTGCAAGACGGATGGGATCCGAATGAACCACTCCAGACTGATATGGGAACAACAATTGGCAGTAGAACATATATCTATTCTTATGTGGGGAAGGAGATGAATGTTATTTACGGGCGCGGATATCAAAGAGCTCCTGAAGGTTCCTTCTATCTGGATGAGAATGGCAAAAAAATAGATTGTTCGGGAATGGAATTGGTTGATGCATCCACCGGATACCCTGTTTTGGATACAGACCCTACAAGAAAAATCGGTAAAGTAAATCCGGATTGGAGAGCGGGTATGACGCAGAGTCTGACTTATAAGAACATTACTCTATCGGCCGATTTCTCGGCCCAACTGGGTGGCAATTGTTTCTCGGTAACAAACTTTAGTCTTTCTTATCAGGGTAAATTAAAGAATTCACTCGAAGGTCGCTATGACGGATTGGTGCATGAAGGGGTAAATGCGGTGAAGAGTTCCGATGGTACAATAACGTATACTAAGAACAACACCATAACCAGTAACATACAGACGTATTACAATACATACATCTGGAATCGGAACAACACGGAAGCTAATACTTTTGACACCTCATTCCTTAAACTAAAGGAAGTGCGCTTGGATTACAAACTGCCTGTTGAGGTTTGCCTGCGTACGGGATTTCTGCAGGGAGCCAGCATTGGTGCATATGCCACCAATATCTTTTGCCTGACAAGCTTTCCGCAATACGACCCTGAGACGGGGATGCTCAATGGCAGCAATATCTACAAAGGTATTGAGACAATGGCTTACCCTATGACACGTACGTATGGAATGAACATTAAACTTTCATTTTAAATGGATTACCGGATTATGAGTAAGATAAAGAATATGATAATAGGAGGATGTATGGTTGCTGCACTGTCTGCGTGTACATCTAATTTTGAAGAGATCAATACGAATCCCAACAAAACAACGGTTGGAGAGATTAAGGCGATTGGTATGTTTGAGCCTCTACTTTATGATGGAGCAAATACCTGGCAAAACTATACGTGGTATTGGAGCAATGAATTGATACAATTCACTGCATTTACCGGTGGCACAACCCGTCAGGAGCATCGCTATTTTATTAGTGACGGTAACTGGCAGAGCGTGTGGAACTTTTATGCGAAATATGCAAATAACTCTCTGCACATGTCCGATTTGGCTATTGAACAAGAAGACCCTTCGTTGGAAGCGATTGCTTTGACTTTTAAAGTCTTGTTTATGTCTAACCTTACCGATATGTTTGGCGATATACCTTACGAAGAAGCTTTCTCGGCCCGTAAGGTTGGAGGAACAACGAAGCCTAAGTTCGATACTCAACAATCCGTTTACGAGCAGATGTTTGCCGACTTGGAAGCTGCCAACAAGATTTATGCAATGAATCCTACGTTTAGTAAACCTGCATTAGACGGTATGTATGGAGGGGATATGGCGAAATGGCGTAAGTTTAATAATTCGCTTTATCTGCGTTTACTGTGCAGGGTAAGTGGTCGGTCGGAAATGAATGCAGGTGCAAAGATGACTGAAATAATGAATAACTCCTCTCTTTATCCGGTTTTTACTTCCAACAGCGATAATGCGACTGTAGCTTTTTCCGGCTCTGATCCTTATCGGAATGAATTTGCCGATACCAACGAAGGTAACTTTACCAGCTCGGGCCGAAAGTTAACCCAACAGTTGATAAAGATGACGGTGGTTACCGATAATGGCGCGCAGGTATATCAGGATCCCCGCCTGGCCATCTGGGGGAAAAAGAATCCGAGTACAGCCTCCAATCCGAATAATATCTGGATAGGTACGGTAGCCGGATGCACTGAGGAAGAACGAAACACCGTTGATAGAGGTACTTCATGGCTCAACACGCCTGTCTTTTGCCGGGCGGATGCTCCGGGCTGCTTTATGGATTATGCTGAGTTACAATTCATTTATGCTGAGGCCGCTTTGAAAGGATATATTTCCGGCGGAGAATCACAGGCAAAAACGTATTATGAAGCCGCCGTAACGGCATCACTCCAAAAATGGGCTCCGTTTGGAAGTTACAGTGAGACTCCGGTAACTATATCCGCCGATGACATTACTGCTTTTCTTCAGTCTGCTCTGGCTTCGTGGGATGCTTCTACGAATAAAGAAGAGCTGATTGCCGATCAGAAGTTTTTAGCACTGTTCTGGATTGGTATGGAGGCTTACCATGAGTATCGCCGGACAGGATATCCGCAGTTAACTATCGGAGGGGGGACGGTATATAATGATTATGTGCTGCCTACGCGTTTTGCCTATCCTACCACCACTATGGCTACCAATGGGGCAAATGCTCAGATAGCTATTGATAGAATGGGCGGGGAGAATAACATGAAGACTCCTGTGTGGTGGAGTAAACAGGCTATCTTACAAGGTAAATAAAAAGGTATGTATAAAGCTAAAATATATGGTATGAAAGTGAATCGTTTTTGTAAATTAGTTAGCGTTGGTCTGTTGTGTTGGTGTTGCTTGTTCATTGCATCTGCACTTCTATCGTCTTGTGAGGATGACAATGACCGGAATTCAGGAACTGCCTCTTTTGGCATTGAAGGCGCACCCACAGGGCTTGCTGTTGAGGCTTCGGGTAAAACGCAAAGCTATATTGTTCGTTCTAATCGTCCGTGGAAGATTGTAGCGCAGGCTGAAGGTAGTTGGGTTAAGGTGTTTCCCGATGAAGGCGATGCCGATGGCATTTTCCGGATTATTGTGAGTGAGAATGCCACCTTTGAAACCCGAATGATGAATTTTAGTATTGTTGTTGATGGGGAAGAACAGCCTGTTTTGTTTCGCGTAGACCAGGCGGCAAATGTGCCTTATATATCGGTAGACGCTTCGACAAGCGGAGTGAGCATACCGGCTGCAGGTTCAACGTTTTCTGTGGCAGTGAAGGCCAATGTTGATTGGAAGTATTCTGTCAATGGCGCCGACTGGCTCACAGAGGCTGCGGTTACGGGTAGTGCAATATCATTACTGGCTGCGCCCAATATGGGAGATGCCCGTACGGCAACTCTTACTATCTCCTCTGATGCTTATCCGGAATTAACACAGACGGTTGCTTTGACCCAATCGTCGGCCGAGGCTATTCTGGAAGAAGATTTTAATTGGCTCACTTACGGCAATACGGTTCAGTACGAAACAACCGGCGAAACCCGTTATGATTTATGGACGGACGAAGAGAAAGCACATGGATGGTATAGCACACCGGTTGTTGCGGCCGATAATCAACAACTCTGTTATGCACGTCCGGGATTCGTGAAACTGGGAAAAACCAGTTACGGAGGCGATCTTATTTCGCCTAAGCTGTCGGGACTTCAAGGCACGCATGATGTAACGGTAACCTTCAAGGCTACTGCTTATATTTCAAAGGGAGGAGCGAAAGACGACAATGTGCTGAATGTCTCTGTGATAGGCCCCGGCACAGTTTCGGCTCAGCAGTTTATTATTGATAATTTTCCTAATTCCAGTAACAATGAGAACGGAACCGATTACAATGTTTGGGCTCCTTCTATTGCACAGCGGCAATTTGTGATTACCGGAGCTACCTCCGAAACACAGATTAAGTTTCTTGCGGGAGCTTATGAGCTCACCGGAGTAGGACAAGGAAAGAACAGAATATTCTTAGATGACATAAAAGTTATGTTGAAATAAGATTGTTGACAGGACTAATGAGAATGCCCAATCGCCCGGCTATGCATTGGCTGCCAGGCGGTTGGGAATATTTGTTATTGCATCGGGTGCTTTAGTGAGCAGTACCGGTTTGATCAACGGAAGTAAACAAGTTTGTGCTAATTTCTGTTTATTAGATAGATTTATATATATTTGTCCCGAAATATAAAACGCAATAACTTATGAAAAGATTTACTAGTGCTTTAATGTTAGCCGTATGCCTGGCTATGGCTATGCCCGCTCAGGCGCAAATTAAGCTGGGTGTGAAAGGTGGTTTGAACTTAGCTTCTGCTTCGCTTTCTGATGCATGGAAAGAGAAGAGTAATTCCGACAATTACACAGGTTTCTTTGTTGGACCAATGATCGACATTACGGTTCCTTTTGTAGGTATTGGCGTAGATGGAGCCCTGATGTACTCGCAGAAAGGAACTAAATTTTCTTTTGATAATGGTGGTGTGTCTATGGATAAGACTTTTAAGCAACAAGGCATTGAGATACCTATCAATTTGAAGTATTCTATTGGTTTGGGCAGCATGCTGGGTATTTATTTTGCGGCCGGTCCCAGTTTCTTCTTTAATATGAAATCAGATGATAAGGTGACACTGGATAATGCAGTAGCTGCAATTGATTATGAGAAGTCCGAAGTAGCCCTGAACCTTGGGATGGGAGTGAAGCTCGTTAAGCATTTGCAGATTGGAGTGAACTATAACATGCCACTCACCGACTCTGCTAAGGCAAGTGTAGATAGTGGCTCTTATGCCAGCCTGGACGGAAAATCATTTAAAACAAAGGTTTGGCAGGTATCGGTAGCTTATCTCTTTTAAAGTTGCTCGATTATTCTCTTTAGTTGCCTTATTTTTTATGCCGAAAAGCTTGTTTTTTGTTGTGTAATGTACTATATTTGTAAGCGTAATCATAAAGTATATTCAAATTATAATAGAGTAAAAGGGGGAAGTTGCGACTTCTTCCTTTTTTTGTGTCCCAACCGGCTTTCGACCGAAAGGACGGTTGCATTTCCTCCAAGTGACGGTTGCATTTTAGTGATATGACGGTTCAATTCGGGCAATTGCACGGTTGTATATTCACAATAACAAGGCTTATCATCACCATTTTGCTTACTTGTTATCGAAATAACTCCTATTGAAATAAAGTTTTTCTCTTGTTGTTGCCCCAAAAACATCTTTGTGTATTTGGAAATAGAAGGGATGGTTAATAAAACATAATTCTGCTCTTGACAAGAATGAGTTCATTTTCCTGATTTTTATAGCAAATTCATGTAAGAAGAGATCTGCTTTTGTGTTCGGCACTTATCTACTCAAAGCAAATATAGTGGCTTATCCGCTCTAGGTCTCTCGGCGTGAACTCTTCGTATAAGGCCAGTTGCTTCAAATTCTTTAGCGCACCGTTCTTTTCCCGATGCTCTACTATTACTTTTGCCTGATAAAAGTTGATGTATGGATGAGCTTTCAGGTGCTCCAGACTGGCTTTGTTGATGTTTATCCGGCGGGTTCGATTACTTTCTACATAGAGCCAGGGCCTCAACCTATCCACGTCCAGCCTGATTTCTTGTAACTGTTCGATCCGGTAGAAACCGCCTAATTGCTTTCGGTATCCTGCAATCATTCGTGCAATGCCACTTCCTATGCCCGGTATTTTCTTCAATTCCGTGGTGTCGCTCAGGTTAAGGCCGATTGTTGTACCCGCTACGTATTTATATGTTTTGAGCGAATCGGCGGCATCGCGCCTGAACAGGGTTGGCAGAGTATCTCTCTTGCTGAAGTCCTCGCTTATGTAGATATAGGGTAAAAGAGAAGAATATTGTGCTTGCGTAAGTCCATAAACCTTCCTGAACTCTTGGGGCTTGCGAAACTTGCCACCTTTTGCGCGGTAGCGAAGGATGTTTCGGGCCATCCACGGTGGCAATCCCAGTCCGACGAATGCGGCGGAGTCTGCGAGATTAGGATCGAAGGGTGCCAAACGAATTTCGCGCGGTTCGTAGCGTGTATATTTTGCGTAGCGGGTGCTGCGTTTCCTTTTCTTTAAAGAATGGATGAAGTCGGCGTACTCTTTGTTTTCTTTTTCGGAATTATCTTCTTTTTCAGCTTTGTTTTCATTGCGGGTGGAGGTGAACCAGGCGCATGCTGCCACAACGATAATGCAACCTGCAAGTATGATTATTCCCCGGCGCTCTTCACGTGAAAAGTAAAAGAAATCCTTCCACATTGCGCTACAACAATCCTAGTTCATGGATAAATATAAATGCGATAGCTATTGGGGCAATAAACTTTAATATGAAAATCAACAACTTATAGAAAGGTGTTTTCAGTGATCCGTTATTACTGATCTCCTCCCACACAATACTTTTATTCAGATGCCATCCGGTAAAGATGGATATGCACATTCCTCCCAGCGGAAGCATTATCTTAGCTGTTGTGAAGTCGAAGAGATCGAACATACTCAGACCGAAAAGAGTATACTCTTTTGTTACACCCAACGAGAGCGAACAGAAAATGCCGAAGAAGATACAACAGCCCGTTACCAGTCGGGCTGCCTTGCCGCGGGTGAGGTGAAACTCTTCGTGCAGATAAGCGGTAACCACCTCATGCAAAGAAATGGTTGAGGTAAGCGCGGCTACAGCCAGCAATACGTAAAACATAACGGAGAAAAGGTAAGCCAATACGGGCATTCCGCTAAATGCCTGCTGAAATACATTGGGCAGCGTGATGAAGATGAGGCTTGGCCCTGCATCGGGTTGTATGCCCACGGAGAAAGCAGCCGGGAAGATAATGAACCCCGCAAGTATAGCTACCAGCGTATCTATAACTCCGACACTGAGAGCTGTTTTTGTCAGGTTGGTGTCTTTCCCGAAATAAGAAGCATACGTGCATAAACACCCCATGCCCAGACTTAGCGAGAAGAATGCCTGTCCCATGGCCCCGAGAAAAACACTACCGTCTACTTTACTGAAATCGGGTTTCAACAAGAACTCGATGCCTTTTTCTGCTCCGGGCAGCGTAACAGAACAAGCTACCAATATGAGTATGATGATGAATAGCATCGGCATCATGATCTTTGACGATTTCTCAATGCCCTTTTCTACACCTCTCACTATAATATAGTGGGTGGCAAGTAAAAAAATGATGAGCCAGAAGATAGGTTTCCACGGATTAGACGAGAAGCTTTGAAAAGAAGCAATAAAGTCAGCAGGCGATTTTCCGGCGAAACCATTGGTTACTGCTTCGGTAATATACTCCAGTGTCCATCCGGCTACTACGGAATAATAGCTTAATATCAGCAAACCGGCCAGTACACCCATACGTCCCACCCAGCGCCATTGGGTGCTGGGAGCGAGTATCTGAAAAGCTCTGGCCGTATTAGCCCGTGAGTGCCTCCCTATCAAAAATTCGGCTATCATGATTGGTAAGCCCAATAGAACAACGCATCCTAAATAGATTAGTATAAAAGCGGCTCCTCCGTGATTTCCTGTTTCGTAAGGAAACCTCCATATATTACCTAGTCCCACTGCCGAGCCGGCGGAAGCCAGTATTACTCCTAATTTACTTCCAAAGTGAGCTCTGTCGTTTTTAGCCATTTCCCTATGTTTATCTTACAATTCGCTATAATAATCTCCATTTTTATGCAAATATAGAAAATGTTTCTTATTTTTGTGCTCCATACGTTAATAAAGTTAGATTATGGTCTATTACATAAAGAGATATCCGGTTTCACTTATTATCATTGCGGTTGTTATCTATTTGTCTTTCTTTAAACCGCCTACCACCGAACTGAGCCGGATACCTGACTTTGATAAGATGGTGCATTTCTGTATGTATTTTGGTATGTCCGGCATGTTGTGGCTTGAGTTTCTGCGTAGCCATAAGAAAGGTGCGCCGATGTGGCATGTATGGATAGGGGCACTTCTTTGCCCGATACTATTTAGCGGATGTGTGGAGCTGCTCCAGGCGTACTGCACCACCTATCGCGGGGGCGAATGGCTTGATTTGGCGGCCAATGCCTCCGGCGCTTCTCTGGCCAGTCTGGTGGCTTATTTTCTTGTCCGCCCGCGGATACTGAAATGAAAAGGGGGGAGTGATCGTTATAAATAATCGATTACTTTGCTGAGCTTGGTTCCGTTAGAACCTTTCACGAGAATGGTCTTTCCCTGAGGTTTCTTTTCAAGAAGGGTTTTGATTAGCTCGTCTACATTAGCAAAGCATTTATGCGTGTGCTGTGTGGTAGCAAACTCGTTGCCTACAAGCATTACTTCTTCAAAGTTACATTCACTTATATAGTCTACTATCTTTTGGTGTTCGTTTATGCTCTCGGCACCTAATTCCCGCATATCTCCCAGCAGAAGCATTTTATTGTCTGCCGTCATGTTCCGAAAGTTTTTCAGTGCTGCCAGCATGCTTGTGGGGTTGGCGTTGTAGGCATCTATAATAAGGGTGTTGTCTGCCGTCTTCTTTAATTGCGAGCGGTTGTTTTGTGGGGTATATGCGGCTAAAGCCTCGTCTGCCTTCCGGGCTTCCACCCCGAAGAATTGTCCGATGGTAACCGCAGCCAGTACATTAGAAAAATTATATTCGCCGATAAGTTGCGTTTGCACCTCATGCGGTGTACCCTCTTTTCCGGCTTTCCATTCAAAGGCGAGATAAGGCGAATTTCCCGTAACCCGTCCGTTTACGTACAAATCATCTTCGCTTCCGTAAGAAATTAATTTCAGATCGTGAGCGATCTTCATCAGATACGGATTGTCGTGATGAATGAAAGTAGTCGCTTCTTTTCTTTCGCGGAGGTAGTCGTATAGTTCTCCTTTTGTCTTTATGACTCCTTCAAATGACCCGAAACCTTCCAGGTGTGCTTTGCCAACGTTGGTGATGAGCCCGTAGTCCGGTTCGACAATGTAAACTAAAGTTCTTATCTCACCGGGATGATTGGCACCCATTTCAATGACGGCTAAATCGTGTTTGGACGTGAGCTGCAATAGCGTGAGCGGTACTCCGATATGGTTGTTCAGATTGCCTTGTGTATAGAGCACATTGTATGATGTTGAGAGCACGGCGGCAATTAGTTCTTTAGTTGTGGTTTTCCCGTTGGTTCCCGTAATGCCGATTACTTTAGTGCCCAATTGCCGGCGGTGATAGTTAGCCAGTTGTTGTAACGTTGTCAGGCAGTCGTCCACCACAATAAAATGTTCGTCCCCCGGCATGGCATATTGCGGTTCATCGATTACGACAAACTTGCATCCGTCTTTCAAAGCCTGAGAGGCAAAAGCATTACCGTTAAAAGACTCGCCTTTGAGGGCGATAAACAATGAATCCGTAGGGCAATGACGGCTATCGGTTGTTACGCCCGAACAGTGCCGGAAGATAGAGTATAGATCTGAAATATTCATTTCCTTTTCTTTTAGACGGGACAAATATAAGGGATATTTCTGAAAATATATGCGTGTAGTGATTAATTGCTTCTTCTTTGTTCAGGGCATTAAACAGTAGGGCAATTGTAATTTTTGTATATATGAATAAGATTATACGAGAATTATCTGTATTTTTGCAGTAAACAATGTTCAACTTTATTTTAATGGAATCATCTTTCCCCAAATACATCAACGTCAACGGGCAATTGCTCGACCTGTCTATTCCTCGGGTGATGGGAATTCTGAATGTTACTCCCGATTCTTTTTATGCCGGCAGCCGTGTGCAGACTGAAAGCGAAATAGCCGCCCGTGCCAAGCAGATACTGGATGAGGGTGCCTCGATTATAGATATTGGCGCTTATTCGTCGCGGCCTAATGCCGAGCACATTACTTCGGAGGAAGAGATGAGGCGTTTGCGCCTGGGCCTCGAAATAATTAATCGAAATCATCCGGATGCTGTGATTTCTGTTGATACTTTCAGGGCCGATGTAGCAGAGGTATGTGTGAAAGAATATGGAGTAGCTATTGTCAACGATATAGCGGCGGGGGAGATGGACGAACGTATGTTTGATACGGTGGCTCGTTTAAATGTTCCTTATATAATGATGCACATGCAGGGTACTCCGCAGAATATGCAAAAGGAGCCTCATTACGATAATATGATAAAAGAGGTGTTCTTGTATTTTGCCAGGAAAGTGCAGCAACTGAGAGATTTGGGCATAAACGATATTATTCTTGATCCCGGTTTCGGCTTTGGCAAGACATTGGAACATAACTATGAACTAATGGGATGTCTGGAAGAATTTAGCATTTTTGAATTGCCTTTGCTGGTAGGCGTTTCGCGCAAGTCGATGATTACGGGCTTGTTGGGCATCACTCCGCAGGAAGCATTAAATGGTACTACGGTACTTAATACTATATCTTTGATGAAAGGCGCTGATATATTACGCGTGCACGATGTGAAGCAGGCAGTGGAGGCGGTGAAAATTGTTAGCCGGCAGCATTCTTTTGAGAAATAGAAATAACAGATACGAGTAATAATTAAGAGTATAACTAGCAAATATGTTTTTTGAATTTGGCATAAAAGACTTTCTTGATATACTATCCGTTGCTTTCTTATTGTATTATACATACAAATTAATGAAAGTATCGGGCTCCATAAATGTGTTTATCGGAATTTTAGTGTTTATTCTTATCTGGTTGGTGGTTTCTCAAGTTCTTGAAATGCGCTTGTTGGGTTCTATTTTCGATAAATTGGTAAGTGTTGGTGTATTGGCGCTTATTGTGTTGTTTCAGGACGAGATACGACGTTTCTTGCTTACGCTTGGTTCGCACCAGCGGGCCAGTGGCTTGGTGCGCTTCCTTACCGGAAACAAGAAAGAGAATCTGGAGCATGATGACATTATGCCTATCGTAATGGCCTGTCTTAGTATGAGCAAGCAAAAAGTCGGCGCATTAATCGTGATGGAACATAATGTACCTTTGGATGAAATATTGCACTCGGGAGAAATAATAAACGCTGATATCAATCAACGCCTGATAGAGAATATTTTCTTTAAGAACAGTCCGCTACACGACGGGGCAATGGTTATAGGGAAAAAAAGGATAAAGGCGGCCGGATGTATATTGCCTGTATCTCATAATCAGGACATACCTAAAGAGTTGGGATTGCGCCATCGTGCCGCAATGGGCATCTCGCAACAGTCCGATGTGCATGCCATCATCGTATCCGAAGAAACAGGTGCCATTTCAGTCGCTTATCGCGGGCAGTTTTATCTTCGCTTAAATGCCGAAAAGTTAGAGAGCTTACTGACAAAGAATGAATGAGCTGTTAATTAATTAAGCATCAGGCTCATGTAAGGATGTAACTGGTCGAAAATAGTCAGAGCCAGTTCTTCAACATTTATTCGTTGATGTACTCCCGGTAAACGATCCTCGCTTTTCATGCATTTTCCATTATTGACATAGTAATAGCCATTGTTTGCAGCGAGTGTGTCATCGGTAAGTTCAATATTCATTTCAGCTTGGGGAAATGCAGCAGCAAAGAGTTGCAATACTTTCTTTGCATCAATGATGCGAATCATACCTAATCTTTCTGCTTTTGTCTTTGAGTTTGCCGGACGGGTAATGGATATCTTATCACAGCTCCACTGCTTGCAGGCACTATGAAGTAGCTCTTTCTCCACCTCATCGTTATCAGCCAATAACTCTCCTACTCGTAATGTTTGATTATCCGGATAGCAGATGGCAAGGCCGCAGATGGTTTTCCCGTGACTGGCTACGAAAACATTACCGCTTTCTAATCTGAGATCGGCAAGAATTACGTTGAAATCATTTGCTGTATGTTGTATGCAGCAAGAGCGCTCTTCCATCTTAAGGAGGAAATAATTGTATATATCTTCTCTATACGTGGTGTGTGTGTCTATCTTTAACCCTTTATTGTTCGTTGCCACATCTGCCAGAAGTTTTTCTTCTTCCAGGTAGTTGAATACAGTAGCATATCCGCTTTTGCTATAATAATTAAAGAGTTGGTTATTAGCCGGAATAATTGTGCTAAACAGTATTCCCTGGCTTTGCATGCGGGCAAAGGCTTGTGAGAGAAGTTCGCGCATAACTCCCCGTCTCTGATAGTCGGGGTGAGTGCAAGCACCTGATATATAAGAAGTTTGTATTTCATTGCCGCAGAAAGTCATAGGATAAGGTAACATCTGCAGGGCGGAGATGACGGCCTCGCCACTCTGGATGTATATGTTTACGTCATTATTGTACCTATAGGTAAAATATAGTTCAGTAAAGCTTTTACTTTCATTGAAGCAAAGTTGCCATAGCTCTTTGATTTGTCTTTTTAGCATCATGCGATATGTTCTTTTTAATGTTCATGGTTATCTTCCTTTAAACAAGCCATGTGCTTTTCCAGAATAATATTCGGTTGATAAGAGAGTTTTGCTTTTCTTAACCCCTCTATACCCAGATCTTCTTCGCGGTTCATGTAGATAAACTGTTCCGGAATATGATTGGCAAATTCATAATTGATCATAGTATAAGCGCCATCTACTGTTATATCGGCTTTCTCTACGTGTACACCGAATGTATCTTTGTTAATGGGCATACCGAAAGTAAATGCCACCGCTTTATTCTCTACATAAAGCATGCCGCCCGAAAGTCCCAATTCTTCGAAATGCTGAAGAGCGTATGTAATGGCTCGTCGCTCATTTAATGTTCCGTCTTGCTTGTTGGAGCCGTTCATACTATACCATTCGGCTTCAAGAGCAAGGCATTCCTGAATGCGATCGGGGGTAATGGGGATGTATTGATATGTGTATTTCTTCTTGAAATTGTTGATGTGGTTCCTTTTCGACTGAAATTTTTTCCCTTTCAGCGTAGCCAAGTCGTTGCGCAAATATATATAATCGGCATAATCTCTGTTAGAAATAAACGTAAATTGTTCGGGCATGATGTCCTCTAGTTCGGCTCGCATTCCGGAGCAGACTCCCAACATACAAAAAGGCTCTTTTTCTTGGTGGGCATCTTCAATCAGATCATCTAAAACCTTTCTTACATTACCTTTACCTACGGGCATCATATAAAATAACTTTCCGTCAGACCGGAATTTGAAAACCAGAAAATCGTCGACGATGGCAAACTTTGTATCATAAATAAACCTCCAGCTACATAAATTAGAAAAAGAAAGATCGCAATTTCGTCGGTTGCTGTTCATCGTAAAGGAGGTAATCGTAGTTTTGTCTTGCAAAGTAATATCACTAAATACTATCATAAAAATCTTATTGTTTTATTAAATCCACCATAGATAACAAAAAAAAGTGTGTTTTGTTATAGCAAGCCCAGAAAACGTAGTATAGTTGGCGTAAGAAGGGCGGTAAATATACCGTTCAACGTTAACCCCAGACTGGCATATGCTCCGTATTTGCTGCTTACATCCATAGCCGTTGATGTGCCTACGGCATGTGCCGCAGTGCCCATAGACAAACTTTGTGCTATGGGGCTATTGATTTTGAGTAAGTGCAATGTTTTAAATCCCAAAATAGCGCCGAGTAATCCCACGCAGACTACAACTGCTGCCGTTAGCGAAGGTATACCTCCGATTGTTTTTGTAACTTCCATAGCAATGGGGGTCGTTACTGATTTAGGTGCGAGTGAGAGTATTACATCTTGTGTGGCTCCCATTAGTTTTGCTATCAGCACAACAGAAATGACGCCGACAATACATCCCGCCAGTTGTGATAATATAATAGGTAATAGCTGTTTTTTTATAGTTTCCAGTTGCAGGTATAGAGGAACCCCAAGTGCTACAACAGCAGGTTTAAGCCAGAACTCAATGAGGTGTCCGCCTTCGTTATATGTCTCAAAACTAATATTGAACACCTTTAGAAATATGATGATGGTGGCAATAGTCAGTAAAATTGGATTCAATAAAATTAATCCGGTCTTTTTTTGTAGAATCTTAGCGAAAAAATAAAGGCCGAATGTAATGGCAAGCAGAAAAAACTTATTTTCTAAGTAACTCATCTGATTTTACGTATTAATTGGTGTACCCATCCGGTAACGACAAGAACTAAGATAGTGCTGACTAGCGTGGCTATTGCAATAGGCCAGAACTCTGCAGTGATAATATCGAAATAAAGCATCAAAGCTACGCCTGGCGGGACAAAGAAAAAACCAAGGTTGGCTACCAAGAAGTCGGACATGCCTTGAACCCACTTAAGCTTAATCCATCCGAGCTTTAAGAATAGTGTGAGTAGTAACATTCCTATGATACTTGAAGGGAGTTTGACTCCT
Organism: uncultured Bacteroides sp.; assembly: GCF_963677715.1. NCBI lineage: Bacteria > Pseudomonadati > Bacteroidota > Bacteroidia > Bacteroidales > Bacteroidaceae > Bacteroides > uncultured Bacteroides sp. Next base: position 2,549,730 of record NZ_OY782495.1, read on the forward strand.
GTGAAAAAAACAATTAATTCTCCTAAAGCTAAACAGCCGAATAGAATAGTGCACTGACGTATCATAAATACCTTTTTTGAAAACGATGCAAAGGTACAAAAAAACAAGCCCATGAGTGGATATGGATAATGAATCTTGTATAAGTTTAATTTTCTGCCTCTTTTTATTAAATGAGTTTAAGGTTGTAGCGGATGTTTGGTCCGGCTTTTTGTTCCACTATTTACGTATGCACCTAAATAGGATTTTTCTTAGGTTATTCATTAATGTTAAATATTATAATAAATGCATTTTCAAGGGGTAAAAATACCTATAATTGCAATGTAGATATTGCAATTATGAGTACTTTTGCAACGTAAATAATACTTTCCTACTAAATTTGTACACATATTAATATATCTATCATGGATTTAATTAGCGAAATTATTGCGCGTGCGAAAGCGAATCGCCAACGCATTGTTCTTCCTGAAGGAACGGAAGAGCGCACTTTGAAGGCTGCCGATCAAGTTTTGGAAGACGAGGTAGCCGATTTGATTATTTTGGGTAATTTGGTTGAAATAAAGAAATTAGCTACCCAGTGGGGATTGAAGAACATTGATAAAGCTACAATCGTTGACCCCGAAAATCAGCCCAAGAAAGAAGAGTACGCTCAGCTCCTTTTTGAGCTACGTCAGAAGAAAGGTATGACAATTGAAGAGGCTCACAAGTTAGTTCTTGATCCTCTGTATCTGGGTTGCCTGATGGTAAAAAGCGGAGATGCCGACGGGCAACTGGCCGGTGCACGTAATACGACAGGCAATGTACTTCGTCCTGCCTTACAAATAATAAAGACTGTTCCCGGAATTACTTGTGTATCAGGTGCAATGCTTCTTATTTCTAAAAATACTCAGTATGGTGAGAATGGAGTGCTTGTAATGGGCGATGTGGCTGTTACTCCGGTTCCCGATGCTGAACAACTGGCTCAGATAGCAGTCTCTACTGCACGTACAGCTACTGCTGTTGCCGGCATTAAAGACCCCAGAGTAGCGATGCTTAGTTTCTCTACCAAAGGTTCTGCGAAACACGAAGTTGTAGATAAGGTTGTGGAAGCTTATGAGTTGGCTAAGAAACTTGATCCTTCATTAAAAATAGATGGTGAGTTGCAGGCTGATGCTGCCTTGGTTCCTTCTATTGGAGCTAGTAAAGCTCCGGGATCTGAAATTGCAGGTCATGCTAATGTACTTATTGTTCCTAATCTGGAGGTTGGTAATATCGGTTATAAAATAGCCCAACGTTTAGGTAATGTGGATGCTATAGGCCCTATTCTTCAGGGTATTGCACGTCCGGTGAATGATCTTTCACGTGGATGTTCTATCGATGATGTTTATAAAATGATAGCAATTACTGCTACTCAGGCTATTGCTACTAAAAGCACAAAATAAAGAAGAGATGAAAATATTAGTATTGAATTGTGGCAGCTCATCCATTAAGTACAAGTTGTTCGATATGGATAGTAAGGAAGTAATGGCTCAGGGCGGAATTGAAAGAATTGGTTTGCAGGGATCTTTCTTAAAGTTTACGTTGCCCAGTGGTGAGAAGAAAAAACTTGAACGCGAAATACCTGAACATACCGTAGGCATCGAATTTATCCTCAAAACATTGGTTAGTGAGGAATACGGTTGTATCAAGTCACTTAATGAGATTACGGCAGTGGGACATCGCGTTGTTCACGGAGGTGAGAAGTTTAACTCATCGGTACTCATCACCGACGCTGTTATTAAGCAGATGATTCAATGCTCGGAACTTGCTCCATTGCATAATCCAGCTAATTTAAAGGGAATTTATACAATAACCAAATTGTTGCCTGAGGTTCCTCAGATTGGCGTATTTGATACGGCTTTTCATCAAACGATGCCTGACTACGCTTACATGTATGCTCTTCCTTATGAATTATATACAAAATACGGTGTCCGCAGATACGGATTTCACGGAACCAGTCATCGATATGTCTCAGCTCGTGTATGCGAGTTTTTGGATGTGAATCCGGTAGGACAACGCATTATTACTTGCCATATAGGCAATGGGGGGTCTATTACAGCAATTAAAGACGGTAAGTCTATGGATACTTCAATGGGCTTGACACCGGTTGAAGGATTGATGATGGGTACTCGTTCGGGCGATATTGATGCCGGGGCACTGACTTTTATTATGGAGAAGGAAGGGCTTGATGCAGTTGGCCTTTCAGATTTAGTTAATAAAAAGAGCGGTGTGTTGGGCATTTTTGAGGTTTCCTCGGATATGCGCGAACTGGAGGAAGCGGTTGCAAGAGGGGAAAAACGTGCTTTGCTGACAGAGAATATGTATTTCTATCGTATCAAGAAATATATCGGAGCTTATGCTGCTGCCCTTGGTGGGGTCGATATTATTGTCTTTACGGGTGGCGTTGGCGAAAACCAGGCTACTTGTCGTGCCGGAGTTTGTTCTGGACTTGAGTTTATGGGCGTAAAGATAGATGAAGCTCACAATGCAAAGGTTCGTGGCATAGAAACGATTATTAGTACACCAGATTCAAAAGTGAAAGTGGTTGTTATTCCTACGGATGAAGAGTTTATGATTGCTTCGGACACAATGGCTATTCTGAGCAGGTAGATCTCGCTTAGTTAGTCTGAATAAAAATAAAAGATAGAGAGGTGTTCTGAAAATCTGATTTTCAGAACACCTCTCTATCTTTTTATCTGGTAGTTTACTTATTTTTTTATAAAATGGTTATTATAAAAAGAACGGGCTAGAAGACACAGAGCGCGTTTATCGTATTTTTTAATAGACTTGTAATGTCCCAAAAATAAAATTATTATTCCGTAATATATTGATAATCAGCAATTATATAGATTATAGGCAATGGGCCCCTTTCCTGAGATAATGGAATATTAACAATTAAATAAAGAATAGGATACACAAAGATTTTATCTTTGTGTCAATGAATCAACTAATATTAAAATAATAATCATGAAACGATTTGTTTATGCTTTGATTTTTGTTCTGGTCTCTGGCGTGACTTTTGCACAGGGGCAGGCAAAATATGTATTCTTCTTCATTGGCGATGGGATGGGAGTAAACCAAGTGAATGGCACAGAGATGTATTTGGCCGAAAAGGACGGACGCATTGGTGCGACATCTTTATTGTTTACACAATTTCCGGCGGTCGGTGTTGCCACTACTTTCTCGTCGAGCAATTCTGTTACCGATTCTGCAGCGGCAGGTACAGCTCTTTCTACAGGTACAAAAACTTATAATGGGGCTATCGGCTTAGATGCTCAGAAAAATCGTTTAACCACAATAGCAGAGAAAGCAAAGAAGGCTGGTAATAAGGTAGGGGTGGCCACTACGGTTAGCATTGATCATGCAACCCCGGCAGTATTTTATGCACATCAGGCCAAACGTAGTATGTATTATGAAATAGCAACCGATTTGCCTAAATCAGGTTTTGATTTCTTTGCCGGTTCGGGATTTCTTAAACCGGATAAATCTTTTGATGAAAAAGATGCTCCTAGTGTATTTCCTATGTTTGAAAAGGCCGGATATATTTTAGCCAAAGGTTTTGATGATTTTAAGCAGAAAGCTCCTAATGCGAAGAAAATGATTTTGATGGCGAGAGAAGGTGCCAGTGCAGTGTCTCTTCCTTATGCAATAGATAGCAAAAAGGGAGATTTGACACTTGCTCAGATTACCGAGGCTGCAATCTCTGTCTTGACAAAGGATAATAAAAAAGGCTTTTTCGTGATGCTCGAAGGTGGAAAAATCGATTGGGCTTGTCATAATAATGATGCTGCAACGGCTTTTGATGAAGTGGTCGACATGGATAATGCTATTAAAGTAGCCTATGAATTTTATAAGAAACATCCTAAAGAAACACTTATAGTTATTACAGCCGATCATGAAACAGGGGGTATTGGTTTAGGGACAGGCAAATACGAATTGAACTTAAAAGCACTTCAATTCCAAAAAGAATCGGAAGAAGTTCTTTCTACTGATATTAGTGCTCTGCGTAAGTCAAAAGGTAATCAGGTGTCGTGGGATGAGGTGAAAGCATTGCTTTCCGATAAAATGGGATTCTGGACGAAATTGCCTCTTTCTTGGGAACAGGAAAAGAAATTGCGCGACGAGTACGAGAACTCTTTCGTAAAGAACAAGGTAGTGTTTGAAAAGAGCGAGTACGCAGAGAGCGAACCGCTTGCCGCCAAAGCCAAAGAGGTGATGGACGAAATTGCTATGGTGGGCTGGATTAGTGGTAACCATACAGCAGGGTATGCTCCTGTATTTGCAGTGGGAGCGGGTTCAAATTTATTCATCGGCAAGATGGATAATACCGATATCTGTAAGCGTATGGAAAAAGCAGCTGGTTATTAATTGATTTGGCTTTGTCTGGTTGAAAGACTACTACTCTAAAATAAAAGAAGCTTCTCTCAAATTAAATGAGAGGAGCTTCTTCTGTTTTTAGGATGGTAAACCTTTAGCAGTCGGCCCTATTCAGGGCGAAACAATCTGCGTGACTTGTGTTATTTTGCGTCACTTTCCCGAGGGAAATCACGCGCCGGCAAAAGCTTTGCTATAAGGCTTTTAAGAGTTATCGCGTTACTTGCGTGACTTTTTTCATAAAAGAGCTTAGCTCCTATTCTTGATGGATTCTTTTAGAGGAGTGCAAATATGGCATTTCCTCTGAGAAGAATACAACCTGATCAGTTACAATTGTAGGTCTCCTTCTATGAATTGTTCTAAGAGCAGGTTTTCTCCATCGAACACGGCATAAGAAAAATAGTTAATCCAGTCGCCTAGAATGGTAACCCGAGCTGTAGTACTTAACATGAGGTCGAGCATAATGTGCCGATGGCCGTAAATAAAGAAATTGATAGTGGGATGTTGCTTTAGGTACTCTTTAGTAAATAACACCAGGTATTCTTTGTTTTCACCCATGTAGTCGGGTTCTTTGCCGTCTGCCCGTTTCATACGGCTATGTTTGGCCCAGGTCAGTCCGAGTTCCATACTCCAGCGAGGGTGAATGGCCGAGAACAACATTTGCAGGGTATGATTATGAAAGAGTGTTCGGAGGAATTTAAACTCTGTATTCGGATCTCCCAATCCATCGCCATGGGCAAGAAAGAATTCTTTTCCGTAAATCTCTGTTGTCAGTGGCTGGGTGTGCATGATAACGCCACATTCTTTAGTTAGGTAGTCGCCGCACCAAATGTCATGATTTCCTATGAAAAAATGCACCTCTATGCCCATGTCCGTCAGTTCAGAAAGCTTTCCCAGAAAGCGGGTATAGCCTTTTGGCACTACGGTGCGGAACTCGTACCAGAAGTCGAACATGTCTCCCAGCAGGTAGATGGCTGATGCTTTGTCCTTAATGTTATCAAGGAAATTAACCAGCCTTCGTTCCTGCGTGCGTCCGTGTTCTATGGCGCGAGACCCTAAATGGGCATCAGAGATGAAATAAATGTTTTTCATAAGAATCCAAGCTCCAGTTTGGCCTCTTCGCTCATCATGTCTTTATCCCATTGCGGCTCAAATACCAGGTTAATAGTCGCACTGGTTACTCCTTCTACAGACTCCACTCTTTGTTGTACGTCTTCCATAATGAAATCTGCTGCGGGGCAGTTGGGCGCAGTTAGCGTCATGTCCAGGTTTACTTCTCCGTTTTCACCTACGTCGATTCGATAAATCAGTCCGAGGTCATATACATTTACGGGTATCTCAGGGTCGAATACTGTTTTCAGTACTTCTACGATTTTTACTTCTGTTTCAAATTTGGTCATAAGAGTAAATTTGTTGTTTCTGCAAAGATAGGAATAAATTTAATTATATGATTTCTCCTTCGTCGGCAAAGCTATAGAACTTGCCGTCGCAAATAATAACATGATCGGAGAGGCGAATGTTCATTGTCTGCGCTGCCTGGTGTATGTGGTTCGTAAGCCTTTTGTCTTCTCCGCTGGGCTGCGGATTGCCCGAGGGATGATTGTGTATAAGAATTAACCCTGTTGCTCTTTGTATGAGAGCTTCGCGAAGAATGGTGCGCGTATCGGCATACGTGCCGTCTATTCCTCCTGAGCTGATGCGTACTCTGTTGATTACTTTATTGGCCTGGTTGAGTAGCAATATCCAAAATTCTTCTTGTGGGAGGTCGCACATCAACGGGTGAAACAGGTCGTAAACATCCGTCGAGCAGGATATTTGGCTGCGCTCCCGGCTTTCTTGTAATTTTCTTCGTTTTCCCAGTTCCAAAGCAGCCATAATGGTGATACTTTTTGCGGGTCCGAAACCTTTAAAGTTTGAATAGTCGCGCACACTCCATTTAGCCATCTCGTTTAAGTTGTTGCTGCACGAGGCCAGTATCCGTCGCATTAGCTCCACGGCACTTTCTTCCGTATTGCCCGAACCGATAAGGATAGCCAACAGCTCGGCGTCGCTCAGTGCATCGGCACCTTTACTCATCATTTTTTCGCGTGGCCGATCTTCTTCTGCCCATTGGTTGATATTCAGCTTAGGTTTATCTTTCATGTTTTTCATTAATTATTCAGGTATCAGCTTAAAATAATTTGAAATAAAGCGGGTTACTCAGTTTCAGCAGAAATGAGTTTTCACTATACCGAATTTCTTTAATAATCGTTATTGTGATGTTTTGGCAGATAGGAACTTGTTCCTCGTCTGTTTATTTGTAGAAGTTCTTGCCGAAAGCCGAGAACTCATTTTTTCCTAGAACGCATCGTTGCCACCAAGCTCTCCAGAAGCCGCTTCCGTAACCGATAAGCTGGATAAATGAGGCAACGCTGGAATAGAACCCAATTTTTAAACTCTTGTTTTGCAACGAAGAATCTATTCCTACCAACGTTGCATAGAGCAATAGAGGCAGAAGACTTAGCAGGATAAAAGGTGAGACTAGGAGCAATACAAATACCCCAAATGTGAAAATAGCCGGAAGCAGGTGTACCGGCTTCAATGATTCGGGGTATTTCTTATAAAGATTGATTCGTGCTATTCCGGAGTTGTGTACTTGCTTAAAGAACTTTTTGAAATCCGTACGTCTTTTGTGGTATACCCATGCATCAGGAAAAAGCCGACAACTGTATCCGTTCATAAAAATGCGGATACTGAAATCAATGTCTTCACCAAAGCGCATGTTCGAGAATCCTTCCAGCGTTTCGTATACTTCCCTTCGCACTCCCATGTTGAAACTGCGGGGATAGAATTTATCCATTTTCTTTTTTCCACCGCGTATGCCGCCGGTAGTGAAGAAAGAGGTCATGGAGTAGTTAATGGCTTTCTGAATATCGGTGAATGAATCGTGCGCTTTGTCCGATCCGCCAAAAGCATCGGCAGGAGCTGCTGCTAGTTCTGCTTCAATCGCATCGAAATACTTTTCAGGAAGAATACAATCAGAGTCTACTATAATAAGGTAATCGCCCCGACTTCGCTCGGCACCGTAGTTGCGGCTTTGCCCGGGCCCGGAGTTTTTCTTTGAAAAGTAGTTAATATTTAGCGTACTGGCATATTTATTTGCCACATTTTGGCAAGGAATCGATGAACCGTCTTCTATTACGATCACCTCGAAGTTTTTGAAGTGTTGGTTAGCAAGGCTTTGCAATAATTCGTCCACTTCGTCGGGACGATTATATACGGGTATAATGACGGAATAAAACATCTGTTTATTTATTATTTAACCATTTACCATTCGCTGTTTAAATGAAAATTCAGGTATTTTGATATTTCCGAAAGTACCATTTATAATGGCAAATGGTTAAATGATAAATCTGTTTATGCTTTTATGCGACCCTGATAAGAACCGTCGCGTGTATCTACTTCTATCAGTTCGCCTTCGTTAACAAACAACGGAACGCGTACGGTGGCACCTGTTTCAAGAGTGGCAGGTTTGGTGGCGTTTGTTGCTGTGTCGCCCTTCATACCCGGTTCGGTATAAGTAATTTGCAGCACAACTTTTACCGGAAGCTCGGCGAACAGAACTGTTTCGGTCGAAGCATCGGAAACAACATCTACAAGGTTACCCTCTTTCAGGAAGTCAACGCCGGTAACTAAATCTTTGGCAATAGGAGCTTGTTCAAATGATTCTTGGTTCATGAAGATGTAGTCTTCTCCTTCTTTATATAAGAATTGAAAAGGACGACGCTCAACACGTACATCTTCCAGCTTGAAGCCAACCTGAAATGTGCGGTCTATGACACGGCCGTTTATTACATCTTTTAGTTTGGTACGCATAATGGTATTGCCTTTTCCCGGCTTTACATGAAGGAATTCGATAACGAAGTAGAGATGTCCATCTAATCTGATGCACATTCCATTCTTGACATCTTGTGAATTGATCATACTTTTTTATACTTTATATTATTGTGTATTATTTATTTGCCATCTCCGGTTAGTCTGGAGTGCAAAAGTAATCTAAATAGGTAAAAAACACAAAATCTTTTGACTAAAAATGAATTATCTCTTGGTTAATTTAAAAAAAGTGCCTATTTTTGCAACCCGATTTCCAGAGAATAATAACGTAAAAGCAATATACAGTAATGAAAAGAACATTTCAACCCTCTAACAGAAAGAGAAAAAACAAACACGGTTTTCGTGAGAGAATGGCTACAGCTAATGGTCGTAGAGTATTGGCCGCCCGCCGTGCAAAGGGCAGAACTAAATTAACTGTTTCTGACGAGTACAACGGTACGAAGTAAATCGATAAGATTTTAAGCAGACTTCGTCAAAGCATAAAAAAGCAAAGGGAATCCCCCTTTGCTTTTTTTTATACCCGTAATCGGGCATTGTGTATGTCTATATCTCTATCTCTCTTCAGGAGAACAAGAGATATGTTTTTGAATACCTTATTTTATTTTAATAACATCCGGATGTTATAGTATAAAAGATCCGGATGTAGACCCATAGAACATGGGGATGTTTTGTGGTCGAACATTATAATTTATAACGCTGATACATACCCTTTTTAAGAGAAGGATCAGGAATACATGAAAGCGCAAGAAAGCAAAATGAGTGCCAGGTTGCTTGAAACTTTAAAAAGCTTATCAACCTTATCAACTAATTATACTATCTTTGAAACCGAATAATTGCTTATAATATGACGATTAAGGATTTTTTTTCTTTTAAAGAGAATAAGTACTTTTGGGTAAACTTGATAGGAATGATAGCGGTTGCTTTCATTCTGCTGACAGGTTTAATGAAAGGACTGGATATCTATACCCGGCACGGTGAGGCTGTTTTGGTGCCCGATGCTAAAGGAATGACTGTAGAACAGGCTAAGATGCTTTTTAGAAACAGAGGATTGCTGTGTATTGTTGCGGACTCTAGTTATGAGAAAGATAAACCTGCCGGATGCGTGATTGATCATAATCCGGCCGGCGGACAAAAAGTAAAAGAAGGAAGGACAATCTACCTGACTATAAATACGCTGAATATACCGTTACGATTGATACCGGATGTGGCCGATAATAGCTCTGTTCGTCAGGCTCAGGCCCGTATTTTGGCCGTTGGGTTTAAACTTAGTGAAGATGAACCGGTGAGTGGAGAGAAAGATTGGGTATATGGTGTTAAATATAATGGGCGCCAGATTCTGCCGGGAGATAAAGCACCGATAGGGGCCACGCTAACGTTGATGGTTGGCGATGGAACAGCTCAGGATTCAATTGAGAATGTAGAGGCTGACAGTTTGGACAATACCAAGAAAGAGGTCGATGCTCCTGCAACAGATGATTCATGGTTTTAAATACAGATGATGTTACTTATCGAAAACAAATGGCAGAAGATTTTTCGGATGACATAGAGAATGATATTGATGATATAGAACCGGTGGGTGATGCTGCCGATTTATATGAACATTTTCGTGTGGTGGTAGATAAAGGACAGGCTTTGGTTCGGGTAGATAAATACTTATTCGATCGCATTGTGAATGCTTCTCGCAACCGAATTCAAAAGGCAGCGGAAGCAGGATATGTAATGGTGAACGACAAATCCGTAAAGAGCAGCTATAAGGTGAAGCCCTTGGATGTAATAACGGTAATGATGGATCGTCCGCGTTACGACAATGAGGTTATTCCTGAAGATATTCCCCTGAACATTGTATACGAAGATAAATACCTGATGGTGGTAAACAAACCGGCGGGGCTGGTTGTACATCCCGGACATGGTAATTACCATGGCACACTGGTTAATGCCCTTGCCTGGCATCTGAAAGATGATCCTGATTATGATGTAAACGATCCGCGTGTGGGCTTGGTGCATCGCATTGATAAAAATACTTCGGGGTTGCTGGTTGTTGCTAAAACAGCGGATGCAAAAACGAATCTAGGGTTGCAATTTTTTAATAAAACGACTAAACGCCAATATCGTGCATTGGTGTGGGGCGTTATGGAAAAAGACGAAGGAACAATTGTAGGGAATGTAGCCCGTAATCCCAGAGACAGAATGCAAATGACTGTATTCTCCGATCCCGAGATAGGGAAACATGCCGTTACTCACTATCGGGTGCTCGAACGTTTAGGTTACGTTACCTTGGTAGAATGCATTCTAGAAACGGGTCGTACACACCAGATAAGAGTGCACATGAAACACATCGGTCATGTGTTGTTTAATGATGAACGCTATGGAGGCCACGAAATACTTAAGGGGACTCACTTTAGTAAATATAAACAATTTGTAAACAATTGCTTTGACATTTGTCCGAGACAGGCCTTGCATGCCATGACATTAGGATTTATGCATCCCCATACAGGGGAAGAGATGTATTTTACTTCTGAAATGCCCGATGACATGACTCTGCTTATAGATAAATGGCGAAGCTATATTAGTAACAGAGATTTAGAATGAAACGCATCATTGCTATTGTTGCCGGAGGAGATTCTTCCGAGCTTCCTGTTTCCCTTCGCAGTGCCCAGGGAATTTATTCCTTCATCGATAAGGATAAATATGAGTTGTATATTGTAGAAATGCAAGGTTTCCGCTGGGAGGTTCAGCTGCCCAATGATGAAAAAGTGCCGGTTGATCGAAATGACTTTAGCTTTAATAACGGTTTGGGAAAAGTTAAGTTTGACTTTGCCTATATTACCATTCATGGCACCCCCGGAGAGAATGGCCTGCTGCAGGGTTATCTTGATATGCTACACGTTCCATATTCTTGTTGCGATGTGCTGCCTGCTGCCATTACCTTCAATAAGTTTACTTGCAATCAATACTTGAAAAATTTCGGCGTTCGTGTGGCGGAATCGTTAATGATTCGTCAGGGGCACGAGATACTTGATGATGAGGTGATTAATAAAGTAGGGCTTCCTTGTTTTATAAAACCGAATTTGGGAGGATCCAGCTTTGGAGTAACAAAGGTGAAAACCAAAGAACAAATACAACCGGCCATTGATAAGGCTTTCCGGGAAGCAAAAGAAGTGGTGATCGAAGCTTTCATGGATGGAACAGAAATTACCTGCGGTTGTTATAAAACAAAAACCAAAGAGGTAGTGTTTCCTATAACAGAGGTAGTTACCGGCAATGAATTCTTTGATTACGATGCCAAATATAACGGACAGGTAGAAGAAATTACCCCGGCTCGTTTATCCAAGGAGGTTACCGAGAGAGTGCAGTTACTGACTTCGGCTATTTACGATATCTTGGACTGTTCGGGTATCATTCGTATCGATTATATTATCACTGCAGGCGAAAAAATAAATCTGCTTGAGATTAATACAACTCCCGGCATGACGCTTACCAGCTTCATTCCCCAACAGGTTCGTGCCGCCGGGCTTGATATTAAAGATGTAATGACTGACATTATTGAAGATAAGTTATGAGTATGACAATGTTTGATGAGATTCGTCCTTACTACGATGAAGAGCTTCCTCAGATATTCGAAGAATTAATTGCTGACCCGGCTTTTCAAAATGCCGCTTGCATAGCCATGCCGGAGGTCTCTTTTGATGCCATTGCGTCTAAGATGCGTGCCTGTAAAACAAAGCAGGAATTTCAAAAAGCATTCTGCTATGGTATCTTGTGGAAGATAGCAAACGATTTTTCGGACGGACTGACATTAGACCATACGGCATTACCTGATAGAAGTAAGTTTTATACCTATATTTCGAATCATAGAGATATTATTCTCGATTCAGGATTCCTTTCAATTCTCTTGTTAGATCTTGATATGGATACCGTAGAAATAGCCATCGGCGATAATCTTCTTATCTACCCGTGGATAAAGAAGCTTGTCAGAGTGAATAAATCGTTTATTGTTCAGCGTGCGCTTAGCATGCGTCAAATGTTGGAGGCTTCCGCATGCATGTCTCGATATATGCACTATACCATTACGGAGAAGAGACAGTCTATCTGGATTGCACAACGTGAGGGGCGTGCTAAAGATTCTGATGACCGCACTCAGGATAGTGTGCTAAAAATGCTTGCTATTGGTGGTGAAGGCACTATTCTTGATCGTTTGTTAGAGATGAATATTGCTCCGCTAACTATTTCTTATGAATATGATTCCTGTGATTATCTGAAAGCACAGGAGTTTCAGCTGCGAAGGGATGTTGAGGGGTATAAGAAGACAACGAAGGATGATTTGTTGAATATGAAAACCGGCCTCTTCGGCTATAAAGGGAGGGTACACTTTCAGGTGGCCGGTTCCATTAATGAAGAGTTAGTGAAACTAGATCCGGCTTTGCCTAAACCTGAATTATTTTCTCGTATATCAGCTTTGATTGACAGGAAAATACATGCTAATTATCGGTTGTATCCGGGTAATTATGTAGCGCATGATTTGCTTAGTGGTAATAGTAGTTTCACTTCTTATTATACGAATGACGACAAGCAGCGTTTTGAGTCGTATATTGCAAAACAGCTTGAACGGATTGAAATTCCCCACAAAGACTTAACTTTTTTGCGGGAGAAAATGTTGTTGATGTATGCAAACCCATTAACTAATTATCTGGCAGCAACCTGTGTATGATGAGAATCTCGCTACGCATTGTTTTGTTCCTTATTCCCTTACTTCTCTCATCTTGCGGAGACGATGATGGGTATGTTTATCCTTCAGTTAAGCTTGAGTTTCTTACGGCTGAAGCGGGGGCAGATGGCTCTTTGAGCTATCTGATTACTGATAGTGGAGAACAAATGCAGGTGGCAGAAGATTTATCATTAACAAAAGTGGATGCCAACAGTATGGTTCGTGTAGTTGCTAATTACGAAACGCTGGTGGATACACTTTCGACTACCGGAATGCAATCGGTGAAAATCTATGCTTTGTTGCAAACAATTTCTCCGGAGCCCCTGCCGGCAGCTAATTTTGGGGATAGCATCAAAACAGACCCGGTTGAGGTGCAAAGTATGTGGATGGGTAGAGATTATTTGAATATGACGCTACTTATTAAAACAAAAAATGGCCAGCATCGTTTTCATTTTGTTGAAGATTGGGTTTCATTGGATGCAATAACAGGGCGACGTTCTGTTTACCTGAGTCTTTATCATGATGCCGGAAGTGATTCGGAAGCATTTACTAAGCGGGCTTATCTTTCGGTACCATTAAGTAAATATGCGGGAACTGAAGGTGCGGGTTCGCTTATCTGTTTTAGTGTGAATACGTATGATGAAGGAGTTAAGACGTATTGCTTTGATTATACTCCTTCTCGGAATTAATCATTTAATAATATAAAATATGAATCATTTGTTTGCAAGTATTCTTTTATCCTTTTCGGCTCTTTTTTCATGTCAACAATCCAAAGTGGCTTCTCTTCCTGTAAAGGAATTTGATGCGTTGATACAAGATGAAAATGTTCAGCGGGTTGATGTACGCACGGTAGCCGAATATTCTGAAGGACACATTATTCATTCTGTGAATATTAATGTGCTCGACCCTTCTTTTATTGCAGTAGCCGACTCTGTATTACGGAAGGATAAACCTGTTGCATTGTATTGCCGTAGTGGCAAACGCAGCAAAAAAGCAGCAGCAATTCTTAGTGAAAGAGGTTATACTGTTTATGAACTTAAGGATGGTTTTAACGCATGGAAGCAGGCCGGTAAGGAAGAGGAAAAATAATGTTCCACACAGAAATGTGTATAGGGGCTGAGAGAATACGGGATTATCCGTTAGAAACAGAAATGGCAGAAATACAATATTTATTCTATATTATATTTCTGCCATTTCTGTTTTGAGATTACTTTAGGCTTTCTAGCATTTTTTTCAAAACAACTGTAGCCGATATTTCGCGGTTGGCTGCTTCTGGAATAACAATAGATTGGGGGCTTTCGATAACGTCATCCGTAACTATCATATTTCTTCTTACAGGCAGGCAATGCAAAAAATAGGCATTGTTTGTCACGGCCATTTGTCGGCTACTAACAGTCCAATCACGGTCTTTGCTTAATACCTGTCCGTAGTTATCTCCGCTGTAAGCAGCCCAGCTTTTGGCGTAGATAAAGTCAGCGTCCCGAAAAGCTTTCATCTGATCATACTCTACGCGGGCATTGCCTACAAATTCGGGCGCAAGATCATATCCTTCCGGATGAGTTATAACAAAGTTGTAATCAGTAGCATTTATCCATTCGGCGAATGAATTTGGCACGGCCTGAGGCAACGGACGCGGATGGGGTGCCCAGGTCATAACTACTTTGGGACGATCCGTCTTTTTATACTCCTCAATGGTAATGAGATCGGCAAAGCTTTGTAACGGGTGGCGGGTTGCTGCTTCCATAGAGAATACGGGGCGACCGGAATATTCTATGAATTGGTTAATGATTACTTCATTGTAATCATACTCACGATTTTCGAAGCGGGCAAAAGAACGTACGCCGATAATATCGCAATAACATCCCATTACGGGAATAGCTTCGAGTAAATGTTCGGGTTTGTCGCCATCCATAATCACACCCCGTTCGGTTTCCAACTTCCAGGCACCTTGGTTGATGTCGAGAACCATTACATTCATTCCCAGATTGAGTGCGGCCTTTTGGGTGCTTAGGCGTGTACGCAAGCTTGAATTGAAGAATATCATCATCAAGGTTTTGTTACGTCCCAGTTCCACATATCTGAATCGATCTTTTTTAATTTCAAAAGCTTCAGCTAAAGCCGGCTTTAGGTCGCCGAGGTCTTGTACACAGGTAAAATTCTTCATTATTATCTTCTGTTTGTAAATTATCTTGTTTATTTTCTGATCTGTCCGTCTCCTTCGATGATCCATTTGTAAGAGGTTATCTCTTCTAGTCCCATAGGCCCGCGGGCATGTAGCTTTTGTGTGCTGATGCCTATTTCTGCTCCCAATCCGAATTGTGCGCCGTCTGTAAAAGCAGTAGAGACATTGGTATATACGCAGGCGGCATCGACTACTTTAGTGAACAACTCAGCGCGACTTTTATCTTCCGTTATAATGCATTCGCTGTGTTTAGAACCATAGGTCTGTATATGCTCTAAAGCGGCATCCATGCTTTTTATGGTTTTAACAGCCATGGCATAAGAGAGAAACTCTGTACCGAAGCTTTCTGTTGTGGCAGGGTGTAGCAGCTCTGCCGGATAGCTGCTTTGCAAAGCCCTGTAGGCTTTGGCATCGGCATAGATGATAACATTGTTCTTTTTTAATTTTTCGCAGAGTAACGGTAAATCGTTGAGCCGTTTTTCGTCAATAATAAGGCAGTCTAACGCATTGCACACGCTTACTCTGCGTGTTTTGGCGTTATTGATGATCGCTGCGCCTTTTGTTGTGTCTCCATATTCATCGAAATAGGTATGGCAGATACCGGCTCCTGTTTCTATAACGGGGATGGAGGCATTTTGACGTACGAAATTGATAAGGTTGCTACTGCCGCGGGGAATGATAAGGTCTACATATCCTACGGCATGAAGCAATTCTGATGTAGCTTGTCTGTCGGCCGGTAAAAGTTCTACTATGTGCGGGTCTGTGTCGAACTTTTTGAGTACAGAGTGAATTACACTGATGATGGCGCGATTAGAAAAATCAGCGTCGCTTCCTCCTTTCAGTACACATGCGTTACCGCTTTTCAAACAGAGTGAGAATACATCGAAGCTCACATTTGGCCGAGCCTCGTAAATAATGCCGATGACTCCGAAAGGAACACTGATTTTCTTTAATCTGATGCCATTGGGGCGAATGTTTTCTTTCAATACTTTGCCCAATGGGGAAGGCAGTTCAGCGACGTTTCTCATGTCGGTGGCAATGCCTTTGAGTCTTTCTTCTGTAAGCATGAGCCGATCAAACTTCGGATCGGCTTTATCCATACGAGTTAAGTCTTTTTCGTTTTCGGCAAGAAGAAAAAGAGATTGTTCCATAATGGCATCGGCCACCGCAACCAGTATGTTGTTAATCTGTTTGCTATTTAGCAAAGCCAATTGTCGACTTGCGGCTTGTACGGCTACAAAAGTGTTGTTTAACTGTTCCATAAGCAATTGGTAAGATATTAAATCTTGTTTTTATTCCAAATATAAATAATCGTAATGCACAACGGCTTTCTTGCCGTGTTTCCCTATTGTTTCGCGTGCTTGAGAAGAATTACAATTAGCTTTACCTACCCCCATGGGGTTACCTGTGTAATCAATGATTCGCACAATATCGTCTTTTTCGAATTCGCCTTCAATACGTGTAATGCCTACGGGCAAAATGCTGACGGCTTTGTTTGAACTTAATGCTTCAGTAGCATGTTGGTTGATGTGTATTTCTCCTTTGGCAAATCCCTCGCTATGCGCAATCCATTTCTTTATGCTCGAAACAGGTTGGAGGGAAGGAGTGAAACGTGTGCAGACTGTTTCTTCCGGGTGTCGTAGCAAGTCTACTAGGATATTGTCTCGTTTGCCATTGGCAATGATTACCGTAATTCCTTCGTCTGCTACTTTACGGGCTATATTGGTTTTGGTTAGCATTCCTCCCCGGCCGAAGCTTGATCTGGAAGTCTGAATATAGTTCGACAGATCGTTCCCTTGTCCTATTTCACGAATGACACTGGAAGCAGGATCGGAGGGCGAACCATTGTATATGCCATCAATATTGCTTAAAATAATTAATGCTTGTGCATCCATCATTGATGCGATGAGGCCGGATAGCTCATCATTATCGGTGAACATCAGTTCGCTTACTGAAATGGTATCGTTTTCGTTTACAATCGGAATAACGTTGTTCTCCAGCATTACGGTCATGCTGTTTCTTTGATTCAGGTAATGCCTGCGCGTACCGAAGTTTTCTTTGGTAGTAAGTACTTGTCCAACGGCAAGGTCATGTTCGCGAAAAAGTTCGTAATAGCGGTTGATAAGCTTAGCTTGTCCTACGGCCGAGAATAGTTGGCGTTGATCTACACTATCTAATTTTTTGAGTGTGCGTATCTCACTACGGCCCGAAGCTACTGCCCCCGAGGAAATCAAAATCACTTCTACGCCCGACTTGTGAAGTTCGGCTATTTGGTCGGTAAGGGCCGACATGCGTGTTATATCCAGTGTGCCATCAGCTCTGGTCAAAACGTTACTACCTACTTTTACCGCAATTCTCGTTAACTGTTGTCCCATTTTTATTACGATTTGGAAGTACAAATATAGTCTATTTTGCTAAACTGTAAGTAATGCGTGTGCATAAAAACGGAAGTAAAAGGCTGCTTTCATTATAAAAGGCTGCCTAACCTAGTAGGATTTTCTGAAAATGATGTTTCTTAGAGTCATATTAAAGCGTTGTTTTAACAGGGGAGTTTACTGATTAAATAGTCGGCCATCGCTTTTGGGATGCGCTTGTTTTTGTATCTTTGTCCTCACAATGAAGAAGTATGTTGATGTCATATTACCTTTGCCGCTTGCTCGCAGCTTTACTTACTCTCTACCCGATGAAGGGGAGGAAGAGATACAAGCAGGTTGCAGGGTAGTGGTGCCTTTCGGGCGAAAGAAGTATTATACGGCTATCGTTTGTAATGTGCATTATTGTGCACCGGTGGAATATGAGGTGAAAGAAATTTCGGCGATATTAGATGCTGACCCCATTTTGCTTCCTCGCCAGTTTAAATTTTGGGAGTGGTTGGCCGATTACTACTTGTGCACACTCGGGGATGTTTATAAAGCCGCCTTACCTTCGGGTCTGAAACTCGAAAGCGAAACGATCGTTGAGTACAATCCTGATTTTGAATCGACTGCGAGGCTCACAGAAAGAGAGCAGTTGATTGTTGATAGGCTATCGAAAGAACCGGAGCAAAGCGTTATTAAATTGGAGAAAGATAGTGAGATCAAGAATATACTTAACGTTATTAAATCTCTTCTTGATAAAGGTGCACTGTTTGTTAAAGAAGAATTGCGTCGTAATTACAAGCCAAAAATGGAGGCACGCGTTCGGCTTACGGATGAGGCTGCTCACGAAGAGCGGTTAAAAGTTCTTTTCGATGAACTGTCTCGCGCCCCTAAGCAACTGGCATTAGTGATGAAATACATCGAGATCTCTGGTTATATGGGTGCTAATGAATTGAAAGAAGTTTCTAAGAAAGAGTTACTTCAACAAACGGCAGTTTCCTCTTCGGCTTTCAACGGATTGGTCGATAAACATGTTTTTGACGTATATGATTACGAACTTGGACGCCTGAATAAGAGCAAATTAGATGTTGTTTCATTAAATCCATTGAATGAATTTCAAAATAGGGCATATGAGGGAGTTCTTAACAGCCTTCAACAAAAAAACGTATGTCTGCTCCATGGAGTAACTTCCAGCGGGAAGACAGAAGTTTATATTCATCTCATAGCCGATACTATCGCTAAAGGGCAACAAGTACTCTATCTTTTGCCCGAAATAGCGTTGACTACACAAATAACCGAACGCTTAAAGCGCGTGTTTGGTGCTCGGTTAGGTATTTATCATTCTAAATTCCCAGATGCGGAAAGAGTGGAAATATGGAAAAAGCAGTTAGGAACTGAAGCTTATGACATTATTTTAGGAGTGCGCTCTTCCATTTTTCTACCGTTTAATAATCTGGGTCTGGTCATCGTAGACGAGGAACATGAAAATACATATAAACAACAAGATCCTGCTCCCCGATATAATGCCCGTAATGCAGCCATAGTACTAGCTTCGATGTATGGGGCTAAAACGCTGTTAGGTACTGCGACACCTTCTATTGAAACATACCATAATGCTACTACGGGAAAATATGGATTGGTAGAACTGAAGGAGCGTTATAAAGAAATTCAATTGCCCGAAATAATTCCGGTGGATATCAAGGAACTTCACCGAAAAAAACGAATGTCAGGGCCTTTCTCTCCTCTTTTGTTAAGCAACATAGCCGAGGCATTGGAGAAGAAAGAGCAAGTAATTCTTTTTCAGAACCGACGTGGATTTGCTCCAATGATGGAGTGTCGCACCTGCGGTTGGGTGCCTAAATGCAAAAATTGTGATGTTAGTTTGACGTATCATAAAGGGATGAACCAACTGACTTGTCATTATTGCGGATATACTTATCAATTGCCTCGGGCTTGCCCTGCTTGCGAAGGGGTGGAATTAGTTCACCACGGTTTCGGCACTGAGAAAATTGAAGACGATATAAAACTTCTTTTTCCCGAAGCATCTGTTGCTCGCATGGACATGGATACGACTCGTACCCGGACGGCTTATGAAAGAATTATTGCCGACTTTGAGCAAGGGAAAACGAATATATTAATAGGTACACAGATGGTATCTAAAGGTTTGGATTTTGATCACGTTAGCGTGGTTGGAATTTTAAATGCGGATACAATGCTTAATTATCCCGACTTCCGCTCCTACGAAAGAGCTTTTCAGTTAATGGCACAAGTTGCAGGACGTGCGGGGCGGAAACATAAGCGTGGTAAGGTAATCCTTCAAACGAAAAGCATCGATCATCCTATTATATCGCAGGTCATAACCAATGACTATGAGCAAATGGTGGGGGAACAACTGGCAGAGAGGCAGCTATTTCATTATCCACCATATTATCGGTTGATTTATGTATATCTTAAGAACAAGAATGCTGATTTACTGGGGCAGATGGCAGATGCAATGGCAACTAAATTAAAAGCCACTTTTGGTTTGAGGGTATTAGGTCCGGATAAGCCTCCGGTATCTCGGGTTCAAACTCTGTTTATTAAGAAGATTGTTTTGAAAATAGAGAATGATGCATCAATGGTGCGCGTTCGCGAGTTGTTACTCCGTACGCAGCGAGAGATGATTGAAGATCAGCGCTTTAAATCATTAATTATTTATTATGATGTAGATCCGATGTAGGATGAAGAGAAAAATACTATTTGTTTGTTGGGGTAATATCTGTCGTTCTCCCGCGGCGGAGGGTATAATACTTAATCTCTTGAAGGATAGAGGTCTTGAAAAACAATTCGAGATTGATTCAGCCGGAATATTGAATTATCATTTGGGGGAGTTGCCTGATTCTCGTATGCGAGCGCATGCTATACGCAGGGGGTATAATTTAGTGCATCGTTCACGTCAGATACAGACCGAAGATTTTTATCACTATGATCTAATCCTAGGAATGGATGATCATAATATGAACGATTTGCGTGATCGTGCTCCGTCTCCCGATGAATGGTGTAAAATCCATCGGATGACAGAATTTTGCGTCAACATCTTGGCCGATCATGTCCCCGACCCATATTATGGTGGTGCCACCGGTTTTGAATACGTACTCAATGTACTCGAAGATGCCTGTGAAGGGCTGCTTACTTCTTTAACTCAGGATAGCTAATTCTGGTATGATAGATTGTTTTCAACTTTTCTTTGAAAACAATCTTTATGGTGGCTATATCTTTAAATGTAATGGGGCATTCTTTGAAATAGCCTTCGTCTACTTGCGAATCAATGATTTTCTCGACAAGATTGCTGATATTTTCTTCCGTATATTCGGAAAGGCTTCGCGAGGCTGCTTCTACACCATCTGCCATCATTAGGATGGCAGTTTCTTTGGTGAAAGGATTAGGCCCCGGATATGTGAATAAATCTTCATCCGGCTCTTCGTTGGGATGCTCATTTTTCCATGAAATATAGAAGAACTTGGTTTTTCCTTTTCCATGATGAGTGACGATAAAATCTTTAATGGCTTTAGGCAGGTTATTCTTTTCAGCTAATCGCAAACCGTCTGTTACGTGGTTTATTACTATCTGTGCACTTTGCTCATAACTTAATTTTTCATGTGGGTTGATGCCACCGGACTGATTCTCTGTAAAGAAAACGGGATTTTCCATTTTTCCAATGTCGTGGTATAGGGCACCAGTACGAACCAGTTGGCTTTTGGCGTCGATGCGTATGGCTGCTTCTGCAGCAAGGTTTGCCACTTGCATAGAATGTTGGAAAGTACCTGGGACGGTTTCGGACAATCGGCGAAGTAAGCTGTTATTTATATTAGAAAGCTCTACTAAAGTGACATTAGATGTGAAACTAAAAATCTTCTCTAACAAAAAGAGTAGTGGATAGGTGAATAGTAATAAAGCGCCATTTATTATGAAATAAACATACATCCCTGTATTTAACTTCGATAAGTTGTTCTCTGCTATTAATTCAAAAGAAAAGTATAGAACAGCATAAGTCAGTATCACCAAAATGGCTGTGCGGAACAACTGAGAACGCTGCGACAATTCGCGCAAGCTGTATATAGCGATTAATCCGGCAGTTAGCTGTAATAGGATAAACTCATGGGGATAGCGTAGCATGATGGAACAAGCTAATATCGTAATCGTATGAGTAATAAATGCCGTTCTGGAATCGAGGAAGATACGGGTGATGATAGGGAGCATAGCGTATGGAATGATATACACGCTGAAGATGTTGTTGCTTACCATAAGTGCAGTAGTTATGGAGTAAAAGATTATCAGCGAGAAAAGAAGTGGCAGGCTACCTTTACGATCATAATAATCTTTCCGGAAGAGCTCTATATATAGCATAAAGCACAGCATCAATATCGCTATAAATAAAATCTGTCCTCCAAGAATTAGCTGCTTTTGACCTATAGACTCACTTCTTTTAATAGATTCTTTTCTATATGATTTGAGAATGTTGTACGTTTGAGCATTTACAATTTCTCCCCGATCAATAATCTTTTGTCCGCTTTGGACAACTCCATTTGCCCAAGAATAGTTATCTAATATTTCTTTTTTGGCCGCTTCTGTTCGCTCCTTATCAAAAGACAAATTTGGAGAAATATATTCGTTGAGAGCACATTGACGTAAGATGTCTTTTCTGTAATGTACAGTGTCGGCAGATAAAAGGTATTCGTAGGCCTCTTTCACTGTGTGTAGTTTGCCTATTAATCGTTGACTAGCAATCTTATCGTCTATAACCATTATAGACTTGGTACTGTCTTTGATTATATTCTTTACATCTTCTGTGGATATAATGCCTGATTGGTATAATCCGGTCAGCTCTTTTTCTAAATGATGGATGTAACTTGTTGACGGGAATATATTATGAAGGCGTGATATGTTATTTTCTTTTAATTTGTTGATTGCTTCTTTTTCGGCACTTTTATTTAGTTGATAATAAGGCTGGAAGGAAGAGAATATGCTGTCTTGCTCTCGTTTTATGACAGATTCGCTTTTGTATATGGGAAAGTCGAATGTCGCCATTAGCTGCCCGTATTTCCAAGGTTTGTTAATGTCAAATTGATAATTAAACTTTCCGTCTCGTGGTAGAAAATAGACAATAAGGGCTACTGTACCGGCAAATATCAGTAATTTATAGAGTAAATCACTATATGAAGAGTCTTTTTTAGTCTTTAAATACTTCATGCTCGTTGATTTTTTGCGAAAAGTACAAAAAAAAACAGTAGTATCGGAAAAAAAGGCTTAATTTTGCCGCGATTTACCTATACAAAAGTGATTATGTTAGAAAGAAAAGTCAGAGTTCGCTTTGCTCCGAGCCCTACAGGGGCATTACATATTGGTGGTGTACGCACTGCTTTATATAATTATCTTTTTGCCAGGCAGCATGGGGGAGATTTAATCTTTCGCATAGAAGATACGGACTCTAATCGATTTGTTCCGGGTGCGGAAGAATACATATTGGAATCATTTAATTGGCTCGGAATTAAATTTGATGAAGGGGTTAGTTTTGGAGGTGATTTTGGGCCTTATCGTCAGTCTGAACGAAAACAAATATACAACAAATATGTACAGCTCTTGATTGAGAAAAGAAGTGCATATCTTGCTTTTGACACTCCTGACGAGTTAGAGGCTAAACGTGCTGAAGTATCCAATTTTCAATATGATGCTTCTACTCGTATGGATATGATAAATTCATTGACCTTGTCTGATGAACAGGTAGAGGCTTTTATTGCTGAAGGCAGACAGTATGTTGTGCGTTACAAAGTAAAACCTGATGAAGATGTGCATGTGCATGATCTAATACGTGGAGAGGTGGTTATAAATTCTTCTGTTTTGGATGATAAGGTGTTATATAAATCGGTGGACCAGTTGCCGACTTATCATTTAGCTAATATTGTAGATGACCATTTGATGGAGATATCGCATGTGATACGTGGGGAAGAATGGTTGCCCTCAGCACCGTTGCATGTGTTATTATATCGTGCTTTTGGCTGGGAAGATTCGATGCCTTTGTTTGCACACCTGCCTTTGTTACTTAAGCCTGAAGGGAATGGAAAATTGAGCAAACGTGATGGTGATCGCTTAGGATTTCCTGTATTTCCTCTTCAGTGGAATGACCCGAAGACTGGAGAAATTTCTTCTGGTTACCGTGAAGAGGGCTATCTGCCCGAAGCTGTGATTAACTTTCTTGCTTTACTTGGATGGAATCCGGGGAACGAGAAAGAAATAATGTCTATGCAGGAACTGATTGATCTTTTTGATTTGGCTCGTTGTAGCAAAGCCGGGGCTAAGTTCGATTATAAGAAGGCTATGTGGTTCAATCATCAATATATTCAGCAGAAAGACAATAAAGCTATTGCGCAACTTTTTATCCCTATACTGAAAGAGCATAGGGTTGAAGTTCCCTTTGAAAAAGTGGTGATGGTAATCGATATGATGAAAGAACGCGTCAGTTTTGTTAAAGAACTGTGGGAAGTGTGTGGTTTCTTTTTTATAGCTCCCACAGAGTATGATGAGAAAACAATTAAAAAACGCTGGAAAGAAGATTCGGCTAAATGTCTGACTGAGCTGGCTGGAGTTTTGGCTGATATTGATGACTTCAGTATAGAGAATCAAGAAAAGGTGGTGATGGACTGGATTGAAGAAAAAGAATATCACACAGGTAACATTATGAATGCTTTTCGGTTGGCGTTGGTTGGTGAAGGCAAGGGACCTCATATGTTTGATATATCATGGTTTTTGGGCAAAGAAGAAACATTATCTCGTATAAAGCGGGCAGTAGAAATATTGAAATAAGACATTATGCTTTATAACCTTGCAATAGGTATTTATGACCTTTTGGTACATTTGGCGGCTCCCTTCAGTCGAAAGCCTCGTAAAATGATGAAAGGCCATTGGGTCGTGTACGAACTTTTGAGGCAACAGATGGAAAAAGATGTTTGTTACATATGGTTTCATGCGGCTTCATTAGGGGAATTTGAGCAAGGGCGTCCTTTGATAGAGAAAATACGGACAAAATACCCGGAATATAAAATTCTTCTTACTTTTTTTTCTCCTTCAGGTTATGAAGTCCGAAAAAATTACCGTGGAGCAGATATTGTTTGTTATTTGCCTTTTGACAAACCACGTAATGTTAAGAAGTTTTTGGATATAGTGAATCCCCGTATGGCTTTTTTTATTAAGTATGAGTTTTGGAAAAATTATTTGGATGAATTAGGTAAGCGTCGGGTTCCTGTCTACAGCGTTTCTTCTATCTTTCGTAAAGATCAGGTCTTCTTTAAATGGTATGGGGGGGCATATCGACATGTATTGAAAGATTTCGATCACCTTTTTGTTCAAAATGAGATGTCTAAACGCTTTCTTGCACGAATCGACATTAATCGAACTACTGTGGTCGGAGATACTCGTTTTGATCGAGTGTTGCAAATTCGTGAAGAGGCCAAAGAATTAGTCGTGGTTGATAAGTTTAAAGGAAATATGTTTACGTTTGTTGTTGGAAGTTCATGGGGGCCTGATGAAGATTTGCTATTGGAGTACTTTAACAATCACCCGGAAATGAAGCTTATCATAGCACCACATGTAATAGATGAAAATCATTTAGTTGAGATAATTGCTAAACTGAAACGTCCTTATGTGCGTTATACCCGTGCTGATGAGAAGAATGTGGAAAAAGCGGATTGCCTGATTATAGATTGTTTTGGGCTTTTATCTTCTATTTATCGATATGGAGATGTTGCTTACATAGGAGGTGGCTTTGGTGTTGGAATTCATAATACGCTCGAGGCTGCAGTATATGGTATTCCCGTTGTCTTTGGACCTAAATATCAGAAATACATGGAAGCGGTTCAACTTATTGAAGCAAAAGGAGCTTTCTCTATTAGAGATTATGAAGAGTTACGGAGCTTATTTGATCGGATGCTTACTGATGAAATGTTTTTGCGTGAGGTGGGTACCAATGCGGGATATTATGTGACTAGTAATGCTGGAGCGACTGATAAAATTCTTTCAATGATTAATTTCTAGGCTTATTTTTTATAATAGCCCGTCTCATCATCTGCATTCGCAGCGTTGATGAAACGGGAGTACTATAGATTTGTTTGCTTACTTGTACCAATCTGAATACATCAGATAATTGTGAGCGATTTTTTGATTTAATTCTTTCGCTTGTTCTGGGTCTACTTTTTTTATGAATTTGGCAGGAACTCCCCCCCAGATACTTCCCGGTTCGATGATCGTATTGCTTAAGACAAGTGATCCGGCTGCTACAATGGCGCCTTCGCCAATTACTGCGTGGTCTAATAGGGTTGCCCCCATGCCTATCAATGCATAATCGTTGATTTTAGCTCCATGTATGGTTACATTGTGTCCTACGGATACGTAATTACCAATTTCGATGGTGGACTTTTGATAGAGCGTATGAAGTACGCTCCCGTCTTGTATATTAACCCCGTTTCCGATGTGAATGGAATTGACATCGCCTCTTAGTACTGTACTAAACCATATACTACAATCGCGGCCCATTTTCACATCTCCAATAATAACCGCATTATCTGCCAGAAAACAATTATCGCCAAATTCCGGAGTGAATCCTCTTACTGATTTTATTAAAGCCATAAGTATTATTAATTATTTTAGTTTTAGAATGGATAGAAACATTATTTCTTTTTCCGATATGATATTTTTCATTTTCATTTAAATGATGAATAAGAGCTTTTTGAACGCTATAATTCTCTTGTTTGTTCTTTTAGCCAGACTTTTTCTTCATCATTTAAATAGTCAGAAAGAATGTTGTATACTTTTTGATGATATTCATTGAACCAGTTAATTTCTTCTTTTGTTAGCAAGCCTTTGACTATGCCTTTCTTGCAAATGGGGCAAAGGGTGATCGTTTCGAATTTGAGAAATTCGCTAAACATGCCTTTTTTGTCTTTGCACACTAAAAGAAGATTTTCGGTACGGATGCCGTGACTTCCTTCTATATATATTCCTGGTTCATTAGATGTGACCATGCCTGGTTGCAGAGTAACAGGGTTTTCGTTCGTGCGAATGCTTTGAGGCCCTTCGTGTACATTGAGGAAATGGCCTACTCCATGTCCTGTCCCATGTAAATAGTTCATCCCATGATTCCACAAAGGCATATGAGCTAGTACATCCAATTGTGCTCCACGTGTACCTGTGGGGAATTTAGCCATGGCTAAATCGATATGCCCTTTTAGCACCAATGTGTAATTACGAGCTTCTTCCTCTGTTAATTCGCCGAGAGCTATTGTTCGGGTAATGTCTGTAGTACCATCTAAATATTGAGCGCCTGAATCGAGGAGTAAAAAGCCTTTTGGTAAGAGTTTTGCGTCTGTTTTTGGCGTTGCAGAATAATGTACGATGGCGGCGTGTTCTTTATAACCGGCAATTGTATCAAAACTTTCTCCTATGTACTTTTCTTGCTGAGCGCGAAACTCGTGAAGTCTTTTATCGATACTCATCTCTGTTTCTTGACCTGATAAAACAGCATTCTCTAACCATTTAAGGAATTTGACTAAAGCAACTCCGTCACGTTTCATAGCATGGTGTATGCCGGAAATCTCTATCTCGTTTCTTATTGCTTTCAACAAGGCAATAGGTGATTGGCTATCTATTATTCTACATTCGGGATTGATCGTAGAATAAATAAAGTAGTTCGTTTTATCAAAGTTCAGTAAAATGTTTCCTGTGTTGATCGTTGAAAGATAACTGCTAACATCTTTATAATCGCAAATGCTGATATTTTGCTTTTGTAGATAGAATTTGACTTCTGTTGAAAGTTTCTCTGGTGAGATAAAATAGACTGTTTCGTTTTGTGTTATTAGCAAATAGCTGATTATTACTGGATTGCATTTTACATCATTTCCTCTTAAATTA
Source organism: uncultured Bacteroides sp. (assembly GCF_963677715.1). Classification (NCBI taxonomy): domain Bacteria; kingdom Pseudomonadati; phylum Bacteroidota; class Bacteroidia; order Bacteroidales; family Bacteroidaceae; genus Bacteroides; species uncultured Bacteroides sp. The sequence goes on from NZ_OY782495.1 coordinate 2,577,175, forward strand.
AGGCACCAGGCTATTTCATCAAGGGATGAAAGGAAAAGCCCTTCAGCTTTCTTCTCTTTTATCTCTTTGCGAATGAGAGCTATCTTTTCTATGCAGCTTACTCCTGCGTATGAGATGTCGTAGATGTAAGCTTGCGCCTTTGGCATCGGTGGCTGATCTTCCCATATCTCTTTCATCGGATCTAGAGATGTATCAATTTTTAGATCAATATCGGCAAGAGCTGTTCTCATTTCTATTACTTGTTTTATTGAAAACATTTTTCCATCTATTCCCAATATATCGGAGCTTCTTAGATTGCTGCGAAGAAAATCCATGATAGATGGTGTCTCGGGTAGCATTTCTCTATATAGATTTATGCAGGTTCCATGAAGTTGTTCGGATGCTTGAAGAAAGTAACGAGAATCTGTCCATAATCCGGCTTGGTCTAGTGTTACGACTATTGTTCCCGCAGAACCGTTAAAACCTGATATCCATTCTCTGAATTTCCAGTGGGGTGATACGTATTCGCTAAGATGTGGATCTGTACTTGGGATAATGAAAGCGGCAAAACCTTTTTGTTTAAGTACCTTTCGTAGAGAAGCAATGCGCTGATCGATTATATGTTCCATTTTTTATGTGATTAATTGTATTATGTAACAAAGGTAATCAATTTTGTTGATCGCTTCAACTGCTTTTTAGCTAAAATGCTCCCGTGAATTTGCCCCTTCTAGCTTATTTCTAATTGATTTTGACGATATTCTTTCAGAAATAGTAGCTGAAAGTTTTGTGAATAAAGAAAGTATGTGTAATTTTGCGGCGCAATTTAACTCTGAGTTTTAAAAACCATAACATATTTAATAAGAATAAAAATGATTGTAGTACCCGTAAAAGAAGGCGAAAACATTGAGAAAGCGCTAAAGAAGTTTAAGAGAAAATTCGAAAAAACAGGCATTGTGAAGGAATTAAGAAGAAGACAGCAATTTGACAAACCGTCTGTAACAAATAAACTTAAGAGAGAGCATGCCGTTTATGTTCAAAAGCTTCAGCAAATAGAAGATTAATAATTCGTAATATCCTTTGAATTATTGATTTTCTTTCTTATATTCGTTGCTTTATTAATGGACGCAACAATATTATGTTAGCAGAAAATGTTTTTCTGGAATATCTTCGTTATGAACGGAATTATTCTGATAAGACCATTATAAGTTATGGCTCAGATATTTCTCAATTCCATGAATTTGTTCAAAAGAAAGTAGAAGTGTTCGATCCGGCATCTGTGAACTCGCAGATGGTGAGGGATTGGATTATTGCTTTAATGGAAAAAGGATATACGGCTACGTCTGTTAATCGTAAGTTGAGTTCGTTAAGGTCATTTTATAAATTTCTTCTTCGGAATAAGAATATTAAATTTGATCCTTTGCGTAATGTAACTGGACCTAAAAACAGGAAAGTATTGCCTTCGTTTTTGAAAGAAAGGGAAATGGACGAACTTCTTGATAAAACAGATTTTGGTGGAGGTTTTATCGCGTGCAGGGATCGATTAATCATTGAAATGTTTTATGCTACGGGTATTCGGCTTTCGGAACTTATTGGTTTGAATGATTCGGATGTGGACTTTTCTTGTTCTCAACTTAAAGTGACAGGGAAAAGAAATAAACAGCGGATAATTCCTTTCGGTGATGAGTTAAAGGAGTCCATGCTTGTGTATGTTGGCATTAGAGGCGAAGAAGTTTTGATGAAAGATTTGAGCTCTAATGCTTTTTTTGTTAGGATAAATGGCAAACGATTATATGATAGTCTGGTCTATAACGTAGTAAAACGGAACCTATCGAAAGTGGTTACACTTAAAAAAAGAAGTCCTCATGTACTTAGGCACACTTTTGCGACCTCTATGCTTAATAATGAGGCAGAGCTAGGTGCTGTGAAAGAACTTCTTGGTCACAATAGCTTATCGGCTACAGAGATTTATACGCATACTACTTTTGAAGAGTTGAAAAAGGTATATAAACAGGCCCATCCAAGGGCTTAAAAAAGGAGGTTATTATGGAAGTCAGGATTCAATCAATTCATTTTGATGCTTCGGAGCAATTGCAGTCTTTTATTCAAAAGAAGGCGTTGAAATTGGAAAAATTTCATGATGATATAAAAATCGTGGAGGTGTCGTTAAAAGTAGTGAAACCGGAAACTGCAATAAATAAGGAAGCTGGAGTAAAAGTAATGGTCCCCAATGGAGAATTATATGCAAATAAAATTTGTGATTCATTTGAACAGGCAGTCGATGAAGCTCTTGAAGCTTTGGGGAAGCAGCTCCTTAAGCACAAAGAGAAATTAAGAAATAAATAAAATATTCTCAAAAGTTTTGTGGGAAAGAAATAAATATCTAAATTTGCAGCCGTTTCGCTCGCAATAGAACGTTTCGGTTGCATTTTTAAATATAAATGCTGCCTCTTTAGCTCAGTTGGCCAGAGCACGTGATTTGTAATCTCGGGGTCGTTGGTTCGAATCCGACAAGAGGCTCGAAATGGGCAAATACCAGAGTGGCCAAATGGGGCAGACTGTAAATCTGCTGGCTTACGCCTTCGGTGGTTCGAATCCATCTTTGCCCACATTTTAAAGCGAGGTGCAAAGCTTGAGCAAGAAATGCGGAAGTAGCTCAGTTGATAGAGCATTAGCCTTCCAAGCTGAGGGTCGCGGGTTTGAGCCCCGTCTTCCGCTCTTTCTTTGCTGTTATAGCTCAGCGGTAGAGCACTTCCTTGGTAAGGAAGAGGTCCCGGGTTCAAATCCCGGTAACAGCTCATTAAAAATATGTAAAATAAGTGCTGATTATTAATCAAATAAATAACAAGTAAAGCTATGGCTAAAGAGAAATTTGAACGAACCAAACCGCATGTTAACATTGGTACTATTGGTCATGTCGATCATGGTAAAACAACATTAACTGCTGCTATCACTACAGTGTTAGCTAAAAAAGGCCTTTCAGAAGTTAGATCTTTTGATCAGATTGATAATGCTCCTGAAGAAAAGGAAAGAGGTATTACTATTAACACCTCTCATGTTGAATATCAAACAGCTAATCGTCACTACGCTCACGTAGACTGTCCGGGCCATGCTGACTATGTTAAAAACATGGTTACTGGTGCTGCTCAGATGGATGGTGCAATTATTGTTGTTGCTGCCACTGATGGTCCTATGCCTCAGACTCGTGAACATATTCTATTGGCTCGTCAGGTAAACGTTCCTAAATTGGTCGTTTTCATGAATAAATGTGATATGGTTGATGACGAGGAGATGTTGGAACTTGTTGAAATGGAAATGAGAGAATTACTTTCGTTCTATAATTTTGATGGTGATAATACTCCTATTATTCGCGGATCTGCGCTTGGTGCGTTGAATGGTGTAGAAAAATGGGAAGATAAAGTAATGGAATTGATGGATGCCGTTGATACTTGGATCCCATTGCCTCCGCGTGATATTGATAAACCTTTCTTGATGCCTGTTGAGGACGTATTCTCGATTACTGGTCGAGGTACTGTTGCTACTGGTCGTATTGAAGCTGGAATAATTAAAGTTGGCGATGAAATTCAAATTCTGGGTTTAGGAGAGGATAAAAAGTCGGTCGTTACAGGTGTAGAAATGTTTCGTAAATTACTTGATAGAGGTGAAGCTGGCGATAATGTAGGATTGTTGCTTCGCGGCGTTGATAAGAATGATATTAGACGTGGTATGGTGCTTTGTCATCCTGGGCAGATTAAGCCTCATACAACATTCAAAGCTGAGGTATATATTTTGAAGAAAGAAGAAGGTGGACGCCACACTCCATTTCATAATAAATATCGTCCTCAATTTTATCTTCGTACGATGGATTGTACAGGTGAAATTACTCTTCCTGAAGGAACAGAGATGGTAATGCCAGGCGATAATGTTACGATTACGGTAGAGTTGATTTATCCGGTAGCATTGAACATCGGCCTTCGTTTCGCTATTCGTGAAGGTGGGCGTACTGTTGGCGCTGGTCAAATTACTGAAATTCTGTAAGTAAATAAATAATAAATCAGTTCTTGGTGATTTTTTATCAAGAACTGATTGTATATTCACGGGAGTAGCTCAGTTGGTAGAGCACCGGTCTCCAAAACCGGGTGTCGGGAGTTCGAGCCTCTCCTCCCGTGCTAATATTTTTCAAATGAAGAAAATAGTAGCTTATATCAAAGAATCTTATAACGAACTTGTGCATAAAGTATCGTGGCCGACGTATTCTGAACTGACCAATAGTGCAATAGTTGTTTTGTATGCTTCCCTGCTTATTGCATTGGTGGTGTTTGCGATGGACTTCTGTTTCCAAACATTAATGGAAAAAGTGATTTATCCACATTAATAAAAGGTGAAAAATGTCCGAGATTGAAAAGAAATGGTATGTTTTACGTGCTATAAGTGGGAAAGAAGCTAAAGTTAAAGAGTATCTTGAAGCTGATATTAAAAACAGCGACCTTGGTGAATATGTGTCTCAGATCTTGATCCCGACTGAAAAGGTGTATCAGGTTCGCAATGGTAAAAAAGTTGTGAAAGAGAGAAACTACCTTCCAGGTTATGTTTTGGTTGAGGCTGCTTTGGTTGGTGAGGTTTCTCATCATCTTAGAAATACTCCTAATGTGATAGGTTTCTTGGGTGGTTCTGATAAACCGGTACCGCTTAGACAGTCGGAGGTAAATCGTATACTTGGAACAGTTGACGAACTTCAGGATTCTGGTGAAGAATTAAATATTCCATATGTAGTTGGTGAAACTGTAAAAGTAACTTTTGGCCCTTTTAGTGGGTTTAGTGGTCTCATTGAAGAAGTTAATAGTGAAAAAAAGAAACTTAAGGTTATGGTAAAAATATTTGGGCGGAAAACACCGCTCGAATTAGGCTTTATGCAGGTTGAGAAAGAATAATGCAGGTGTTACGCTGTACTACTCTTCATTAATGTTTATATATAAATTAATAAAAAATGGCTAAAGAAGTTGCTGGACTAATCAAATTACAGATTAAAGGAGGCGCGGCAAATCCATCACCTCCCGTAGGGCCTGCTTTGGGTTCCAAGGGAATTAATATTATGGAATTTTGCAAGCAATTCAATGCCAGAACCCAAGACAAGGCAGGTAAAATATTGCCTGTTGTTATTACTTACTATACGGATAAGTCTTTTGACTTTGTAATCAAAACTCCTCCTGTTGCTATTCAATTGCTTGAGATAGCTAAGGTAAAGAGTGGTTCAGCTGAGCCTAACCGTAAGAAAGTGGCCGAATTGACTTGGGAACAGGTTGGCGCGATTGCTCAAGATAAAATGGTAGACTTGAACTGTTTTACTGTAGATGCTGCCATGAAAATGGTTGCGGGTACAGCAAGAAGTATGGGCATCGTTGTAAAAGGGGAATTCCCAGTTAATAATTAAAATAACTTCAATTGTAATGGGTAAACTGACAAAGAATAAAAAGTTAGCTGCAGGGAAAATTGAAGCAGGGAAGGCATACTCATTAAAAGAGGCCTCGTCTTTGGTGAAGGAGATTTCTTTTACTAAGTTTGATGCTTCTTTGGATATCGATGTGCGTCTAGGTGTTGATCCACGTAAAGCCAACCAAATGGTTAGAGGCGTTGTTTCTCTTCCTCATGGTACAGGTAAAAATATACGTGTTTTGGTGCTTTGTACACCAGATGCTGAAGCTGCTGCAAAAGAAGCGGGTGCTGATTATGTTGGTCTTGATGAATATATTGAAAAGATCAAAGGTGGATGGACAGACATTGATGTAATCATTACGATGCCATCTATAATGGGTAAAATTGGTGCTTTGGGGCGTGTGTTAGGCCCTCGTGGACTAATGCCCAATCCTAAAAGTGGTACTGTTACCATGGATGTTGCTAAGGCTGTAATGGAAGTGAAGCAAGGTAAGATTGACTTTAAGGTTGATAAAAGCGGTATTGTTCATACTTCTATCGGTAAAGTTTCATTTGATGCAGAAAAAATTCGTGATAATGCGAGAGAGTTTATTTCAACATTGAATAAACTGAGACCCACTGCAGCTAAGGGAACATATGTTAAAAGTATTTTTCTTTCTAGTACAATGAGTGCGGGGATAAGAATTGACCCGAAATCTGTCGAGGAAATCTAATAATAAGGAGGAACAATGAGAAAGGAAGATAAAAATACTATCATTGAGCAAATTACTGCTATTGTTAAAGAATATAGCCATTTCTATTTAATAGATATGAATGCTATGAATGCTACTAAGACTAGTAATCTAAGGAGAGCCTGCTATAAAGAGGATGTTAAGCTGATGGTTGTGAAGAATACTTTGCTGCATAAAGCTCTCAGCTCTTTGGATGTAGATTACTCTCCTCTTTACAATTCTCTTAAAGGCTCTACATCTGTGATGTTTTGTAACGCCGCAAATGTACCAGCCAAGTTGCTGAAGGAAATTGCTAAAGACGGCATGCCGGGACTTAAAGCAGCTTATGCTGAGGAGAGCTTTTATATTGGAGCTGATCAATTAGAGGCTTTAATAAGTATTAAGAGTAAAAATGAGGTTATTGCTGATATTATTGCTTTGCTGCAATCACCAGCGAAAAATGTCATCTCAGCTCTTCAAACAGGTGGTAATACTCTTCATGGAGTTTTAAAGACTCTAGGTGAAAGATAATTAATAAAAATATTTAGTAAATTAAACATTTAAATCATACAAAAAATGGCAGATTTGAAAGCTTTTGCAGAACAATTAGTTAACTTGACAGTGAAAGAAGTTAATGAACTTGCAACTATCCTTAAGGAAGAGTACGGTATTGAACCTGCAGCGGCAGCGGCAGTAGTTGCAGCAGGTCCTGCAGCAGCAGCAGCTGTGGAAGAAAAAACTTCTTTTGATGTAGTATTGAAAAATGCTGGTGCAGCTAAACTTCAAGTGGTTAAAGCTGTGAAGGAAAGTTGTGGTCTTGGCTTGAAAGAAGCTAAAGACATGGTAGATGGTGCACCTAATGTAATAAAAGAAGGTTTATCTAAGGACGAAGCGGAATCATTGAAAAAAACATTGGAAGAAGCTGGGGCTGAGGTTGAACTTAAATAACATTAGCCTGGAAATCAGGTAGTTCGGTTAAGAATCCTTTTTTGAAGGATTCTTAACCTTTTTGTGTATATATTTAAAATTAAGTTCTACAAATTCATTGACAGATGTCTTCAAATACTGTAAATCAACGAGTTAATTTTGCTTCCATTAAAAATCCGCTTGAATATCCGGATTTTTTAGAGGTACAATTGAAGTCATTCAAAGACTTTTTACAACTAGATACCCCTCCTGAAAAGCGTAAAAATGAGGGGCTGTATAAAGTATTTGCTGAAAACTTCCCTATTGCCGACACAAGAAATAATTTTGTTCTTGAGTTTTTGGACTATTATATTGATCCGCCGCGTTATACTATTGATGATTGTATAGAGCGAGGGCTCACATATAGTGTTCCATTGAAAGCTAAACTTAAATTGTATTGTACTGATCCTGATCATGAGGATTTTGATACAGTAATACAAGACGTATTCCTTGGCCCAATCCCATATATGACAGATAAAGCGACTTTTGTTATTAATGGTGCTGAGCGCGTTGTTGTATCACAGTTGCATCGTTCTCCAGGCGTATTTTTCGGCCAAAGTGTGCATGCTAATGGAACGAAACTTTATTCGGCTCGTATCATACCTTTTAAAGGCTCATGGATAGAATTTGCTACTGATATTAATAATGTCATGTATGCTTATATTGATCGTAAAAAGAAACTACCTGTAACGACTTTGTTGCGTGCTATCGGATTTGAAAACGATAAGGATATCCTTGAAATTTTTAACCTTGCAGAAGATGTTAAGGTTAATAAAACAAATCTTAAAAAGATTGTAGGTAGAAAACTTGCAGCGCGTGTGTTAAAAACATGGATTGAAGATTTTGTTGATGAAGACACAGGTGAGGTTGTTTCAATTGAGCGTAATGATGTAATAATAGATCGTGAAACTCTTTTGACGGTTGAGCATATAGACGAAATTATTGAATCGGGAGTTCCGAATATTCTTATTCATAAGGAAGAGCCTAATCAGTCAGACTATTCCATTATATATAATACTCTTCAAAAAGATCCGAGCAATTCGGAAAAAGAAGCTGTCCTTTATATCTATAGGCAGTTGCGTAATGCTGATCCGGCAGATGATGCAAGTGCTCGCGAAGTGATAAATAATTTATTCTTTTCGGAAAAAAGATATGATCTAGGAGATGTAGGTCGCTATAGAATTAATAAGAAACTGAACTTGACTACGGATATGTCAGTCAAAGTTCTTACTAAGGAAGACATAATTGAAATCATAAAATATCTTATTGAGTTAATAAATTCAAAAGCAGATGTTGATGATATTGACCATTTAAGTAATCGTCGGGTTCGAACTGTTGGTGAGCAACTTTCTAACCAATTTGCTGTAGGCTTAGCACGTATGTCACGTACGATTCGTGAACGTATGAATGTGAGAGACAATGAAGTTTTTACTCCAATCGATTTGATTAATGCGAAGACAATTTCTTCTGTAATTAATACATTTTTTGGGACAAATGCTTTGTCTCAATTCATGGATCAAACGAATCCTTTGGCTGAAATTACTCATAAAAGGCGTTTGTCAGCTTTGGGGCCTGGTGGTTTATCTCGTGAACGCGCTGGGTTTGAAGTGCGTGATGTTCACTATACACACTATGGTCGTTTGTGCCCAATAGAAACTCCGGAAGGTCCTAATATTGGTTTGATTTCTTCTTTGTGTGTTTATGCTAAAATTAATGATTTAGGATTTATTGAGACTCCTTATCGTAAAGTTGAAAATGGTAAGGTTGATACTGTAGAGAATTCTATTATATATCTTACTGCTGAAGAAGAAGAAGATAAAATTATAGCACAAGGAAATGCTCCATTAGATGATGATGGACATTTTATTCGTAAAAGGATTAAAGCTCGTCAGGATGCTGACTATCCAGTTGTAGAGCCAAATGAGGTTCAGCTAATGGATGTTGCGCCTCAACAGATAGCTTCAATAGCGGCTTCACTTATTCCCTTTCTTGAACATGATGATGCAAATCGTGCTTTGATGGGATCGAATATGATGCGCCAAGCTGTTCCATTATTGAAGAGCGAGGCTCCTATTGTTGGTACGGGCATTGAACTTCAACTCGTTAAAGACTCCCGTACACAGATTGCTGCAGAAGGTGATGGTATAATTGACTATGTTGATGCGACTACGATTCGTGTCTTATATGACAGGTCGGCAGACGAAGAATTCGTTAGTTTTGAGCCAGCTCTTAAGGAGTACAGGGTTCCTAAGTTTAGAAAAACAAATCAAAACATGACCATTGATCTTCGGCCGATATGTGAGCGAGGTCAACGAGTCGTTAAAGGAGAAATTCTAACGGAAGGCTATTCTACTGAAAATGGGGAATTGGCTCTAGGGAAAAATCTTTTGGTAGCATATATGCCTTGGAAAGGGTATAATTATGAGGATGCTATTGTTTTAAATGAACGAGTTGTTCGTGAGGATATATTGACTTCTGTGCACGTGGAAGAATATTCTCTTGAAGTTAGAGAAACAAAGCGGGGAATGGAGGAGCTAACTTCTGATATACCAAATGTTAGTGAAGAGGCAACAAAAGATCTTGATGAAAATGGTATTGTTAGAGTAGGGGCGCATATTGAACCGGGTGATATATTGATTGGTAAAATTACACCTAAAGGGGAATCGGACCCTTCTCCTGAGGAAAAATTGCTTCGTGCGATTTTTGGAGATAAGGCTGGTGATGTTAAAGATGCCTCTTTAAAAGCATCTCCTTCTTTAAAAGGTGTCATTATTGGCAAGAAACTATTCTCTAGGGTAATAAAGAATAGGAGTTCTAAATTAGCTGATAAAGCTTTGCTGCCTAAAATTGATGATGAATTTGAATCTAAGGTTGCTGATTTGAAATCTATTCTTGTAAATAAATTGCTGGCATTAACAGAAAGTAAAGTCTCTTTAGGCGTTAAAGATTATTTAGGAATTGAGGTTATACCAAAGGGTACTAAATTTTCGGCTTCTGATTTTGATGCTCTGGATTATGCATCAATTCAATTAAGCAATTGGACGAATGAGTCTCGAACGAATGATTTACTTCGTGATTTAGTTTTAAACTATCTCAAGAAGTATAAAGAATTAGATGCAGAGTTGAAGCGGAAGAAATTTAGCATTACTATTGGAGACGAACTGCCTGCTGGGATTATTCAGATGGCAAAAGTCTATATAGCTAAAAAGCGCAAAATCGGAGTGGGCGATAAGATGGCTGGACGACATGGAAATAAAGGAATTGTGTCTCGTATTGTTCGTCAGGAAGATATGCCATTTTTAGTGGATGGAACTCCCGTGGATATTGTTTTAAATCCTTTGGGTGTACCTTCTCGTATGAACCTTGGGCAGATTTTTGAAGCTGTTCTTGGCTCGGCAGGTAAGAAATTGGGAATTAAATTTGCTACTCCTATTTTTGATGGGGCTTCTTTGGAAGATATTACGGATTGGACTGACAAGGCTGATTTACCTCGTTTTGGCAAAACATATTTGTGTGATGGTGGAACGGGTGAACCATTTGATCAACCTGCTACAGTTGGCATAACATACATGTTAAAACTTGGTCATATGGTTGAAGATAAAATGCATGCTCGTTCTATTGGTCCTTATTCTCTGATTACTCAACAGCCTCTTGGAGGTAAAGCTCAGTTTGGCGGTCAGCGTTTTGGGGAAATGGAAGTATGGGCATTAGAGGCTTTTGGCGCTTCTCATATTCTTCAAGAAATATTGACGATAAAATCTGATGATGTTATAGGACGTTCAAAAGCTTATGAGGCTATTGTGAAGGGTGAACCTATGCCACAGCCTGGAATTCCTGAATCTTTGAATGTTCTTTTGCACGAGCTAAGGGGATTATGCTTAAGTATTAATCTAGAATAATGAATCAATTATTGACACATTATTAAAAAATAATTGTATGGCTTTTAGAAAAGAAAATAAGATAAGAAGTAATTTCTCGAAGATTTCAATTGGTTTAGCTTCTCCAGAAGAAATCCTTGAGAATTCGAGTGGTGAAGTGTTGAAGCCTGAAACCATAAACTATCGTACATACAAACCTGAACGAGACGGGTTGTTTTGTGAACGTATCTTTGGCCCTATTAAGGACTATGAATGTCATTGCGGTAAATATAAACGTATCCGCTATAAGGGTATTGTTTGTGATAGGTGTGGCGTGGAGGTTACGGAAAAGAAGGTGCGCCGTGAACGTATGGGGCATATTCAGTTGGTTGTTCCGGTCGCTCATATCTGGTATTTTCGTTCTCTCCCTAATAAAATCGGCTATTTGTTAGGTATACCCACGAAAAAATTAGATTCAATAATTTATTATGAACGTTATGTTGTTATTCAAGCAGGCATAAAGAAGGAGGATGGAATTACTGAATATGATTTACTTTCGGAGGAAGAATATTTGGACATTTTGGATACTCTTCCAAAAGAAAATCAATATCTTGATGATACTGATCCAACTAAATTTATTGCAAAGATGGGAGCCGAGGCCATTTATGATCTTTTGGCGCGTCTTGATTTAGATGCGTTATCATTTGACCTGAGACACCGAGCAGGTAATGATGCATCTCAACAAAGGAAAAATGAGGCTTTGAAACGATTACAAGTGGTAGAATCTTTTCGTTCCTCTAGAGGACGCAACAAGCCCGAATGGATGATTGTGCGCATAGTGCCTGTTATACCACCAGAGCTTCGTCCATTAGTACCATTAGATGGAGGCCGTTTTGCGACTTCTGATTTAAATGATCTTTATCGTCGTGTTATTATTCGGAATAATCGGTTGAAGAGGTTAATTGAAATTAAAGCCCCTGAAGTTATTTTGCGTAATGAGAAACGAATGCTTCAAGAATCTGTAGATTCTTTATTTGATAATTCTCGTAAATCAAGTGCTGTAAAGACGGATGCTAATCGGCCATTAAAATCTCTTTCTGATAGTTTGAAAGGAAAACAAGGACGTTTTCGCCAGAATTTATTGGGTAAACGTGTGGATTATTCAGCTCGTTCGGTGATTGTTGTTGGGCCAGAGTTGAAGATGCACGAATGTGGTATTCCTAAATTAATGGCCGCTGAATTATATAAACCATTTGTTATACGTAAGCTTATTGAACGAGGCATTGTAAAAACGGTTAAGTCAGCGAAGAAGATTGTTGATCGAAAAGAGCCGGTTATTTGGGATATTTTGGAACATGTTATGAAAGGTCATCCGGTCTTACTTAATCGTGCACCGACTTTGCATAGATTGGGTATACAAGCTTTTCAGCCTAAAATGATTGAAGGTAAGGCTATTCAGCTTCACCCTTTAGCTTGTACAGCTTTTAATGCAGACTTTGACGGTGATCAGATGGCAGTACATTTGCCATTAAGCAACGAGGCCACTCTTGAGGCGCAAATGCTTATGTTAGCTTCTCATAATATACTTAACCCAGCTAATGGTGCTCCTATTACTGTCCCGTCGCAGGATATGGTATTAGGTTTGTATTATATCACTAAATTACGTACGGGAGCATTGGGTGAGGGGTTGATATTTTACGGACCGGAAGAGGCTACGATTGCATACAATGAAGGGAAGGTTGATATCCATGCTCCGATAAAAGTCATTGTTAAGGATCTTGATGAGAACGGGAATATTGTTAATGTTTTGAGGGAAACATCTGTTGGTCGTGTAATTGTAAATGAAATTGTTCCGGCTGAGGTAGGCTTTATAAATACGATTATTTCTAAGAAATCATTGCGTGAAATCATTGGTGATGTAATTAAGAAATGCGGAGTAGCGCGAACAGCCGATTTTCTTGATGGTATAAAAGATTTAGGTTATCGCATGGCTTTTAAGGGAGGTTTGTCTTTTAACCTTGATGATATCATAATCCCTGACGAAAAAGAAGCATTAGTTCAGAGGGGCTATGACGAAGTGGAGCAAGTGATTAGTAACTACAATATGGGCTTCATCACTAATAATGAGCGTTATAATCAAGTAATTGATATTTGGACTCATGTCAATTCAGAATTGTCCAATATATTGATGAAGACTATTTCTTCTGATGATCAAGGATTTAATTCCGTATACATGATGCTTGATTCTGGTGCTCGTGGTTCTAAAGAACAAATTCGCCAATTGTCTGGCATGCGTGGTTTGATGGCTAAACCTCAGAAAGCAGGTGCAGAGGGTGGGCAAATTATTGAAAATCCTATTTTATCCAATTTTAAAGAAGGACTTTCAGTGCTTGAATATTTTATTTCAACTCATGGTGCTCGTAAGGGTTTGGCTGATACAGCTTTGAAAACGGCTGATGCAGGATATCTTACTCGTCGTTTGGTTGATGTATCGCATGATGTTATTATTAACGAGGAGGATTGTGGAACACTTCGAGGTTTAATTTGTATGGACCTTAAAAATAATGATGATGTAATTGCTACTTTGTATGAACGTATTCTGGGGCGTGTCTCAGTACACGATATAATCCATCCAACAACAGGAGAGCTTCTTGTTGCAGGTGGTGAAGAAATCACTGAGGAAGTTGCAAAGAAAATTCAGGAATCACCTATCGAAAGTGTTGAAATACGCTCTGTGTTAACTTGTGAATCGAAGAAAGGTGTTTGTGCTAAATGTTATGGGCGAAACCTTGCTACGAATCGCATGGTTCAAAAGGGAGAAGCAGTGGGTGTTATTGCTGCACAATCAATTGGTGAACCTGGTACACAGTTGACTTTGCGTACTTTTCATGCTGGGGGTACGGCAGCGAATATTGCCGCAAATGCAGGTATTATAGCTAAGAATAATTCTCGTTTGGAATTTGAGGAACTTCGTACAGTGGACATTGTTGATGATAATGGTGAAGATGCCAAAGTTGTTGTTGGTCGCTTAGCTGAAGTTCGTTTCATTGATGTTAATACGGGGATAATTCTTTCTACTCATAGCGTTCCTTATGGTTCTAAATTGTATGCTGCAGATGGGCATGTTGTAGAGAAAGGAAAACTTATAGCTAAATGGGATCCATTTAATGCCGTAATTATTACTGAAGCTACAGGTAAAATTGAATTTGAAGGTGTTATTGAAAATGTTACATACAAAGTTGAGTCTGATGAGACCACTGGTTTACGCGAAATTATAATTATTGAATCAAAAGATAAAGCTAAAATACCTTCTGCTCATGTTCTTAATGAGAGCGGTGATTTGATTCGTACCTATAATTTCCCAGTTGGTGGACATGTCGTTATAGAGAATGGGCAAAGGGTAAAAGCAGGTGAGGTTATTGTTAAGATACCTCGTGCTGTAGGTAAGGCAGGTGATATTACCGGAGGTCTCCCTCGTGTAACTGAATTATTTGAGGCGCGCAATCCTTCAAACCCTGCTGTTGTTTCTGAAATAGACGGTGAAATTACAATGGGAAAGATTAAACGGGGCAATCGTGAGATCATAGTAACTTCTAAGACAGGGGAGGTTAAGAAATATCTGGTTGCTTTATCTAAACAAATATTGGTTCAGGAGAATGATTATGTGCGTGCTGGAACTCCATTGTCCGATGGAGCAACAACCCCTGCTGATATATTGGCCATTAAAGGCCCTACTGCTGTACAGGAATATATTGTGAATGAGGTTCAGGATGTTTACCGTTTACAGGGCGTAAAAATTAACGATAAACATTTTGAAATTATTGTTCGCCAGATGATGCGTAAAGTTGAAATTGACGAACCTGGAGATACTCGTTTCTTGGAACAACAGATTGTTGATAAACTTGATTTCATGGAAGAAAATGATCGCATTTGGGGAAAGAAAGTTGTTTTGGATCCTGGTAATTCACAAAATTTACAGGCGGGCCAGATTGTTACTGCTCGTAAATTGAGGGATGAAAACAGTATGTTGAAACGTCGTGATTTAAGACTTATTGAAATTCGTGATGCTGTTCCAGCTACTTCTACCCAAATATTGCAAGGGATTACTCGTGCCGCTTTGCAGACCTCTAGCTTTATGTCTGCTGCATCTTTTCAGGAAACGACTAAGGTCTTAAATGAAGCTGCAATCAATGGCAAAATTGATAAGCTCGAAGGAATGAAAGAAAATGTCATTTGCGGGCATTTAATTCCGGCAGGCACTGGACAAAGAGAATTTGAAAAAATCATAGTTGGTTCCAAAGAGGAATATGATCGAATTTTAGCAAATAAAAAAACGGTTTTGGACTATAACGAAGTTTAATGTGCTTAAAAATTAACATTTAAAAAGGGGAGACTACTAGTAGTTATTCATTAATGGATAACTACTAGTAGTCTCTTTTATACTTGGATTCGTATATTTAGTTTTTATTCAGGTGGATGGTTTCCGTGGAAGAAATAGTAGTGGCTGATAGCGAATACCTTTTTAGAATTATAATTAAATATATATTTATGTATCTTTTGGAGTGTATAGAACGTTATTATATGAAAATATGAATGATCAGAAAAATGAAGACCAAATTCAGATAGAATTAGATGAAGAGGTTGCTCAAGGAAAATATGCTAATTTAGCGATTATAGCTCATTCGAGCTCTGAATTCTTAGTGGATTTTATATGTGTAATGCCAGGGACTCCCAAAGCAAAAGTTTTATCACGTCTTATCTTAGCTCCTGAACATGCCAAACGTTTACTGAAGGCGCTAAATGATAATATAGAGAAATATGAGAGATTGTATGGCAGCATTCGCTTAGTTGAAGAGCAGGAATTGCCAGCCATCATGAAAGTGAAAGGCGAAGCCTAAAATCAAATAAAAAACTAATAAGAGTTGAATTTACCAAATATTATTTGTATTTTTGCAGCCCAAAATACATTGTTGCGAAATTAATATAATAAAAATAATATAAATTAAAAAACAATTAAAATGCCTACAATTCAGCAATTAGTAAGAAAAGGAAGGTCGGTGCTGGTAGATAAGAGTAAGTCTCCTGCTCTTGATTCATGTCCCCAGAGACGTGGCGTTTGTGTGAGAGTTTATACTACGACTCCCAAAAAGCCTAACTCTGCCATGCGTAAAGTAGCTCGTGTTCGTTTAACAAACCAAAAGGAAGTAAACTCTTATATTCCAGGAGAGGGACATAATCTTCAAGAACACTCAATCGTATTGGTGCGTGGAGGGCGTGTGAAAGATCTTCCAGGTGTGCGTTACCATATTGTTCGTGGGACTCTTGATACGGCTGGTGTTGCTGGACGTACTCAGAGACGTTCTAAATACGGAGCGAAACGTCCTAAATTAGGACAATCTGTTGTCCCTGCTAAAAAAAAATAAAAAAATAAAATAACAAGTAATAATTTTCGTTTTAGTTTGTTGGATAAGCTATAAAGGTTGAGTAAATTCTTCGAAAACAAAAGTAGGAGAGTTGAAGACAATATTATTTTGCAGCCAAGAACAAAAACATTATTTTTCAAACAAATGAGAAAAGCTAAGCCTAAGAAACGTGTGATTCTTCCAGATCCCGTTTACAATGATCAAAATGTTTCAAAATTCGTAAACCATCTAATGTACGATGGCAAAAAGAATACTTCTTATGAAATTTTTTATGCCGCTTTAGAGGTGGTAAAGAATAAACTCCCGAATGAAGAGAGAACGGCTTTGGAGATATGGAAGAAAGCATTAGAGAATATAACCCCTTTAGTGGAAGTGAAATCTCGCCGTGTAGGAGGTGCTACTTTTCAAGTACCTACGGAGATTCGTCCAGATCGAAAAGAATCAGTTTCTATGAAGAATTTGATTTTATATGCTCGTAAAAGAGGTGGAAAATCTATGGCAGATAAACTTGCGGCTGAAATATTGGATGCATTTAACGAGCAAGGCGGTGCGTTTAAGCGCAAGGAGGATATGCACAGAATGGCTGAAGCTAATCGTGCATTTGCTCATTTCAGATTCTAATTACAGTAATAAATATTATTTTAATTAGAAATTTAAAGTAAAGAATTATAAAATGGCAAAGCAAGATTTACATTTAACTCGAAATATAGGTATCATGGCTCATATTGATGCGGGTAAAACCACAACGTCTGAGCGTATACTTTTTTACACTGGGCTGACTCATAAAATAGGTGAAGTTCATGATGGTGCGGCTACTATGGATTGGATGGAGCAAGAGCAAGAGCGCGGTATAACTATTACGTCTGCTGCTACTACTACCCGTTGGAACTATTCAGGAAATATATATAAGATTAATTTGATTGATACTCCAGGACATGTTGATTTCACTGCCGAAGTTGAGCGCTCACTTCGTGTGCTTGACGGTGCTGTTGCTACTTATTGCGCTGTGGGTGGTGTAGAACCTCAGTCGGAGACAGTATGGAGGCAAGCTGATAAATATAATGTGCCTCGTATTGGTTATGTTAATAAAATGGACCGTTCTGGTGCGGACTTTTTTGAAGTGGTTCGCCAAATGAAGGCTGTATTGGGAGCTAACCCATGTCCGATTGTTGTTCCCATAGGCGCTGAAGAATCTTTTAAGGGATTGGTTGACCTTATCAAGATGAAAGCTGTTTATTGGCATGATGAGACAATGGGCGCTGATTATTCTGTAGAAGACATACCAGCTGGACTTATGGAAGAATGCAATGAATGGAGAGACAAAATGCTGGAAAAGGTAGCTGAATATGATGATAGATTAATGGAGAAATATTTCGATGACCCTTCTACCATAACGGAAGAAGAAGTATTGAGAGCTCTTCGTAATGCGACCGTACAGATGGCTATTGTTCCTATGCTTTGTGGGTCTTCTTTTAAAAATAAAGGTGTTCAGACACTGCTTGATTATGTTTGTGCCTTTTTACCTTCACCTTTAGATACAGAGAATGTTATAGGAACTAATCCTGATACAGGTGCAGAAGAAGATCGTAAGCCTAGTGAAGACGATAAAACTTCAGCTTTGGCTTTTAAAATAGCGACAGATCCTTATGTGGGCCGGTTGACTTTTTTCCGTGTGTATTCTGGTAAAATTGAAGCAGGTTCTTATGTTTATAATTCCCGCTCAGGTAAGAAAGAACGTGTTTCTCGATTATTTCAGATGCATTCTAATAAACAAAACCCAGTTGACGTTATTGGTGCTGGTGATATTGGAGCTGGTGTTGGCTTTAAAGATATTCGTACAGGCGATACTCTTTGTGACGAGGCATATCCTATTGTTTTAGAATCAATGGATTTTCCAGATCCAGTAATTGGTATTGCTGTTGAGCCGAAGACGCAGAAGGATATGGATAAATTATCTAATGGTTTAGCTAAATTGGCAGAAGAAGATCCTACGTTTACTGTGCATACAGATGAGCAGACTGGACAAACTGTTATTTCGGGTATGGGTGAACTTCATCTGGATATTATTATTGATCGTCTTAAACGAGAATTCAAGGTTGAATGTAATCAGGGGCGCCCTCAGGTTAATTATAAAGAAGCGATAACTAAGACGGTTAATATCCGTGAGGTATATAAGAAACAATCGGGTGGGCGTGGTAAGTTTGCTGATATTATTGTTAATATAGGTCCAGCTGATGCTGATTTTTCGCAAGGAGGATTACAATTCATTGATGAAGTGAAGGGAGGAAATATTCCAAAAGAATTCATTCCTTCAGTTCAGAAAGGCTTCCAATCTGCTATGAAAAATGGTGTCTTGGCTGGTTATCCATTGGATTCGTTAAAGGTTTCATTGGTTGACGGTTCTTTCCATCCTGTGGATTCTGATCAGTTATCATTTGAAATTTGTGCGATTCAGGCTTATAAAAATGCTTGTGCAAAGGCTGGTCCAGTCTTGATGGAACCGCTAATGAAATTGGAAGTCGTTACTCCAGAAGAAAACATGGGTGATGTAATAGGAGACTTGAATAAACGTCGTGGCCAAGTTGAAGGGATGGAATCCAGTCGTTCTGGTGCTAGAATTGTAAAGGCTATAGTTCCTCTGTCAGAAATGTTTGGATATGTAACAACTTTACGTACGATTACTTCTGGCCGTGCCACTTCATCGATGACTTATTTTCATCATGCTCAAGTGTCTTCTTCTATAGCAAAAACTGTTTTGGAAGAAGTTAAGGGGCGCGCTGATTTACTTTAATTTATTATAAAATGCTGGATTAGTGAATGACTCTTAATCTGTTGCATTTAATGTAATATATAAATTTATTAATATAATATCATAATGAGTCAAAAAATCAGAATCAAATTAAAGTCTTACGATCATAACTTAGTCGATAAATCGGCAGAGCGGATTGTGAAGACTGTTAAGAGTACGGGCGCTATTGTTAGCGGCCCTATACCCTTACCTACGCATAAGCGTATTTTTACAGTGAATCGGTCAACTTTTGTTAACAAGAAGTCTAGGGAGCAATTTGAGCTTTCTTCTTATAAAAGATTGATTGATATTTATAGTTCAACCGCTAAAACCGTGGATGCTTTAATGAAGCTCGAGTTGCCTAGCGGTGTTGAAGTTGAAATTAAAGTTTGATAATTAAAAACAAATTGAAATGCCAGGATTATTAGGAAAAAAAATCGGAATGACATCCGTATTCAGTGCTGATGGCAAAAATGTGCCATGCACTGTTATCGAAGCAGGTCCTTGTGTTGTGACGCAAATGAAGACCCTTCAGAATGATGGGTATGAGGCTATTCAGGTGGGATTCCAAGACAAAAAGGAGAAGCATACAACAAAGCCTTTGATGGGACATTTTAAAAAAGCGGGAGTAACCCCTAAGAGGCATTTGGCTGAGTTCAAAGAATTTGAAAGTAATTTCAATCTAGGGGATGCTATTACTGTAGATTTATTTAATAGCGTTGAATTTGTTGATGTTATTGGGACGTCAAAGGGAAAAGGATTTCAAGGAGTTGTTAAAAGACATGGTTTCGGTGGCGTTGGACAAGCGACTCACGGGCAGCATAATCGTGCTCGTAAACCAGGATCTATAGGTGCTTGTTCATATCCTGCAAAAGTATTTAAAGGTATGCGTATGGGTGGACAACTTGGTGGCGATAGGGTTACTGTTCAAAACTTGCAGATATTAAAAGTAATTGCGGAACATAATCTTTTATTAGTGAAAGGTTCTGTCCCTGGTTGTAAAGGTTCAATCGTAATAATTGAGAAATAATGGAAGTTAACGTATATAATATTAAAGGTGAAGATACTGGGAGAAAGATTGCGTTAAAAGAATCTATCTTTGGGATTGAGCCTAATGATCATGCTATTTATTTAGATGTGAAGCAATTTATGGCTAATCAGCGTCAAGGTACCCATAAGTCTAAAGAGAGAAGCGAGATTAGTGGATCTACTCGTAAAATCGGACGCCAAAAAGGTGGCGGTGGTGCTCGTCGTGGAGATATGAATTCTCCAATACTTGTTGGCGGTGGACGTGTCTTTGGTCCTAGACCTCGTGACTATTTCTTTAAATTAAACAAGAAGATAAAGACTTTAGCGAGGAAATCAGCATTAGCATATAAGGCACAAAATAATGCGATTGCTATTGTGGAGGATTTTAGCTTGGATGCTCCAAGAACAAAAGATTTTATTGCGATAACAAAAAATCTTAAAGTTTCCGATAAAAAGTTGCTAATGATTTTATTGGAATCAAATAAAAACGTATATTTGTCAGCTCGTAACGTGACGGGCGCTGAGGTACAAACTGTTTCTGGATTAAATACTTACAAAGTATTGAATGCAGATATTGTAGTGTTGACTGAAAGTGCTCTTTCGTCTGTATATAATGTCTTAATTTAATCAGGGAGGCTTAGATCGTGGGAATTATTATTAAACCATTGGTGACTGAAAAAATGACTGCAATAACTGATAAACAAAATCGTTTCGGTTTTATTGTTCGTCCAGAAGCCAATAAATTAGAGATTAAGAGAGAAGTAGAAGCCTTTTATCATGTTACAGTAATTGAGGTTAATACTGCTAAGTATGCTGGCAAAAATAAAAGTCGTTATACGAAAGCTGGTATTATCAAAGGGAAAACTAACGCATATAAGAAAGCAATAGTAACATTGAAAGAGGGAGATACTATTGATTTTTATAGCAATATTTAAAAAAAAATGGCAGTACGCAAATTTAAGCCCACAACACCGGGGCAAAGGCATAAAATTATTGGTACTTTTGAAGAAATTACCGCGGGAGTACCAGAGAAATCTCTTACATATGGGAAAAAATCTTCAGGTGGTCGTAATAGTGATGGTAAAATGACTATGCGCTATCTTGGTGGTGGTCACAGGAAGATTATTCGAATTGTTGATTTTAAGAGAAATAAAGACGGTGTGCCAGCTGTGGTTAAGACAATAGAATATGATCCGAATCGTTCGGCTCGTATCGCTTTGCTCTTTTATGCAGATGGAGAGAAAAGGTATATTATTGCTCCCAATGGGTTGCAAGTAGGTGCGACATTAATGTCAGGTGATAACGCAGCGCCAGAAATAGGCAATGCTCTTCCGTTGCAAAATATCCCTGTGGGTTCAGTAGTTCATAATATAGAATTACGTCCAGGACAAGGAGCGGCTTTGGTTCGTTCTGCAGGTAATTTTGCGCAATTGACTTCTAGAGAGGGCAAATATTGTGTTATCAAATTGCCTTCAGGCGAGGTTAGGCAGATACTTAGTACATGCAAGGCCACTATTGGTAGTGTGGGAAATTCTGATCATGGACTGGAAAGTTCGGGTAAGGCTGGACGCTCTAGATGGCAAGGACGTCGTCCCCGCAATCGAGGCGTCGTTATGAATCCTGTAGATCACCCAATGGGTGGGGGCGAAGGACGTGCGTCTGGAGGTCATCCTAGGTCTCGCAAGGGATTGTATGCAAAAGGACTTAAAACGCGAGCTCCTAAAAAGCAGTCTTCTAGGTATATAATTGAGAGAAGAAAAAAGTAATCTGATTAATTGAGTAAACTATGAGTCGTTCATTAAAAAAAGGTCCATATATTGATGTCAAACTTGAGAAAAAAGTATTTGCTTTGAATGAGGTAGACAAAAAGGTGGTCGTTAAGACTTGGGCTAGAGCTTCAATGATTTCACCTGATTTTGTTGGTCATACTGTTGCAGTTCACAATGGAAATAAATTTATTCCCGTTTATATTACCGAGAATATGGTAGGGCATAAGTTGGGCGAATTTGCTCCAACTCGTACTTTTAGAGGACATGCTGGCAATAAGAAAAAATAATGGGATTAATAGAAATAATAAAGTATTAAATAATGGGAGCAAGAAAAAAAATATCGGCTGATAAAAGAAAAGAAGCCTTTAAATCTATGTATTTTGCTAAGTTGCAGAATGTCCCAACTTCACCTCGTAAAATGCGTCTCGTAGCTGATATGATTCGTGGAATGGAAGTGAATAAAGCTCTTGGCGTTTTGAAATTTTCTTCAAAAGAGGCTGCTGGGAGAGTCGAAAAGCTACTTCGTTCCGCAATTGCTAATTGGGAGCAAAAGAATGAACGTAAAGCCGAGAATGGTAACTTATTTGTCGTTAAAGTATTTGTTGATTGCGGCTCTACATTAAAAAGAATGAGACCCGCTCCGCAGGGCAGAGGATATAGAATTAGGAAACGCTCAAATCACGTAACGCTGTTTGTTGATTCTAAAACTAATAATGAAGATCAAAATTAAGCTACATGGGACAAAAAGTTAATCCAATAAGTAATCGTTTAGGTATCATTCGAGGATGGGATTCTAATTGGTATGGTGGAAATGATTACGGAGATTCATTGCTTGAAGATAGCAAGATTCGTAAATATCTTAGTGTTAGACTTATTAAAGCGAGTGTGTCACGAATTGTTATTGAGCGTACACTAAAGCTTGTGACTATTACGGTTTGTACGGCGCGTCCTGGTATTATTATTGGCAAAGGAGGGCAAGAGGTTGATAAGTTAAAAGAAGAGTTGAAAAAAATCACGGATAAGGATATTCAAATTAATATCTTTGAAGTGAAGCGGCCAGAACTTGATGCTGTTATAGTTGCAAATAATATTGCACGTCAGGTTGAAGGGAAAATAGCCTATCGTCGTGCTATTAAAATGTCCATTGCTAATACAATGCGTATGGGTGCAGAAGGAATAAAAGTGCAAATTTCAGGGCGTTTGAATGGGGCTGAAATGGCTCGTTCTGAAATGTATAAAGAAGGAAGAACTCCGTTGCATACTTTTAGAGCAGATATTGACTATTGTCATGCAGAAGCAATGACTAAGGTCGGTCTTCTTGGGATAAAAGTTTGGATTTGTAGGGGTGAGATTTTTGGAAAAAAAGATTTGGCTCCAAATTTCACTCAGAGCAAAGATAGTGCTCGTGGTGGTGGCAATAACGGTGGGAAAAACTTTAAAAGGAAGAAAAATAATCGCTAAACGAATTTGATTTTTAGAAATTATGTTACAACCGAAAAAGACGAAGTTCAGAAGACAACAGAAGGGGCGCATGAAGGGTAATGCCCAAAGGGGAAATCAGCTTGCTTTTGGATCTTTTGGTATAAAAGCTTTGCAAAATAAGTGGATTACTGGGCGTCAAATCGAAGCAGCTCGTATAGCTGTGACAAGATATATGCAACGTCAGGGCCAAATTTGGATTCGAATATTTCCTGATAAACCAATTACAAAGAAACCTGCAGAAGTGCGTATGGGTAAGGGTAAAGGGTCTCCAGAAGGCTTCGTAGCCCCAATCACTCCAGGAAGAATAATAATTGAAGTTGAAGGAGTATCGTATGAAGTTGCTAAAGAGGCTCTACGTTTAGCAGCCCAAAAACTTCCTATCACTACGAAGTTTATAGTTAGACGTGATTATGATGTTCAAAATCAACAAAATGCATAGCGCGTATGAAGAATTCAGAAATTAAAGAAATGTCTACTAGTGATTTAGTAGAGAGATTGGACGCTGAGGTGGTTAGTTATGATCAAATGATTTTAAATCACCTCATATCTCCATTGGATAATCCTGCCCAAATTAAGTTTTTGCGTAGGACTATTGCACGTATGAAATCGGAATTGCGTCTGAGAGAACTAATTAATAAATGATGAGCTTGATGGAAGCAAGAAATTTAAGAAAAGAGAGAACAGGGGTTGTGTTAAGTAATAAGATGGATAAAACTATTACTGTGGCTTCAAAGTTTAAGGAAAAGCACCCTATATATGGTAAGTTTGTTAGTAAAACAAAGAAATACCATGCTCATGATGAACAAAATCAATGTAATATTGGTGATACAGTATGCATTATGGAGACGCGCCCTTTGAGTAAAACAAAGAGGTGGAGGTTAGTAGAAATAATCGAAAGAGTTAAGTAATTATGATACAAGCGGAATCTAGACTTACAGTATGTGACAATAGTGGAGCAAAGGAAGCTTTGTGTATCCGGGTTTTAGGAGGTACAGGGCGCCGTTATGCTTCTGTTGGGGATGTTATCGTTGTCTCTGTAAAGAGCGTCATCCCTTCCAGTGATATAAAAAAAGGTGCAGTTTCAAAAGCTTTAATAGTGCGTACTAGAAAAGAAATTCGTCGTGCTGATGGATCTTATATACGTTTTGATGATAATGCTTGCATATTGCTTAATAATGCAGGTGAAATTCGTGGTAGTCGTATTTTTGGCCCTGTTGCAAGGGAGCTTCGTGCTACAAACATGAAAGTTGTGTCACTTGCACCTGAAGTACTTTAATCGGTAAAAGTTTTAAGTAATGAACAAATTACATATCAAAAAAGGTGATACAGTTTGCGTGAATTCGGGTGAAGATAAAGGAAAAACTGGTCAAGTATTAAAGGTTTTCGTAAAGAAGGGACGTGCTATAGTAGAAGGCATTAATATGGTTTCAAAAAGTACAAAGCCTAATGCAAAGAATCCTCAAGGTGGTATTGTTAAACAAGAATCATCTGTTCACTTGTCTAATTTAAATCCCGCTGATCCCAAAACAGGTAAAGCGACGCGTATTGGGAGAAAATTAAGTTCTGATGGAACTTTAGTACGTTATTCTAAAAAATCAGGGGAGGAAATTAAGTAATGAGTAATACTGCTAGCCTAAAGAAAGAATATGCAGAGCGTATTGCTCCTGCATTGAAATCAAAATTTCAGTATTCTTCATCTATGCAAATTCCTGTACTTAAGAAGATTGTTATCAATCAAGGCTTAGGTATGGCTGTTGCAGATAAGAAGATCATTGAAGTTGCAATAAATGAAATGACAACTATTACGGGGCAAAAAGCTGTTGCTACAATTTCTCGTAAAGATATAGCTAATTTTAAATTGCGTAAGAAAATGCCCATTGGTGTAATGGTGACATTGCGTAGAGAAAGGATGTATGAATTTTTGGAAAAATTAATCCGTGTGGCATTACCTCGAATTAGAGATTTTAAAGGTATTGAGAGCCGATTTGATGGAAAAGGTAACTATACTCTTGGTATTCAAGAACAAATTATTTTTCCTGAAATTAACATTGATAGTATTACTCGAATTCTGGGAATGAATATTACCTTTGTTACTTCGGCAGGTACAGATGAAGAAGGAATTGCGCTTTTAAAAGAATTTGGTTTACCATTTAAAAACGTAAAAAAAGATTGATATTATGGCGAAAGAATCTATGAAGGCTCGTGAAATTAAACGTGCTGATTTAGTAAAAAAGTATGCAGAGAGAAGAGCGATATTGAAGAAAGAAGGTAATTATGAGGCTTTGCAAGCTTTACCTAAAAACTCTTCGCCTGTGCGAATGCATAACCGTTGTAAATTAACAGGACGTCCTAAGGGTTATATACGCCAATTTGGGGTTTCTAGAATTCAATTTAGAGAGATGGCTTCTAATGGACTTATACCAGGCGTTAAAAAAGCCAGTTGGTAGGTTCGCATTATTTAAATATTGTCAGGAGAAACCTGATTAATTTAATTATATTTTTATGACAGATCCAATAGCAGATTATTTAACAAGGATGAGAAATGCAATTACTGCTAATCACAGAATTGTTGAGATCCCTTCTTCTAATTTAAAGAAGGGGATGACTAAAATCCTTTTCGAAAAAGGATACATTCTTAATTATAAGTTCGTAGAACAGGGAGCGCAAGGTCTTATCAAAGTGGCTTTGAAGTATGATTCCATCAATAGAGTTAGTGCAATAAAAAAAATGGAAAGGATATCTTCTCCAGGTATGCGAAAGTATACTGGTTATAAAGATATGCCACGTGTCATTAATGGTTTAGGCATTGCTATAATATCTACTTCCAAAGGTGTAATGACAAACAAAGAAGCTGCTGAATTAAAGATTGGTGGTGAAGTATTGTGTTATGTATATTAATTAGGAGGAACAAGCTATGTCAAGAATAGGAAAATTACCCATTAGTGTGCCGGCAGGTGTTATTGTAGCATTTAAAAATGATGTTATTACAGTAAAGGGACCTAAAGGTGAGTTATGTCAATATGTTAATCCTTTAATTAGTGTTGACATTGAAGACGGTCATATTATATTGAGTCGTCAAAATGAAGATAAACAAGAGCGAGCTTTTCATGGTTTGTATCGTTCGTTGATTCACAATATGGTTGTTGGAGTTTCAGTGGGGTATAAAAAAGAATTAGAGTTAGTCGGTGTGGGTTATCGTGCTTCAAATAATGGTAATATTATAGATTTGGCGCTAGGTTATACGCATAATATCTTTATACAGTTGCCTCCTGAAGTTAAGGTTGAAACTAAATCAGAGAGAAATAAGAATCCTCTTATTATTTTAGAGTCTTGCGACAAGCAATTGCTTGGTCAGGTTTGCTCTAAAATACGATCTTTCCGTAAACCGGAGCCATATAAAGGTAAAGGCATTAAATTTGTTGGAGAAGAAATTCGCAGAAAATCCGGGAAATCTGCTGGTGCTAAATAAATTACGTAAATTTATATTATTATGACAACAAAATTAGAAAGACGGCTTAAAATTAAATATAGAGTACGTAATAAAATATCTGGTACTTCAGAACGTCCGCGTATGAGTATATTTAGAAGTAATAAACAAATATATGTGCAGATAATTGACGATTTATCTGGTAAGACTTTAGTGGCTGTTTCATCTTTGAGCTTAAAAGAGTTAATGCCTAAAAAAGAACAGGCTGCAAAGGTTGGTGAATTAATAGCTAAGAAGGCTCTAGAAGTTGGCGTTTTATCTGTCCTTTTTGATAGGAATGGTTATTTATATCATGGAAGAGTAAAAGAAGTGGCTGATGCAGCTCGTAACGGTGGACTAAAATTTTAATCATTATGGCGGGAGTTTATAATAAAGTAAAAACGACTAACGATCTCGAATTAAAAGATAGATTGGTTGCTATTAATCGTGTCACAAAGGTAACAAAGGGTGGTAGAACCTTTAGCTTTTCTGCGATTGTGGTTGTTGGTAATGAAGAAGGAATTATTGGATGGGGACTTGGTAAAGCGGGTGAAGTCACTGCTGCAATAGCAAAAGGAGTTGAATCTGCAAAGAAGAATCTAACATCAGTTCCTTTGTTGAAAGGAACTGTTCCACATGAGCAAAGGGCTAAGTTTGGTGGTGCTGAGGTTTTTATAAAGCCTGCTTCTCATGGAACAGGTGTTGTTGCGGGTGGTGCAATGCGTGCTGTCCTTGAAAGTGTTGGAATTACAGATGTTTTAGCTAAATCCAAAGGTTCTTCTAATCCTCATAATTTAGTAAAAGCGACTATCTTAGCTTTAGGTGAGATGCGTGATGCAAGAATGGTTGCACAAAACAGAGGAATTAGTATTGAAAAAGTATTTAGAGGTTAAATAGGAGGGAAAATATGTCAACTATAAAAATAAAGCAAATTAAAAGTAGAATAGGTGCTCCTAGGGATCAAAAAAGGACTTTAGATGCATTAGGACTTCGTAAATTAAATCATTCAGTTGAACATGAGTGTACTTCTTCTATTCTTGGTATGGTAAATAAAGTTAAGCATTTAGTTATCATTGTTAAGTAATTATTTGTTGAATATAAAATTTTACATATATGAATTTAAGTAATTTGAAACCTGCTGTTGGGGCTACGAAAACACGTAAGAGAGTTGGACGTGGTTCTGGGTCAGGTTTAGGTGGTACTTCTACAAGAGGACATAAAGGGGCTAAGTCTAGATCTGGATATTCAAAGAAAATAGGTTTTGAAGGTGGGCAAATGCCCCTTCAAAGGCGTGTCCCTAAATTTGGTTTTAAGAATATAAACCGAATTGAGTATAAAGCAATTAATTTAGATGCGATTCAAAAACTTGCAGAAGAAAATAAATTGAATAAAGTTGGTTTAAATGATTTTATAGCAGCTGGATTTATTTCAAATAGCCAATTAGTTAAAGTTTTAGGTAATGGCTTATTGACAGTTAAACTTGAGATACAGGCACATGCTTTTTCTAAAACAGCTATTGCTGCTATTGAAAGCGTTGGTGGAAATATAGTAAAACTATAATTCAATGAGAAAAGCTATTGAAACATTAAAGAATATTTGGAAGATAGAGGATCTGAGACAGCGGATCCTCATCACTACTCTATTTGTTGCGATTTATCGTTTTGGTTCATATATTGTTCTTCCAGGAATTAATCCAGGAATGTTAACGCAACTACATCAGCAAACTAGTGAAGGGCTTTTAGCCTTATTGAATATGTTTTCTGGTGGAGCTTTTTCGCATGCTTCAATTTTCGCATTAGGTATTATGCCGTATATTTCTGCTTCTATTGTAATTCAGCTTCTGGGTATTGCAGTGCCTTACTTTCAGAAGTTGCAACGTGAAGGGGAAAGTGGTCAAAGGAAAATGAATCAATACACCCGCTATCTAACGATTGCTATTTTATTGGTTCAAGCTCCTTCCTATTTGCTTAATCTAAAGATGCAAGCGGGCCCTTCTTTAAATGCTTCGTTGGATTGGACTTTATTTATGTTCACATCAACTATTATTTTAGCTGCAGGTAGCATGTTTATACTATGGCTAGGTGAAAGAATTACTGATAAGGGTATTGGTAATGGCATTTCATTTATTATTTTGGTCGGTATAATAGCTCGTCTACCTCAATCTTTATTTCAAGAGTTGGTTTCTCGCATGACCGATAAGACTGGTGGACTGATAATGTTTTTAATTGAAATAGTTTTTTTATTGTTTGTTATTGCTGCTGCTATTCTTCTTGTTCAAGGAACTCGAAAAGTTCCCGTACAGTATGCAAAACGAATTGTAGGTAATAAGCAATATGGTGGTGCTCGACAATACATTCCTCTGAAAGTTAATGCCGCAGGGGTTATGCCAATCATTTTTGCTCAGGCTATAATGTTTATTCCGATAACTTTTATAGGTTTTTCTAATATAAATAATACGAATGGTTTTATTCATGCTTTTACTGACCATACAAGTTTCTTGTATAATTTGGTTTTTGCTGTAATGATTATTTTGTTTACGTATTTTTATACTGCAATTACGATAAATCCTACTCAAATGGCAGAAGATATGAAAAGGAATAATGGCTTTATACCCGGTATTAAGCCAGGTAAGAAAACGGCTGAGTATATTGATGATATTATGTCACGTATTACTTTGCCAGGCTCTTTTTTCCTTTCTTTAGTTGCCATTATGCCTGCTTTTGCTGGTATTTTTGGAGTTAAAGCTGAATTTGCCCAATTTTTTGGTGGGACATCATTGTTAATCATTGTTGGTGTTGTGCTTGATACCTTACAGCAAATTGAAAGCCATTTATTAATGCGTCATTACGATGGTCTTTTAAAGTCTGGGAGAATTAAAGGACGCACAGGTTCTGGTGTAGCTGCATATTGATTTTATATTGTGATATTGGGCTGAATAAGATGAAAATATAATTGGCTATTTGTTCTTCTTTAGTTTATAGCTAATTTGAATTAAGGTATAAATAAAAAGCTTGATAAGTTTCAGGAGTTTATATTGTGGTTGAGCTGACACTGAAGATTATATTATAGAATAGATTTTGTTATAGTTTATCTAATATTACCTATTTCCAATGTGGATTGTTATTCTCTTTATTAAATATTAGAGTTGTCGTGGAGCTAACTAATTATTATTTATTTTGAATATCAATTATGCTTTTATGGAAGAGAAAACTAGCTTTCTGTAATTTGATTTAAATAGATAAAGTTTAAGAAGATAAAGCAATATAAAAGATATGGCAAAGCAATCTGCAATAGAGCAAGATGGAGTTATAGTTGAGGCATTGTCTAATGCAATGTTTCGTGTTGAGTTAGAAAATGGGCATGAGATTACGGCCCATATTTCTGGTAAGATGAGAATGCATTATATTAAAATTTTGCCAGGTGATAGAGTTAGAGTGGAAATGTCTCCTTATGACTTGTCTAAGGGGCGAATTGTATTTAGAT
This sequence comes from uncultured Bacteroides sp., assembly GCF_963677715.1. Lineage (NCBI taxonomy): Bacteria > Pseudomonadati > Bacteroidota > Bacteroidia > Bacteroidales > Bacteroidaceae > Bacteroides > uncultured Bacteroides sp. The sequence goes on from NZ_OY782495.1 coordinate 2,607,557, forward strand.
ATAAATAATATAGAATATGAAAGTAAGAGCATCTTTAAAAAAAAGGACGCCGGAATGTAAGATAGTAAGGCGTAATGGTTGTTTATATGTTATTAATAAGAAAAACCCTAAATTTAAACAACGTCAAGGATAAATTGTTATTTTTGCAAAAACAATAATTTTATATATGGCTATAAGAATAGTTGGTGTAGATTTACCTCAAAATAAAAGAGGTGAGATAGCGTTGACCTATGTCTATGGAATAGGTCGTAGTAGTTCAGCTAAAATACTCGAAAAAGCTGGCGTAGATAGAGATCTTAAAGTTAAAGATTGGTCAGATGATCAAGCTGCAATGATTCGCGAAATAATTGGATCGGAGTTTAAAGTGGAGGGTGATCTTCGCTCTGAGGTGCAATTGAATATTAAAAGATTAATGGATATTGGTTGTTATCGTGGAGTACGTCATCGTATTGGTTTGCCTGTTAGAGGGCAAAGTACCAAGAATAATGCTCGTACTCGTAAAGGAAGAAAGAAAACTGTTGCTAATAAGAAAAAAGCTACTAAATAATAATTGTTGATATGGCAAAAAAAACAGTCGCAGCAAAAAAGAGAAATGTAAAGGTAGATGCTAATGGTCAGTTACATGTTCATTCATCTTTTAATAATATTATTGTTTCTCTTGCAAATAGTGAAGGGCAGATAATTTCATGGTCGTCTGCGGGTAAGATGGGCTTTAGAGGTTCTAAAAAGAATACTCCTTATGCTGCTCAGATGGCTGCACAAGATTGTGCGAAAATTGCATTTGATCTTGGTCTAAGAAAGGTTAAAGCTTATGTAAAAGGTCCAGGTAACGGTAGAGAATCTGCAATTAGGACTATTCATGGTGCGGGTATTGAAGTTACAGAGATTGTTGATGTAACTCCGTTACCTCATAATGGATGTCGTCCTCCAAAAAGACGTAGAGTTTAAATCTTATCATTAATTAAAGTGATCCTTAATTTTGTTTTGCATATTCTTTTTATAATTATTGTTTTAATAAATTAGGTTCATGTTTACAATACATATAAATATTAAATAAAATGGCTAGATATACTGGACCAAAGTCAAAAATCGCTCGTAAATTCGGTGAAGGTATTTTTGGAGCTGACAAGGTTTTGTCAAAAAAGAATTATCCTCCAGGACAACATGGTAATTCTCGAAAAAAAAAGACTTCAGAATATGGAATTCAACTTCGTGAGAAGCAAAAGGCGAAATATACATATGGAGTTTTAGAGAAACAATTCCGAAATTTGTTTGAGAAAGCAGAATCGGCAAAAGGTATTACGGGAGAGATTCTTCTTCAATTGCTCGAGGGGCGTTTAGATAATGTGGTTTTCCGCTTAGGAATAGCACCAACGCGTGCTTCTGCTCGTCAATTTGTAAGTCACATGCATATAACTGTTGATGGGAAGGTTGTTAATATTCCCTCCTATTCAGTGAAACCAGGGCAGTTAGTGGGTGTCCGTGAAAGATCTAAATCTTTAGAAATGATAGCTAATTCTCTTGCTGGTTTTAATCATAGTAAATATCCTTGGTTGGAATGGGATGATACTACAAAAGTAGGTAAATTATTGCATATTCCTGAGCGTACAGACATACCTGAGAATATTAAAGAGCATTTGATCGTAGAGTTATATTCTAAATAATAATTAATTTCATGGCGATATTAGCATTTCAAAAACCTGATAAAGTATTAATGTTGGAAGCGGACCCTAAATTCGGTAAATTTGAATTTCGTCCGTTGGAACCCGGTTTTGGTATTACTGTAGGTAATGCATTGCGCCGTATTCTTCTTTCTTCATTGGAAGGTTTTGCTATCACCACTATAAAAATAAGCGGTGTAGAGCATGAGTTTTCCAGTGTGCCGGGAGTTAAAGAAGATGTTACTAACATTATATTGAATCTCAAACAAGTGAGGTTTAGGCAGATAGTTGAAGAATTTGAAAGTGAGAAAGTTAGTATTACAGTTGAGAATTCAAGTGAATTTAAAGCCGGTGATATAGGTAAGTATTTGACTGGATTTGAGGTGTTAAATCCTGAATTAGTTATTTGCCATTTGGACTCTAAAGCGAATATTCAAATTGATATTATGATCAATAAGGGGCGTGGATATGTTCCTGCTGATGAAAATCGCGAATATTGTACTGATGTTAACGTTATTCCTATTGACTCCATTTATACTCCTATACGTAATGTAAAGTATTTAGTTGAAAATTTTCGTGTTGAGCAAAAAACTGATTATGAAAAATTAGTATTTGAAATTACAACTGACGGTTCTATCCATCCGAAGGAAGCACTTAAAGAGGCCGCTAAGATTCTCATTCATCATTTTATGTTATTTTCTGATGAAAAAATAACTCTTGAGAATACAGATGTTGATGGAAATGAAGAATTTGACGAAGAGGTTTTACATATGCGTCAATTGCTGAAAACTAAGCTTGTTGATATGGACTTATCAGTTCGTGCTCTCAATTGTTTGAAGGCTGCGGATGTTGAGACACTTGGCGATTTGGTTCAGTTTAACAAGACTGATTTATTAAAATTTAGAAATTTCGGAAAGAAATCTCTTACTGAACTTGATGATTTACTTGAGAGTTTGAGCTTATCCTTTGGGACTGATATCTCAAAATATAAATTAGAAAAAGAATAAAAATGAGACATAATAAGAAATTTAATCATTTAGGTCGTACTGCTTCTCACAGAGGGGCTATGTTGTCTAATATGGCTTGTTCTTTGATCAAGCATAAGAGAATCACTACGACTGTAGCAAAGGCAAAAGCCCTAAAAACAATTATAGAACCTTTGATTACTAGATCTAAAGATGATACTACAAATTCGCGTCGTATCGTATTTAGTAATTTGCAGGATAAGTTTGCTGTAACAGAACTTTTTAAAGAGATTTCGGTAAAAGTAGCAGATCGTCCAGGTGGATATACACGTATTATTAAAATAGGTAATCGTCTAGGTGATAATGCAGAAATGTGTTTTATTGAGCTAGTCGACTATGATGAAAATATGGCTAAAGAAATAACCACAAAGAAAGCGACACGTACTCGTCGTTCTAAGAAAGTAACTGATGATGTTGTGGCTGATTCTCCGATAGTTGAACTTCCAGTGGAAGAGGGAAAAGAAGAGGAATAACAATTATATTGTTAATCACTTATTTGCCCTCAAAAAAAAGTTTTGGGCGGATTAATAAAAAGGTTAAGGATCTAGAGTTCGATATTTCATCGGACTCTTTCCTTTTAGACTAAGTTTGATTTTCTCTTTATTATGTAAGCATTCGGGCGTCTGTGCGAAAACTACTTTTAGAAGAATAGTGGTCCTCTTAAGTTCAGTAAGCGCTCATTGTATGGCTCTTGCGAACTCCCGAATTCTGCTTTACTTTTGCGTCGTAAGCATTCGGCAACCCCCGTTGTGAACAGGAATTAGAAATACATTGAAAATGGGAATCCCACTACAGTAAATATGGGAACAAAAGTACAGTAATAAGTTATCATTATTATTAGCCTGAGTATCTTGGCTGGAAAAAATGGATGATACCCACCCAGCTAAATCGGTGATACCCGTTCGCTTTAATGCACGATTCAGTAGGCGTTACAAAAATAGCTATTTTTTTCTCATGCTTTCACCAGTAAGCAAAAAACGCTGTGCTGTATGCACAATTCTGTCCAAAACAGCATCTGCCACGGTGGTGTTTGCATCCAGTGAATATATCACCCCAAATGTGCCACTTGTATCACTCACTAATGTGCCGGATATATCACTCTTAAATGTGCCATTTTTCACAGGCTGTAATTAGATTGCTAAAGTAATTATTTATTTTGTTTTTTATGTTTCATTGACTCTCCTTTTTTATGGAAAGCTTACCATAAAAAAGGTTATGGAAACAATCTAATTATGTAAAGCCCATTGCAAAGCATATTGATTATGGGCATATTACAAGCATACTTTGCGTTTGAACTTTACATAATATTCATTTCTTATCGAGTCCATTGAGCCATGAGACCAAGTCACTATTATCAACCCATTCCCCAATAACATCAGAAGGAGTGAGGTTTTCAGAGGTCTTTTCAATAGCCTCTCTTTTCTGTTTTGAGTCGGCTCTCGCATATATCTCAGTTGTCTGTATTGAGGAGTGTCCCAATAAGTCTCGTATCCACACAAAGTTGACCCTTGATTGAAGAAGATGCATTGCCCGACTATGTCGCAGTTGATGGCAACTGGTTATCTCGGGAATGAGATTCAAAAATGGTTATGGATATGGTAGAAAAGGCTCAAAACAAAATAGACATACCCCAAGAACTTGTTTTGCACTCGGATCAAGGATGGCATTATCAGCATAAACAATATCAAATGAGACTTAAACGCAATGGCATAATACAAAGCATGTCTCGCAAAGGGAATTGTTTAGATAATGCTTTCATGGAGAATTTCTTTGGTATTATGAAGTCCTAATTATTATATTTACAGTAAGCATTCGGTTAACTGGGTAAATCGGAGTATTCCCATCCATAAAACCGATTTTAAATATCCCTAAAAGCGGGTTAAAACGGGTCTAAAAAACGGAGCATTGCCGTTCATTTCTTAAGAAAATGAGCAAAACCGGGCAAAAAAACGGAACATTGCCACCCAGTCATCATCCAAGACAGGAAAATGACTCATAAAACGGAGCATTGCCGTTCATTTTAGCCTTCCAATCTTTTGGAAATCAACCCGAAACGGAGCATTGCCGTTCACTCAGATTGGTTTCTCAAAAAGTCGGAGCATTGCCATTCATTTTTTTATTTTGCAGGCATTTCACCAAACGATTCAGCCATGGCAGGTAAAACTAAAGAAATGAGTAAGATAAAACAAGTATTACGTCAACATTTAGACGGAGTTTCTAACCGCAAGATTGCAGATAATCTGAGCTTGAATAAAGAGACGGTCAACAAATATGTCCGCAGGGCTGTTGAAGACCGCATGAAGCTCACTGAACTTTTGGAACTGGAAGACCCGGTGCTTGAGTATCGTATGACTGGAGGACATCCCGCATACGTTGACGACCGTTTTGAAACATTTAAGCTCAAGCTCCCTTATTTTGAGCGACAAATGGGACATAAACATGTCACTCTGAAAAAACTCTGGGAAGAATACATCCTGGAGAATCCCAATGGCTACCAGTTAACCCAGTTCCGCTATCACTACGGTCAGAATACCAAGGCCAAAGAACGTCCATCGACTATTTTGAAAGATCTTTATGTACCCGGGGAGAAAGGCTATCTTGACTTTGCCGGCGATACGCTGGAATACATCGACCGTGAGACGGGAGAGATCGTACGTCCTCAAACCTTTGTAGCTAGCTTGCCTTGTACGGACTACGGCTATGCTCTTGCCGTCCCTTCGCAGAAGAGTGAAGACTTCGTCTATGCCGTCATGCGCTTTCTTGGGGCAATAGGAGGTGTGCCCAAAATACTGGTTCCTGACAACCTGAAAGCCGCGGTGGTTAAGTCTGATCCATACGAGCCTGATATCAACAGGATACTGGAGGATTTAGCCAACCATTACGGCTGTGTGGTTCTTCCCGCACGTCCGCGCAAGCCGAAAGACAAATCTTATGACAAGTATTTTGTTATGTAAAGGCTGCTTCCCATATTATTGAGAAACAGTCTTATTTGAAGGATTTCCTTTACATAATAGTATTCTTTCCAAGGCCTTTCAACCATTCAAGTAGTTTCGTATCATTATCCCATTTTGCATCCTCTGCAGGGGTAAGCTGCTGACTTGCCGCTTCTATTGCTTGCCGTTTTCTATGATTTGATAGTCTGGCATAGATTTCTGTAGTTATCACGGAAGAATGGCCAAGAAGATCTCGGATTACGATAAGTTCTGTCCCCTTATCGACAAGAGCCATAGCGCAACTGTGTCGTAGTTTATGCGGCGATATGTTGGTTGGGATAAGGTCAGGGGCTTTATTGCGAGCCATAGCCGCATATTTTTCTATCAGATAATTAATGCCTTGTCGTGTAAACTTATTGGAGCTGTGATTAGTAAATAGATAATTATCATGATTTTGAGGTAGGTCTACTTTGTTTAACCTAACTAATTCATGCAGGGGCTCCACCAACTGTTCCACTATAGGTGCACGTCTGATTTTACCACCTTTACCGTGGATGACAATACTTCTTGGCGATTTCATCGTGACATCACGACCTCGGATCTCAATAAGTTCACTGACACGTATTCCAGTCAGAAAAAAGGTTGTGAGGATAGCATAATCCCGTATGCCTATGCGAGTAGTCCTGTCCGGTTGGTTTATCATCAGCTTTATGCCATCAAGTGTCAAGAAAGAAATAGATGAAGTCTCTTTCTTTTTGGCCTTCAAGCGACGGATGTCGTTCGCCGTGCTGATGAATTCAGGGTTTTCATAACGAACAAAGACAGCAAAACTTTTAAAGGCCGCCAATCGTGAGTTACGGGTCGAGATTGAGACCTTGCGTTCTGTTTCAAGCCATTCAAGGAAGGAGCATAGCTCTACAAAAGTTAAATTTTCAAGTCGTATCTCCTCAGGTTCAAGATGATGTTGCTTCTTCATATATAGTAAAAACTGTATAAAAGCGTAGCGATAGGTTGAAATGGTTTGAGGAGAGGCTCCCAGGTCATTTGGAAGATAGTTGCGAAAGAACTTTTCCACAAGATGTCCAAAGTCAGTTCCCATTATCCACCTCCTTTCCAAACAGCTTGTCTAGTACGGTATTGAACCTTTCTTGGAGGTAGGGATACAGTACCGTGGCCAACCTAACATAGTTTTCTGTCGCAGCAATGCTCGAGTGTCCTAGATATGCTGAAAGAATGGGCAGCGAAACATACATATCCATACCACTGTCCACCATCTGCTTGAAGGCATGAACTGCAAAGGTATGACGCCAATCGTGAAGACGTTTGCGATAGCCATTCTCTGATAAAGCTGATATGTTTGCCATTGCAAGGAGTCTCTCATGAAGATCTTCCACCCAATCTCTCCGAAGCGCTTGTCCATAGCGGTTTGTGAAAATAAAGTCGTTTTCTGTCAGCATATGGAATGTCATATCTGCATATCGTTGCATTAGTGTATGAAGTGAAGAAGACATAACCACGATTCTTTCTTTGTTGCCTTTAGTAACTTTCAGTCGGAAGAAGCCTTCATGAAGATCTACATCCTTGACTCGCAGCATTAGTGTTTCTGTAATCCGGCATCCGCAGCAATAAAGCACTCTGAATAAAACGGAGAGTTGCACCCGATTTTTCATATTGCCCGGATGCGTCTCACCATAACTATCGACGACAAGAAAGTAGCGTTTTATTTCGTCATCGGTATAGATATGTGGAACGAAGTTGCTTTTAGGAGGTTTTACATCTCGTATTGTTGCTACTGGAAAGCCTTTGGCGAAAAGGTACTCTAGCATGCGCTTTGTATGGTTAACGCGCATATAGTGATGATGCTCAGACTCTCTATCCCGTTTCCTACGCCATAGGTCTGCTATCTCTCGAGTGATTCCAGTGCCTTTCACATCATTTTCCGTAAAGAAATTATCAAGAAGCTTTTGATACCTTGCATCTGCCGATATGTCCATGCCGGTAGATTCTCGATAATCAAGGAAGGCATTGATCTCTTCCGCAAAAAAAGAATGATATTTAGGTCTCTTCATCTTTGTGCGGCCTCCAATTCCGGTCCTGATATCCATAGGTTAGACATTGTAGGTATGGCAAGACCACATTTACGAAGACCGTCTATGTCAATCTTGATATAGACTTTCGTGGACTCTGCGCTCTTATGTCCAAGAGCGGCACTTATGGTCATTAGGCTTACTTCTTGCTTGATAAGGTTGGATGCCAGACTATGGCGCATGGAGTGAGGACCATGACGTTTTTCTTGCCAACCAGTTATATTGGAGTTGCGGAATGCCGCTGTTACTATGGAGTGTATTGTCGCACGATCCAAGGGCTGACCAACTGTAGTTCTCATATGGGATACAACTAGAATTCCGGTATTTGGAGATGGATGTCCGTGCTTAAGGTAGTTGATTACAGCGTTCCCGACAGATGCCAAAAGAGGCAGTTCTATGTCCACGTCCGTCTTATATTGTCGGACTCTGATGATGTTCTTTTCCCAATTGAAGTTGTCAAGCTTTAGCCTCACAATATCCGATGCCCTGAGTCCGTATTGAGCACATAACAGTAGCACCAAATAGTCCCGTTTCCCTTTCGAAGTGCTTTGGTCAACAGATTTTAGCAATTGTTTAACTTCTTCTGTGGAATAGACCGAAGGAAGCCTTTCAGGCCTTCTGCGTCTGGGCTCCTTGAGGATTTGCCCTGATAAGTTTACCGGCAACAGATCGTTGGAATACAGATAATGAAGGAATTCCCGTATTGTGGACTTGTGGCTTTCCCTTTGTCCCAAAGGCAGTGACATAAAGTGTTTGTCGACATTCCCAATATTGATATTTGCCACTTCAAGCCCTTCAGAACTCAAAAAAATATCCAACCGAAAAAGAATTCTTTTTTTGCCGTTAATTGTTTCTGGACGTCTTAAAAGAGATTGAATACACCAATCAAGGTAAGGTCCTATCCAATTGCCAATGGCTGTTGAGAAACGATAGTCCTTTGCCGGGATTCGATATTCATATGGCATCCCCATCAAAAAATTACTCCAACGACGAAGTACCATAAGTGTCAGTCGCTTCTGTAACGGTAAATTCCTTGCAGCTTCCCAATATCCAACGACTTTAAGCGCATATCTTCGGAGGCTTTCTTCAGAAACATCCTTGAAATGCTGTTCACATGCCCATTGGGCGAATAGACGGCATGTTTTGCCGTATCGCCAACGGATAGCCTGATTGAAACCCTTGTCCTCGATGTCGGCCAAGAATCCATCCATTTTGATTTTGATTAAATTTGGCATTTGCATAAATTATTGATTTGATACAAAAATCAAATTAATCAAAAAAGATTATGTAAAGTATATACAACATGCAACATTGTATATAAAGATATTAACATTGAATCTTTACATAACAGAATACTTGTCATAACCCTTATTATGTAAAGATTTACATAACAAATCCACGGTGGAAAATCATGTGAAGCTGGTCTATCAGCGCGTATATGCCGAACTTCGAAATATGAAGTTTTATTCGCTGGAGGAACTCAATACCGCCATCGCAGAAAAAATGAAAGCGCACAACCGCAAACGCATGCAGCAACACCCTTACTCCCGTGAAGAACACTTTCTGGCCATAGAAAAACCGGCCTTAAAGCCTCTGCCCGAACAAGGCTTCCAAATAAAGAGCTACGCGAGCCTGAAGGTGGGAATCAACGGTTGTATCTACTTGGAACGTGACAAGCATTACTACTCGGTACCCTACACATATATTCACCGACAGGTAAAGGTTATCTATACCCGTACCCTTGTCAAAGCCTTCAGTGGGCAAGAATGTATAGCCACACACCCAAGAGTCTATGCTGAAGGTAAATATACCCTTATCAACGAGTATTTGGCTTCCCATGCCAAAGCATATCGGGAGCGCTCTAAGGAGCATTATATCAATAGGGCGTCTTCCATTATGGCTGAGTTTGGAGAAGTGGTACGTTATATGTTTCTGACCGCCACACAGCCTGAAGAGGTCTATTATAAGAGCTGCGACGGACTACTTCATCTGGCCAGAGCAACCGATCCGGTCCTCTTCCAAAGGGCCTGTGAAACGTCTTTGCAGTGTCAGCGCTATAACTATCCGTTCATAAACAACTTAGTGAAAAGCAAATGCAGGGGGCTTGACGAACTGGATCAGAGCCGGGCGGAAAGTCTGTCCCCTCCTAAAGAACACCGGAATATAAGAGGTAAAAACGAGTTTAAATAACTGTTCAATGTCTAACTGAAAAAAACGATTAAAAATGGATGAAATTGCAAATCAACTCAAAAGTCTGAGAATGCCCGGAATGGCAAACTGCTGGACATCTTTACTGGAAACCCGCAGAGTAGCGGAACTCTCTCTGGCAGACGGACTGCAACTACTTCTGCAGGCGGAATATGACGGGCGGAAAGAAAATCGTAACACCCGCCTGATTAAAGAAGCGCACTTCCGATACCAGGCATCCGTCCAAGAGCTGATCTTCGATGCTTCACGCGGCTTTGACAAGACACTCATCCTGCGTCTTGCCACAGGTGAATACATCAAACAAGGAGTTCCGGTTATCATTACGGGGGCGGCAGGAACAGGCAAAAGCTGGCTCGCTACCGCACTCGGGTATCAGGCTTGTCTGTCCGGCTTCAAGGTCAGGTATTACGGAATACAGAAGCTCTTCGAACAGATTGCCCTTGCACGTATGGAAGCCACTTTACCGCGATTCTTCGACAAAATGGCGCAAACGGACCTGCTGATACTGGATGACTTTGGCGTAAAAAAACTGGACGGCCAACAGGTGCTCGATCTGATGGAGATGATTGAAGACAGGCATGCACGTAAGGCAACCATCATTATAAGTCAACTGGCGGTGGAAGACTGGTATGAAATACTGGATGCAAACACCACTGTGGCAGATGCTGTTTTGGACAGAATCGTGCATACAGTGCAGCGTTTTTTGCTTACTGGCGAAAGCATGAGAAAAAAATAACTATTTTTGTAACGCCTACTGAATCGTGCATAAAAGTGAACGGGTATCACCGATTTAGCTGGGTGGGTATCATCCGTTTTTTCCAGTTAACCCCGTGTTGCAAAATCCTTGAAGAATACAAAAGTCTACAGATATTCTTCAAGGATTTGCCTTATTTTTCAATGATATTTTGAAAAACTCCTAAAACATTCGGAGACTGTTAGGAGATCTTCGGAGACATCCTAATTTATAGATTTTCTCCTATTTGAGTTTTCAGGTTATGAGGGAGAAGTTCAGCAAGATCTTTGCTGTAATCGTTATCATAGTCATGTATGTGGTTAAACACATATTCCATCCACTTTCTGGGGTCCACTTCACAAGCTTTGCAGCATCCCATCATGGAATATATAATAGCAGCTTGCTCTGCAGCATCATGGTTTCCACAAAACAAAAAGTTCTTTCTTCCTAGTGCGATAGGCCTGATGGCATTTTCAGCCAAATTGTTATCTATCCGATATCTGCCATCAAGGTGATACCTGGTTAGCCTTGGGAAAATCTTATAAGTATAGCTAATAGCCTTACCTATTCTGCTTTTGGGAAGTACTTTATCGTATTCCTTATAAAGCCATTTTTCAAAGAGTACAAGGATAGGGTAAGCCAGCCTGCTTCGCAGATCAGCACGTTCTGTATAAGACAAGTCCTCATTATCAGCCTGTTTTTCCACATCATAGAGCAGTGCTATTTGTTCCAAGGCATATGTTGCCCTGGCTTTATCATCTTCCAAAGCCTGTTCAAAATACCGTCGGGCATGTGCCCAACATCCTATTGGTAAAACACCTTTCTTTTTTTCATAAATGGAGTAAACTTCATAACCATCTGTCTGAAGCGCCCCGCGGAAGTCTTTCAGTAGCCCGATTGCTACACTTTGCGCTCGTGAACCGTGGTCGTAATAAAAGAGTACCAGGTTTTGTATCACCGCCCGTACCATCCAAAGATATCCTTTGACTGTTTTATGCTTCTCGTTATTGATTATCGGTACAGTTGTCTCATCCACCTGTAGATAATCCGTAGAGAGAATGATCTCTTTTAATCTGTAGTATAATGGTCTGAGCATATCAGCCGATTCTGAAAACCATCCGTTTACTGTCGATGCAGACAAAGAAAGACCTGTTTGCTTAAACATTTGCAACTGGCGATAGAAAGGGATGTGATAGGTGTATTTATTGTTTAATATCTCTGCCAGGAGTGAGGCTCCGGCAAAGCTTTTGGCTATAGGAAGAAAAGGCATGGGGGCTATAACAACTTCCTTTTCAACATTCAGCGTTTTATTCTTTAGAACCCATTTTTCACGGATGATACGACGGACATAGAATTCATCCGGTTTGTGTTCGAGTATTTCGGTTATTTCTTCGCCAATCTTTTTCCAGTTTTCCTCATCAACACCGGCTGGTCTGATGCGTTCTTCTCTTCGCTCCAAAGAATCAGGCAAATTCTGGCGTACCGGTTTATCATTACTTTTTGCTGTAGTGCGACGGATTTTATATTCTATGATTTGTTTTTGGGCTTCCCTGGCAAGCGCCTTTTCCTCCGGCAAGACATCAAGGCCCTCAAAATCGAGTTTCCTTTGCAAGGGATCAGGAGTGATAAATTTCTCACTGGATTTACCAAAGTATTTTCTTCTCAGGTATTGAAGCTGATACTCCAGTTGTCCAATCTTTTGGTCTTTTTTCTCAATGATAAGCTTTTGTTCTTCAATGGTCTGCTTACAGGAGGCTATTTCAACATCGACAGATTCTAATTCATTCAGTTTGCTTTGTAAACGAGCATTGTGTCGATAGAGCCTGTCCCGCTCTTCCAACAGTGCCAAGATGAATTCTTTGTCGTTTGTCGTGTCTGCCATTTCCCCTTTGATCTGATAGTCCAAAAGTACTTATTTTAGGGGAAAATACCAAATATTTGACTCGTAAAATTGTATTTATTTTAAACATAATTCGAACCTTTTTCTTCGTGTTACTTTATCGGCGTCAATGCCCTGAACCATTAACATCAGACTTTGCCAGGTCATCCTGAAAACATGAGATTCTTCATCGTAAAGAGGAAGTTTAAAGGTGCCGGATTCAAGTTTCTTGTGATAAATCACAAGACCACCATATTCCATGTGGAGTATCTTCATGCTGGTGCAGGTACGGTTTATGAAGATAAAAACATCTCCGTCTTTCACATTTTGCTGCATATGATCAGCAACAACTCCGCTAAGAGTATAAAAACTCTTTCTCATATCTGTGGGCAACGGGCACAGATAGTAATTCATTGATTCATTCAGGTTAAACATCGCTATCAGTCGTCTAAGTGAATGAGTGTTCGTAAAACGGATGGATCAACATTCCCTTTGATCCTAAGGGTTGCACCGTTGAGGTAGCTTACCTCAATGGCAAAATCATTGTCCGGTTGCCGGCATGACTGTGCTTTACTCTGAGCGTGATTAACTGCTGGAACTGATGCTGATTTGTCGATCAGCAAAGGAATTAATCCGGAAGATTTATTTGCTGAGTTCCGTTTTTTCTGCCAATAATAAAACCGACTCTCTGTAAAGCCTTCATTATTGCAGAAATCTCTAACGTTCAAGCCGGATCCTTTAAAACGGTTATACACCTCTTCGAATTGCACTTGTGTCATCATAACTTTTTAATTTTGAGACAAAAGTAAGTAACTGAAATTAGGAATTAAATACGGGGTTTACCGAATGCTTACTATTTACAGAACTTTAAAAGCATATTTAAGTTCAAATCGGCACTGAAAGATTATATTGAATACTATAATGAGTGATCCAATTAAACTCAAATTAAAAGGAAAGAGTCCGGTACAATACCGAACTCTATACACTTGAAATATTTATTAATGAGTCCAACTTTTTGGGGTCAGATCATCCAAGAGGAAAACATCCCTTTATTTTTTTGCGCTAAAAAAAAGTTTTACCGGACACCAATAAATATAAATAGATTCCTATACATTCCCTGTCCCAATGCAATACATAAGTTAAAAGTGATTATACAAAAAGGCTGCTAGAAATAATCCAACAGCCTTTCGTGTCTAATTTACTGATTGCTATCAATCGGCATTGAGTGTATAGCGCTTAAATGCAGTGGCAGTAAGACCTTTGCTTGAGCTGTCTAAGAACTGAGCTACTGTCAATTTAGTGTCTTTTACATATTCTTGTTGAAGTAAACAAACTTCCTTATAGAATTTATTTATACGACCCATTGCAATTTTTTCAATCATATTTTCGGGCTTTCCTTCTTCACGTGCTTTATCTGCAGCGATTTCTTTCTCGCGGGCAAGTATATCAGCCGGAATGCTTTCAGCATCTATGGAAATAGGATTCATTGCAGCAATTTGCATAGCAACTTCGTGCGCAACTTGTGCATCTACGCCTGCTTGGTTGAACGATACTATGGTTGCCAGCTTATTTCCCGGATGAATATACACAGAAGTAGTAAGTCCTTCAACAAATCCATATCCATCTAATTCCATCTTTTCGCCTGTGATGCCAATACGACCAACAATAGCATCTGCTACAGTAGATTTGCCCATTGGAAGGGCTTTTACGGCCTCAATATCAGTGCTTTTGTTTGCTATTGCTAAGTCAAGAATCTCCGTGGTAAGTGCCACGAAATCTGAGTTTTTTGCTACAAAGTCAGTTTCACATTTCAGTGCAATGATAGCAGCAAAATTTCCTGCGGCTTTTGCAAGCACACAGCCTTCTGAAGCATCGCGATCAGAACGTTTGGCTGCAACAGCCTGTCCTTTTTTACGAATAATCTCCATTGCTTTTTCAAAATCGCCTTCAGCTTCATTCAAAGCGTTTTTGCAATCCATCATACCAGCACCTGTCATTTTTCGAAGGTGGGTAATATCTGCCATTGTTACAGCCATATTATTTGGGTTTGGTAGTTAGTAGTTGGAATTCGAGAATCAAAATTTTGTAGCACAACTCACAAAATAGATTGGTTTACCACAAAAGCCTGACTCTCTTTATCTCTTTTTAAGTTAAGCTTCTTCGTCTCCTTTTAAGAAAGCTGCAGCTTTTGCAGCATTAATTGCTTCCTCGTCGGATTTATCAAGTCTTGCTTTAGTAGGTCTTCTTTTGCCTTTGGTTGCAGTAGGAGTTTCGCCAGCTGCTTCCATATCTATTTTCTCAACCTTTCTTTCTTCAAGTCCTTCTTGCATAGCTAAGCAACAAGCTTCAAGAATAACCTCGATCGATTTTGTTGCATCGTCGTTTGCAGGGATTACAAAATCAATGTCTGCAGGGTTGGAGTTTGTATCGACTATGGCAAATACGGGAATTCCTAAGCGGTTAGCTTCACGAACTGCTATATTTTCTTTCATTACGTCGATAACGAACAGAGCCGATGGAAGGCGAGTCAGGTCTGCGATAGAACCTAAAGTCTTGTCTAATTTAGCGCGTTGACGTGAAATTTGAAGAATCTCTCTTTTTGAAAGATTTGAATAGGTGCCATCGCTGGTTAGTTTATCGATAGTAGTCATCTTCTTTACCGCTTTTCGAATGGTAGGGAAGTTAGTTAGCATACCACCCGGCCAGCGTTCGATGACATAAGGCATGTTTACAGAGGCAGCTTTATCAGCCACGATCTGCTTAGCTTGTTTTTTAGTAGCAACAAAAAGTACTTTTTTACCTGATTTTGCAATTTGTTTTAAAGCATCTGCAGCTTCATCTATTTTTGCAACAGTTTTGTGAAGGTCAATGATGTGAATACCATTGCGTTCCATAAAAATATAGGGAGCCATTGAAGGGTTCCACTTCCTCTTAAGGTGTCCGAAGTGACAACCGGCTTCCAATAATGTATCGAAATCTGTTCTTGACATTTTTTTATTCTTTAATCGTTTACTTTCTTTTTTGTTATTTTAAACCAACTGCCGGGTAGCCTAAGGAGTCCCAGTAGTTTAGATTCTAAACGCTTTTCTACTCTAAGAGTCCGACATTCATTAACGTTTACTGAACTGGAATCTCTTGCGAGCTTTGGGACGACCCGGTTTCTTACGCTCAACAGAACGAGGATCACGTGTCATAAAGCCTTCAGAGCGAAGGGCTGATTTATCTTCAGGGTTAATTTTAACCAGTGCGCGGGCAATTGCTAAACGCAAAGCTTGAGACTGGCCAGTAAAACCACCACCGCTCAAATTCACCTTTATATCATACTTCTCAGCAGAATCAAGTTTGTTTAATGGTTGTTTCACTACATACTGAAGAATAGTTGATGGGAAGTACTGCGCAACATCTCTCTTGTTGATAGTAATCTTTCCTGTACCTTCGCTTACGAATACGCGGGCAATAGCACGTTTACGTCTGCCTAATGCATTTACTACTTCCATTATATATTATTTAAGTAAGTTTATATCAATTGATTTAGGAGTTTGGGCCTCGTGTTTGTGTTCTTTACCTGCATACACATACATGTTACCTAGTAGTTTGTCTCCAAGTTTGTTTTTAGGAAGCATACCCTTAACTACTTTTCTGAGTAGTTTATCGTCTCCGTTAGGTTTTGCTTGCAAACGGGCCGGAGTAATTGCTCTCTGACCACCGGGGTATCCGGTATATGAGAGATAAATTCTATCATTCCATTTGTTTCCAGTTAATTTTACTTTGTCTGCATTGATGATAATTACGTTATCACCGCAGTCCACATGAGGAGTAAAGTTTGGCTTGTACTTGCCTCTCAACAGTTTCGCAACTTTAGCGCCCAGACGTCCCAGAGACTGGTCTGTAGCATCAACAATAACCCATTCTTTGGTTACAGTCGCTTTGTTTGCAGAAATGGTCTTGTAACTTAAAGTATCCACTCTTAATTTGTTTTTAAAATATTACTACTAAAAAAATCCTCACCACTTATCAGTCTTCCCCGGACAAAGGAAGGCTAACTCGCTATGAATTAATCTCTTATCCTTTTGAGATAATAATCGGCTTGCAAAATTACGGCTTTTCTTTGACTTGGCAAACTATTTTTATCTTTTTTTGGTTTCATCTGCTTGATACACAACCGTCAAACCTGTTTTTGTGAATGTTGGGATAACAAGATATAAGAAAACAGGGATTGTGATAAAATGAGATGTGTAATTCTTGTTTGTACCGTGTGTTGTTTTAGAGCAATGAAGATGGTGTTGTGAGTAAAAGAAAACGAGGTCATTTTTTCAGAGTAGAACTCTTAAAAAACAACCTCGTTTAGACTTTTATCCTTGCTCAGGGAGCTATTTACTTTGCTCTATGATGCATTAGAAATCAGCGTTATGCGGAGTACGAGGGAATGGTATGACATCCCGAATGTTTGTCATGCCGGTAACAAAGAGCAATAAGCGTTCAAATCCCAATCCGAAGCCTGAATGCGGTGCTGTGCCAAAACGGCGGGTATCCATATACCACCAAATATCTTTTTCCGGTACCCCCATTTCATTGGCACGGCGACTCAACTTCTCATAGTTTTCTTCACGTTGTGAACCTCCGATAATTTCACCAATTTTCGGGAAAAGAACATCCATGGCCCTAACTGTCTTTCCGTCTTCATTCTGTTTCATATAGAATGATTTTATTTCTTTCGGATAATCGGTCAGAATTACCGGGCATTTAAAATGTTCTTCTACTAAATAGCGTTCATGCTCGGCAGCCAGGTCGGCTCCCCAGAAAACAGGGAATTCAAATTTATGGCCGTTGGCAACTGCTTCCTCTAGGATTTTGACTCCTTCGGTATAAGGCAGGCGAATAAAATCATGGGAGAGGATGAGATTTAAACGTTCGATAAGTTTTTTGTCGAACATGTCATTTAGAAATTGAATGTCGTCTATGCAATTATCGAGCGCCCACTGAATACAATATTTAATAAAATCTTCGGCTAATTGCATGTTCTCTTCTATCTCATTGAATGCTACTTCCGGTTCAATCATCCAGAACTCTGCTAAATGCCTGGGCGTGTTTGAATTCTCGGCACGGAACGTAGGCCCAAATGTATATATGGATCCCAGAGACATTGCAGCCAGTTCGCCTTCGAGCTGACCGGATACTGTTAAACTGGCTTGTTTGCCAAAGAAATCATTTTCATAATCTATAGCACCGTTTTTATCTTTCTTCAGATCATATAAGTTCATCGTTGTAACCTGAAACATTTGCCCGGCTCCTTCGCAATCGGAAGCGGTAATGATTGGTGTATGAAAATAAAAGAAGCCTCTTTCATGGAAGAATTTGTGTATGGCAATAGCCATGTTGTGTCGGATACGAAAGACTGCCCCAAATGTGTTGGTGCGAGGGCGAAGGTGTGCTATTTCACGCAAGAACTCTAATGAATGGCCTTTTTTTTGCAATGGATACGAGCTATCACAAGCACCGAGTACTTCTATTTGGCGAGCTGATATTTCTACTTTCTGTCCCGACCCTACTGATTCTGCTAAAACGCCGTTTACGCTTAAACATGCTCCTGTCGTAATCAGTTTTAGCATCTCCTCGTCGAAGTTAGCCAAATCGGCTACTATTTGCACATTATTTATTGTAGAACCGTCATTTAATGCTATGAAATTAACCTGCTTGCTTCCTCTGCGGGTACGCACCCATCCTTTTACATTGACCATGGTGCCAAAATCATTACGTTTTAGCAAGTCAACAATTTTTGTTCTACTAATTTTTTCCATAAAACGATTTTATATATTGTTTGCATATAACAATGAAGAGTGATTTTTATTCACTCTTCATTACTTGTTGTTTTCTTAGTTATTATTCAAAAGAACCCATTCTAAGGAAATTAACTTCTTGCTCCGTCAAATAACGCCATTCGCCCCGACGTAGCCCTTTTTTTGTTAAGCCGGCAAAGTATACGCGATCAAGTCTCATTATCTTATAGCCAAGAGATTCAAAAATACGGCGAACAATTCGGTTCTTCCCGGAATGAATCTCAATGCCTACCTCGTCACGTCTTACTTCATCCGAATAGCTGATTTCATCGGCATGAATTTCGCCGTCCTCTAGTTGAATGCCGGCGGCTATTTGGTCCATATCATGTTTTGTTACATTTTTGTCAGTATATACATGATATATCTTTTTCTTTAGAAACTTTGGATGTGTTAGTTTCGAAGCTAAATCGCCGTCGTTGGTTAGTAGAAGCACACCGGTAGTGTTACGATCTAAGCGACCAACGGGGTAAATGCGTTCGTCGCATGCTCCCTTTACCAAGTCCATAACCGTGAGACGTGCCTGAGGGTCATCAGATGTTGTCACACAATCTTTAGGTTTATTGAGTAATACATATACTTTGCGCTCTATAGAAACTGATTCTTCATGAAATTTAACCAGATCAGTGCGCTTAATTTTAGTTCCTAATTCGGTAACAATTTCACCGTTGACAGAAACTATACCCGCTGTTATAAATTCATCGGCTTCGCGGCGAGAGCATACTCCTGCATTAGCAAGGTATTTATTCAGGCGAATCGGTTCATTAGGGTCAGCAAATTGTTCCTTATATTCTATTTGCTTCTTCTTGCTGTATTTGGCATTCGGATCATAATCGTTTGTACGGCGAATAGGTCGAGAGAAACTCTGTGATCTGTTATCGCTAGAGTTAGATCTCGGACGAAACGAATGATTATCATCTCCGCCTCTTTCATTAGGCGAGTTTCTGTATCCCGTATTTGGGCGATTGCTCGGTTGCCACGGCTTACGTTCTTCACTATTGTTTCTCCATGGTTTATCTTCTCTGTTAAAAGAACGTTGCGGACGATCACTGCGGTTAGCATTAGAAGACTCGTTATCCGGACGATTGATCCTCGGGCGATACGGGCGATCTCCTTCTTCGCGGTTATAAGGACGTGCAGGTCGATCGGTATTACCTTCGCGGTTGTATGAAGGGCGTACGGGACGATCACTTCCCTCACGGTTATACGGGCGATTCGGACGATCTCCTCCTTCACGATTATATGGGCGCGCAGGGCGATCATTATTAAATTGAGGACGATAGTCTTGGCGATTGTTACCATAAGTGCGTCCTTTCTGACCTTCACGATCATTGTTTCCACCTCTGTTAAAGGATGGTCTGTTGTCATCCCGACGGTTATAACCGTCTCTATTAAAAGATCTTTCACCATCACGGCCGGCGTCTCTCTTCTCTTCTTTAGAGTTTTCACGCCCATTCTCATTTTCTGTGTTCATTTCTATTCTAATAAAATTGTAACTACTACTGACCTCACGGCCTGATATCTAAACTTCTATTTGGCAAAGGTTTTAAACCCCTGTGTACGTATGCGGAGTAATACTTCGCAATTCATTTTTTATATTATCACTAACGTTGAGTCCTTCTATAAATTCTTTGATTGAATTTTCTGTTATTGCTTGATTGGTACGTGTCAATTCTTTCAATGCTTCGTACGGATGCGGATAAGCTTCGCGACGTAGAATTGTTTGAATGGCTTCGGCCACTACACTCCAGCAATTATCCAGATCACGGTAAATAGCTGGTTCGTTAAGCAACAATTTACGCAATCCCTTCAATGAACTCTGTACTGCAATTACTATATGTGCAAACGGAACGCCTGCATTGCGCAACACGGTTGAATCGGTTAAGTCTCTTTGCAAACGGGAAACGGGAAGTTTTGCGGCTAAATGCTCTAATACGGCATTGGCCATTCCCAAATTACCTTCGGCGTTTTCAAAGTCAATTGGATTCACTTTATGAGGCATGGCGCTCGATCCTATTTCTCCGGCCTTTATCTTCTGCTTAAAGTATTCCATCGAAATGTATTGCCAGAAATCACGGTTCATATCAATCATTATCGTATTTATGCGCTTCATTGCATCAAAAACGGCCGAAAGACTGTCGTAATTCGAAATCTGTGTCGTATATTCTTCGCGTTCCAATCCTAACTTATCGGAAACAAAGCGATCACCAAATGCTTTCCAATTGTATTCGGGATAGGCTACGTGATGCGCATTATAATTTCCGGTAGCACCTCCGAATTTAGCTGTTATCGGACAAGCTTTCAAAACTTTAATCTGGCGGTCGAGCCGATAGACAAAGACCATGATTTCTTTCCCCAAACGGGTAGGAGAGGCCGGTTGTCCGTGAGTTTTTGCCAACATTGGTATTTTGTCCCACTCGGCAGCATAAAATTTCAATTGCGCTACTAATTCTTCAACAAGTGGGAAGTAAATTTGTTGCAGCGCTTCCTTAATTGATAAAGGGATTGAAGTGTTGTTTATGTCCTGAGAGGTAAGCCCGAAATGAATAAATTCTTTAAATTCATCCAGTCCACCCAATTTATCGAATTCTTCTTTTAAAAAGTATTCTACTGCTTTTACATCATGATTTGTAACGCTCTCTATATCCTTGATACGTTGTGCATCGGCTTCCGAAAAATGAAGATAAATGTTCCTTAAAGACTTGAATATATCGGGGTTGAATCCTTTAAGTTGGGGCAGAGGAAGTTCACACAGAGTAATGAAATACTCTATCTCTACTTGCAGCCGGTATTTAATCAGTGCAAACTCAGAAAAAAATGCGGCTAAAGGTTCGGCTTTGCCTCTGTATCGGCCATCAATGGGAGAAATGGCCGTTAATAGATCAAGTTTCATACGTTCTTTTAAGATAATTATCAGGTTGCAAAATTAAGTCTTTTTCCTGATTAATAAGGTATAAGGGGGAAGAAAGTTTGTGTAAGGGTAAAAAAGGTGCTATGGTTTCACTGAAAAAAAACATACGGGCATTGCCTTTATTTTATCAGCAAATAACATATAATGTAATGCCCCATTACATTATATGTTATTCGGATAAGAATATATGTAATCGTTATCTTCTTCTATCTTGGTCTAATCTCTCTTCGCATGAATGAAATATAAGATAGCGCAAAACAGACGACAGTGGCTGCGATAAGTCCCGTGAGTTGAGGCCAGACAATCAATAAGCTTTGTCCGAGTGGTAACGGACTCGGTATGGCTCCATGCATCTGCTCCATTGTGAGTGGCCCTAAACTACGAACTGACGGCATTAATAATGTTGTTGTCGCTTCGTTGAAGAGTTCACTTGGGGCAAATTGCGATAAATCGAGCATAAATCTCTGATAGCTCATTATTTGTTGTGTGGTTGCTGTTACCGGAGGAACTAAAGCTTTTCCGATCAGATTGATAATCATGCCGTAGAATACACTGAAAAACAGCCACATGGCTATACAAGCCAAAGCTGATGTTGCCGCCTGGCGGAACTGCACGGAAAAGAAGATAGACAGATTAAGCCAAAAGGCTACATAGAAGATACTGATTGCAATAAAGAAAATAATGCGCAAAAACTCTTCGGGAGTGGGGGGGATGCCGATAGCAATAAGACCAAACCCCATCACCAGAAATCCTAATGCAAAGAGCATGACGCTTATCACAACTAATGCTCCCAGAAACTTGGCGTTGATTAAGTAATCGCGATGAATAGGCTGCGACATGATCCGACTAAGCGTTCCTTTGTTCTGCTCTGAATTGATGGCATCAAACCCTAGGGCTATTCCCAGTAGCGGGCCCAGAAAACTGATGAAAACAATGAAGGGAGGCAAGGTGCCGTCGGAAATGGAGAATAGCTTTAAGAAGAAAAACGAACCGTCGGGGTCATTGGGCTTAATGGCTGCACTGAAGTTCGTTAATGCAGTATAAAGTGATCCCATACAGGTGAAAGCAATGATAGCAATCAGTATGATAAATCGCCAACTTCGCACATGATCTGAGATTTCTTTACTAACAATAATCCAGAAAGGGTGAGTAGTTTTATTCATGGTCTTTACCTCCTTCGAAATAGCGATTATAAATATCGTCGAGGCCGTGTTCCTTCTTTTGCAGATAATTTAAACCGGCACCCCACGTAACAATAACTTTAGCAATCTCGGAACTCATATCCCGCATGCATCCAATATGGAATATGTCCTTTTCCAGATGTACATCTATAACTCCGTCCATCTTTCTCAGAAGTTCTTCCAATTCTTTGTCTTGGCTCGCTTTCCATTGTAAATCGGTTGTTTTAGAAGAATAGCAGATGCCTGCCTCAACAACAACCGGTTCGCCCGAGAACAACTCTTTGGATAGAGAAGGAATATCGCCTTCAGCCAGCAGATTTCCGCTAACAAATAGCCCGACCCTGTCGCAAATTTGCTGTACCTGATGCAAGTGATGTGAAGAAAACAATACGGTAAGCCCTTCTTCCCTACTCAATTGCAGAATAAGATCCATAAATTCGCGCACTCCCGAAGGGTCAATACCCGAAGTCGGTTCGTCGAGGATAATCACTTCCGGTTGTTTTATCAATACATCTGCCAGTCCGAGGCGTTGCCGCATTCCGCGAGAATATTTTCCTGTTTTCTTTTTTGTGTCGTTCGGCAGGCCGACGCGAGAGAGTAATAACTCTGCTTTTTCTTTGGCTTCTTTTCGGCTAAGACTGTTTAATTGGGCTGTATATATAAGGTTCTCAATCCCTGTGCGATCATCATAAAAGCCCACATCTTCGGGCAAATACCCCACTCTTCTCTTTACTTCTATCGGATGGGTCGTCGAATCAATATCGCAAACTCTGACAACACCTGTCGTTGGATCAGTAAGTCCTAACATCATCAAAATAGTAGTAGACTTCCCCGCCCCGTTTGGGCCGAGTAACCCGAATATTTCACCTTTTTTTATTGCTAAGTTAAGATTATTGACAGCAGTAAAAGAACCGTATTTTTTTGTTAGTCCGATAAGTTCGATGATAGGTGAATCCACGCTTACCTCCTTCCATATTTGCGAAACAAATAATATACGCCTCCCAAAGCACCCGCTATAATTAGTATTCCAAGCCATCCCCATATCATCGGAGTCTTAACAGAAATTCTAAATTCTGCAGAGGAAGATGTTTCCGGCGTTTTTGCTTCTATTCTTGTTACATAGTCACCGGGCAAAGCTTTCTTAGATGCTTTTACGGTAGCAATAACCTGAGCTGTTTCTCCTGCTCTCAGAGTGGGTATCTTTTGCGGGTCGAAGGTTACGCCCCAATCAACCGGTTGGTTTGCCGTGAGTTGCACTTCGTTCAAATTTATAGAGCCTGTGTTTTTCACCTCCAATTGGATACGTTTTGTATCACCTGCAGTAATATCGGCACTCAACAAACCTTTGGGTGTAGTTAACTCCATTTTACAAGAACCTTTTATAACAACTTCGAGCCCGAGATCTGCAGAAGTAGAACTGTTGGCAGCGCGTACGGGAATTCTATAAGTACCTGCTTTGATATTAGCCGGAGGATTGATGTCAATCGTTATGTTTTCGGTTGCATTAGGTTCTACCTGCACCGAAGTAGCTTCCTTATAATTAGGTTTAAAAGCTATATTCCATCCACGTGGCATCTCTGCCATTAGTGCATAAAGCTGCTTTTCGGCCGTTCGGTTTTTTAAAGTGGCATTAAATGTAAATGTAGCCTCGGCATTACCCTCCATATTATACTGGTTGGTCGTAAATTCGGTTTGATACGTACCTTGTTCGGAAACAGTTACCGCTAAAGGTAATTGTCGTAGTCCGTTGGCCGAAACGATAAAGTGATAAGTTCCTTTATTGACTTTTAGCGGCACGTCTACTTTCAGTGAGAAATTCTTCTTATCATCGGGAAGAACGGAAAGTTGGTTGATGCTCCACCCGCCCGATTTCATTTCGTAGCTCCAACCTCTGGGCATTCCTAAAACAGAGATTGTTTCGTTTTTCACCGCACCGCTTTTGTTGATAACGTCAATACTATAATCAATAGACTCTCCCGGGGGAACTGCGATTTTAGTATAGGGTGTGTACAATGTGACGCCTTTTATAGAATCTCCGGCGTACACGTGAGTGGGGATAAATCCCATTAAGAAAAGTAATAAATTTAAATAGCTCGTTCGCATTGTCATAAAAAAACCTCCTTTACATTTTGAATGATTATCAATACGAGAGGCAAAAATATAAATTTGTATTATTCCAATCCGTTAAAATGGTTGAAATAAACAAAACGCAATATTAAAAGTAAATGCGAATTTTATGAGTATTGTAGGCTCTGCTAGCCATTTATAGATGAAAACAACAAGCAGTTTATCCGATGGCTTTTGTTTTTGTGTAACCTTCTTTCTTAAGTAGCTCTAGTATTTTCTGTTTGAAATCTCCCTGCACTATTATTTCATGATCTTTTGCTGTGCCACCTACACCGCACTTACTTTTTAACAGCTTGCCCAGTTCTTTGAGGTCATTATCGGCTCCAATGAACCCTGTAATGAGTGTCACTACTTTTCCTCCCCGGTTTTTGCGATCGAGCTGTATGCGAAGATTCTGTTTAGAAGGTTCTTGTGTTGTTTGCTCTTTATCATCTTCTTTTTCGTAATTATAGCTGGAATCTGTAGAGTATACTACATTTAGTCTGTCTTTCCAATCGTTATTCTTCATCTCTGTTGCTTAATAAATATTTCTCAAAAATAATATTAAGTTCTATGCCTTGCAATTTTTTCGGTGTTTTATCGTCTAATTAATGGAATCTTGTTCTCTAAAGAAAACAATCGATGAAACAACTATTGTTCTTTTTTGCCTTGTCTTTCTTCTCTCTATCTGTCGTAGGGCAGACTTTTAGGGGACGGGTAACCGATGAAAGTGGAATGCCCATTCCCTACGCATCTTTATATTTACGGGAATTGAATTCTGGTTTTACCACAGATGATAATGGTTTCTTTTCCACAACGATAAAGCCCGGAAGATATACCTGCGAGGTGTCTTCGCTGGGCTTTACCCAGCAGAAGATTCTGTTGCAGGTTCCGCCAGAGGGATTAAGCAAAAACATGATACTTTCCGAACGGGTGTATCAATTACGTGAAGTAAGCATCAATCGCACTGCCGAAGACCCTGCTTATGCTGTTATCAGGCAAGCAATAGCTCACGCTCCTTATTATCGGACATTACTGAAGAGCTTTACCGCCGGTACTTATTTAAAAGGTACCGGTAAGGTAATGAAGATACCGATTATTTTAAAACTTTCTAAGAAAGTAAGGACAGAATCTAAGAAATTACAAGGTAAGCTCTTTGTTATGGAAGAAAAGCGGGAAGTCTCTTTTGTCGCTCCTAATAAATGGGAAAATCATATAAAGGCATACGCTAATTCTTTTCCGGATGAAATTAAGGTCAATATTGGTCTTACAGCTATCAATATGTATAATCCCGAACTTTTCGAAAGAGTATCTCCTCTAAGCCCGGGTGCGTTCACCTTTTATCGTTTTAAGCTCGAAGGCTGCTATGTTGAAGGAGATCATCTGGTAAATAAGATAAAGGTAATTCCCAAAAAAGATAGTCCAAAATTGCTTTCGGGCTACCTTTATATTATTGAAAATCTTTGGTGCATTTCTGCCGCCGAGCTGTCCTTAAAGGGAGGGGGACTAAGTGCTACGATCAGAGTCACTTGTAAGGAGGTGAAGCCTTCTGTGTTTCTTGTCACCTCTACCAGTATGGAATGTTCTATTGATGTTATGGGTGTTGAGGCCGAAGCTTCTTACCTGGCAGCGGTACATTATACAAAGGTCGAAACGAATACCGTGCCGCTTCAGGTGGGTGGATCTAAGGATGCTGCAGTAGCAACTATAGCCGATGCTTCGGCAAAACATCCGTTATCAAAGAAGCAACAAAAAATACTCGGCAAAATAAAGGGGATTTCAGCAAAGAAGGAATTATCTACCGCAGATGCTTATCAATTATCGAAGCTTGTCTCAAAATCAATCGAATTATCAGATACTCTTCACTCTAAAAATAAATATGAGCGAAGAAGGGGCTATGAAGCAAATACTAAAACAGATTCTTTAGCCGGTCAAAAAGATTCGGTATATTGGGATACTGTGCGTAGTGTGCCTTTGCGTTCGGAAGAACTGGAGAGTTATGTACGTAAAGAAAAGCTGAAAGTTGCAAAAAAATCAGCAGAAGATGGTTCAAGCATAAGTGTGGGTAAGTCGTCTGGCGGTATATTAAATACATTGATATCAGGCAATACTTTTCGGACGAAGGATAAAAAGACTTGGTTGCGATTTTATCGTTTGGCTTCATACCTGCCCGAGTATAATTTTGTTGACGGGCTCTGGGTGGGAGCGAAATTTACAGTGGGGACAGATCTCTCGAAGAAGTCTGCTCTGAGCTTTACTCCGGCGTTTTATTATACCACTTCCCGAGAGAGAATAGTGGGAAATGCCATGCTTGCTTTAGATTATGCACCTCGCAGAGGAGGGCGCTTTACAATAAATGGTAGCGTACTTTCCTCTGACTATAATGATGAGGGGGGAGAGTCTCGTTTGTTCAATGGCATTTCTTCTTTGTTGTTTGCCCGTAATGTAGTGAAACTGTATGAAAAGCAATTTCTTTCGTTAAATAATAAAATAGAATTAGCCAATGGCTTGCAACTTTCTACTTCACTGGAGTGGCAACGCAGGCACGCGTTGGATAATACAGTTACCGGTAGCCTGTTTAATAAGAAAGCCGAATCTAATGTGCCGGACAATGCGTCTTATATAAGAATGCCCGAAAATAATGTATTGAAATCATCCTTGATACTGGAATATACTCCTGCGCACTATTATCACCTTGTAGATGGAAGAAAAGAATATGACGATTCTGATTTTCCTACTTTTACACTGCGTTACGATCGTGGCTTCCCTATGAAAGAGCGGAGATCTGTGACGTCTTATCATCGTGTCGAATTCTCGGCAAAACAAGCTATTGAGTTTGGTCTCTTTAACCGTATTAGCTGGTTTATCAATGCCGGTGCTTTTTTTGATGCTAAAGATTTGTATTTCCCTGATTATAAACATTTTGAAACAACCAGTATTCCGTTCACTGAAGCTTTGTTTTCAGAAGGATTTTCATTACCTGATAACTATGAGTACTCCACATCCAATCGTTGGGTGCAAACCAATTTAATGTGGACTACTCCTTACCTGTTGTTTAAACAATTGCCTTTTCTTCAACAAAGAGGTTTTGATGAAGCCTTACATCTTCGTTCGCTTTTCTCTTATAATCGTAAACCTTATTTAGAAGTGGGATATTCGGTTGGATTTCTCAGTTTCCTACGTATCGGTGTCTTTGAAGGATTTAATTATTTAAAACATCATTCTACGGGAGTTTCTGTCAGTATTTCCTTGCCGGAGTAAATTCTTAGCCACACTTGGCCTGCTTCTGTTATTTAGAATTTATGTTAAGCTTTTGCTTCATAAAATTTGCAGTTCCAAAAAAAAATGTACTTTTGTACATCGCTAACTAAAGTATGAAAAGTTTTCTATGAGCAACCAAATACATCATAAAGATATCGCAAAAGTACCGGAACCTACATTGCGTAGACTTCCGTGGTATCTTTCTAATGTCAAATTGCTAAAGCAGAAGGGTGAACAATACGTTTCATCTACTCAAATATCTAAAGAAATAAACATAGATGCATCTCAGATAGCTAAAGATTTGTCGTATGTTAATATCTCCGGTCGTACACGTGTGGGCTACGAGGTTGATACATTGATCGAAGTTCTTGAAGCTTTTCTTGGCTTTACCGGCATGCATAAAGCTTTCCTTTTTGGGGTAGGTAGTTTGGGCGGTGCTCTACTGCGTGATTCCGGATTGAGTCATTTCGGGTTAAGGATAGTGGCTGCTTTTGATGTTAATCCGGATATTGTGGGAACAGCTATTAATGGCATCCCTGTTTTTCACTCGGATAATTTTCAGGAAAAGATGGGTGAATATGAGGTAAATATCGGAGTACTCACTGTACCTATAGAGATAGCGCAGCAGATAACAAACACGATGGTAAGCGGCGGAATTAAAGCAGTATGGAATTTTACCCCTTTTCGTATACGCGTCCCGGAAAATATAGTAGTGCAAAATACGTCTTTATATGCTCATCTGGCCCTTATGTTTAATCGTTTGAATTTTAATGAAACTAAGTAATGAAGATTATAGCCATAGGCATGAACTATGCTTCGCATAATAAGGAGCAGGGGCATGTAATAGTAAACAAAGAACCGATTATTTTCATGAAACCCGATTCGGCTATACTCAAAGACAGCAAGCCTTTCTTTATTCCCGATTTCTCCAATGAGGTACATTACGAAACGGAGGTTGTTGTTCGCATCAGCCGGTTAGGAAAAAACATTGCTTCTCGTTTTGCTCATCGATATTATGACGCAGTGACGGTCGGCATTGATTTTACAGCTCGTGATTTGCAACGTAAATTCCGTGAGGAGGGAGGTCCTTGGGAGCTTTGTAAAGGATTTGATAGTTCTGCAGCCATTGGAACATTTGTTCCTGTTGAGCAATTCCCCGACGTACAACAATTAAATTTTCATTTGGATATTGATGATCAAACGGTGCAGCAGGGCTATACTGCCGATATGCTGTTTTGCATAGATGATATTATAGCTTATGTCAGTCGTTTTGTTACGCTGAAGATAGGCGATTTACTATTTACCGGTACTCCGGTCGGAGTAGGGCCTGTTAGTGTCGGCCAGCATTTACAGGGTTATCTGGAGAAAGAGAAGTTACTCGATTTCTATATTCGGTAGTCTTGGCTATTTTTTTCTTTAGATTGCAATTACAAATGGCCGTACCTTTCTATTCTTGCTATCCAAATAGAATAGAGATCCTTGCTTCGTTTAGAATGTTCTTATGAGATTTTCTTGTTATAAAAGAAACGAAACAGGAACTATCTTAAATATTCAGATCATAAATTAATGGAATAACAATGAAAATAAGAGTAGGCTTCGGATTTGATGTTCATCAGCTGGTAGAAGGTCGCGAACTGTGGATCGGTGGCATTCGTCTCGAACACGAAAAAGGATTGTTAGGTCACTCTGATGCCGACGTACTCATACACGCTATATGCGATGCTTTGCTTGGGGCGGCCAATATGCGTGATATTGGCTATCATTTTCCCGATACAGCCAATGAATTTAAGAATATAGATAGTAAAGTCCTTTTGGGCAAAACAGTAGAACTTATACGTACCAAGGGATATCAGGTGGGTAACATCGATGCAACCATTTGTGCCGAGCGTCCTAAGCTGAAAGCTCATATCCCAGCCATGCAAGAGACCCTTGCCCGTGTGATGAGTATAGATGTTGATGATGTATCTATTAAGGCTACTACTACCGAGAAGCTTGGCTTTACCGGACGTGAAGAGGGAATATCCGCTTATGCAACGGTGCTGATAACGGCATGATTTTCGAGAGATGCTTCTTTAAAGCTGATTCAGAGGGCCTGTAGCTTTGTTTGTAGATTAACGGTTAGCGATGAATAATACATAATATTACTCATTATCCGCTAACCGCTAATGACACACACACATATATTGTTTATTGAATGGGCTGTCCTTTATAGAAATCAAGAATTTTGGTACGGAACATATAGTCGTATTTGGCCTGAAGGCGGTCGGATACGGCTTTCATCAAATTCAGTTTAGCTTCGTTATATTCTACAGCAGTGGCCTTCCCGTTTTCATACTTTTCTTCCATAAGGCGAAAGGACTCTTCGTTAGCTGTTACAGCTAAAGTACTTGAATTGTATTTGCTCTCGGCAGCTACAGCATTATACCATGCTTGTTGAATCTCTTTATACAAATCCTTTTTCACACTTTCTAATTGCAATGAATAGTTCGCTTGTCGTAAACGAGCACTACGTACATTGTTACGTGTTGAAAAACGATCAAATAAGGGTATGCTCAAACTAAAACCAATATACTTATTTAGATTGTTATCCAATTGCTTACTGAAGTTTTCGCCCGCTTTTCCATTCAGAGTGTAGAAACCGGTACTTAGTCCGGCCCCAAAAGAAAGTTGAGGATAATATCCGCTCTGTGCAATGCGAATACTTTTTTCACTGCCTTCTAATCTGTATTTTGCTGCCAGAATACCTGGCTTGGATGACATGGCTTGTACGTAAATGTCATCAGGTGGAGTAATGGGTGCAAATACCGGATTAGCATCGGGGGCATCCAGCGTAAAACCTTCGGGAGTAGGCAACTCTAATAATTGACTCAATTGGAGCAATGACAGCCGATAGTCATTATCGGCCTGCACACTACTTACTTCGTCTTGTGCTATACGGGCTTTTGCTTCAGCTACTTCAGAAATAGATGATTTCCCTAGTTCGGCTAGCTTCGCAACACGCGCATATTGTTCTTTACTGAGTGTCACTTGTTCTTGCGCAACCTTGAGAAGCTCCTTATTAAATAGTACTTGCAAATAAGACGAAGCCACATTGATGGACAAATCTTCTTTGGCTTTTTTCAAATCTTCTATGGCTGCTTTGAAGTTAATCTTTGACAATGCATACTGATTGGGAATCTGCAGGCCGGTGAACAGGGGTATATTAGTGCTCAAACCAAAGTTAGAACTGCCACTATTGGTGTTAATATACGAGTTGTCTACAGGAGAGGCAGCGCGTCCCCAGCTATAGTTTTGACTTGCGCTTCCATTGAGGCTTGGCAATCGGGCCCACTTGGCCGTGTTCACATCTATTTTACTCTGATCGGCCGTGTTCTCGGTTTGCCTGATGGATACGTTATGTGCAATCGCGTAATCGATGCATTGACGCAAAGTCCAGACTTCTTGGGCATGTATTATAGCAGCCGGGCAGATTCCCGCTACTAACGCAAGGATTATTATCTTTTTTTTCATGTTAGTTTTGTTATCCGTTCCTATTGTTTCTTATCAGTCTTTTCTGCGCCGCGTACTCTCTCTTTTACTGTGAGTCCTTTCTTTATTTCAATCTTGATGCCGTCGCTTAGTCCGGCAACAACCTGGCGGCGTACAAATTTTTGTTCGGGTACGCTATCTGTCATTACCCATACAAAGGTGCTGTCTCCATTAAATTCTACTGTACTTTCGGGAACAGCAAGCACTTTGTGAGCACGTGCCAATACTATTTCGGCATTGGCCGAATAACCCGAACGAATTTCTACAGAGTCGGGCACACGGATGGCAGCTTTAATTTCAAATTGGTTGGCACCGTTTTCTTCCACTCCCTTTGGTGATATATATTCAAGAGTAGCATCAAATTTAATATTTTGCAATGCACCGATAGTCAGCTTAATAGGCATACCCTCGTGAATGCGTCCTACTTCCGTTTCATCTATATTTCCGCGGAAAATCAGGTCGTTCATGTTGGCCACGGTTGCAATAGTAGTACCATCGTTAAAAGTGTTGCTCATGATTACGGAGTTTCCTGCTTTTACCGGAACATCAAGAATGAGTCCGTCTATGGTGGAACGAATCATCGTATTACTATATGCAGCACTTCTTTTTGTGATACCATCTTTGATGATGTCAAGAGCGTCTGTGGCATTTTCTTTTTCTTCGCGTGCCTGTTTCAGACTGACCTCACTTTTTTCATATTCTTCGCTACTGATAAGCTTATCAGCATGCAATTTCTTCATGCGGCTGAAGTCTATCTCGGCTTGTTTGGCATTGATTCCGGCCAGACGTACGCGGCTTTCGGCGCTGTTTAATTGCCCCATTTCAGGAATAACTTTAACTTTGGCTATTACCTCGTCTTTTTTTACGGTTTGCCCCGCTTCTTTATATACTTCGTCTACAATACCTGATATCTGAGGTTTAATGAGGATTTCGTCTCTTGGTTCTACTTTACCTGTAGCCACAGTAGTTTTCTCCAAATCGGCTATTTCAGGAACCATGATTTCGTACTGCTTTACTTTAGGCTTTGATTTGCTGTACAGGAATACAAATGTTCCCACGAATATGGCAGCTACCACTACCAGTAATGCGATTTTAAAATACTTTTTCATCATTGCTTATTTTTAGTTTATCATTTTCTTTTTAGTTGTATAGAGGAATAGTAGTACTGAAACATCGGCTCATTCATCTCTAATGGCTTCAATGGGTTTGATGGCCATCGCCCGGTAAGCCGGAGCCAGTCCGGCAAGCATGCCTAGCGTTAGCAAAAGAGCGCAAGTACCTATTGCCATCCAGAAGCTTACCTGGAAATGGGCGTCGTATTGTCCCGATGCATTGATACCGACTTCGGCTACCTGCAATACCAATACGGCAAATGAAATGCCTGCCATGCCTGCTACGGCTGTTAGCACCATACTTTCTGACAGAATTTGTTCCAGAATATCTTTTGGTCGAGCCCCTATAGCCCTGCGGATTCCGATTTCCGTGGTACGCTCTTTAACGGTTACCATCATGATATTACTAACTCCTATGGCTCCGGCAAACAACGTGCCGAGTCCCACCATCCAGATTAGCATGCGAATGCCTATGAACAGATTGTCTACCATAGAAAACATGGCTTCAGCATTAAGTAGCATTACAGCCTGCTTATCATTGGGACTGATGTAGTGTGCTTCTTTAACTATTTTCTCCACATCTTCCTGAAGATCGGTTATTTTGATTCCCGGTTTGGCCGTGATGCAGGCAAGGTCTATATTCTTTCCGAAATTGTATGCCTGTTGCATGGTGCTGAAAGGCAGTACCACACTTTCCGATGCCCGTCCGTTGATCTGAATGTTTCCCTCTGAAACGCAGACCCCTATCACGCGGTAATAAATGCCGTCCACCCGAATAAACTGTCCGCAGGGGTTTTCGCCTTTGCGAAATAACTCTTCGTAAACCCGTTTCCCTATGCTACAAACCTTGCGTTGTTCAAGAATGTCTACATCGTTAATGAAACGGCCATAGAGCATATCTTGTGCCTCTATTTTATCATAATCCGGATATAAGCCTTTGACGATGCAGGAGCTCTTTTTGTCTCCATACAGAGCATTTGCTCCCCATTTGTTTATGGTTGGAGTTATTACATCAATGCTTGGAACTCCCCGGCGCAAGCGATCGATATCAGCATTATCCATGCTCCATGAGCGTCCTTTGCGGAAGCCCTTGTATGCTTCTCCCGTATTTTGGGGCCAAACGAAACAAGAGTTAGTGGCGAAGCCTTTAAAGTTGGCCTTCATCATATCTTGCATACCTTGTCCGCCTCCAATAAGGGCTATTAGCATAAATATACCCCAGAATACGCCAAAAGCTGTTAGTAGGCTTCGGGTTTTGTTTCTTGTAATGGTGAGAAATATCTCCTCCCATGTATCAACATCAAACTTCATATCTATTTATTGAGTGGATAATTGAATTTTTATTCTGCTCTTAATGCTTCGATCGGGCTGATACTTACAGCCTTTCTTGCAGGGAAGAAACCGGCCAGTGTCCCTGCTATGATAAGCGTTAAAGTTGCCTGAATAGCTACTTTTACGTCAACTGTGGGATTTAGAAATACCGTTTCCGTCCACAAGCCGGTATCCATTGTTTGATTACCCGCAACCATATCCATGTATTCTGTCGCCCCAATGCCGGCTACCATACCGATGTATCCGAATAGGGTTGTTATTACCACACTTTCAATAATAATCAGCCACAAGATGGAAGACGGTTTGGCACCTAATGCTTTTCTGATACCGAATTCTCGGGTTCTTTCCTTTACGGTGATAAGCATAATATTACTTACGCCCACTATTCCGCTTAGTAAGGTGAATATGCCTATAAGCCAGATGGCTGTACGGAGAATTCCCATACCCGTTTGCTGTTGCAAATAGTTTGTAAATCGGTTCCATATCCAAATAGCACTGTCATCCGTAGGGTCAAAGCGATGGTGAGATCCTAATGCTTTGCGATATTTTTGCTCAAACGCTTTATTTAAATCTTCTGTCTCCAGCCCTTTGGTGGTGAAAGTCAAATTGTTTAGCTTATCGCCTTTGTTATAGATTATTTGTAGAGTTGTAAATGGCAGATATGCTTCGCGTGCATCCCGATCTCCCTGATCATTGTATAGCCCCACCACCTGATAAGCTGTTCCGTTTCCAATGATGAATTTACCGATAGGTTCTTCTCCGTGTGGGAAAAGGATTTCGGCCGTTTTTTTGTGTAAGATGATGACTTTTCTTCGCCCTTTAATATCCAGATCGTTAATAAAACGTCCGCCAACCGATTTTACACTTTCAACTTCGGTGTAGTTTGGGAACACTCCGGTCAGGCCAAGGCTTACGTATTCCTTGCCATAACTAAGCGTTATATCGCTTTGCCTTACCGTTGCTCCTGCACTGATCACATTCTTAGAAAAATTCCGGCTTGTGATGCCCAAATCTTTGTCATCTAGTTGAATTTGCCTTCCTTTCTGTAAGCCATCGTAAGATTTGGTGGTCCATCCGGGGAAGATTTTAATGGAATTCATGGCCATGCTTGACGATGATTTTTCGAAAGCATGTATCAAACCGTTTCCCGCGCCCAGCAATACGATAAGCATAAATATTCCCCATGCCACGGCAAAACCCGTAAGAAAGGTACGTAACTTGTTACGTCTGATCGTTCCATATATTTCTTGCCAAATATCAATCATATTGTCTTTGCTATTAGATTATTTCATATATCCGTTTTGCCCGAAGGGAGACGCATCATGATTTATATTTTCTTCTATTCTCTCTATAATGCCGTCTTTAAGATGGATAATTTTGTTTGTTTGATTGGCTACACCGCTTTCATGAGTAACCACGATGAGCGTCATACCGTCGGCGTGAAGCTGCTTAAGTATATTCATAACCTCTACTGATGTTTTACTATCAAGCGCTCCGGTTGGTTCATCGGCTAAAATAATCTGAGGGTGGGTAATTAATGCACGGGCTATCGCCACCCGCTGTTTTTGTCCGCCGCTCATTTCGTTGGGCATGTGGTGTGCCCAATCTTTCAGCCCCAAACGGTCCAGATATTCCATAGCCAGTATATTTCGCTTCTTGCGGCTTATTCCCTGGTAGAATAAAGGTAAAGCCACATTCTCCATTGCATCTTTAAAGGAAATAAGATTAAAAGATTGAAAGATAAAACCGATCATCCGGTTACGATATTCTGCTGCTTTTGTTTCACTCAGGTTTTTTATCAGTACATTGTTTAAGTGATAATCTCCGGTGTCATAACCGTCCAGGATACCCAAGATATTGAGTAACGTAGATTTTCCGGAACCGGAAGCTCCCATAATGGAAACAAATTCTCCTCTTTCAATATTGAGGTTGATGCCTTTGAGCACATGCAGCGGCGCTCCGTTGTGGTAGGTCTTGTTAATGTCTTTTAATTGTATCACTGTTTCACCTATTTAGTTTCAATTTTCTTATGATTTGCTATATTAGACGCACATCGGGTGCGAAAAGTTGCAGCAAGGTAGAACTTTTTTTTAAAAACACTTTGCGAATTCAATCTTCTTTGCGTAATTTGTGTGCTATAAATGTTTAGTAAACTAACCCTTTAATAAAGTATCATGAATTCAAGCATGGAGAAACCCTACGTAGTAGGTATTGATATTGGCGGAACTAACACCGTTTTTGGTATTGTTGATGCACGCGGAACTATTATTGCAAGCGGGGCGGTAAAGACTCAGTCTTATGCCTCAGTCAGTGAATATGTAGAGGAAGTATGCAAAAATCTTCTTCCACTTATTGTTGCACAGGGAGGAGTAGATAAAATAAAAGGTATTGGCATTGGTGCTCCTAATGGCAATTATTACAGTGGCACGATAGAGTTTGCGCCAAACTTACCGTGGAAAGGAATTATTCCATTGGCTTCTATGTTTGAAGAAAAATTGGGCATTCCTACGGCGTTGACGAATGATGCCAATGCGGCGGCTGTGGGCGAAATGACATACGGCGCAGCCCGTGGAATGAAAGATTTCATTATGATCACGCTGGGTACAGGTGTGGGGAGCGGTATAGTTATCAATGGCCAGGTTGTTTATGGTCACGATGGATTTGCCGGAGAACTAGGTCACGTTATCATGCGTCGCGATCATGGTCGGTTGTGTGGTTGCGGCCGCAAAGGTTGCTTGGAGGCATATTGCTCGGCTACAGGTGTGGCACGTACGGCACGTGAATTACTTGCTGCCCGTACGGATGCGAGTTTGCTCCGCAACATTCCTTCTGAAAGCATAAGCTCTAAGGATGTATACGACGCTGCTGTACAGGGTGATCAGCTTGCTCAGGAAATTTTTGATTTTACGGGAACGTTGCTGGGCGAAGCTCTGGCTGATTTCGTTGCTTTTTCCAGTCCTGAAGCTATTGTCTTATTTGGCGGTCTTGCCAAGTCGGGTGATTATATTATGAAACCCATTAAGAAAGCACTTGATGATAATATACTCACAATTTTTAAAGGCAAAGCCAAGTTGCTTGTTTCTGAATTGAAAGATTCTGATGCTGCTGTGCTTGGTGCAAGTGCATTGGCATGGGAGTTGAAGTAAATTAAAGAATAACAAATATCATTGATATTCACAAAAAAAGGAAATGTCTTCTGGACATTTCCTTTTTTTTATCTCGAATAGGAGTGCATGGATTATTATGACCGGGCAACTCTTTTTTCTTTGATTCTGGCTTTTTTACCTGTAAGAGCACGCAGATAGTATAGTTTAGCACGACGCACTTTACCAACTTTATTCACTTCGATACTGGCGATAGCCGGTGATTCGAGAGGGAAAATTCTTTCTACTCCAATGGTTCCTGACATTTTACGTACGGTAAAACGTCTTTTATCTCCGTGACCTGACATTTTGATAACAACTCCGCGGTACAACTGTATACGCTCCTTGCTACCTTCAGTGATACGATATGCTACTGTTACAGTATCTCCTGCCTTGAAGACAGGATGCTGCTTGATGGTAGCAAATGCTTCTTCTGCAATTTTAATTAAATCCATTATTGCTCTATTATTAAATTGTTTCATCGATACAACGCAACATATCAAGTAACTCTTCTTTGACAGCGATTGCGCGAAAGCGGTGCAAAGGAACGATTTTTTTATTAGATAGCCAAATAAAAACAATTAATATATTGCAGAGTATGAGTGGTATAACCTAAAAAAGTAAATAGAAAAGGTAAGTGATGTAAAACTTGTAGATTGAACGCCGTGGCATCGAACATAAAATGCTATATTTGTGGCATTATAAAACGTGAAACATGAAACAATTTTATTTAAATCGTTTGTCGGGAGTTGCTTTGGTGGGGCTCCTGCTGCTCTCTTCTTGCCACTCTTCGTATCAACTCAAAAAGGTAGAAGGAAGTCGAATTGAGATATCATCGAAGTGGGATCGCAATCCCGATAAAGAGGCTACTGCTATATTAGCGCCTTATAAAACCGAGGTGGACAGCCTTATGACTCCTGTGGTAGGTAAGAGTGCGATGGATATGGAAGCCGGGCGTCCGGAGAGTTTGCTTTCCAACCTTGTGGCCGATGTATTGCGTAATGCAACGGTACCATATCTGGGTCGTCCTGCCGATTTGGCGGTGACCAACATGGGTGGTTTACGTAGTTCGTTGAGTGCCGGAGACATTACCTTTAGTAATATTTATGAAATATTGCCGTTCGAAAATTCACTTTGCATTGTTACTATGAAAGGATCTAACTTGCGAACACTGATGGAGAACATTGCAGGTGCGGGTGGCGAAGGGGTGAGTAATGTGCGTTTGGAGATTTCCAAAGACGGCAAACTACTCAGTGCTAAAGTAGGCGGCGAACCGATAGATGATAATCGTCTTTACGAAGTGGCTACTCTTGATTATCTGGCCGAAGGAAATGACAAAATGGTGGCATTCTTACAGGGAGAAAAGAAAGTCTGCCCGGATGGCGCTACCATGAGAGATCTGTTTTTCAGTTATGTAAAAAAACAAACGGCGGCAGGCAAAGAAATTACATCTGCCATAGAAGGCCGGATAACAGTGAAGTGAATAAAATAGCATACTACAAATAAGAAAACAAGAATGAAAAAGCAAAACCTTTCAACAATACATAATCCATTACTGGTTGTTGGGCTTTTGTTGTGCATCTCTTTATCGTCTTTTGCACAACGAACAAAAACCATTACCATATTGCATACCAATGATACGCATAGCCGCATCGAGCCGGTTGAAGCCAATTCTCCTGATACTCGTCTGGCGGATAAAGGCGGATTCGTGCGTCGTGCCACGTGCATTGATCAGATTCGCAAAGAGAAGCCGGACTTGCTTTTGTTCGACAGTGGAGATTTTTCGCAGGGTACTCCTTACTATAACTTGTTTAAGGGCGAAGTGGAGATTAAACTGATGAATAGCATGGGCTATGATGCCGCTACTATTGGTAATCATGAGTTCGATTGCGGACTGGATAACATGGCTAGGTTGTTCCGGATGGCGAACTTCCCTATTGTTTGCGCCAATTACGGTGTAGAGGGTACGGTGTTAGAAGGTTTGGTGAAACCGTATGTAATCATCGAACGCGAAGGATTAAAAATTGGTGTATTCGGTCTTAGTCCTAAGTTAGAAGGCTTGGTACAGGCGGAAAAATGCGAAGGGGTAGTCTATAAAGACCCTATTAAAACAGCGAATGAAATGGCTGCTTTTTTAAAGAAAGAGAAAAAATGCGATGCCGTTGTTTGTCTCTCGCACTTAGGCTATAAACCTTCTTCTGCAGATAATCCGGCTTGCGATGTTAACCTGGTACGCGAAACGAGCAATATTGATGTGGTGTTGGGCGGTCATTCGCATACTTTTCTGGCAAAGCCCGCTATCTATCTGAATGACGAAGGCAAAAGTATTCCTATTACTCAGATGGGTAGTCGTGGAGTTTATGTGGGACGCATGGATTTAATTTTTGAAAAGAAATAATTTATAAGGGGATACACCCGACTAAGGAAGAATGAATAAAAGGTTACTATACATCTTATTTGCCCTGTTTGTGGCATTACAAGCGAAAGCTCAGACTGAACCCTTACTATTATACAAGGCAGAGCAAAATAAGAAATGCCTTCAGTGGGTGGATTCTGTTCTTCACCGGATGAGCTTGAAGGAAAAGGTGGGGCAACTTTTTATTTATACCATTGCGCCTGTTCGAAACAAAAGAAACATCGCTCTGCTAAAGGATGCGGTGCATACTTATAAGGTGGGTGGCTTACTCTTTTCGGGAGGAAAGCTGGAGAATCAGGCGATGCTGACCAACCAGGCACAACGCATGGCCAATGTGCCGTTAATGATTACTTTTGATGGAGAATGGGGGCTGTCAATGCGAATACACGGGATGCCTGTTTTTCCTAAGAACATGGTTTTGGGATGCATTCAAGACGATCGCCTGATTTATGAATACGGAAAAGAGATGGCTCGCGAGTGTCGCGAACTGGGAGTACAGGTAAACTTTGCTCCGGTGGCGGATGTGAACATCAATCCGAAGAATCCGGTGATTAATGTGCGCTCTTTCGGAGAGAACCCGATAAAGGTGGCCGACAAAGTGGTTGCGTATGCTTCGGGTTTGGAAAGTGGAAAAGTGCTTTCGGTAGGCAAACATTTTCCGGGACACGGCGATACGGATGTCGATTCTCACAAGGCGTTGCCTGTATTGCCTTTTACGCGGGAGCGGCTGGACAGTGTGGAGCTTTATCCCTTTAAAGAGATGATACAAGCCGGTTTGAGCGGCATTATGGTGGGGCATTTGCAAGTTCCCGTATTCGATCCGGTAGGCGGACTTCCGTCTTCGCTTTCGCGCAATATTGTCTATCATCTGCTGATCGAGGAAATGGGGTTTAAAGGTCTTATCTTTACCGACGCATTGTCTATGAAGGGGGTTTCCTCTGCCGAGCATGTCTGCTTGCAGGCATTGAAGGCAGGTAACGACATGGTACTTGCTCCGCACGACCTGAAGAAAGAGATGGATAATGTGCTGCAAGCAGTTAAAACAGGAGAATTCAGCGAAGAAGAGATTGATAAGAGGTGCCGTAAAGTGCTTACTTATAAATATGCGCTGGGCTTGAACCGTCGTCCGTACGTCAGACTATCGGGACTGGACAGGCGCATTAATACGCCTCAAACCCGGGATCTGGTGCGCAGACTCAATCTGGCAGCTATCACCGTACTGAACAATAAACGTGGAATATTGCCGCTTCATCCCGATTTGAAGGAGGTGGCGGTGCTCAATGTGGGCAAGTCCGATGACATTGATGTCTTTGTGAAACAACTAGGTAAATACACCTCTGTGGCACGCTTCAACTTAGGCAAAGAGATGTCTGCTTCGGCACAAACCTTGTTGCGCGATTCATTGGCAAAGTATAAGCGCATCATCGTTCCCGTTACCGAAATCCGACTGGCTCCTTATCAGTCATTCTTTGCCGGCTTTGCGCCGAAGACTCCGGTGATTTACGTTTTCTTCACGCCCGGCAAACGAATGTTGCAAATTCATCGGGCCATATCGGTTGCTTCGGTTGTGGTGCTGGGAAATTCTACAAATGAGGATGTGCAAGAGCAGGTGGCTGATATGCTTTATGGCAAAGCATCGGTAGACGGGCGACTCTCGGCCAGTATTGGCGGACTCTTTAAAACAGGTGCCGGGGTAACTATTACACCCGCTACTCCCTATCACTTTATCCCCGAAGAGTATGGCATGCGCTCGGAGGTACTGAGCAGGATAGACACCATAGCTATGCGGGGTATCCTTGCGGGGGCTTATCCGGGTTGCCAGGTAGTGGTACTGAAAGACGGTAAAACGATGTACGACAAATCTTTTGGTACATACACCTACACCGATGAGCATAAGGTAACATCAACAAATATGTATGATTTGGCTTCTCTGTCGAAAACGACGGGTACGCTACTGGCCGTGATGAAACTATACGATAAAGGCCGATTTAGTCTGTCGGATAAGATTTCGGATTATCTTCCGTTCTTGCGACGAACGAATAAAGCTAAAATAACCATTCGCGAACTGTTGTTGCATCAATCGGGACTACCCTCCGGGTTGGTGTTCTATCAGGATGCCATAGATAAGAAAAGCTATAGCGGCACTCTGTTTAAATCGAAACAAGATGCGTTCCATTCGGTTCAAATAGGGCCTAAGACTTTTGCGCAACCCGGCTTCCGCTTCAAAGAAGGGTTGACCTCTCCGATAGGAACAGGCGATTATACGTTGCATGTTGCCGATAGCCTCTGGTTGCATAAATCGTTTAAAGAAGTAATGCTGAAGAAAATAGCCGATGCTCCGCTCAAAGGGAAGAAATATGTATATAGTTGTCTGAACTTCATTCTGTTGCAGCAACTGGTAGAACAGCTCACAGGTATGCCGATGGATGAATATCTGGCACACGAGTTCTACGAACCGATGGGTTTGGAACATACGGCTTATTTGCCTTTACGCTATTTCCGCAAAGAAAACATAGTACCTTCTACGGTAGATCGCTTCCTGCGGAAGTCTACTTTGCAAGGTTTTGTACACGATGAATCGGCCGCTTTCCTAGGAGGCATTTCCGGTAATGCGGGTCTTTTCTCTACCGCCGCCGATGTGGCTCGTGTGTACCAGATGATTCTGAATGGCGGTGAACTGGATGGGCAACGTTATCTGAGTAAAGAAACATGCCACTTGTTTACTACGGAAACATCGAAAATCAGCCGTCGCGGTTTAGGCTTCGACAAACCGGCTGCAAAAGATGCGTCTTACAGCCCTTGTTGTTTGTCTGCTCCTCCTTCTGTGTATGGGCATACAGGCTTTACCGGTACTTGCGCCTGGACGGATCCTGATAATGGATTGGTATATGTATTCTTGAGTAATCGCACCTATCCCGATGCATGGGTAAACAAACTATCGAAGTTGGAGATTCGCGAGCAGATTCAGGAAACACTCTATGAGGCATTAGCGAAGTAGGTTTACCGTATTGGTCACTTTCAATTTAGTTTTTCCGCTCACTAATAAAAAAACGCGTTTTACTATCACATCTATCACAAAAAACGCTGAGGATACTTACTGTAAGTAGTCTCAGCGTGTGATAGTAAAAAATGTCTATCGCTATTTTAACCGTTTTACTATCACTTTTGGCTTATCTATCACACTTTTTGCTTGTATGTATGGCTAACTGTGTGCGTTTTACTTTTCGAAAACACGGCATTCTTTAGTTGTAATCACGGTAACATTAACTGCATATCACGGCATGCGCTTCTCGTTTCCCGTTCGGAGTCTCTACAGTCCCCACGTGGAAACCGGCGAGTCTCCACGTGGAGTCTCGCCGGTCTCCATATGGGGAACGAGGAGCTTGTGGTTATAAACAGGGAAAATGCATTCTGAAAG
Organism: uncultured Bacteroides sp.; assembly: GCF_963677715.1. NCBI lineage: Bacteria > Pseudomonadati > Bacteroidota > Bacteroidia > Bacteroidales > Bacteroidaceae > Bacteroides > uncultured Bacteroides sp. Next base: position 2,650,325 of record NZ_OY782495.1, read on the forward strand.
GGAAGTATCAGAGCAGTCAAATATACAAAATAAATAGGTTATTTATGGATAATGAATGCCTTATTTCTTAGCGAATAACGGTTGCAATAGTTTGGGAATCACTACTTTGTCACATTCCAAGTCTTCTAGCCGCTTCTCTCCGGCTGCCGTCAGGCTGAAAAACATCTGGCGTTTATCCGTAGCACCTAGGGTACGTTCTATTAATGCTTTTTCTTCAACCGAACGAATCACTTTAGATGTGTGTGAGGTTTTCATTTCGGTTCGCTCGGCTATGGAACTGGAAGTCAATGGCGTTTGTGCTTCATGTAGCGTACAGAGAACCATCGCTTCATTGAGTGAGATTTGATATGCTTGCTCAAACTCTTCTTCAAAAGAAGAGATTGCTTTACAAATATCTCGCATGGTGCATATTGATTTCATACTCGTTCGTCTTTTTCTTTTTTTATAATATAAATGCTTACTGAGTGGTGATGGCACTTCCCGTGAAAGCCGGCTTAAAAGTTACGTAAATATTCGGTATGTCGGGTAGCTGGGGCTGAGGTAAAAAGGCATGTTGATCAAGGTTTATGAACCCGGATGCACATGCCTTTTTAAGGTAATGATTGTCTTCCTATTTTATTTCAAAAGTAAACTCGTCTTTCGGATGGCGGATTTTTGCTAATTTGGATAACCAATCGTTGCTCTCGTCACGATAACCGATAGGTAGCATGAGTACACTTTTCAGTCCCTTGGATTTAAGTTCCAATAATTCATCTAATTGTGCAGTATCGAAGCCTTCCATTGGCGTTGAATCGACCTTTAGTACAGCTGCCTCTGCCATGGCAAAACTCATCCCGATGTAAGCTTGGCGTGCTGTATGCGCAAAGTTTTCTGCCGCAGTCTGCTTTAGATAAATTTCTTTCAGCCTATCGGTGTAATTTTTGTATTTATCTGCCGGTTGGTTACGTCCTTGTGTTATTAGAGAATAGATGTGATTAATTCTCTCTTCTGTATATCTGTCCCATGCAGCAAATACTAGTAGGTGCGAACAGTCCGCAACAATAGTTTGACCGAAAGCAATAGGTAGAATTTTGTCTTTAAGCTCTTGATTGGTAATCGTTATTACCTTAAAAGGCTGTAACCCTGAAGATGTAGGGGCTAGCCAGGCTGCTTCTACTATTTTATCAACTAAAGATTGTTCTACTTTTTTTGATGTATCGAACTTCTTGGTGGCATAACGCCATTCAAAATCATTTAATAAACTCATAATAAGGTTTTTAATGTATTAATGGAAAATAGATGTGCCTGTTTTATATAGAAGACATGCACATTTCATGTCTAAAACGTGCATGTCTCTGAAAAGTTTATCGCAGACGGTTTTTTACCGAAAGCGTTTTTCTTTTTTTTAAATAAATAAATTAATGTTAGCATTGTCGGCACGTTCCATGTAAGTAGCCACCCCGCCTACAGTCACTTCGTCCAACATTTCTTCCCGTTTTACGCCCATCACGTCCATAGACATTTGGCAGGCAATAAATTCCACTCCATTCTCTAATGCTTGTTCGCGAAGCGATTCCAAAGAGTCGATGCCTTTACGATGCATGATGTAGCGCATCATTTTGCCACCCATGCCGCCCATACTCATCTTCGAAAGCTTCAGACTCTGTGAACTTGCGGGAAGCATCATGCCAAACATTTTGCCGAAAATATCTTTGTCGACATTGGGCTTGTGCAATTTCTTGATAACATTTAATCCCCAGAAGGTGAAGAAGATGGTTACTTTTTGTCCGGTAGCCGAGGCGCCGTTTGCCAATACAAAAGTGGCCAAAGCTTTGTCCAGATCATCGCTAAACATGATAAATGTTTTCCCTTTGCCGTCGCAGGAACTAAGTAGTTTGCAGGCCTTCGGCTCTTCTTTTTCGATAATGGTAACGGATTTACCCCCCACTGCTTCTTGAGAAACCAAACGATTGCCGGTAGAATTGCACCAGGCAGCTGCATCGCGCAGAAAGCCCGGATCGGTAGCAATAATTTCTATTTGTTCGCCGGGCACAAGCGTATCTACTACTTTCTTCATTTTGAGAATGGGGCCCGGGCATTGCAGTCCGCAAGCATCTATATGAACTATTTTCGTTTCCGGCTTAGTGGTGTCGGGTGCCGGTTCTTCTGTTAATGGCGTTTGCTTGTGCTGTTTCACAGGCGCCATAGCCGCACTATAAGTTTTATATCCTCCCGAAAGATTTCTGGCGTTGGGGAATCCGTGTTGGGTAAGAATGCGATATGCAAGGTATCCTCTTAAGCCCACGGCACAATAAATATACACCGGTTTGTCGGTCGGTATCTCATTCAAATGGTTGCGCAGTTCGTCCAATGGAATGTTTATTGCATTCGGAAGTGCTCCGAGTGCAAACTCATCGACAGTGCGAACGTCGAGCAAGAAAACCTCTTCGGGTTTTGCATCGCGCACTTCCCGCCAGTAAACGGGTTGCATCTTTTGGGTAAGTATGTTTTCGGCCACATATCCGGCTATGGCTACTGGATCTTTGGCCGAAGAGAAAGGAGGAGCATAAGCTTGCTCTACTTCCATGAGGTCGGATATTGTGCCCTGGCGTTTTATAATTAGTGCGATTTCATCAATGCGCTTATCTACTCCGTCATAACCCACTATTTGCCCACCGTAAAGGCGACCGCTTTGTTTGTCGAAAGTAATTTTAATGCTTAGCTGCAGTGCATTCGGATAATAGCCTGCATGAGAAGAAGCATGTGTGGTAGATGATAGAAAGGCAATGCCTTCTTGATTTAACCGTTTGGCCGGCAGTCCGGTAGATGCCACGGTAATATCGAAAACTTTAGCAATGGAAGTTCCGATGGAACCTTCGTATTTTTGTTTGTTGCCAAGGAGTATATTGTCTGCCACGATGCGTCCCTGGCGGTTTGCCGGTCCGGCCAGATAATTGAGCCACGGCTTTCCGGTAATGGGATGTGGAAACTCAATGACATCACCGATGGCGTAGATTGATTTGTCGGATGTTTGCAGATATTCATCTACCTGAACCCCTCCGGCAATGCCGATGGTCAGTCCGGCTTCTCTGGCCAAAGCTGTTTCCGGCTTAACGCCGATGGATAGTATCACAATGTCCGCACCTATCGATTGTCCGTCTTTAAATACCACTTCGATGCTGCGATTATCTTTTTTGAACGAAGCAACCGCCTGTTCCAGATAAAGATTCACCCCCTTCTCCATCAGATGTTGGTGTACCAGTGCAGCCATAGAAAAGTCAATGGGTGCCATTACCTGGTTTCCCATCTCTACAATAGACACTGTAGCTCCCAGAGCCTGCAAATTTTCAGCCATCTCGAGGCCGATAAATCCGGCGCCAACTACCACTGCCCGCTTCACTTCGTGCGTGTTGAGGTAAGTTTTAATCTGATCCGTGTCGTTCACGTTTCTCAGTGTGAAAATACCTTCGGAGTCAATGCCCGGAAGTGGCGGACGTACGGGAGAGGCTCCGGTGGAGATAACCAGCTTGTCATAAGCCTCGTAATATTCACTACCATCACTGCGACGTATCCTTATTTGTTTTTGTCCCTTATTAATCGCAGTTACTTCATTTTCCGTTCGCACATCTACTTTGAAACGAGTCGAAAAAGACTGGGGAGTCTGCACAAATAGTTTTTCGCGTTCGGTAATGACATTTCCAATGTAATAAGGCAACCCGCAGTTGGCGTAAGAAATGTATTTCCCTTTCTCCAAAAGGATAATTTCAGCCGTTTCATCTACTCTTCTGATACGTGCAGCCGTGGTTGCTCCTCCGGCAACGCCTCCAATGATAATGATCTTCATGTGTTTATTACTTTTTATCGATAAATAGTTTCTGCCGGAAATAACAACCGGATGCTATTAATTGTTTTGGAAGTGAATCAAAGAATTTAAAGGAAACTCATATCTTTGTGCACTTAATGTTTTTCTATAAGCTCTATCTGTATTGTTTTTATTCTAGAATTTAAAATGGCAGAAAAGAATGAATAAAGTTCTTATAGTAGATGATGAAAATCAGATTCGTGTTCTTCTTGTCCGTATGATGGAATTGGAAGGATATGAGGTGTTTCAGGCAAGTGATTGTAAAACAGCACTGAAGCAAGCGGAACTGCATGTGCCCGATGTGGCTCTGTGTGATGTTTTTATGCCCGACGGGAATGGCGTGGAACTTGTTTCTTCTCTTAAAAAAGTAGCTCCCCGTATGGAGATTATTCTGCTTACTGCCCATGGAAACATTGCAGACGGAGTGCAGGCTATAAAGAATGGAGCCTTTGACTACATAACCAAAGGGGATGATAATAATAAGATAATTCCGCTAGTGAGCCGGGCTGTAGAGAAAGTCCGAATGAATGCACGCTTAGAGAAATTAGAGAAAAAAGTGGGGCAACTCTATTCGTTTGATTCAATAACAGGAGATTCCAAACCTATAAAAGAAGCTATTTTGTTGGCACAAAAAGTGGCGGTGACAAATGTTCCTGTGTTGCTAACAGGCGAAACCGGCACAGGGAAAGAGGTTTTTGCTCAGGCCATACACTATGCGGGCAAGCGTTGCAAAAATAACTTCGTAGCGGTGAACTGTTCTTCTTTCAGCAAAGAGTTGCTCGAAAGTGAGATGTTTGGTTACAAGGCTGGGTCGTTTACCGGTGCCTTGAAAGATAAAAAAGGACTTTTTGAGGAGGCCAATAACGGGAGTATCTTCTTAGACGAAATAGGAGAGATGGCTTTCGAATTGCAAGCTAAGTTATTGCGTATACTTGAAACGGGCGAATACATAAAGATTGGCGAAACGAAACCGACTCTGGTAAATGTACGCATTATAGCGGCTACGAACCGTAATCTGGCTGAAGAGATCATCTCCGGCCGTTTTCGCGAAGATTTGTTTTACCGCTTGTCTGTTTTCCAAATTCATTTGCCTCCTCTTCGCGAAAGGCTTGGAGATATAAGGAAATTGGCAGAAGCTTTTGTGAGTAGTTTCTCTCAGGAAATGGGATATTCCGATTGTGAGATTACCCCGGATTTCTTTCGGGCACTCGAGCAACAGCCTTGGAAAGGAAATATCCGTGAACTCCGGAATGTGATTGAACGAAGCTTGATTGTGTGCAACGGCAAGCAGCTGACCTTAGAAGACCTCCCGCTGGAAATTCAGCATAGCTCTAATGAAAGGCTGGATGAAGCAACGATTTCGAACTTTGAACTATCTGCCATGGAAAAGAGGCACATTGTACGGGTGCTGGAGTATACGCATGGAAACAAAACCGAAACGGCTCGCCTACTGAAGATAGGTCTTACTACTCTATACCGTAAAATTGAAGAATATAAAATAAGTGATTAACGTCGCTTCCGCACTTTTTCCATAATAGCATGAACCCTATCAAAATGAAAAGGTCTCTTTGTTGAAGCAAAGAGGCCTTTTTGTATTATTTACCTGATATTCAGAGTGCTAAGCTGATTGTATCGTTTTTGGCACACATTTCGATCATAGATATGCAGATAAGACTGATGAGTTAGATTTTAAGGAGAAAAAGATTATTATGTATACTGCATTACTTGTATTAGGGATTGCTGTTTTCGGCTATTTGGTGTATGTGCTTCTTAAGCCCGAAAGGTTTTAATTTTAGATTAGTAAAACGATGAATACAGAATTATTAGGAGTAGGCCTGCAGGTTATTCTGATGCTGGCATTGAGCTATCCATTAGGAAAATACATTGCCCGGGTATATAAAGGAGAGAAAACCTGGTTGGATTTTATGCTTCCGCTTGAGAAGTTATTATATAAGGTATGTGGCATCAATGCCGATGAGGAAATGGGTTGGAAGACTTTTTTGAAGTCAATGCTTATTTTAAATGCGTTTTGGTTTGTTTGGGGCATGATATTTCTCATGGCTCAGGGTTGGCTCCCATTAAATCCGGATGTGAACGGGGGACAGACTTTCGATCAGGCTTTTAACACCAGTATTAGTTTTCTGGTAAATTGCAACTTACAACACTATAGTGGCGAGAGCGGGCTGACTTATTTTACGCAGTTGTTTGTTATCATGCTTTTTCAGTTTATTGCAGCTGCTACGGGCATGGCTGCTATGGCTGGAATGATGAGGTCGATGGCAGTGAAAACCACAAAGACAATAGGTAACTTCTGGTACTTTCTGGTAAGAAGTTGCACTCGAATATTAGTACCTCTTGCTCTTATTTTGGGTTTTATCTTTATTCTGCAAGGAGTGCCGATGGGTTTCAATGGTCAAATGAAGATTACTACGCTCGAAGGGAGAGAACAAATGGTTTCACAAGGACCTGTTGCGGCTATTGTTCCTATCAAGCAGTTGGGCACAAACGGTGGAGGTTTCTTTGGGGCCAATTCTTCTCATCCGCTGGAGAATCCTACCTATTTTACCAATATAGTTGAAAATTGTGCTATTATGCTCCTACCGATGGCAATGGTATTGGCGTTCGGTTTTTATGTAAAGCGAAAGAAATTGGCTTATAGTATCTTTGGGGTAATGTTGTTCGCTTATTTAGTGGGTGCAGTTGCTATGATTTATCAGGAGACTAATGGCAATCCGCGAATAGATGCAATGGGCATTGCTCAGAAAAATGGTTCGATGGAGGGAAAAGAAATACGCTTCGGCGCAGCTTCCACCGCTTTATGGGGCGCTAGTACTACCGCAACTTCCAATGGTTCGGTCAATGGTATGCACGATAGCATGATGCCGCTCTCGGGAACCGTTGAGATGCTCAACATGCAGATCAATACCTGGTTTGGCGGTGTAGGGGTTGGGTGGATGAATTACTATACATTCATTATCATGGCTGTGTTTATTAGCGGTCTGATGGTGGGACGCACACCTGAATTTTTAGGCAAAAAGGTGGAAGCTAAGGAGATGAAAATTGCTACGATAGTGGTACTGTTGCATCCATTTCTAATTCTTGCGGGTACGGCATTGGCCGGTTATCTTTTTGTTCACGCCCCCGGGTTTGTAGGGAGTGAAGGTGGATGGCTCAATAATTCGGGATCGCATGGATTGAGTGAGATGCTTTATGAGTTTACATCCTCTGCGGCCAACAACGGTTCGGGCTTTGAAGGCTTAGGCGATAATACGCCTTTCTGGAATTATGCTTGTGGCATCGTGTTGCTTCTTGGACGTTTTGTTCCGATCATAGGACAGATAGCCATTGCGGGATTTTTGGCGGAAAAGAAGTTTATACCCGAGAGTGCAGGTACGCTCAGAACAGATACGAGCACCTTCGGAATAATGACGTTTGCCGTTATATTGATTGTGGCAGCCCTTTCTTTCTTTCCGGTATTGGCCCTGAGCTCTATTGCCGAGCACCTAAGCTTATAATGAATATTGTGTGGCAAAGCGTATAGAATCGTTTAAAAGTAAAAGTGATTATGAAAGATAATAAATCGGCTTCTTTATTTCCAAAGAAGCAAGTGATAGAAAGCTTTAAGCAATCGTTCGTGAAACTAGACCCGCGAGCAATGATAAAAAATCCGATAATGTTTACTGTGGAAGTAGCTACATTGGTTATGCTTCCGGTTATGCTATATTCCATAAGTAACAGCTCACAAGGTTCATTCGGATACAATTTTGTGGTGTTTCTGGTGCTGTTCATTACCCTGCTGTTTGCCAATTTTGCGGAAGCTATAGCCGAAGCACGTGGCAAGGCGCAAGCGGATAGTTTGCGTAAAACGAGGGAGGAAACCCCTGCCAGGTTGGTGAACGGAGATGATATGCAAATTGTAAGCAGTTCGCAACTGAAGAAAGGGAATGTCTTTGTTTGCGAGGCAGGCGATTTGATTCCTGCTGATGGTGAGATTATTGAAGGGTTGGCCTCTATTGACGAAAGTGCCATTACCGGTGAGAGTGCTCCGGTAATCCGTGAAGCAGGAGGCGATAAAAGTTCGGTTACCGGCGGAACAAAAGTGCTCTCGGATATGATAAAAGTAATGGTTACCAGTCAACCGGGAGAGAGCTTTTTGGATAAGATGATCGCTTTGGTGGAAGGTGCTTCTCGTAAGAAAACGCCGAACGAAATAGCTTTAACGATTCTGTTGGCCGGTTTCACATTGGTATTTGTCATTGTGTGCATTACTTTGAAGCCTTTGGCCGATTATAGTCATACAACGCTTACCATTGCTTCTCTGATTTCATTGTTTGTCTGCCTCATCCCAACCACCATTGGGGGACTACTTTCTGCTATTGGCATTGCCGGTATGGACAGGGCTTTGCGTGCCAATGTGATTACTAAATCGGGTAAGGCGGTAGAAACGGCGGGAGATGTGGACACGTTGCTACTCGACAAAACAGGAACCATTACCATTGGCAATCGTAAGGCGACTAAATTTTATCCTGCGGTAGGAGTTGATGAACGCTCTTTTGTGGAGGTTTGCATGCTTTCTTCTCTCTCCGATGAAACACCTGAAGGCAAATCTATTGTGGAATTGGGACGTGAATTTGGTTTTCGTGTGAGAAACCTCAATACAGTTGGTTCGCGAATGGTGAAATTTACTGCTGAAACAAAGTCTTCAGGAGTAAATTTGGCTGACGGTACTAAGATACGAAAAGGGGCTTTTGATGCTATTCGCAAGATGACAGAGGCTGTGGGCAATGGTTTCCCTAAAGAGACGGAAAGTATTATCGCTGCCATATCGAGTAACGGAGGTACACCGTTGGTGGTATGTGTGAATCAGAAAGTGATAGGGGTGATTGAATTGCAGGATATCATCAAACCCGGTATTCACGAACGTTTTGAACGCTTGCGTAAGATGGGAGTAAAGACAGTGATGGTGACAGGGGACAATCCGCTGACTGCTAAATACATTGCCGAAAAGGCGGGGGTAGACGACTTCATCGCTGAAGCAAAGCCGGAAGATAAAATGGAGTACATCAAGAAAGAACAGCAATCGGGCAAATTGGTGGCCATGATGGGAGACGGCACCAATGATGCTCCGGCATTGGCGCAAGCCAATGTAGGGGTTGCCATGAATAGTGGAACTCAGGCGGCAAAAGAAGCCGGTAATATGGTTGACCTTGATAATGATCCTACGAAATTGATTGAGATAGTCGAGATCGGTAAGCAGCTATTGATGACGCGTGGAACGCTGACTACTTTTTCTATAGCCAATGATGTAGCCAAATATTTTGCTATTGTGCCGGCATTGTTTATGGTGGCTATTCCTCAGCTGAATGCTTTAAATGTAATGAATCTGCATAGTCCTCAAAGTGCTATCCTTTCGGCTGTTATATTCAATGCCCTTATTATTCCGGCACTTATTCCGCTGGCTTTGAGAGGCGTACAGTATAAGCCTATAGGTGCTTCTGCCTTGCTTCGCCGTAACCTGCTGATATATGGCATGGGTGGAGTAATGGTTCCTTTTGCAGGAATTAAGTTGATTGATTTACTCATTGGTTTATTATTTTAATTCAGGAACAAAGATGAAGACACTCTTGAAATCCGTGAAAATAACGCTTGCACTTTGTGTGCTTTTAGCGTTGTGTTATCTATTTATTTTATGGATATTTGCACAACTGGCAGGCCCTGATAATGGTAATGTTAAAGTTGTTTGTCTAGATGGGAAAGTGGTAGGTGCATCCAATGTGGGACAGAACTTTACTAAAGATATCTACTTTTGGGGGCGTCCGTCTTCTGCCGGGAAAGGTTATGATGCAACCGCTTCGGGGGGGAGTAATAAAGGCGTTGCCGACAAAGAATATCTGGCTACGATAGAAGCCCGAATCGATACTTTTTTGGTACATCATCCATACTTATCTCGCAGTGAGGTTCCGGCTGAGATGGTGACGGGTAGCGGATCGGGGCTGGACCCGGATATAACTCCGACTTGTGCTTACGTGCAGGTGAAGCGTGTGGCTAATGCCCGTGGTCTGAGAGAAATGGCGGTGAAAGGTATTGTAAATCGTATGATTGAGAGACCTTTATTGGGGCTCTTCGGGCCTCCGAAAATTAATGTATTGAAGCTCAATATTGCTTTGGAAGAAGCGCAACATCCGGAAAAATGAATAGAGAAGAGAGCGTGCAGCATTTCCTTGATCTGATAAAGAAATCACGTCGTGGAAAATTTAAAATCTATGTGGGCATGATAGCAGGTGTTGGTAAAAGCTATCGCATGCTTCAGGAGGCGCACGATTTGTTGGATAATGGCGTTGATGTACAAATAGGATATATAGAGACTCACGGGCGTACAGCAACAGAGGCTTTGATAGCCGGATTGCCTCTGATTCCTCGCAGAAAAATTTTCTATAAAGGAAAGGAACTTGAGGAGATGGATGTTGAAGCTATCGTCAGGATGCATCCTGAAATTGTAATTGTCGACGAATTGGCACATACCAATGTAGAAGGTAGTTTGAATGAAAAGCGGTGGCAGGATGTAATGGTTTTACTCGACGAGGGCATTAATGTGATTTCAGCAGTGAACATTCAGCATATCGAAAGCTTGAATGAAGAAGTGCAGGGCATTTCGGGCATTGAAGTGAAAGAACGTATTCCGGATAGCGTATTGCAGGAGGCCGACGAGGTGGTGAATATTGATCTTACGGCAGAGGAACTCATTACTCGCTTGAAAGCCGGTAAAATTTATCGGCCGGAGAAAATACAGTTGGCTCTTAATAACTTTTTTAAAACGGAAAATATCTTGCAGCTCCGCGAGCTGGCTTTGAAAGAAGTGGCATTGCGTGTAGAGAAAAAGGTGGAAAACGAAGTCGTTGTTTCCGGAATGGGTATTAGGCATGAACGTTTCATGGCTTGCATCAGCTCACACGAAAAAACGCCGCGCAGAATTATACGTAAAGCCGCCCGATTGGCGACTCGTTATAATACTTCTTTTATAGCTCTTTATGTGCAAACTCCTCGTGAGAGCATGGAACGTATTGACTTGGCCAGTCAGCGGCATCTGCTGAACCATTTTAAGTTGGTGACCGAATTGGGTGGAGAAGTTGTTCAGATACAATCAAAAGATGTGCTCGGGAGTATTTTGAGTGTGTGCAAGGAGAGGCAGATAACAACGGTCTGCATGGGAGCTCCGTCTCTTAGAATGCCAAGTGCTCTCTTGTCTGTACTATGTTATAAAAAATTTATGAACAGACTGACGCAAATGAATACGGATTTGATTATACTTGCATAATATTTAAGCATATAGATCTTATGAATATTAAAACAAAACTGATTTTCGGTATCGGAATGCTTGCTGGGATGATTGTCTTTTTAGTCACTCTATCAGTGATAAATCTGCAAACGTTGACGGCTGTTGACCCCAATAGTGCTGAAGCTTTGCCTGCCTTGCATCGTGCTTTGTTATGGATTTCTGTCACCGGAGGCATTTGCATCTTTACCGGGATTTCATTATTGTTATGGTTGCCCCGTTCCATCAGTAAGCCTATTAAAGAATTGATAGGGGGAATTGTTGAGATAGCCAATCATAATTATGAGAAGAGGTTGAATCTAAAGAGTAATGAAGAGTTTAGAGCAGTTGCAAAGAGCTTTAACCGCATGGCCGAGAGGTTGGCTGAATATCGTGAAAGTACATTGGTCGATATTCTTTCAGCCAAAAAGTTTTTGGAGGCTACGGTAAATAGTATTAATGAACCCATTATCGGATTGAATACGGAGAGAGAGATCCTTTTTATAAATAATGAAGCGCTGAATGTGCTAAACCTGAAAAGAGAAAACGTGATTCGTCACTCGGCAGAAGAGCTTTCGCTGAAAAATGATTTGCTTCGTCGTTTGATTCGTGAGCTGGTGAATCCTGGTGAAAAGAAAGAACCGCTGAAAATTTATGCAGATAACAAAGAAAGTTACTTTCAGGCATTTTATATTCCAATTACGAATCAGGAACCCGATGAGGTTGATCCTCATAACTTGGGAGATGTTATTCTGCTGAAAAATATTACGGAATTCAAAGAATTGGACTCAGCAAAAACTACTTTTATCTCTACCATTTCTCATGAGTTGAAGACTCCTATATCGGCTATAATGATGAGTTTGCAATTGCTCGAAGATAAGCGAATAGGCGGGCTTAACGAGGAACAGGTACAACTCTCAAAAAGTATTAGGGAGAATAGTGAACGCTTATTGGGCATAACAGGAGAACTGCTGAACATGACACAAGTTGAGGCTGGTAAGCTACAGCTTATACCTAAAATAACCAAGCCGATTGAACTGATTGAATATGCTATAAAGGCCAATCAGGTGCAGGCTGACAAGTTTAATATTCAGATAGAGGTAGAATATCCTGAAACGAAAATTAGCAAATTGTTTGTTGATAGTGAAAAAATAGCTTGGGTACTCACCAATTTGTTAAGCAATGCCATTCGATATTCTAAAGAGAATGGAAGGGTTATTATAGGAGCTAAGCAGAATGGAGAGTTCATTGAACTCTACGTGAAGGATTTTGGTAAAGGAATAGATCCACGCTATCATCAAAGTATTTTTGATCGTTATTTCAGAGTACCCGGTACTAAAGTACAGGGTAGTGGGTTGGGGTTGTCTATTTCGAAAGATTTTGTAGAAGCGCATAATGGGACTTTGACTGTTGAGAGTGAACCGGGAAATGGGAGTCAGTTTATTATTCGTTTGAAAGCGTAAAATAAGAGCTGGGCGCTTTTTTAATATTGTCTTTAGCAGTCAGCCCGAAGTTAAGTCTTGCTAATATGCCAATGGCATAAACGGTAAAATGAGATGATCGGATCAGTAAAAAGCTCATTGGACTTGTAGCTATTGCAAGTGCAAAAATCTGAATTATTGGTTTATTATTGTTTTTTACGCTAACTTTGGAACCAAAATAGATATACTATGAGAAAGACAATTCTTATTTTGTTAACACTGATTTGTCTGTCGTTTCAGAATGTTTACGGGCGAAAGAATTCTTATTATTATTTTACACATATCAATGGCGAGAATGGCTTGTCACAGAGCAACGTAAAGGCTATTCTTCAGGATAGCTATGGCTTTATGTGGTTTGGTACTAAAAACGGATTGAACCGTTATGATGGCACTTCTATTCTTCACTTGGATTGCGATGATCCGGCAACAGGCAAGGGTAATCATAATATCAGCGCTTTATATGAAGATAAAGATCGTAATCTGTGGATAGGCACAGATCGTGGAGTCTTTATATACAACCCTGCTAATGATGTATTTTCTATGATTACCACGAAGTCGAAAGAAGGAATTTCACTTGATAATTGGGTCGCGGAAATTTTGGCTGATTCTGCAGGTAATATCTGGGTGCTAATACCTGATCAGGGTGTTTTTCGATTTGCGGGCAAACAAATGAGTTATTATCCCATTACCGACAAAAATAGATTCAAGTCAGAGAGTCCGGATTGTATTTGCGTGAGCAAGAGTGGCGATGTGTGGATAGGCACGTCGGGAGTAGGCCTGTTTCGGTATAACCGAAAAAAAGACACTTTTGAACAATACTGTAATTACAAGGATGGGCGTACGCTTGCGGGGAAGATCATTACCAGTATTTGTGCACAGGGAAACAACATTATTCTGGCTATGCAGGAGGGTGAACTGCTAAAATATAACCCGATAGAGAATAGGTTGACGGATATACCGTTTACGAATCAGAAAAATATTTTTTTGCGTGATGTAATGTGCTTTGGTGATGAGCTTTGGCTGGGGACACATAATGGTTTGTTTGTTATAAATGAAAAACAAAATAGCGTGGTACATCTGGAGGAAGATCTGATGCGACCATTTAGCTTGTCGGATAGGATTATTTATACTATCTATAAGGATCACGAAGGAGGCGTATGGCTTGGAACAATGTTTGGTGGAGTTAACTATTTGCCTAACCGGCAAATGCTGTTTGAAAAATATGTTCCGGGTAGCGATGGGCAGTCGCTTAGCACTAAGCGTGTACGTGGATTAGTGGAAGATAAAGAGGGGCAAATCTGGATTGGTACCGAAGATGACGGGGTGAATGTATTGAACCCTAAAGACGGGAAGGTGCACCAAGTGCGTTATAATAAATCAGATAGTAACGATCATCTTATAACTTTGTGTATGCAACGTTTTGGCGATCAGGTTTATTGTGGTTTATTTAAGCATGGACTGGATGTTATTCAACAACCCGGAGGAGCCATTAAACATTATAGCAGTGAAGAATTAAATATCGGAGAAGGCAGTGTTTATACTATCTTTGTTGATCGAAAAAAACAGCTGTGGATAGGTACGGGCTGGGGGTTATATGTAGCACCTCCGGGCAGTTTGAACTTTAAAAAGGTAAATGAAACCGGCTATGACTGGATCTTTGATATTATGGAGGATAAACAGGGGCGATTATGGTTTGCATCGATGGGCAATGGTGTATGGAAACGTGATCCTGCTACTCATGCCTTTCATAATTATTATTATGAAAAATCAAACCCGAATAGTCTGAGTTCCAATTCGGTGAGTTCAATAATGCAGGATAGCAAAGGGCGTATCTGGTTCTCCACAGATCGTGGAGGAATTTGCCGGTACAATGAGATACAGGACAACTTTACTACCTATTCGATTAAAAACGGTTTCCCTGATGATGTAGCATATAAAATACTGGAAGATAATCAACACAACTTATGGTTCGGCACCAATCGGGGATTGGTTAAATTCAGTCCGGAAAGTGGTAATGTGCGTGTCTTTACAACTAAAGACGGTTTGTTGGGCAATCAGTTTAACTATAAATCGGCACTTAAAACCCGTGACGGTAAGTTTTATTTCGGTGGCGTAGACGGGTTGATTGCATTTACGCCTAATACCCCGAAAGTTGTAGATTTTCACCCTCCGATATACATAACAAAGTTTAGTATATATAATAAGGAGGTTACGGTGCATAGTCCCGGATCGCCGTTAAAGAAAAGTATTGCACATACAAATGAGATTGTATTGCCTTACGATCAATCGAATATTAGTTTTGATGTAGCCTTGCTTAGTTACTCTACCGCTGAGGCCAATCAATATTATTATAGGATGGATCCGTTGGATAATGATTGGATTAAGGCTTCGAACAATCAGAATATTTCGTATGCCAAACTTCCGCCGGGAGAATATACTTTTAGGGTAAAAGCTACTTATAGCGGGCTGAATAGTCAATTGGCTACCCGTTCATTATCTATTGTAATTCTTCCTCCATGGTGGCAATCTATTTGGGCATATATGCTTTATATAGTGTGGGGGATATCCTTAGTTTTGTGCTGGTTCTTTTGGTATAAGCGTTACAAAGAAAGACAAATGGAAGAACGACAGAAACTATTTGAGATTGAGAAAGAAAAAGAACTTTATGAATCAAAAGTTGGTTTCTTTACTGAAGTTGCCCATGAAATTCGTACGCCTCTTACACTTATAAATGGTCCGCTCGAGGCTATTAATGAAATGAGCATTCAGGATGATAAGATAAATAAAAACTTATCTGTTATTGGACAGAACACCAAGCGTCTGCTTGAATTGACAAGTCAACTTCTTGACTTTCAAAGAATTGATTCTCGTAAATTTCAAGCAAAATTCGAGAGTGTAGATATCACTACACTATTAAATGAAATAATAACCAGCTTTGAACCGACTATTTTACAGAAAAAGAAGAAATTGCTTTTAAATATCCCGGAGAAGGAGATTCGTGCCGCAGTTGATAAAGAAGCCTTGACTAAAATACTTAGTAATTTATTGAATAATGCTTTGAAGTATGCTGAGAAAAAGATTTTCGTGGAATTAGAAGAAGATGATGAAACATTCACTGTGAGGGTTATTAGTGATGGCGAAAAAATACCTTCGGAGAAAGGGCAGCAGATATTCGAACCATTTTATCGAATGCCACAAAAAGATTCTACTGTTTTTGGTGTTGGTATTGGGCTTCCTTTGGCACGTTCATTGGCTATACTTCACAAAGGCCGGCTTTACTTAGACATAGAACATCCTGAAAATGCTTTTGTGCTTACTATTCCTTTAAACAAAGAAGAAATACATTTGCAGAACGAAATAACAGTTGAACATAATATCGTGGCTCTTGATGAAGAAACCTCTCTGGAAATCGACATGAAGGGATATACTTTGTTGCTGGTAGAAGATAACGAAACGATGCTAGCCTTTATTTTAGATCGCTTGCAGGAGCTGTTTACGGTGGAAACCGCTTCTAATGGGGGGGAAGCATTAGAAATATTACGAAGATGCCATATTGATCTGGTTATAAGTGACATAATGATGCCTGTTATGAACGGGTGGGAATTGTGTAAAGAAATTAAGTCGGATATAGATTTATGCCATATCCCGGTTATTTTTCTTACGGCTAAGAACGATCTTGAGAGCAAAATTAATGGTTTGAAGATTGGTGCGGAAGCGTATGTTGAGAAACCATTCTCTTTCAATTATCTTAAAACACAGGTTTTGTCATTACTAAGCAACCGACGTAAGGAGCGTGAAGCTTTTGCCAAACGACCTTTCTTTCCTGTCAATAATATGCAGATGAATAAAGCGGATGAAGAATTTATGAACAAGGTAATCAGTGTCATTCAGGACAATATTACAGATGATAATTTTAATGTGGAGCACATGGCTGAGATATTATGCATGAGCCGTTCTAGCTTATTGAGGAAGATAAAGATCTTATTCAATCTGTCTCCTGTAGATTTTATCCGTCTTATCCGCTTGAAGAAGGCAGCCGAACTAATTCAGGAAGGCAAGTATCGTATTGGTGATATCTGTTATATGGTAGGCATCAATTCTTCCTCTTACTTCAGCAAATTATTTTTAAAACAGTTTGGAATGACTCCGAAAGACTTCGAAAAGAAACAGCAAACCGTGAATAACAAAGATAAGCGAATCTTTAATGGAGAAATATAAATTGATATATATGATGCATAAAATAGAATATTTGCGGATTCTGGGGAAATAAAGGCTCTTTTGCATCAAAAATCATATTTTTTGCCACATTTGCATACGAATGCATAGCTAATCAGTATCTACTTTTGGGCATGTCTATATAAAGAACGGATTTCTTTATATAGACATGCCTTAAGTTTGTTTTCTATTTAATAATATTATGAAATGAAGAATGATTGGTTAGCTCTTAGATCTTTTCTTTTCTGTGCTTTTGCTTTGGCCGTTTCTGCCTTATTCGGTTCTAATGTTGGGAAGAAAATGCAGGTCGGCTTATGGAATGTCTCTTACGATTCTCAGGGAAGAGGCATAGATATTGCAAAAGGATCAAAACTCATTTATGACAATGTGTATGCGTCATATAAATTATCCGGCAAAATAATTAGTAGCCGTGACTACATAAACCACCAGATTTCCATAAAAAAAGTCAGGGACAATTTTGGTAGTGGCTATTTGTATA
The DNA here is from genome assembly GCF_963677715.1 of uncultured Bacteroides sp. Classification (NCBI taxonomy): domain Bacteria; kingdom Pseudomonadati; phylum Bacteroidota; class Bacteroidia; order Bacteroidales; family Bacteroidaceae; genus Bacteroides; species uncultured Bacteroides sp. The sequence goes on from NZ_OY782495.1 coordinate 2,667,673, forward strand.
AGGTAACATATACAGATAACCGTTTGCCGAAATTGACGCAATTCTTATATGCATATGCCCAGAGGGATTATGTGTTGACAGAATTTACGTTGGAGGATAAGAACGGCGTTTCTTCCAATTATATGGCTCCGCTAAATGTAGATAAAATGCCTGCTGTGCTCAATGATAGCAATAATAACCGCGCATTGTTTGTCCCTTTTGATAATGATAAATGGATTCGTTTTCAATCCTATCCTCTTACTTTCGAGACTCTGACAAGTTATGAAGTAACGGCAATCTTTAATAATGACGATCGTAATGCATTGATTATAGGTTCCGTGGAGCATGATAATTGGAAAACAGCAATTTCAATAGGTAAAGGTAATATATATAATGTGGGACGGTTGGTGTGCTACGGTGGTGCCGCCGATGAGTTGACCCGTGATTCCAAACCTCACGGTGCTTTAAGTGGAGAGAAAATTAAATCTCCCAAAGTTTTACTGGGCAATTTTGATGACTGGCGCAACGGTATGGAAGAGTATGCGAAGGCGAATGCAATTATAGCTCCGCCCAGAGCCTGGAACAAAGCTGTTCCTTTTGGTTGGAATAGTTGGGGTGTGCTGCAATTTCATTTGACGTATGCAAAAGCGATGGAAGTTTCGGACTATTTTAAAAATACCTTGCAGAACAACCATTTTGTAAATGGGGATAATACTGTTTATATCGGTCTTGATTCTGGATGGAATAGTTTTACGGAAGAGGAACTGAAATCATTTGTGGATAAATGTAGGGCTAATGGGCAGGTAGCGGGCGTTTATTGGACTCCATTTACCGATTGGGGAAAAAATCCGGAACGTGAAATAAAAGACGCTCCTCAATACAAATACAAGGATGTCTATCTTTACGCCAACGGTAAACCTCAGGAATTGGATGGTGCCTATGCTGTTGACCCTACTCATCCGGCCATTGAGGCGATAATGAAGAATACATCGGCTTTGTTCCATCGCGTAGGTTTTAAATATGTAAAAATGGACTTTATGACCCACGGTTCAATGGAAGCGGATAAATGGTATAATTCAAAAATAACTACAGGCATTCAGGCATATAATTACGGCATGCAGTTGTTGGATAAATATTTTGGTGATATGTATATTAATCTATCTATTTCACCCATTTTCCCGGCACATTATGCACAATCAAGAAGAATAGCTTGTGATGCGTGGAACAAAATGAAAGACACCGAGTATACTCTGAATGCTCTCTCTTACGGATGGTGGCAAGATTATGTATACCAATTTGATGATGCAGATCACGTTGTGCTGAGAGGTGCCACTGAAGGCGAAAACAGGGCGCGTATAACATCAAGTGTTATTACAGGCATTTATATTTTGGGCGATGATTTTAGTGCAGCAGGAAATGAGGAAGGAAAAGAAAAGGCAGTGAAGTATCTTACTAATGCTGACATTAATTCTGTAGCTACCGGTGTGGCTTTTCATCCGGTAGAAGGCAATGGAGAGAAATCGGAAAATCAATTCGTACGCATTGATGAGGATGGTACTTGCTATTATGCTGTTTTTAATTATTCTAATCAGGAATTATCTCAATCAATATCATTGAAAAGATTGGGACTGAGTGCTCCCGTGGAACATAAAGTGAAAGAATTATGGAGTGGAAAATCGTTTACTGTAAACGAACAAATGAAAGTACAGGTCCCACCTTTGGACGTGATGCTATTTAAAATAAAATAATCAATATAGACTTTAACATGCTTAAATTAACAAACCATGAAAAGAATTAGGCTAATTCATTTAATTTTAATGATGTTTTGCTGCTGCACTCTATTTGCGCAAAACATAACGGTTACCGGTAAGGTGACAGATGCTAACGCTGAGCCGATTATCGGCGCAAGTGTATTAGTGGATGGTACAGCTAATGGTACAATTACCGATTTTTACGGTAATTTTTCTCTCAAAGCATCGGTAGGAGATATTTTGCAAATCTCTTATATTGGATATGAGACTCTTAAAATGAAAGCTGTTGCAGGGAAAACGCTGAATATAGTGATGAAGGAAGCCGCTGAAACATTGGATGAAGTAGTGGTGGTTGGCGCTTCTTTTAAAAAGAGTGATCTGACAGGGGCTGTAGGTAGTGTAAGTTCAAAGGTGCTTCAAGAGAAACCGGTAACTACTATTAGTCAGGCTATCCAAGGTCGTGTGGCGGGTGTGTTTGTATCTAATGGAGCGCGTCCGGGAGATGATGCTTCTATTAAAATTCGTGGCGTTAATACCATTAACACTTCAACTGACCCTATTTATGTAGTAGATGGTTTGGTTATGGATAACTTTGCTTCGGGTTTTAATTCTATTAATTTGAACGATGTTGCTTCTATTGAAATATTAAAAGATGCTTCTGCTACTGCATTGTATGGTTCTAGAGGCTCCAATGGTGTTGTCTTAATTACGACCAAGAAAGGCAAAAACGGCGAAGGTAAAGTCAGTTACGATGCCTGGTTTGGTGTTCAGGAGTTTGCGGGGGTTCCGAAAACGATGAATACAAAACAATTATTTGAATTGAGAAAAGAGGCTTATGTAAATGGCTTTAAGGCAACTAACCCTGACGGTGATGTAGACCAGTATGTCAACAATGTGGTAATGGGCTCTAACACTGTATTTGCGGATTATGAATTTGATGCTTATAAGAACAATGAGAATTATAATTGGCTGAATGAAGTAACCCGTACAGGTTTGCAACAGAATCATTCGTTGAGCTTTTCAGGAGGAACTGATAAAGGTTCTTATTATTTGAGTTTAGGTTATTCGGATCAAAAAGGATTGATGGAAAAATCCGGGCAGAACAAGTATACCGGGCGCATCAATGCCGATCAGCTAATTAAACCATGGTTGAAAGTGGGTACTAACACTTCGTTTACTCGTATTAAAGATCAAATTGTAGATGACGGTGTTATGAACCGTGCACGCAATGCTAACCCGATGTTGGCTATTGATACGGAAGTACCTACATTGAATTATCAGGGTATATTCGATCAGAACAACTTCAATCCGATCCGTTCTTTGCAGTGTGATAATGATCGTATACGTAACAGAGTTCTTTCTGCTAATTATTTGAATATTAATCCTATTGATGGTTTGAATATCCGCACCTCATTTTCTGTAGACTATGTTACTGAGAATAATTTTAAGTATACCCCAAAGGATATTTACGAATCTATTCGTTACTCTACTGATGGTGAAGCTTATCAGAGTCGCGATTCTCGTATGACATGGCAATGGGATAACACTATTTCCTATGACACGACTATTGGGAGGCATAAAATTAATGGATTATTGGGCACTAGTACTACGCGTAACGATCGTAATTATACCACTGTGACGGGACGTGGCTTTGGTACGGATTTGTTTTCATATTATAATATTGGCTCATCCTATAAGAAAGATCAGAGAGATATAGGATCTGATTTTATAACAGCTACATTGATGTCATATATTGCGCGTGTTAATTATAACTATGCCGGGCGATACTATCTTACGGCAACAGCTCGTTATGATGGTTCTTCGAAATTTGCAAAAGGTCATCAATGGGGCGTTTTTCCGTCTTTTTCCGGTGCCTGGAATGTTACGGAAGAGGCATTTATGGAAGATCAACATATTTTCGATCAGTTGAAATTACGTGTTGGTTATGGTATCGTTGGTAATCAAAATATTGATGATTTTGCTTTCCGGAGTCTTTATAGCCCTAGCGTGAATAACGGCCAGGTATCGTATGTGTCGAATGGACGCAGAGGGACAGAAGACATTACATGGGAAAAACAAAAGCAGTTTAATATTGGCTTGGATATGGCTTTTTTGAAAGATCGCTTAAGATTCTCGGCTGACGCTTTCTTTATTAAGAACAAAGACCTGTTAATGAATCACTCATTACCTACTACATCAGGCTTTAACAACACTTTTGAGAATATTGGTGCAATCGAAAACAAGGGCGTTGAATTCTCTTTAAACGCAAGCATAGTTAAGACAAAAGACATTCAGTGGAATTTCTCAGCCAACTTGTCTGCCGATAAGAATAAAATAACTCAACTGTATGGTGCAAACGATGTTGTTTACAATATTGATGGTGACCGTAACATTCAAAAAGAAGGTAATTTATTTCTGGGTAAATCCAGAAATACCATTTACATCTGGAAAACAGGAGGTATTGCTCAGGCTGCCGATTTAGATCGTTTGAGTAAAATTAATTTTAACGGCTATAATGTAGGTGCCGGTGATCTATATCCGTTGGATGTTGATGGCAATAAAGTGATTGATGAAAATGATCGTGTGGTGGTTGGTTCTACAGACCCTAAATTTTATGGTGGTTTTGCTACTGATTTTTCATGGAAAGGAATCTCTTTGAATGCTGTGTTTAATTATTCTTACGGTGCTAAAAAGCTAAGCCCTTATTATGAAGGCTTAATAACCAGCGTTGGCAACAGTGCCGCATCAGTTGATTTGCTTAACAGATGGACTCCGGATAATACAAATGCTGAGTTTCCTCGTGTATTGACAGGCTTTGATTATAACCATTATAGTGCAAGCCAGATGGACTTTAGCGTACAAAAGGCTTCATTTTTAAGGCTCTCTACCTTGACTTTAGCTTATACATTCCCAACTAATGTTGTAAATAAATTAAAGTTAAGTAATCTTCGTGTATATGCCACAGGATCTAATTTGTTCTGCTTAACCGATTATAATGGATATGATCCTGAAACAGGTGATTGGTATCCTCCTACAAAAATGTATGTATTCGGATTAAACGTAAGTTTCTAGTTTATTCAGCAGAGTTTTATTTAATTTTATAATGAAGTAAACAATGAGAAGTATGAAAAATAATATAGTATATACAATGGCACTGATCTTTGCGATAAGTGTAACTTCTTGTTCTGATTTCCTGACACAAGAATCTAAGACTGCTTTGACCGAAGAGCAGGTGTTTTCGAAATTGGAAAATGTAGAGCCGTTGGTTCAAGGTTTGTATACTCAGTATCGTGGTTGTAAAGCAGGCCGTAATGGATTAATGGTCGATTTAGGATCGGATGAAAGCCAACAAGGAAACTATCAACTAATTTCTTCGGGCGGACAAGCCGGTATGGACAAATATAATGGATTATTAAACGCGACTTCTACACAAGTATCAGCTATTTGGTCGAATCGGTGGCCTGCTGTGACGGCAGCAGCTAAAGCTATTTATGCACTGGGCTTGACACAGGAGGAACCGGAGAAAGCAAAGCAATTACTGGGGGAAGCCTGTTTTATTCGTGGCATGCTGATGATGGAATTATCTATGTATTGGGGTGAGATTCCTATTATTGATATGGCGCATACAGCAGAGTTGGGGTTGGGACGCCAGCCGCTAAAAGATGTGTGGGAATATATTATTAATGATTTTCAAACCGCAGCAAATAATCTTCCTGAACATTGGGATGATCCGAAGCGTGCAACTTCTGGTGCTGCCTGGGCTATGCTTGGTAAGGCATATATGTATGCTCCGGAAGAAACCGGTTATCGTGATTTTTCGAAAGCGAAAGATTGCTTTGATAAAATGATAAATCGTTATCAATTGGTACCTAAATTTGAAGATTTGTATGCGTATGATAAACCTAATTCTGTTGAATCTATTTTTGAACTGCAGTTTAATAATATTTATCCGGATTGTAATTATTGGCAGTTTGATTGTGGATCCAGGGCTGTAGACTCTTGGTTTAGTCAGGGATGTTCTTTTTCCGGCTATGACTTTTTAGTTCCGACTCCGTTTACTTATTCTACAGCCGAAAATGGTGGCCTCTGGGAAGAGGGTGATACCCGTAAAGAAGCGAGCCTTCGTTATAACTTTGACTATCACGGAGTGACTCCGGATTTGAGCAAAACACAATGGACCGGAACCACTGACGAACTTGATCCGCATATTAAAAAGTTTGAAGATCCGCGTACCGATAGCGATAATGGTGATATTGGTAATATGTGGAATTCTGGTAAGAATTTTGCCGTCATTCGTTTGGGGGATATTATCTTATTGTATGCTGAATGTTTAAACGAACTGGATAAAACACCCGAGGCTGTACAGATGGTAAACGATAAGATACGTACTCGTGCATGGGGAGGAACTTTGCCCGAGGATAAAAGATGGGATACAGGTATGTCTAAAGATGAATTCCGTGACAAAATAATGAATGAACGTATGCGCGAGCTTTGTTTTGAAGGCTGGCGTCGTATGGACTTGATTCGTACCGGCAAGTTTGTAAAACTGGTGAAAGAGCGCAATCGTTGGGCGAAGGAATCGGGAACAATTCAGGATTTCAACATGCGGTATCCGATACCTGATACTGAAATAAAGGGTAATGACGATTTTAGTCCTGAAGATCAGAATCCGGGATATACAGCTGAATAAATATTGTTATTTTTATCTTATTAATTAAATTATATCGGGATGAGGTAAAGCTCATCCCGATGCTTTTTTGTTTGATTAAGAATGATCTTTAACAATGAGGAACATGGAAGTAAGTGCTACTCTTTGGGGTAATATGGCTCAAGGTGAAGAGATATATCTATTTCGAATAACAAATGAGAATGGAGCTTATGTAGAATTGACTAACCTGGGGGCTACTTGGGTGAGCGCTGTAGTGCCTGATCGGCATGGAATTATGGGAAACGTACTACTTGGTTATGATACAGCTGAAGGATATGTACGTGATCTCTACTATATGGGTGCAACTATTGGCCGTTTTGCTAATCGTATAGATGGTGCCTCTTTTTCTATTGACGGTGTGGCTTATCGGCTAGAGCGAAATGATGGTTCTAATACTAATCATGGTGGAACTTCAGGCTTTTCTCACAAATTATGGCAATGGAAACTTGTTGATGATGGAGTGTGTTTTACCATTACATCGCCCGACAAAGAAGGTGGATATCCCGGGTGTGTAGAGGTTTCGGTGACTTTTTCATGGAGTGAGAAAAATGAGCTAACGATTTTATATAGTGGTTATACAGATAAACCAACCTATCTGAATCTGACTAATCATGCTTACTTCAATTTGACCGCAAGAGATGGAGAAATTATTGATCATATCTTAATGATTCCCTCAAACCGTATGCTTGACACTACATCTCGATTTATCCCTACGGGTGCTTATCGTTTGATAGATAATACCCCTTTTGATTTTATGTATCCCCGTCGTCTAGGAAATCATCTTCATGATAATGATTCGCAGTTACTTTGTAATCATGGTTACAACCATTGTTATGTATTAAAAGATGTATCTGGGGATGATTTATTACTTGCGGCTATACTGATTGAGCCTCGTTGGGGACGTCGTTTAGAAGTAATGACTACATTACCTTCTGTATTGTTATATACTGCCGGATATTATGTGCAGCCTGATGTTGCTGTTTGCTTAGAGGCTCAGTATTTGCCTGATTCTCCTCATCATCCACATTTCCCTTCATGTTTATTATTACCCGGGAAACAGTATGATGAGCGTACGATATTTATATTCAAACAAGAACACTGATAGTTATGAAAACAATGAAAAACAGACTAAAATTCTTTTTAACTGGGTTAGCGGCGGTTTCTTTTATAGCTGTTGCACATGCGCAAATCGTATATCTGCACAGCAATAATCCAAATGTACATTGGAAAGTAAAAGCTTTAGCAGAGGTGGCCTCTAATGTTTCACAGTTGTCGCAAAATGACTATAATATTTCTTCCTGGGTTGATGCTGTGGTTCCCGGCACGGTTTTCAATTCATACGTGGTGGCAGGATTGGAAAAAGATCCGAATTTTGGTGATAACATTTATAAGGTGGATCGTAGTAAATATGATCGTAGCTTTTGGTATCGTACTACGTTTAAAGTTCCGGCAAGTTATGATAAAAAGCTGATATGGTTGAACTTTAATGGCGTAAATCGCCGGGCGGATATTTATCTGAATGGGCATCTGCTAGGAAGTCTGGATGGATTTATGCAACGTGGGCGTTTTAACGTTACGGATTTAATAAAACGCGATGTAGCCAATGTGCTGACACTGTTAGTTAGCATTCCGCAAAAGCCTTTGGCTAATCAGGGAAGCCCTGCTTATCTAAGCAGTGGCGGATGGGATTGGATGCCTTATGTGCCGGGATTGAATAGCGGGATTACGGACAAGGTTTATTTAAGTAATACCGGTGCTGTTACTTTGATAGATCCATGGATAAGAACAGATCTTCCAAGCCTTGCAAGGGCTGATGTTTCGGTGCAATTGCAAGTAAAGAATAATGCAGATAGTGCACATAAAATTGTAGTAAAAGGGATTATTACCCCAGGCAATCTGTCGTTTTCTAAAGAAATAAATGTGGATGCGGAAACTATTATGCCGGTGCTATTTGATGACCATAGTTTTCCTCAGCTTTCTATAGATGGGCCCAAATTATGGTGGCCTAACGGCTATGGAAAACCAAACTTGTATAACTGTAGATTAGAGATAAGTGTAGACGGACAATTATCTGATGTTTGCGATGTCAAATTCGGTATTAAGAAATATACATATGATACAAATGGTAATACATTGCATCTTCATATTAACGGGGTGCGCCTGTTTGTTAAAGGGGCTAACTGGGGGATATCTGAATACATGCTGCGTTGCCGCGGAGCGGAATATGATACAAAAGTACGTTTACATCATGAGATGAATTTCAATATGATTCGAAATTGGTTAGGCTCTACTACCGATGATGAATTTTATGAGGCTTGTGATCGTTATGGATTGATGGTATGGGATGATTTTTGGATTAATTCAAATTCAAATTTACCTTATGATTTGAATGTGTTCAACAACAATATGATAGAAAAAATTAAACGAGTACGTAATCATCCTTGTATTGCAGTATGGTGCGGTGATAATGAATCAAATCCTCAACCTCCACTTCAGGGATGGATGGCGGAGGATATTCGCACATTTGATGGCAATGACCGTTATTTTCAACCAAACTCTCATGCTGATAATCTGACGGGAAGTGGTCCTTGGGGGGCTTTTGAACCTCGTTATTATTTTACTAAATACCCCGATGGGCTGGAAGGTGATCCTGCTCGTGGATGGGGATTTCGTAGTGAGATAGGCACTGCAGTTGTACCTAACGTTGAGAGCTTTAAAAAATTCATGCCTAAAAAGGATTGGTGGCCCCGAAATGATATGTGGAATTTTCATTTTTTCGGCTCTTCAGCTTTCAATGCTGCTCCTGATCGTTATGATGCTTCCATCTCTAAAGAATTTGGGAAGCCTCAAAATATTGAAGATTATTGTCGTAAGGCTCAACTAATCAACTATGAATCGAATAAAGCTATGTACGAAGGTTGGCTAGATAGAATGTGGGAAGATGCATCCGGTGTCATGACATGGATGGGACAATCTGCATATCCTTCCATGGTATGGCAAACATATGACTATTATTATGATCCTACGGGTGCATATTGGGGTACTAAATCAGGCTGTGAACCTATACATATTTTATGGAATCCTGTGACGAATGCTGTGAAGGTAGCTAATACTTCTGCCGAGAGCCTCAAAGATCTTACAGCTGAAGTAACTGTTTATAACTTAGATGGAAAGCCTGTAACTGAATATAGTAAGAGTGATGTGATTAATTCGCCATCAAACAGTACGATGAAGTGTTTTACCATTGACTTTAATAAGGAACGCAAAAATCTATCTCTTAACAAACCGGTCTATGCATCTTCCAGTGCTTATGGTGAACCGGGTTTGGTTGCTGACGGTAAAGAGGATACCAGATGGTCAAGTGTATCGCTTGATAATGAATGGATTTATGTCGATCTTGGTAGTGTACAATCTATAGGTGCTGTTCGTCTTTCCTGGGAAGCTTCTTATGGCAAAGCTTATAAACTTCAGGTTTCAAATGATGCTAAGACATGGAAAGAGATTTATAAAACGAATGAGGGTGTTGGAGGAGTTGAAGAAATTACTTTTCCTGAGGTTGATGCCCGCTACGTACGCCTGTTCGGCCTTGAACGTGGCTGGTGGTTCGGTTATTCTTTATGGAGTTTTGATGTAATGGGTGGAACTGAATCTTCTAAAGGTTTGAGTGACGTACATTTCATTCGCTTAAGATTGAAAGATAAAGCCGGTAGCATATTGTCAGAGAACAATTACTGGAGAGGCAATAATCGTCTTGATTTTACTGCCCTTGATAGTTTACCTAAAGCGAATTTGAAGGTCTCTTCAAAAATAGTGAAGAATAACGGGCAGGATGAGATTAAAGCTGATATTCTTTTACCCCGTTCAGCCAAAAGTGTGGCTTTTGCTGTTCATGTACAGGCAGTACGTACTACAGACGGTGAACGCCTCCTGCCTGCGATAATGAATGATAATTATTTTACATTAATGTCCGGCGAATCAAGAAAAATCTCTATTGTTTTTGATGAGGCATTATTGCAAGGTGGTTCTTATAAACTGATCGTAGAACCTTATAATAATAAATAGAATATGAAACGAATTACTGCATCTTGTATTGTGACTTTTTTGTTATGTTTTGCTTTGTCATTACAGGCAAAGGTTATGTTACCGGCTTATTTCACTGATAATATGGTGTTGCAGCAGAATACTATGATTACTTTTTCCGGACATGCTTCGGCAGACAAAACGGTGATCCTACGTGTTGGATGGACATCTGAAATCTATAAAACCCGATCTGCAGTTGACGGGAGTTGGAGTGTGAAAATTTCTACTCCTTCAGCAGGTGGCCCTTATAATATCAGTTTTAATGATGGTTCGACGTTAAAGCTAAGGAATGTGATGCTAGGGGAGGTTTGGCTGTGTTCGGGTCAGTCTAATATGGAAATGCCAATAGCCGGATGGGGGAAAGTGATGAATTATGAACAGGAAATTGCGGCGGCTTCTTATCCGGAAATCCGTTTGTTTCAGGTAAAGAAGGCTACATCGCTTACACCCCGTTCGGATTTGGAAAGTAATAATGGAGGATGGCAACTTTGCAACCCGACTTCAGTTCCTGAGTTTTCGGCAGTGGCTTATTTTTATGCACGTAAGCTCTGGAAGGAATTACATGTACCAATAGGGGTGATTGATTGCACGTGGGGAGGTACTCCGGCAGAGGCATGGGTTAGTTCCGGTACCCTTAAAAAAGTAATGGGATTTACAAACCAAGTGAAGAGAATGGAGAACGTCTCCTTTAATGCTGATAGTCTGCGGCAAATGTACAATTCAGAGATAAGTGCTTGGCATGAATCTTTGCAGAAGGCTGATTCCGGTTTTGTAGATAAAAAGCCTGTTTGGGCACAACCTGCTTGGCTTGACTATAAATGGCAGCATATGCAATTACCTGCCTATTGGGAGCATCAGGGACTAAAAGATTTCAACGGGATTGTGTGGTTCCGCCGTGCAGTAGACATACCTGCTAAATGGACGGGGCATGAACTCACTTTAAGTTTAGGAGTTATTGACGATGAAGATATTACTTATTTTAATGGTGTGGAGATAGCTCGTGGATCGGGTTATAACACTCCGCGTGTTTATAAAATCCCTGCCCGACTAGTGAAAGCCGGACGTGCTGTAATAACAGTTCGCGTATCTGATTTTGGGGGTGAAGGAGGGATTAGTGGTAGAGACGATGCTTTATTTCTGAGCTACGATGCAGGCAATGTTTTGTCTCTTAAGGGTGCATGGAATTATCATGCGGCTTTATCATTGGATGATTTTCCCAGTCCGCCTATTTCACCCGATGGTAATTCCAGTTATCCCACGGTGTTGTACAATGCCATGATTCATCCGCTCATATCTTTTCCTATAAGAGGAATTGCATGGTATCAGGGTGAGGCCAATGTGGGACATGCTGTTCAATATCGTGATTTGTTTAAGGCTCTCATTGCCGATTGGCGGATACAATGGAAAAGCGACTTGCCTTTTTATTTTGTACAATTGGCTAATTTTCTGGAACGTAAACCGGTTCAGCCTGATTCTCCTTGGGCTGCCTTACGAGAAGCTCAGGCGGAAGCATTACATTTAGATAATACAGGAATGGCGGTTGCTATAGATTTAGGTTTAGCCGATAACGTTCATTTTAAAAACAAGCAAGAGGTAGGGCGGAGATTAGCTTTGCAGGCTCTTTCAGGTACTTATGGCAAGAATATAGCTCATTCGGGACCGGTATATAAAACTTATCAGGTGGAAGGGAATCGTATTCGGATAAAATTTGATAATCTTGGTCGTGATGGATTCGTAGTCAAAAATACGGTTCTGACAGGCTTTACCATAGCAGGTCCCGATCACCTGTTTTATCCGGCTACGGCTATAATTGAAGGTAATGATGTCATAGCGTTTGCGCCTCAGGTCAGCACTCCTGTAGCTTTACGTTATGCATGGGCTGATAATCCGGCTTGCAGTCTTTATGGCATCGATGGACTTCCGACTCCACCGTTCCGTACGGATTATTGGTGATGACTTTAGCCTTTTTGCCGGGATTTGTATTCAGAAGGTGACATTCCCATGGTTTTGGTAAATAGGCGTGAGAAATAAAGTGGATCCTCAAATCCTACCAACGGGCTGATTTGATTGATCTTCATAGATGTGAAGTCGAGATAGCGACAGGCTTCTTGTACTCTGAGATACGTTAAATAACGCAGAGGCGAGTAGCCTGTACTTTCTTCAAATTGTGCGGAGAAGTAAGAGACAGATAGTTTGACTTCGTTTGCAATATTAGTGAGGCAAAGTTTTTTGTTCAGGTTCTCCTGCATATAATGAATAGCAAGTTGTATGGTATCTTTGTGTTGTGTACAAATCGATCCACAATCGCGGTATTCACCGATAAATTTCATGGATCCCAGGAAATGGAATAAGCTGGTTGTTGCGTAGAGCATGTGGCTCTTGCTGTATCCTGAGTTAAGAGAGGTGTATATTTCTTCGAATAAATTTAACCGTTCTTTGATTCGTGAATGTTCTTGAGGAGTGATATCGCATGGTCGATCAAATCCTTCACTGAAGAATGTTGCTTTTTCTCCGTTGAAGTGCATCCAGTAGATTGTCCATGGATTAGTGGGGTTACTGCTATAGGCATGACTTTTGTTTTTCGGCAGTATGAAGAATTGATTAGCGGTTACCATAAATTTATTTCCATTGATTTGAAACCAACCTTCACCTTCCACGCAATAAATAAGAACGAATTCATGTGCTTCCTCAGACATGCGTTCTCGATAATGAAAATGGGCGTGTGGATAATAACCAATATCGGTTATGTAGAGTTCTTTTCCTAGTGGGTCCTGTTTTATTTCGTTTATAAAGAATGCAGGTAATACCACGACACGTTCTCCTTTAAAACCTTCTTTTATTCGCAACATAGTATAATTCCGGATAATCATATAGAATTTATATAGCAAATATAAAGTAGTTTAGGGACTTTGCCTAAAGAGATATATTATAAAAACAATGGAAATAGTTATTTCGCTTCAAAAGTATTAATTTGTGGCGTATTTATGCCTCAATTTGTATTCATAGCTCTCTATTTTTGCATGAATGAATATTGCATGATTGCTAAATAGAAGTGTGATGTCTGAATATCATGAAAGATTTTAATTCATAAACCAACTAGTAAATGTATACGATGAAAGGAAAACAATTCTTTTTGATATGCTTTTTGTGCATATCTTCTGTGCTAAATGCAGCAGACAAACCAATGATCAAAATTACCACGGATACCGTAGACCTGATTTTTCGAGTGGGTGATAATGGACGCCTATATCAAAGTTATTTGGGATCCAAACTAAATCATGACATTGATCTGCTTCATCTGCCGCAAGGTACTGAAGCTTATCTTACTCATGGCATGGAAGATTATTTTGAACCGGCAATTCAGGTGCTGCACAACGACGGTAATTCATCTTTACTACTAAAGTACGTGTCATATCAAACAAAACAACTTACTGCCGGAGTCAATGAAACGGTTATTGTTTTGCAGGACGATAAATATCCTGTTACCGTGAAGTTGCATTATGTGGCATATACAAAGGAAAATATTATCAAAACATTTACTGAAATCAGCCATAAGGAGAAGAAGCCGATTGTTCTGAGCAAATACGCATCAAGTATGTTGCACCTTAATAAAAGTCGATGCTTCCTGACTGAATTTGCTGGCGACTGGGCACATGAAGCCAACATGATGGATCAAGAATTGTTATTCGGAAAGAAGGTGTTAGATACTAAGTTGGGAACGCGTGCCTGCATGTTTACGCCGCCTTTTTTTCAATTATCTCTGAATAATGCCGCCACTGAAACTTCCGGTGAAGTATTAGTTGGTACATTAGGATGGACGGGAAACTTTCGATTTACCTTCGAAGTGGACAATAAAAATGAACTGCGTGTCATATCAGGTATTAACCCTTATGCAAGTGAATACGAATTACCGGCAGGAGAAGTCTTCCGTACCCCTGATTTTTATTTCACTTATAGTCTGAATGGAAAGGGACAGGCCAGCCGTAATTTTCATGACTGGGCGCGTAAATATCAACTTAAAGAGGGCAATGAAACCCGTATGACATTACTCAATAACTGGGAATCAACTTATTTTGATTTTAATGAGGATAAACTTATTGGTTTAATGGATGATGCCGTGAAGTTGGGGGTGGATATGTTTTTGTTGGACGACGGATGGTTTGGTAATAAGTATCCCCGGAGCAGTGATCATCAAGGGTTGGGCGACTGGAGTGAAACAGTGAAAAAACTACCGGACGGAATTGGTAAATTGGTTGAGGAAGCACATAAGAGAGGCCTCAAATTTGGTATATGGATTGAACCCGAGATGGTAAATCCCAAGAGCGAGCTGTATGAGAAACATAAGGATTGGGTTATTCATCTGCCTAATCGTGATGAATATTATTTTCGTAATCAGCTGGTCTTGGATTTGAGTAATCCCAAAGTACAAGATTTTGTATTTGGTATAGTAGATAATTTAATGACCAAGTATCCTGGTATAGCATTCTTTAAATGGGATTGTAATAGCCCTATTACTAATATTTATTCATATTATTTAAAGAATAAGCAGAGCCATTTGTACATAGAGTATGTACGCGGTCTTTATAAAGTTCTTGATCGTGTAAAAGCTAAATACCCTAAACTGCCTATGATGTTGTGTAGTGGAGGAAGCGGTCGTGCGGATTATGAGGCACTAAAGTATTTTACTGAATTTTGGCCCAGTGATAATACTGATCCTATTGAGAGACTGTTTATTCAATGGGGCTTTTCACAACTTTTTCCGGCTAAAACCTTATGCGCCCATGTTACTACATGGAATAAAAATGCAAGTATTAAATTCCGTACGGACGTGGCCATGATGGGGAAATTGGGCTTTGATATAAAACTGGCTGATATGAATCAGGATGAGATTACTTTCTGCCATGATGCGGTGGTTACTTATAACCGATTAAAGCCCGTAGTATTGGAAGGTGATATGTTCCGTCTGGTATCTCCTTATAGCGGAAATCATACTTCAACAATGTATGTATCCAAAGATCAGAGAAAGGCTGTTTTATTTGCTTTTGATGTTCATCCCCGTTATGCGGAAAAGCAACTTCCTGTTCGCCTTCAGGGCCTTAATGCAGATCATATGTATCGTGTTAAGGAAATCAATCTTATGCCCGGAGCTACTTCTTCTTTTTCAGGTAATGATGAAACCTTTAGTGGCGAATATTTAATGAATGTAGGATTGGACATCTTCACTACTCAACAGCTTAATAGTCGTATGATAGAGTTAGTGGATGAAGCTTATAAATAAAGTAAATAGTAAACAAAAACATGAAAAATCTAAATTCTTTAAATAATCTGATAATCGGGGTTACAATAGCTCTTATAGGTTATACGGAACCGGCAAATGCGTTGACATTAACAAAACTGTGGTACGATAAACCGGCAGACGAATGGATGAAGTCCATACCTGTGGGTAATGGCCGATTAGGTGCCATGATGTATGGTGGAGTGGAAAATGAAACATTGGCTCTGAATGAATCCACTATGTGGTCGGGCGAGTATGATCCGAATCAGCAGAAACCCTTTGGGCGTGAAAAACTAAATGCACTACGTAAGCTTTTCTTTGAAGGTAAGTTGGTGGAGGGAAATCGTATTGCAGGTGATAACCTGGCTGGTACGCCGCATTCATTCGGTACGCATTTACCGGTGGGCGATTTGAAAATGCATTTTGTGTATCCTCATGGAGAGGTGACTGAGTACCGTCGTGAACTGGATATGGCAACAGCTTTGAGTAGTGTTACCTATAAAGTTGGTGACGTGCGATATACTCGTGCGTGTTTTGCTTCTAATCCCGATGATGTTCTTGCTTATCATATCTCTGCCAGTCGGCCCGGTGCTATTAATATGGAGCTGCATCTTGATTTGCTACGCAAGGCTGATATTATTGGCATAAATAACCAACTCGTATATAGTGGGAAAGTCGATTTTCCTAAACAAGGGCCTGGAGGAGTAAGCTTTGAGGGACGGGTGTCTGTCTCAATTACTGATGGTGATTTGAATACGACAGATAAAACTCTCATTATAAAAGGGGCAACGAAAGTAACCATTTTAATGGATATACGTACCGACTATAAAAGTACTACGTATAGCGATGCGCACTATAAGCAACATTGTAAAAGAACGATAGAAAAGGCAGCAGCTAAGAGTTTTGAGGAACTCAAGAAGGAACATATTGCTGATTATGCTCCGCTGTTTGCCCGAGTTGATTTGGCGTTGGACAAAGGAGAGAATAACCACCTTACTACTGAGGAACGGTGGTTGAGAGTGAGACGCGGAGCATCCGATCCGGGGTTGGAAGCTCTATTCTTCCAATACGGACGTTATTTACTCATTTCCAGTTCACGCCCCAATTCGCCTCTACCTGTGGCTTTGCAGGGCTTCTTTAATGATAATCTAGCTTGTAATATGGGCTGGACCAATGATTATCATTTGGACATTAATACTGAACAAAACTATTGGATTGCTAATGTTGGAAATTTGGCAGAATGTAACGTACCCTTGTTTAATTATATAAAAGATTTATCTGTGCATGGAGCTAAGACCGCCCGAGTAGTTTACGGATGTAAAGGCTGGGTTGCTCATACTACAGCCAATGCCTGGGGGTATACACCTTCTTCTGGCAGCATTTTTTGGGGGCTTTTTCCTACGGCCGGTTC
Source organism: uncultured Bacteroides sp. (assembly GCF_963677715.1). Lineage (NCBI taxonomy): Bacteria > Pseudomonadati > Bacteroidota > Bacteroidia > Bacteroidales > Bacteroidaceae > Bacteroides > uncultured Bacteroides sp. The sequence continues at coordinate 2,684,877 of NZ_OY782495.1, forward strand.
ATGGTTGGCTTCACATCTTTGGTCGAATTATGAGTATACGCAAGATTCCGATTATCTGGGTCGTGTGGCTTATCCGTTGTTAAAAGGCAATGCCAAATTTCTATTGGATTATATGGTTAAGGATCCCGAAACAGGGCAGTTACTAACCGGGCCGAGCATTTCTCCTGAAAATTCGTTTCGCTATGACGGACAAGAGCTTGTCGCTTCTATGATGCCCACTTGTGACCGTGAATTAGTATATGAAATATTCTCTTCGTGCGTTCAGGCCGCCAATATTCTAAATACTGATCAGGCTTTTGCCGATAGTTTGCGTACGGCTATTGCTCAATTGCCTCCCATTCCTATTGCTGCCAATGGCACTGTACAGGAGTGGCATCAGAATTTTGAAGAAGCACATCCTAACCATCGACACACCTCTCATTTACTGGCTCTTTATCCGTTTGCTCAAATAACATTGCAAAAAACGCCTGAATTGGCAGTAGCTGCCCGTAAGACCATCGAAAAGCGTTTAAGTACGCCAGACTGGGAAGACACCGAATGGAGTCGTGCCAACCTGATCTGTTTTTATGCCCGTCTGAAAGATCCGCAACGGGCATATAGCAGTGTGAAAATGTTGCTTAATACTTTTACTCGTGAAAATCTGCTGAGTATGTCACCCAAAGGTATTGCCGGGGCACCTTATGATATTTTTATTTTTGACGGAAATGCTGCCGGAGCGGCCGGTATAGCCGAAATGCTTGTACAAAGTCACGAGGGTTACATTGAATTACTGCCCTGTTTACCACGCGAATGGAAGGACGGACAATTTAAAGGTTTGTGTGTGCGGGGTGGGGCCGAGGTATCAGTGTCTTGGAAAGATGCAATGGTACAAAAAGCCTCACTTAAAGCCACAGCCTCAAATACTTTTTATATGCAATTACCCGTTGGCAGAAAATATTCAATAAGATTGAACGGAAAGAAAGTTACTCCCGTTAACACAAATGGACGAATCAAAGTTCGGATGAAAGTGAATGATTTGCTTGAGATAAAATAGCAATAGGTGTTTTACATAAAAAAAGGATCCATATAAAAAAGTAAGATAATCCATACTCTAAGTAAATTATTCTATTCTCTATTAGCTCTATTCCTTGTTCCTTTGCAAAAGAATAAATTATTAAATCTATTTAGAGACATGAAAACACAATCTAATCTTTATATGTTCCTTATTGCACTGATTTCGGCCATGGGAGGCTTCTTATTTGGTTATGACTGGGTGGTAATAGGGGGAGCTAAACCTTTTTATGAACAATACTTTCAGATTGCCGATAATCCGGTTATGCAGGGATGGGCAATGAGTAGCGCTTTGATAGGCTGCCTTGTTGGAGCTCTGGCAGCGGGAAAGTTAAGTGATCGCCTGGGGCGAAAGCCTATCTTGATACTAGCTGCAGGGATGTTTATCTGTACTTCAATAGGCACCGGTTTCTCCCCGTCGTTTGCGTCTTTTAATGTATTTAGACTGATAGGAGGATTTGCCATCGGCATTGCTTCGAGCGTATCCCCCATGTATATTGCCGAAATTTCTCCATCTCATCTGCGGGGGCGCTTTGTTTCCATCAACCAGTTGACGGTAGTGTTGGGAATTCTTGCTTCACAGATAGTGAACTGGCAGATTGCTGAACCGGTAGCTATAGGCGCGACTCATGATATGATACGAGAATCATGGAACGGGCAGATGGGCTGGCGTTGGATGTTTTGGGCAATGATTGTACCTTCAACTCTGTTTTTTATATTTAGTTTTGTTCTGCCCGAGAGTCCCCGTTGGCTGGCTTCAAACGGTAAATCTAAAGCTGCGTTGAAGATCTTCACACGTATGGGCGGAACCGATTATGCCAATAAAGAGCTTACACTTATTGAGGCTTCTATGGTCGATAAGCAGCAACAGGGAGGAGGCTTTAGTCAATTATTTCATCCAGCCATGTATAAAGTCTTGACTATTGGGATTGTAATGGCTATTCTTCAGCAATGGTGTGGCATTAATGTTATCTTTAACTATGCTCAGGAAATATTTACGGCGGCCGGATATGGTATTTCGGATGTCTTAATGAACATTGTTGTGACAGGCATAACTAATGTCATTTTCACTATATTGGCAATGTTTGTTGTCGACCGCTGGGGGCGCAAAGCCCTGACATTGATAGGTTCGTTTGGCTTGGCTATTATTTATGCTTTTATGGGCACGGCATATTATTTTCATATAACCGGTATGGTATTATTGGTGATTGTGGTACTGGCTATTGCCTGTTATGCCATGACATTGGCTACGGTTATGTGGGTTATTATTTCCGAAATATTTCCTAATCGGATACGGGGGCTGGCGATGTCTGTTTGTACCTTTGTTTTGTGGACTGCTTGTTTTATTCTTACCTATACTTTCCCTATACTGAATAGCCATTTAGGAGTGGCCGGTACATTCTGGTTGTATGGCCTCATTTGTCTTGCCGGAGGTATTTTCGTTGTATTTAATTTGCCGGAAACGAAGAATAAGAGTCTTGAGGAGCTGGAAAAAGAATTAGTAAAATAGCAATATATTTATGGAGAAAATAACTGAATATTTAATTCAAAGTACTGTTCACACCAATGATGTGCGTGCATGGGAAGAAGATATAATGCTTCCTACTTATGAAATAGGTAAGGAAGAAAAGAATCCTATCTTCCTTGAAAAAAGAGTTTATCAGGGAAGCAGTGGTTCAGTATATCCTTATCCGGTGGTCGAAAAAATTTCAGATCGAAAAACGGATAAGAAATACCATGTTCTTTTTATTGAAAATGAGTATATCAAAGTCATGATTCTGCCTGAATTGGGCGGGCGAATTCACATGGCCTATGATAAAGTAAAGAAACGCCATTTTGTGTATTACAATCAAGTTATTAAACCGGCACTGGTAGGTCTTACGGGACCATGGATTTCGGGAGGTATTGAGTTTAACTGGCCGCAACACCATCGTCCCTCTACTTTTCTCCCTACAGATTTCTCTATTGAAGATAATGCCGATGGTAGTAAGACGATTTGGTGCAACGAAGTGGAGCGGATGTTTAGAACCAAAGGAATGCAGGGATTTACAGTATATCCCGGTAAGGCCTATATTGAGATTAAAGTAAAGATCTATAATAGAACATCATTCCCTCAAACTTTTTTATGGTGGGCCAATCCGGCTGTGGTGGTCAATGAACATTATTATTCGGTATTTCCACCGGATGTGGACACTGTGTTTGATCACGGAAAGCGCGATGTCTCTTCTTTCCCGATTGCAACCGGCGTGTATTATAAGCAAGATTATTCGGCTGGTGTCGATATTTCAAGATATAAAAACATACCGGTACCTACATCGTACATGGCCGTTAAATCTAAGTATGATTTTGTAGGCGGGTATGAGGAACATGCCAAAGGCGGATTACTGCATGTGGCTGATCACCATGTTTCTCCCGGAAAGAAGCAATGGACGTGGGGCAATGGCGATTTTGGTGTGGCATGGGATAGAAACCTGACGGATGAGGATGGCCCGTATATTGAATTGATGACAGGCATGTATACGGATAACCAACCCGATTTCTCATGGTTGCAGCCTTATGAAGAAAAATCGTGGGTACAGTATTTTATGCCGTACAGTGAGGTGGGATATGTGAAGAATGCTACCAAAGATGCTTTGCTGAATGTGGAGGTGAAGGAAGGAATGTGCACTATAAAGCTTTATACCACAGGAGTTAATAGCGGTCTGCATGTGATAGTGAAAAATATTAAAGGTGAGCTTTTATTTGATAGAACCGTACATGTATCACCTACCGAGCTTTTCTCTGCAACTTTCTCGATCGACGGAATGAAAGAAGAAGATCTTATTACTGAAATTATTAATTCGGAAGGGAGAATATTGCTTTCTTATCAGGCGGATAAATCCGAAATAAAACCGATGCCTGAACCGGCTAAAGCTGCTAAAGCTCCAAAAGACATTGCATCAATTGAGCAATTGTTTCTGACTGGTCTGCATTTGGAACAATATCGTCATGCCACTTACAACCCGATGGATTATTATCAGGAGGCATTAAACCGTGAACCCGGAGATGTACGTTGCAACAATGCCGTAGGTCTTTTATTAATGCGTAAAGGGCAGTTTGCTCAAGCTGAAGCTTATTTCCGAAAAGCCGTTGATACATTGACAGAGCGAAATCCTAATCCGTATGATGGTGAGCCGTATTATAACCTTGGCTGGAGTTATAAGATGCAGAACAAATTGGATGAGGCTTACGACGCCTTTTTCAAATCGGCTTGGAATGCAACTTGGCAGGATGCGGCCTATTATGCTCTGGCACAAATTGAAACTTTTAGAGGTAACTATGAAAGTGCTTTGGATAAAATTAATCGTTCTCTCGTACGAAATTGGCATAATCATAAGGCACGCCAATTGAAGGCATCTATCTTACGTAAATTACATCGGGAAAAAGAGGCCGAATCTCTGATCAAAGAATCTCTGGAAATAGACGGTTTTAATATGGGATGCCGTTTTGAGAAGTATTTGTTGACAAACGATAAGTCTGTTCTTGATGAGATGAAAGGATTGATGAGGGAATGGGCACACGATTACATAGAGTATGCTCTTGATTTTGCAGCTGCCGGATTGTATGATGAAGCTATAAGTATACTCGACTGTTATATTTCAGGTGTAAGTACAGTTTATCCGATTGCTTATTACGCCACTGGCTATTTTTACTCATGCAAAGGAAATACGAGGAGTGCACAAGAGTACTATCAGAAAGCAGAAAAGGCAGATCATTCTTATTGTTTTCCAAATCGTATTGAAGAAGTGCTGATATTGCAGAATGCCATGTTGCTTAATAAACAATGCGCTATGGCTGCATATAGTTTAGGCAATTTTTGGTATGCCGCCCGTCAATACGATGATGCAATTGTCTGTTGGGAGGCTTCTGCTACTATCCGGAGTAATTTCCCTACTGTTTGGCGTAATCTGTCTCTGGCTTATTATAATAAGCAAAATAATGAACAAAAAGCATTGGAGGCGTTGGAAAAGGCATTTGCTTTGAACAAACATGACTCCCGTATTTTGATGGAACTGGATCAACTTTACAAACGCATTGGCCGTCCGCATGCCGTGCGTCTGGCTTTCCTGGAACAACATCTTGAGGAAGTTGAAGAACGCGACGATCTTTCTATTGAACGCATTACATTGTATAATCAGTTGGGACGTTACGCTAAAGCAAGACAATTAATAGCTGGTCGTAAGTTCCATCCGTGGGAAGGGGGAGAAGGCAAAATTACCGGACAATATGTTTTGTGCCATGTTGAATTGGCCAAGATTGCGTTAGATGATAAACGTTATGCCGATGCGTTGGCTCTATTGGAAGAAACGGAGATATATCCTCCTAATTTGGGCGAAGGCAAGTTGATAAATGCTGAAGAAAATGACATTTGGTATTATAAAGGGAAAGTCTATTGTGGATTGGGCGATGAAGAAAAAGCTACGGAATGTTTCCGTATGGCCACCATAGGTTCGTCTGAGCCACAGCAAGCTTTTTTTTATAACGATCAGCAACCCGATAAGATTTTCTATCAGGGGCTGGCGTGGAAAGCTTTGGGGCTGGTTGATAAGGCACGCAGTTGCTTTAACAAACTGATTAAGCATGGAGAAAAACACCTGTTTGATGTTTGCAGGATAGATTACTTCGCTGTCTCTTTACCCGATCTGGCCATTTGGGAAGATGATTTGGATAAGCGCAATCGAATGCATTGCAATTATGTAATGGGATTGGGCTATTTAGGGTTGAGTGAGGCAAACAAGGCTATTGAATTCTTTGATAAAGTAATACAAATGGATATTAATCACCAAGGTGCACAAATCCACCGTAATCTTTGCAATAAATTACAATGAAAACAACAATTAAATATTATTTATGCATTTCGTTCATGATCGTATGTTTGTGCTTCAAAGTACAAGCACAAAAGTCATCTGTGTACGAAATAGCATCACCGGATAAAAGCTTGGTGATAGTTGTCGAGAATGATTCTGTGTTACGCTATTCGTTGAAGAAGAATAACAATATTGTTATTAATCCGTCCACTATCCGCCTGATGATGAACGGTGGTCCAGTATGGGGAGAGAAAGGAATTGTTATCGGTCAGACTATCGGCACTACCAATGAAAAAGTTTATCCGGTAGCAGGTAACGATCGTGAGTTGACTAACCATTATAATCAACTTTCATTAAAGTTTAAAAAGGGATATTCTGTTGTTTTTCGCCTTTACAATGAGGGGATGGCTTATCGCTTTTGCGGAAACCGTCCGGCACAGGATTCACTTGTTGTTGTAAATGAAGACGCTTCTTTCAATCTGAGTGATAATCCTGCTGTGATACTTCCTCAGACCGATAATTTCACGGCATGGGAATTGAGTAATGTGTTGTACAATGGTGTGTCTGATATAAAAGAAAATAAATACGGCATTACACCCACCTTGTTTACTAACCAAAAACAAAACTTGCGTATAGTCATTGCAGAGTCCGATCTTAATAATTATCCCGGTATGTATATTCGTAAGAAAAACGGTATGATGAGGGGCTTTTGGGCTGCCTATCCTAAGAAAATTGAAATGGGTAGCTGGGGTAATTTTATTACTGTGGTCAAGGAGCGTCAAAACTATTTGGCACGTACGGCCGGGAACCATGCCTTTCCGTGGCGTGTGGCTATTGTGGCACAAAATGATAAGGATTTATTGGCTAATAATATGATCTATCTTCTTGCTAAGCCTCAGCAAATAAGTAATACCGATTGGATACACCCCGGAAAAGCAACATGGGAATGGTGGCATTGTGCCATTTTGGAGAAAGCTCCTTTCAAGTCCGGATCTAAGAATCTGTCAACTCAATTGTATAAGTATTATATTGATTTTGCAGCTGAAAATAAAATAGATTATTTGTTGGTGGATGCCGGTTGGAGTAATGTGTTTAATCCCACAGATCTCAATAAGAATATTGACATAAAAGAAGTCATTCGCTACGGTAAGGAAAAGAAAGTCGGCGTGTGGTTGTGGACGGTTGCGGCTACTCTGTTTCAAAATCCGAATTGTTACTTGGACTCCATCAGCAGTTGGGGAGCAGCCGGCGTAAAAATAGATTTCTTTGATCGTGATGATGCACAGGTAATGCCTGAATATGAGAACTTGGCAAAAGCTTGTGCCGAGCGCCATCTGATGGTCGATTTTCACGGATGTAGCAAACCTACGGGGCTTAATCGCGCCTATCCGAACATACTTTCGTATGAAGCCATGAGAGGTGAGGAATGCTTTAAGTGGGATACCAGTTCAAATCCGGACTATCAGCTTCAATGTGTTTTCAGTCGCATGCTGGTCGGAGGGATAGACTACACGCCCGGATCTATGCGCAACTGTACACTTGAAAAGTTTAAACCAATAGATCCCGGACTTCCCAGTTCGTTAGGAACGCGCGCGCATGAACTGGCTATGTATGTGGTGTTAACTTCTCCGTTTGCCTGTTTGTCCGATTCTCCGGACGAGTACCGTAAATATCCCGATATCCTTAATTATCTTGGGAGGGTTCCTACATCGTGGGATAAATCCGTGCCTCTGGCGGCCCGTGTTGGCGAATATGCTGTTATAGCTAAACAAAAAGGGGATGTGTGGTATGTGGGCGGATTAAATGCCTGGGGTGAGAGGAAGATAACGTTCAATTGCTCTTTTCTGGAACCGGGAAAGAAATACACCGTAGAATTGTTTAAGGATAAAAAGGCAAGTAATAAAGAAGCTCAGATATACGAACACAAAGTTATTAAAATAACCGGAGATAAAACTTTCCAAATGGATATGGCATCGGGAGGAGGTTTTGTAATGGTCATCAATGAATTATAAAGCGAGGGGAGCTTGCGCATAATGCTTTAAGCGAAACATTGCGCAAGCTCTCTCTCTTTTTAGAAAAAAAGAACAACTAACGGTTCTTAATTGTAAGCTGTGTATAAGGGTCTGTCAGAGGGAGACTTTCCCCAACTGGAAGGTTTCTTTCCCATTTTAAATTCGAGGGTGCTGCCATTCATTATATCTTGGTGTGTAATATAGGTTTTACTGTATGTTTTCCCGTTCAAACGAGCCGATTGAATATAAATTTCATCCGCGGTTTTTCGAGGAGCTTTTACCGTAAATATTTTGCCGTTGGCTAGTTTTATAGCGCTTTCTTCGAGTACAGGGGTTCCTATTACATAGATTCCGCTGGTTGGGTTCACAGGATAAAAGCCCATGGCACTGAATACATACCAGGAAGACATCTCACCGCAATCGTCATTACCTACATAACCTGATGAACTGTCATTATAGAAACTATCTATAATATGCGAAATGTATTTTTGCGCCTTCCAGGGTTGCCCTACGTAATTGTAAAGATAGGCTACGTGGTGGCAGGGCTCGTTACCGTGTGCATATTGGCCTACAAATCCCGAAGCATTATCATTCAGTTCACCACTTTGATGATGGGTAGTGAAGAATGTATCCAGTTTCCCGGCAAAAGCTTTGTCTCCACCAATTAATTGTATAAGCGCCGGTATGTTTTGTGGAACATACCAGAGGTATTGCCAAGCGTTTCCTTCAGTAAAAGGATAGCCGCCGTTGGCTCCGTATTTATAAGGATCAAATGGCTCTATCCAGTTACCTTTGTTGTCTTTGGGTTGAAAGAATCCCGATGTAGAGTTAAAGAGATTACGATAGAATTCCGAACGTTTAACGAAACGGGTATAGTCTTCGTTCTTCCCCAGTTTTTTAGCCAGTTGGGCCGCACACCAATCGTCATAAGCTTGTTCCAAAGTGATTGACACGGATTGGCTTTGTCTGTTCTCAGGCATATATCCGTATTTCTCCCATGTCTCTACGGGAAAATTCGGATGAGGAGTTAACAAACTGTTGTGAATGGCTTCGTACGCCTTTTCGTTGTCAAGATGAGGGATTCCTTTCATAATGGACTCTACAATGACGGGGATGGAATGATTACCTATCATGCAATAGTTGTCCTGCCCCCATAGTTGCCAGATGGGAAGGTATCCGTAATAGTCGTACTGGCGTATCATGCTTTTTACGAAATCGGCTTCCCGATCGGGCTGTATCAGATTGTATAGCGGATGTGCAGCCCGGAAGGTGTCCCATAAAGAGAACGTTGAATAGTGAGTTTCGCCTTCGGGCAAATGCCGGGTCGTATAATCGGCAGCCATATACTCACCGTTTACGTCGGACATTGTGTTGGGTTGCACCATGGCGTGATAAAGTGCGGTGTAAAATAATTCTTTTTGAAGATCAGTCCCTTTGACGTTAATCTTGCTAAGCGCCTTTTCCCATTTCGTTTCTGCTTCCGATGCTATGGCATCAAAATTCCATTCGGGAACTTCTTTTGCCATATTGAGACGGGCATTTTCTATAGAAACAGGTGAAAGTGCTACTTTACTTATCAGTGCATTTCCGTCTGCTACATTAAAATGCAGGGTGGCGAGCAGATTCGTACCGTTTATAACGGAAACGTCCTTATACTTGCGGTCACCGTCAGACATGGCGGAAGAGAGGATAACCTTGGAGAACTCTATGTGAAAATATATTTTCCTTAACTTGGCCCAGCCGGTAATGATACGATAGCCTTCTACGGTAGTGGAATTTACGATACGTATCTGTGCGTTGATGATGCGACGCCCCCAACTTCCTTTATTAGCAGAATGATCTATGTCCAGAATTACTTGCGCATCGGCCCCCGTCGGAAATTGATAACGATGTAGCCCGACGTGTGTGGTTGCCGTTAACTCGGCATTGATGTTATCATCGGTCAATAATACCTGATAATACCCGGGATGTGCCGACTCTTGTTTGTGTGAGAAATTTGATTGATTGCGGCCATCTGTAGTAGGCAGCAGCAGTATGTCGATAAGGTCGGCGGCTCCTGTGCCGCTTAGGCGGGTATGACTGAAGCCGAAAATGGTGTGGTCATTGTAATCGTATCCCGAAGCTTGTGCCCAATCAGGCGCTTTGCGGGTGTCGGGACTTAATTGTACCATACCGAAAGGTACGGTGGCTCCCGGATAGTTATTGCCCGAGAGGCTCGATTCTACTGCTCCGGTACCAATAAACGGATTGACCCATCGGGTGACTTTCTGGGCATTTAGCAAAGTGGCAGACAGGAGGATGCCTGATAGTAAACAGAATGTTCGTTTCATGATATATTGTTAAATTAAAACTTTCCCTAAAAGTACTGGATTTAGTTGTGCGAAACGGATGCATTTTCGTCTTTTTTAAGCTCCTTTGCGTCAAAAGGCTACCATTTATAGCAAATGGTGAGTGGGCTAACGATAATTTAGCTCTTTCATAAAAAGTTTATCGGAAAAGTGACATAAGTCACGCACTAAGGGCTAAAACCCTTTACAAGTAATCATTTCAGGTGCGTGACTTTGGTTTGAAAGTCACGCGATGTCACGCAAAGTCACGCGGTCTGTCTTGTCCTGCTTTTGATTGGTTATTTTGGGTTATACTTTTAATTATAAGCCGTGTCTTCTCTTGTTTCGTTACTTATCAGCACTGCTTACACCCGGGTGGGCAGAGCCTGTACATCCGGGTGGAGGTGAGTTCCGGATGGGGGTGTGCAGGATCTGCATATCCGGGTGGAGGCGCTTGTAATAAGGTTACATTCGCCTTTCTTTAAGCCATTTTATATGTCTTGTTTAATTAGTGTATAGCATAAATTAAACTGTTAAAATTATGACTTGGAGTAATCAACTAAATACTATGCTTATATTTAAATGAATGTATTGTTTATAACACATAGGCGTTGAATCCGGGTTAGAAAATGGTCACCAATCTTTTGGATTGATCCGAAATGAACCTTCATTATAATAAAAAAAGCACCCAGAAGTGGAAGCCTCCCAAATGCTTTATTCTTAAGTGTAGCGCGGCCCAGGATTGAACTGGGGACCTCATGATTATGAATCATGCGCTCTAACCGGCTGAGCTATCGCGCCATCGTTTCTCGATTGCGGGTGCAAAGATATTGCTTTTTCCGAAACCTCCAAAATAATTGTAGCCATTTTATCCCTTTTCTTTTCAACTGCCCTTAAAGCCTCTGTTTTGTGGTTCGAGGTTTTGGGAAATAGAAAGAGTGGAGATGATGGAATAAAGTCAGTGAATAGTATCGCGTTATTAGAAAAAAGTCTCTATCTTGGCACGCACATTTAATAAATGAACTATGAATCGGGAAAAAATACATCTGGAGTATCTTCTAAATGCGACCTCAAGGAACATTATATGGTCGTCAATAAGTACGCCTACCGGTCTCGAAGACTGGTTTGCTGATAAAGTTGTGTCGAATGATAAAGTGGTTAGTTTTTATTGGGGAAAAACAGAAAAAAGAGAGGCGGAAATAATAGCGATAAGAGCTTATTCCTTCATTCGATTTCGCTGGCTGGATGATGAAAATGAACGTGAGTATTTTGAACTTAAAATGACAAATAACGAATTGACCGGTGATTATGTTCTTGAAATAACTGATTTTGCGGAATCGGATGAAATTAGCGACCAGAAAGAATTATGGGATTCTCAGATAGATACGCTTAGAAGAAGCTGCGGATTCTAATGCCTGAAAATTTCTTGCTATCCTTTTTTTGTGCTAATTTTGTATCTTAATTATATGAGTCGTTAAGATGCTACGCATAAAAAGATTAGATGTATTTATTGTAAAGAGTTTCTTGTTGCTCTTTCTTGGCACTTTTTTTATTTGCCTTTTCATATTCATGATGCAATTTCTGTGGAAATATGTGGATGAATTAGTTGGGAAAGGTCTGGAAATGCAGGTGTTGGCCCAATTTTTCTTTTATTCAGCTCTTAGCCTGGTTCCATCGTCTTTACCATTAGCCGTTTTACTAGCCTCTTTGATTACTTTCGGGAATTTTGGAGAACGCTATGAATTGCTTGCTATGAAAGCGGCAGGAATCTCCTTGTTGAAAATCATGCGTCCTCTGGTTGTTTTTGTAGCACTTCTATGCTGTGTTTCTTTTTTCTTTCAAAATGTAATAGGGCCTAAGGCTGAGGTCAAGTTATGGACTCTATTGATTTCAATGAAGCAAAAGTCACCTGAGCTGGACATTCCGGAGGGGGTGTTTTATGATGAGATTGAGGGATACAACTTATATGTGAAGAAGAAGAACCGTGATACAGGCATGCTGTATAATGTGATGATTTACAATTTCTCCGACGGTTTTGAGAATGCTCATATTATTGTTGCCGATTCCGGCCGTTTGGAGATGACGGCAGATAAACAGCACTTGTTTTTGCATCTGTATAGCGGCGAAATGTTCGAAAACCTCAGGGCTCAAAACTATAATTCCGAGAATGTACCTTATCGCCGGGAAAGTTTCAAGGAAAAGCATACGATTATAGAATTCAATTCGCAGTTTAATATGGTTGATGCCAGTATTATGAGCAATCAATCGAGAAGCAAAAACATGAAAATGCTTGAATCTTCTATTGATTCAATGACAATGCTTAACGATAGTATAGGTCGGTCTTATTATAAAGAAGCGACTCAAAGTGCCTATCGGATTGTTCCTTCTCTTTCAAAGCAAGATACATTAAAAATAGCTTCTGCGCGACTTGGAGATTATAATGTGGATAGTTTGTTTAACTCTTCTACTCTGATGCAGAAACAACGAATAATAAGTGCGGCAGTGAGTAGTGCCGGCAGTTTAGGGGGCGATTGGAGCTTTAAAAGCTTTAATATAAAACAAAACGATCAGGATATCCGTAAGCATAAAACGGAGTGGCATAATAAAATAACCCTCTCTCTGGCTTGTCTTATTTTCTTTTTTATCGGAGCACCACTTGGAGGTATAATTCGCCGGGGTGGTTTGGGCATGCCGGTTGTTGTGTCAGTTCTTATTTTTATTATCTATTATATTATTAATAATACGGGCTATAAAATGGCTCGTGATGGCAATTGGGTTGTTTGGATGGGAATGTGGACAAGCACTTTTGTGTTAGCTCCTCTGGGGGCCTTTCTCACTTATAAATCGAATAAAGACTCTGTAGTGCTTAATGCCGATGCATATATCAACTGGTTTAAACGTGTAGCGGGCATCAGGAGTGTGCGTAATATATTTAAGAAAGAAGTGACCATTGTTGATCCCGATTATAATAGAATTATAACAGATCTTGGTTTACTTAGTGCCGACTGTAAGGTTTATGCCGATAATAATCGGCTGATGAAAGCACCTGATTATTTCAAGCTATGGATGATCAATCATCACGATGAAGAGATTATATCACTTAATGATCGGTTGGAGACACTGATAGAGGAAATGTCTAATTCTAAATCCATAACTTTACTTAATGCTTTAAACAACTATCCGATTATAGCTGTTCATGCCCATGTGCGTCCTTTCAATATTTATTGGCTGAACTTAGTAGCAGGCTTGCTCGTGCCGATTGGCCTTTTCTTTTATATTAGAATTTGGGCTTTTAGGATACGCTTGCGCAAGGACATTGATCGGATTGCAAAAACGAATGAAGAAATAATAACCATTATACAGACTAATTTATAAATTAATTATGGAAGATATTACGTTTAGTACGATAGAAGAGGCGATAGAAGATTTTAGAGAAGGTAAATTTGTAATAGTAGTAGATGATGAAGATCGTGAGAATGAAGGTGATTTTATTATTGCTGCCGAGAAGGTGACTGCCGAGAAAGTTAATTTTATGTTAACGCACGGGCGGGGAGTGCTCTGTGCACCCATCACAGAAGAACGTTGTGCTGAATTAGATTTAAACATGCAAGTATCTGCTAATACTTCCATTTACGAAACTCCGTTCACTGTAACGGTAGATCTTTTGGAAGGATGTACTACAGGAGTTTCTATGCACGACCGCGCTGCTACCATTCTAGCTTTAGCCGATCCGAAAACGAAGCCCAATGATCTTGGACGTCCGGGTCATGTCAATCCTCTCCGGGCACGTTCTCGTGGAGTGTTACGTCGTGCCGGACATACAGAGGCTACGGTGGATTTGGCTAAACTAGCCGGACTTTATCCTGCCGGAGCTTTGATTGAAATCATAAACGAAGATGGTACTATGGCTCGCTTGCCGCAACTTATGAACATCGCCCGCCAGTTTGGCATGAAGATAATCTCTATTAAAGACTTAATAGCTTATCGATCAAAGCTGGAATCGATTGTGGAGAAAGGGGTGGAAGTGGATATGCCGACTCACTATGGCCATTTCCGGTTAATTCCGTTTAAACAAAAATCGAATGGATTGGAACATGTTGCTCTGATTAAAGGTAGCTGGGAGAAAGATGAACCTATATTGGTTCGTGTACATTCGTCTTGTGTTACCGGAGATATCTTTGGCTCTTGTCGTTGTGAATGCGGCGAACAATTGCAGAAAGCAATGAAGATGATTGAAGAGGCTGGAAAAGGAGTCATTGTTTATATGAATCAGGAAGGACGTGGCATTGGCCTGATGGCCAAAATGGCTGCCTATAAACTTCAGGAAGAAGGATATGATACGGTAGATGCTAATCTGCATTTGGGCTTTGACGCTGATGAGCGTGATTATGGTGTTGGTGCACAGATTTTGCGCGAAGTTGGTGTTAGTAAAATGAAACTGATGTCTAATAATCCGGTGAAACGTGTTGGGCTGGAAGCTTATGGGCTGGAAATAACAGAAAATGTAGCTATTGAAATTAGTCCCAATCAATATAATGAGCGATATCTCCGAACAAAGAAAGAGCGGATGGGGCATACGTTGCATTTTAATAAGTAACTGTCTTTTTGCTTTTCTATTTCAAATATAATCGTTTATTTTGCAACGGTATTCATCCAACAACAATAAAAGAGATACAAAATGAATCAATTATCAGACCGTTTGAACAGCTTGTCTCCTTCTGAGACTCTTGCCATGTCGCAAAAAAGTAATGAGCTCAAAGCTCAGGGCATTGATGTTATTAACATGAGTGTTGGAGAACCTGATTTCAATACTCCCGATCATATAAAAGAAGCTGCTAAGAAGGCCGTAGATGATAACTTTTCCCGTTATTCTCCGGTTCCCGGCTATCCGGCTCTTCGTAATGCAATTGTTGAGAAGCTGAAAAAAGAAAATAACTTGAACTACACTGCAGCTCAAATACTTTGTTCGAATGGAGCAAAACAATCTGTTTGCAATGTGTTGATGGCACTTATTGGCTCGGGCGATGAGGTCATTATTCCGGCTCCTTATTGGGTAAGTTATCCTGAAATGGTGAAATTGGCTGAAGGGACGAATGTTTTTGTTTCTGCCGGTATTGAGCAAGATTTTAAGATTACTCCTGCACAATTGGAAGCTGCTGTTACTCTTAAAACGAAGGCGTTAATACTTTGCTCACCTTCTAATCCGACCGGTTCTGTTTATACAAAAGAAGAGCTTGCCGGTCTGGCTGCTGTGTTGGCTAAATATCCGCAGATAACAATTATTGCAGATGAGATTTACGAACATATTAATTATATAGGAAAGCATGAGAGTATTGCTCAGTTTCCCGAAGTGCGTGATCGCGTGGTTATTGTTAACGGAGTTTCTAAGGCGTACGCTATGACGGGATGGAGAATTGGTTTTATAGCCGGACCGCAATGGATCGTTTCTGCCTGCAATAAACTTCAGGGGCAATATACTTCGGGGCCTTGTTCTGTATCTCAGAAAGCTGCTGAAGCTGCTTATGTCGGAACTCAGACTCCGGTTGCTGAAATGCGTGATGCATTCCGCCGTCGAAAAGATTTAATAGTAAAATTGGCAAAGGAAATTTCCGGATTTGAGGTGAATGTGCCTCAGGGTGCATTCTATCTGTTTCCAAAGTGTAACTCTTATTTTGGCAAGAGTGCTGATGGGCGTTTGGTTACCGATGCCGGTGATTTGGCGATGTATCTGCTCGAAGTCGGGCATGTAGCTTGTGTTGGTGGTACTGCTTTTGGTGCCCCTGAGTATATACGTATGAGCTATGCCACTTCGGATGAAAATATTGTTGAGGCTATGCGTAGAATAAAAGAAGCATTGGGCAAATTAGCTTGATTTGGGAATGTTCTTGTTAGAACATATTTTCCTTCATATTATAAAAAGTAAAAGGCTATCCTTAGGGATAGCCTTTTACTTTTTATATCCGGGATATAATTTTATTCTACCGGATGAATTGCTTCTGATGGGCATACATCTGCGCAAGTGCCGCAGTCAGTACATACATCAGGGTTGATAGAGTAAATATCGCCTTCAGAGATAGCTTCAACGGGACACTCATCAATACAAGTTCCGCAAGCAATGCAATCGTCAGTAATTACGTAAGCCATTTTGTCAAAATTTAAAATATTAGTACTAATTAGTTCCGCAAAAATAAGAGATTTATTCATTATCTGGAAATGATTCTTATATAATTTACTTTAATTTTTTGTTTTACTTATCCTTTGGCTGTTGGCTATTCCGGTATTTCCACCCCACATAGATGGTTAATTAGCTTATGATAGTGCTAACTTTCTACCTTAAATCGTCCCTTTTTTATTATTTTTGCAGGGAATATATAAAAAAGGAGAGATTGATATGCCTTTAAACTTACCTGATAGGCTTCCGGCCATAGAGATTCTAAAGGAAGAAAATATTTTTGTTATAGATAATTCGCGTGCTACTCAGCAAGATATACGTCCTTTGCGAATAGTCTTGCTGAACCTCATGCCTTTGAAAATAACGACAGAAACGGATATGGTGCGTCTGTTATCTAATACTCCGCTTCAGTTGGAAATTTCATTCATGAAACTTAAGAGCCATACTTCAAAAAACACGCCAATTGAGCACATGCAAACTTTCTATACTGATTTTGATGATATGCGCTCGGAGAAGTATGATGGAATGATTGTTACTGGTGCCCCGGTGGAGCAGTTGGACTTTGAGGAGGTGAGCTATTGGCGTGAGATGGAAGAGGTATTTGACTGGGCTCGTACGCATGTTACTTCAACCTTTTATATTTGTTGGGCTGCTCAGGCCGGATTATATCACTACTATGGAATACCAAAGTATCCATTGGAAAAGAAGTTGTTTGGTATCTTCGAACACCGTGCACTTGATCCGTTGTATCCTATCTTCCGTGGCTTTGATGATGTCTTTTCTGTTCCCCACAGTAGGCATACGGAGGTTCGGAAGGAGGATGTTTTGAAAGTTCCCGAGCTGACGCTGTTATCGGAATCAGACGAAGCCGGCGTGTACATGGTAATGGGGCGTGGAGGCAGAGAGTTTTTTGTTACGGGGCACTCGGAATATTCTCCGTTGACATTGGACACAGAATATCGTCGTGATGCGGAGAAGGGAATGGCTATTGATTTACCTAAGAATTATTATATGAATAATGATCCTGAGAAAGAGCCTTTAGTTCGCTGGCGCGGACATGCCAACCTGTTGTTTTCCAATTGGTTGAACTACTTTGTTTATCAGGAAACTCCGTTTAATATAGAGGACATCAAATAATGATAAAACCCCGGAAAATAGAGTTACTGGCTCCGGCAAAGAATTTGGAATGCGGAATGGCAGCGGTTAATCATGGGGCTGATGCTGTTTATATTGGTGCTCCAAAGTTTGGAGCTCGTGCTGCCGCCGGCAATTCTATGGAAGATATAGCCGCACTTGTAGCACATGCTCATTTGTACAATGTACGTATTTATGTTGCGGTGAACACCATATTGAAAGAAGAAGAGCTGGATGAAACGGAAGCTATGATAGGAGAATTGTACCGAATCGGCGTTGATGCCCTGATTGTGCAGGATATGGGTATTACCCGGATGAATTTGCCTCCTGTACCGCTACATGCAAGCACGCAGACTGATAACCGTACAGCGGAAAAGGTGACGTTTCTTGCTGAAGCCGGATTTCGACAGATAGTACTTGCCCGCGAACTTTCTTTAAGTGAGATACGCAGCATACACGAAGCGTGTCCTTTGGTATCGCTCGAAGTCTTTGTACACGGATCTCTTTGCGTGAGCTATAGTGGGCAGTGCTATGTCAGTCAGGCTTGCTTTGGCAGAAGTGCCAATCGTGGAGAGTGCGCACAGTTCTGTCGCTTGCCCTTTAATATGGTTGATGCCGATGGCAAAGTGATCGCTAAAGATAAACATCTGTTGTCATTGAAAGATCTTAATCAGAGTGAGGAGTTAGAAGGATTGCTTGATGCCGGTGTCACTTCTTTAAAAATAGAAGGACGTTTGAAAGATGTGTCGTACGTCAAAAACGTGACAGCCGCTTATCGACAAAAGCTGGACGCTTTATTTGCCAGACGTTCGGAGTATATACGCGCTTCTTCGGGAACATGCCGGTACGAATTTATTCCTCAGCTCGATAAAAGTTTTAGTAGGGGATTTACTTCTTATTTTCTTCATGGTCGTTCGGAAGATGTGTTTTCATTCGATACTCCCAAATCGCTTGGTGAGGAGATGGGAACAGTGAAAGAGATACGTGGCAACTACCTCACTGTAGCAGGGGTGAAACCTTTCAATAATGGAGACGGACTGTGTTACCTTGACGAGCAAGGGCATCTGCAAGGTTTTCGCATCAACCGTGTAGATACGAATAAACTCTATCTGCAGGAGGTGCCGAAGATAAAACCACATACCAAGCTTTATCGTAATTTCGATCAGGAGTTTGAGCGTGTGTTATCGCATGAATCGGCTAAACGAAAAATATCGATTGAAGTGTTATTGTCTGAAAATAATTATGGGTTCTCTCTTTCTCTGAAAGATGAGGATGAGAACAGCGTAACTCTCGTTCTTCCCGGAGAAAAAGAATTGGCCCGTACCCCGCAGGATAAGAATTTGAAAGAACAGTTAAGTAAGTTGGGTAACACTCCTTTCGAAATAAGTAGAGTTGATATTGATTTTACGTCCAATTGGTTTTTACCCGCATCTGCCTTGGCCGGCCTGCGACGCAATGCAGTAGAAAAACTGATAGCTGCCCGAAAAATAACATATCGTCGAGAGTTGGCGGTACATAAGCCTGTGAAAGCAGTTTATCCTCAAAGTGAATTGACTTATCTGGGAAATGTAATGAATTCAAGATCGGTTTCTTTTTATCTTGATCATGGAGTGAAGAACATTGCGCCTGCTTATGAACAGCAGCCGGTGGAAGATGCGGTATTGATGTTTTGCAAGCATTGTTTAAAATATAGCATGGGCTGGTGTCCGAACCTGCAAAGGGGGCATTCTCTTTATAAAGAACCTTATTATTTGGTGGCAACAGATGGTAAACGTTTCCGCTTGAGCTTTGATTGTAAAAATTGTCAGATGAAAGTGAGTGCAGTATGAAGAATTTAGTGGGATTTCTGCTATTATTGCTGAGTTTGGCCTCGTGCCATTATCCCCGCGAAAAAGGTAATATTAGTGTAGTAAGGAAGAATACTAATCTCGAGGTCTATTCCGATTCAGTGGAGTTGGAACGTCTTCCTATTAAAAATGCTTATGTCCAATTGTATAAGGGGGCACCTGTAGTGGTAGCTGAAATCGCTGTGCATCCCAAAGATAGTATAGATAGTATTTGGATAAAGGTAGCTCATACACAGGAGGCACAAGGGTGGATTCGTGAAAAGGAGTTGGTGCAATCGTTTGTTCCTATAGATATTATTTCGCAATTTATTCATCTTTTCAGCGATACGCATGCTTCGTACTTTGTTATCATTTTTACTCTTTTCGTTCTTTTTTGGCTCTTTCGGGCTTTCAGGAAGAAACAGCTTCAGTTAGTTTACTTCAATGATATTGATAGTGTTTACCCGTTGTTTCTTTGTTTGCTGATGGCTTTTAGTGCCACTCTTTATGAGTCTATTCAAGTATTTGCACCTGAAACCTGGCAATACTATTACTTTAATCCTACATTATCGCCTTTTAAGGTTCCGTTCATTCTTTCTGCTTTTCTTATTAGCATCTGGCTGTTTATTGTTGTGACGTTGGCTGTTCTTGATGATTTGTTTCATCAGCTAAATCCGGCGACAGCTTTTTTCTACTTATTGGGCCTTGTTTCGTGTTGTATATTTTGCTACTTCTTTTTTATACTAACTATTCCTATCTATATAGGATATGTTTTCTTGCTTGGTTTCGTCTATATTTGCATAAAGAGGATGCGGCATAGCATGGGATATAAGTATCGCTGCGGACAGTGTGGCAGGAAGATTAGGGAAAAAGGTACTTGTCCGTATTGTGGAGCAATTAATGAATAGAACTTAAAAGATTTATTTTTCTATTGAACAACAATGATATATAAGATTTAATAATTGGTCGCCTTTTGGGTTCGATGATTGGCTCTCACTATAATGTAATTTTAAAGTATATCTAAATTAAAATAAAGAAAGAGGAGAAGCCGGAACTTCTCCTCTTTTGTCAATCTCCTATTTTTGTTTTTAGGAACTATTTAGAATCGACAACGCAAATCTACTCCGAATTGCATTGGACGGGCTTGTTGTGCGTAGCCTTGTCCCGATGACTCGAAATAGAATGTATTGTATTTCTTGTTTAGGAAGTTACGTGACCAAAGATCTATTTGTGCATTACCTATCGATGTGCAGATTTTCCAGTTTACTGTTCCATAGAAGTTTTGTGCTACATCGTTACTTTCCGTCCAATAAATTTTTCCTGCTCCGGAATAGTTAACTAAGAAGCGTACTTCGTCGAACATAGAGTGCTCATCACATTTCACCGCATACTCTGCGCCTACGGTCAGGGTTTGTTGTGGGATGAAGGGAACATGTTTGTCTTTATAATTAGCCTGCCCATCATCAAAATTAATAAAAGTGGCGTTTGTGTATCCGTAGCTTGTGTTCATACTAAGCGCATTTGTTAGTTTTGCCCGTAACGCCAATTCAGCGCCGTAGCTACGACTGTGTCCGGCATTTACCATCATACGGCCCATTTGGCTAGGAGAGAACTGTGCAATCTGTTGGTCTCTGGTATCCATTACGAATGTTGCCATGTCTGCCCATAGTTTGCCTTCCCAGAGTGTAAAGTGACTACCCAACTCGTAGTTCCATGCATATTCCGGTTTGTAACTAATCACATCTTTCACATTGTTTGTGCTCGACTGAGTTGTCATCTGGCCTTCTATGAGATCTGAGAACATTTGCACATTGTATCCGCCGCTTCTATGTCCCCGGGTAACAGATGCATAGATATTATTACGATTATTGAAGGCGTATTTCAATGCAAATTTAGGAAGAAGAATCCAGTAATCATTTTTTTCCTTTCCCACTATTATATATTCGTTGTCAGTTGCTCCTCCCATAGCTGCTCCGTTCATGTAAGTCTGAGTACTGAGTACGCAGCCGGAGTTATAGGCAATCTTCATGTTCTCGTAATCTGCACGTAAACCTATTGTGGCACTTAAGCCTTCCCAAATTACATTATTAAAAGTGCTTTCGTGAAAGAGCGCTGCTCCCATGGTAGGCATGTTGAACCGGCCGGATATGGGCATTGTCTCATTTAGTATCTTTACTCTTACTGGAGTTGAAGCCATTGCCTCATCCATGTATTCCTGAATCATAGATAAACCGTCTTGTTTAAAGGTTACAGGTGCATTCATATCTAACCATTGATAGAACCCGGATACGCCGGTCACCCATTGCCAGCGTTTGTTTCCTTTACTTTTGAAGGTAAACTCCTGACTGATGGTGCTTTGCTTTTGTTTTTGAATCAGATTAAACATGTCGGCTATAGAGAAATCCTGATCCATAAACATGCGATCTTTTAGATGTTGGAAGCCTGTGACGGAACTTAAAGTGAATTTTTTAGCCTGATACTCTAAGTTGAGGCCTGCATTTAATAGATTTCGGTAATAGCTACTCTGCTCATTGTAAGCCGGGTCGGCTGTCTTTCCTGTCTCTTTATCGTAGAGTCCATAGGGATATCCGCCTTGATCGCTATATTCGTAACTTACGTTTAGGTCGAGTTTCAAATTAGCAGTAGGTAGATAAATGCCGCGAAAACGTCCTCCGGCTGCATTTGTACGATCAATCTTCTTATCGAGATAGGTGTTTTTAAAGAAACCTCCCGCATAATCATAAAAAGCGCCGGTAGAGAATGCAAACTTATTGGATACTCTATGATAGTGCGTTACCGAACCGGTATACTGATTGTAAGTACCTGCGCTAAGGCGAAGATCGGTACCTTGATAATCGAAAGGAGACTTGGTGTAAACACGAATAAGTCCTCCCATAGCACTACGTCCGTAAAGCGTACCTTGTGGCCCACGTAATACGTCTATGCGTTCTATATCGGCATAATTGAAGTCAAAGGCCGACTTATCCATATACGGTACGTTATCTACATATAGGCCCACACTCGGAGTGTTAATGCGTGATCCTGCCCCTCTGATGTAGATTGCCGATGTTAGTTTGGAACCATAATCGGGAATAAAGAGGTTAGGTACTACAGATGTGAGGTCTTTAATGGAATATATCTGATCATCTCTCATGTCTTGTTGAGACAGGATGGTGGAAGATGCAGGTTGTTCGCGAAGTTTGAGGTTTTCTTTCGGGGTGGCAATGATAACGACCTCTTCCACGTCCACCACCTTAAGCGTGTCTTTAGTTACGTCGTCAGCCCATACATTGATTGTGCCCAGCAAAGCCAGAGCAACAAGGATACTGTTTTTTTTCATTGGTTACTTGAATTTAATACTGTCGAAGTTTCTGCATGAATTAAGCATTGCGTTAATGCTTTTTTTCGCATGTATCGGCAGTAAGTTTGTTGTTTGCAAAGTAACGCTAAAGATTGTATCCCTGCAATCCCTATTTATGAGGATTATATCCGGTCGGCTTCCACATATCCATTCATTACAGCATACATGGTAAGCCCCGATACGGACTTTATTCCTAACTTTTCGGTAATGTTTTTGCGGTGAGTGATTACCGTCGTCAGGCTGATGTTTAGTTTGTCGGCTATTTCTTTATTAATAAATCCTTTGGTGACCAGCACCAATACTTCTATTTCGCGGGCCGAAAGCTCTTGCTCTTCTTCAGGAATGCTCATAGGGATACTGTCGGAGAAAAACTTGGTTAATTCTGCTTTCATCCTTTTTTCCGGAAGAAAGATATTTAGAATATGATTGCCGGCGGAAACAGTATTAAAACTAATGCCATGCATCAAAATCACTGTTTTCTCCTTTCGGGGTAAGAAGAAAGAGTTATATAATACGTACGTTTGCGAAGAAATAAAATACCAGGTGTACATATCAGGGGTGTCATCGACTAAAGAACCATAATCGGCAAAAGTACGAATGACAAAATTAGGACTAATCTCGCTCAGAAGTTTTTTTAGTCCGATGGCTGAGAGTGTATCCGGAGTGATTACAGCTATTTCCATAAGGCATTAACTATTTTTGTTTATAAGGGCAGCCACTGCTTCAGCGCAATGTTCTCCGTCAATACCGGCAGAGACAATACCTCCGGCGTATCCCGCTCCTTCTCCGCAAGGAAAAAGTCCATGAATAACAGTGTGCTGCAGCGTTTCTTTGTCCCGTACGATGCGTACAGGCGAAGAAGTCCGAGTTTCTACACCGATCATCACTGCTTCGTTGGTCAGGAATCCGCGGCTTGTACGCCCAAATTGTATGAAACCTTGCGACAACCTTTTTGAAATAAAATCCGGTAACCAGAAATGTAGAGGTGAAGCCACCAGCCCCGGGCCGTAAGAGGATTTAGGCAATTCACTACCTAGTTTGCGATTTGTGAAATCTACCATGCGCTGTGCCGGAGCTGTCTGGCACATGCCACCTTGCAACCAGCTTTGTCTTTCGAGTTCTTCCTGAAACCGCATACTTTTAAGTACGGAGGGTCTGTTATCGGTTATGCCATTACTAGTCATCCATTTATCTACTTCGGGATCGTTTGGCTGTATCTCTACGACCATTCCTGAGTTGCTCCACTTAGATCCGCGGTTAAAAGGTGACATGCCGTTTACTACAACTTGTTCCGGGCCACTGGCTGCGGGCACTATAAAACCACCCGGACACATACAAAAGCTATATACTCCGCGTCCGTCTACTTGCGTAACGAAATTATACTCTGCAGCGGGTAAATACTTGCCTCGACCTTCCTGATTATGATATTGTATTTTGTCTATCAGTTCCGATGGATGTTCAAGGCGAATGCCAACAGCGAGTCCCTTGGCCTCAATAGCTACATTGTTCTCTGCCAACCAGCGATAAACATCGCGTGCCGAATGGCCTGTGGCTAGAATTACAGGTCCCAGAAAAGTTTCTCCGGTGTTTGTCTCTATGCCTTGCAATTTATTCTCCTTGATAATTAGAGCAACCATTCGGGTGTTAAAGTGCATCTCACCGCCACAAGAAAGGATGGTATTGCGCATATTCTCAATAACCTTTGGCAACTTGTCCGTACCAATATGCGGATGTGCGTCGGCTAAGATGGAAGTGCTTGCTCCGTGCTGGCAGAATACATTCAATATCTTATCCACATTTCCGCGTTTTTTGCTTCGGGTATATAACTTTCCGTCAGAGAAAGCTCCTGCACCTCCTTCTCCAAAGCTATAATTCGATTCAGGATTTACTATATGTTCCCGGCTGATAAGTGCAATATCTGTTTTGCGTTCCCTCACACATTTTCCACGTTCTACAATAATAGGCTTCAACCCCAACTCTATCAGCCGTAAGGCGGCGAAGAGTCCTCCAGGGCCTGCTCCTACCACAATCACCTGTGGCTTTTCTTCCACATTATTATAAGAAGTGTGCACATATTCATCGTCTGCCGGCATTTCATTGATGTAAACCCTTACACTTAGATTTACCAGCACGGTTCGTTGGCGTGCGTCGATGCTTCTTTTCAGAATGCGTGTAGCTGTTATTTTATCTAAGTTTAAACCTTTCTCACGTGCAATATACTGGTTCAATACTTGCTCGCTGGCTGCCTGCTCTGGCAGAATTCGTAATTGGTATTCTTGTATCATTATTTACTGTCTAATTTACTGAAGCTTGTCACAAATAAAACGGATTATGCAGATTATTGTTCTTTTAATTAGCTTATAACCGTTCATTGTTCCTTGTGAATAAATCTTTTTTTCCTATTTCTGATGATGTGCTTTAGCCAAACAAGGCTCTAAAAGCTTCTTCTACCTTTCTTACAGGTATTAATTCTATTTTTATTCTCTTGATGTCTATTCCCTGCAAATTATATTTTGGTAATACGAATCGTTTAAAACCAAGCTTTTCAGCTTCACCTATGCGTTGTTCTATACGGTTTACCGGACGGATCTCGCCCGAAAGCCCTATCTCGCCCGCCATGGAGATATCCGATTCAATACTTGTATCCATGTTCGAAGATAGAATGGCACTAATCACGGCCAAATCTATGGCCGGATCATTTACTTTTAGTCCCCCGGCAATATTAAGAAAAACATCTTTTTGGGCAAGTTTAAAACCTACCCGTTTCTCTAGCACAGCTAAAAGCATGTTCATTCTGCGGATATCGAACCCTGTTGCCGAGCGTTGCGGGTTGCCGTAAACAGCGGAACTAACCAAGGCCTGTGTTTCGATGAGGAATGGTCTGACTCCTTCTATGGCCGAAGCAATGGCTACACCGCTCATGCCTTCGTGATCTTGCGAAAGCAGCAACTCCGACGGATTGCTCACTTGTCGTAGCCCATCTTGTCGCATTTCATAAATACCCAGTTCGGCAGTACTTCCAAATCTATTTTTAATGCTTCGCAATATACGATACATATAATGTTGATCTCCTTCAAACTGTAACACCGCATCTACAATATGCTCCAATACTTTGGGCCCGGCAATGCTTCCTTCCTTATTAATATGCCCGATAAGTAACACCGCTGTGTGAGTTTCTTTAGCGAAACGCAAAATGGAGGCTGCGCATTCGCGCACTTGGGCAATGCTGCCGGGAGAAGATTCAAGTACCTCCGTAGATACGGTTTGTATGGAATCGATGATGACCAAATCGGGCTGGGTATTCTTTATGTGCACATATATTTGTTCCAGAGAAGTTTCGCAAACGATGAGGCAATCGCTCGAGGCATTGGTGAGTCTGTCTGCCCGTAGCTTTAATTGGCGGGCACTCTCTTCGCCGGAAACATATAGTATGCGTCGTTCGGGCATGCGGAGTACCGTTTGTAGCACCAATGTAGATTTCCCTATGCCCGGTTCGCCACCAATAAGTACTAGTGAACCCGGAACCAGTCCGCCGCCCAATACCCTGTTTAGTTCCTCGTCGTGCATATCCATTCGCGGCTCATCGTCAGCCTCAATGTTGTCTAGTGTGATTGGTTTTGCTTTTACCGTTTCTATTCCCGATACAGGGCGTTTGTTAGTGGTTTCTTTTCGTACAATTTCTTCTACATAGGTATTCCACTCTCCGCAACCGGAACATTTACCTACCCATTTGGGCGACTCCTGCCCGCAATTGTTGCATACATAAACGGTTTTTTCTTTTGCCATCGTTCTCCTCGTTCTTTAGAATGAAGACAAAAATAAGGATAATTAATCAGATTTCAGGGATTTTCGTCTTTGCTTTTTCTATAGTTCCCATTATTCTTTCCGCCTATATTAGCAATACGAAAGTATTATAAGTTTTTGTTCCCTTAATAAGGAGGTGGCATAAACTGTAAGTATATGTTTTATCCTTATACAATTATCATATTGTCAGGCTGGAATTATTTTATAAGAAAAAGCAGAAAAAAAGTAATAGATTTAATGTTTTTATTCTTACTTTTGCAACACTTACCAAATATGGTAGAAACAAAAAAAGAAAAATGGTTAATTTCTATCTACATATAACCACCACATCGATGTGCACCACAACCCTTAGGGGTTGAGGATGATTCTGTGTTTCTACGTGATTCACGCTTACAGAAGTAAGCAATTTCTAAAACTTAATTTTAATCGTCATTGTCCCGGCCTTTTATATTGGGGCAACTGTTCTTAAATTAGTATCTTCATGAAAGTAATGAAATTCGGCGGAACATCCGTAGGTTCCGTGAACAGCATTTTAAGTGTAAAAAAGATAGTAGAGGCAGCAGAAGAGCCTGTAATTGTTGTTGTTTCGGCATTAGGTGGAATTACTGATAAGCTGATTCACATGTCGAAAATGGCTGCAACCGGAGACCCTGCTTATGAGGGAGAGTTCCGTGATATTGTGTATCGGCATATTGCAATGATTAAAGAAGTTATTCCGGCAGGAAATAAGCAATCGCTATTGCAACGTCAGGTGGGTGAACTGCTCAATGAATTGAAAGATATCTTTCAAGGTATATATCTGATAAAAGACCTCTCTTCGAAAACATCTGATACGATTGTCAGTTACGGAGAGAGGCTTTCTTCTATTATAGTGTCTCGGTTAATAGCAGATGCTCAATGGTTTGATTCGCGTACGTTTATTAAAACGGAGAGAAAGCATGCTAAACATGTGTTAGATAATGAATTAACCAATTCGCTTATAAAGGAAACCTTCCGTATTATTCCGAAAATATCCGTGGTACCGGGTTTCATCTCTTCGGATAAAACGAATGGTGATGTGACTAACCTTGGACGTGGCGGTTCGGATTATACAGCAGCCATTTTAGCAGCTGCTCTTGACGCTGATAGTCTTGAAATCTGGACGGATGTGGATGGATTCATGACGGCAGATCCACGAGTAATCAGTAGTGCTTATACTATCAGCGAATTAAGTTATGTAGAGGCAACAGAACTTTGTAACTTTGGTGCAAAAGTGGTATATCCGCCTACCATTTATCCTGTATATCATAAAAGCATTCCTATCTTGATTAAAAATACATTTAATCCGGATGCTGCAGGTACGGTTATCAAACAAAATGTTTCCAGTCCTGAAAGCAAAGCGATTAAGGGAATGTCGTCTATCAACGACACGAGTCTGATTACTGTTCAAGGGTTGGGAATGGTTGGCGTAATCGGAGTAAATTATCGCATTTTTAAAGTATTAGCCAAAAGTGGTATTAGTGTTTTTCTCGTATCACAGGCATCTTCAGAAAACAGCACTTCTATAGGTGTACGTAATAGTGAGGCCGATTTGGCTTGCGAGGTTCTAAACGAAGAATTTGCCAAAGAGGTGGAAATGGGTGAAATCGGGAAAATAAATGCAGAAAAAGGACTTGCTACTGTAGCTATTGTTGGCGAAAACATGAAGCATACGCCGGGTATTGCCGGTAAATTATTTGGCACTTTGGGGCGCAATGGTATTAATGTGATTGCTTGTGCACAGGGTGCTTCCGAAACCAATATTTCGTTTGTTGTTGATTCCCAATCACTTCGTAAATCGCTTAATGTTATTCATGACTCTTTTTTCCTCTCTGAATATCAGGTGCTGAATTTGTTTATTTGTGGAATAGGTACGGTAGGTAACAGTCTTATTGAGCAGATACGTTGTCAGCAACAGAAATTGATGCATGAAAACGGCCTTCAGCTGAATGTAGTGGGCATTGCCAATAGTTCGTATGCTATGTTTAACCGAGAAGGGCTTGATCTGAGCAACTACCGGAGCAAATTGAAGGAACAAGGAATAAAGAGCTCTCCCAAGATCTTTCGCGATGAGGTTATTGAGATGAACATCTTTAATTCGGTCTTTGTTGATTGTACGGCAAGTCCGGAAGTTGCTTCTTTATATAAAGATTTTCTATTGCATAATATTTCGGTAGTTGCCGCCAACAAGATTGCGGCTTCTTCAAAATATGAAGATTATTTGGGTTTGAAGCAGGTAGCCCGTCATAGAGGAGTGAAATTTTTATTCGAAACAAATGTAGGTGCCGGGCTTCCCATTATAAATACGATTAACGACCTGATTAATAGTGGCGACAAAATTCTGAAAATAGAGGCGGTGCTTTCAGGTACACTAAATTATGTATTCAATAAAATAAGCGCTGATATACCTTTTAGTCGTACCATTAAGATGGCCCAGGAAGAACACTATTCTGAACCGGATCCACGTGTTGATCTGAGTGGAAAGGATGTGGTTCGTAAATTGGTTATTTTAGCACGCGAAGCCGGGTATAAAATAGAGCAGGAGGATGTAGAAACTCACTTGTTTGTTCCGAATGAATACTTTGAAGGTTCATTGAATGAGTTTTGGAAGCGTATTCCCAGCCTTGATGCAGAATTTGAAACTCGTCGTCAAATTTTGGTCGACGAAAAAAAACATTGGCGCTTTGTTGCTAAGTTAGATGGAGGTAAAGCGTCTGTTGGGCTACAGGAGGTGGGGAGTGATCACCCTTTCTACGGCTTGGAGGGAAGCAACAATATTATTTTGCTTACTACAGAACGTTATAAAGAATATCCGATGATGATTCAGGGATATGGAGCCGGTGCGGGTGTGACTGCCGCCGGAGTTTTTGCAGATATTATGAGTATTGCTAATGTATAAAGAAGATGAAACATATAATTATATTAGGCGACGGAATGGCCGACTGGCCTGTGAAGTCATTAGGAGATAAGACGCTCCTGCAATATGCAAAGACGCCTTATATGGATATGCTTGCCCGGATGGGACGCAACGGTAGGCTACAGACGGTAGCCGAAGGCTTTCATCCGGGCAGCGAAGTAGCTAATTTATCCGTACTGGGTTACAATTTACCGAAAGTGTACGAAGGTCGGGGAGCTTTGGAAGCGGCAAGTATCGGTATTGATCTGAAGCCGGGAGAGATGGCAATGCGCTGTAACCTGATTTGTGTAGAGGGGGAAATTTTGAAGAATCACTCATCCGGACATATTTCTACCGAAGAAGCTGATGTGTTGATTAAGTATTTGCAAGAGAACTTGGGAAATGAAAAAGTTCACTTTCATACAGGCGTATCTTACCGTCACTTGTTAGTTATCAAAGGAGGTAACAAACAACTTGATTGTACTCCTCCTCATGATGTTCCTCTTCATCCGTTCCGCCCTTTACTGATAAAGCCTTTAGTACCGGAAGCTCAGGAAACGGCTGATCTGATTAATGAACTAATCTTGAAATCTCAAGAGTTACTGAAGAATCATCCGTTAAACTTAAAACGTATTTCAGAAGGTAAAGATCCGGCTAATAGCATTTGGCCATGGTCGCCGGGCTATCGTCCACAAATGGAAACACTCTCCGATACTTTCCCACAAATAAAGTCGGGTTCTGTTATCTCTGCCGTTGATTTAATTCGGGGCATCGGTTATTATGCCGGACTAAAACGAATATTAGTGGAAGGTGCTACCGGACTTTATGATACAAATTATGAGAATAAAGTGGCGGCAGCTTTAACAGCATTGAAAACGGACGACTTCGTTTATCTGCACATTGAAGCCAGTGATGAGGCCGGACACGAAGGTAATGTAGCTTTGAAGCTCCAAACCATTGAGAATCTGGATAGCCGTGCCGTTGGCCCTATCTATGAGGCAGTAAAAGAATGGAAAGAACCGGTGGCTATTGCTGTGCTTCCCGATCATCCAACTCCCTGCGAACTAAGAACTCATACTTCAGATCCGATCCCATTCCTTATCTGGTATCCGGGAATTACTCCCGATTCTGTGCAAACGTATGATGAAGTAGCGGCTTGTGAGGGAGACTATGGATTATTGAAGGAAGATGAGTTTATGAAAGAGTTTATGAATTCCAATAAATCGTATGATGAAGTATTATAGCACTAATAAACAAGCTCCTGTAGCTTCTTTGCAGGAGGCGGTAGTTAAAGGACTTGCCTCTGATAAAGGGCTTTTTATGCCTGAATCGATTAAAACTCTGCCAAAAGAATTCTTTGATACCATTGAAATGCTCTCTTTTCAGGAAATAGCCTATCGGGTAGCAGATGCTTTCTTTGGTGAAGATGTGCCGGCAGATACGTTGAAAGAAATTGTGTATGATACACTCAGTTTTGATGTACCGCTGGTTCCTGTGGAGGATAATATCTATTCTTTAGAATTGTTTCATGGCCCTACGTTGGCATTCAAAGATGTTGGCGGTCGCTTTATGGCACGTCTGCTCGGCCATTTCATTCGCAAAGAGGGGCTGAAGAATGTCAATGTGTTGGTTGCCACTTCGGGAGATACGGGAAGCGCTGTTGCCAATGGTTTTCTCGGCGTGGAAGGGATTCATGTATATGTACTTTATCCGAAAGGAAAGGTTAGCGAAATACAAGAGAAGCAGTTCACTACTCTGGGACAGAATATCACTTCATTAGAGATTGACGGAACCTTTGATGACTGTCAGGCATTGGTGAAATCGGCGTTTATGGATAAAGAATTGAATGAGCATTTACTGCTAACTTCTGCTAACTCCATCAATGTAGCTCGTTTCTTGCCGCAAGCTTTTTACTATTTCTATGCTTATGCACAACTTAAAAAATTAGGTAAGGCTGATAAGATGGTTGTCTCTGTACCCAGTGGAAACTTTGGGAACATTACAGCCGGTTTGTTTGGAAAACGAATGGGATTACCCATTACTCGTTTCATGGCTGCCAATAATAAAAATGATATATTTTATCAATACCTGCAAACAGGAAAATATAATCCCCGTCCGTCTATTGTTACCATTGCTAATGCCATGGATGTGGGTGATCCAAGTAACTTTGCCCGTGTGCTCGATTTGTATGATCACTCTCATACGGCTATTTCAGCAGAGATAACAGGTAGTACCTACGCTAACGAACAAATAAGCGAAACATTGCAGAACGTTTATCAAGAAATGCATTATCTGCTCGATCCGCATGGCGCTTGTGGCTATCGTGCGCTGAAAGAAGGATTGAAAGACGGTGAAGTAGGTGTGTTCCTCGAAACAGCTCATCCTGCTAAGTTTCTCGAAACAGTAGAGGGTATTATTCATGATAAAGTGATTGTTCCCGCTAAGTTGCAAGAATTTATGAAAGGTGAAAAGAAGAGTTTGGAGATGGGCAAAGATTTTGCCGGCTTCAAATCTTATTTGCTAAACCTTTAAGCATTTATATACATCAAAAATCCCGCTCAGAACTATTCTGTACGGGATTTTTATATAACTATCGGTATGAGTAATTGGAAAAATGTTTTTGCAGTCATTTGGACAGGACAGTTATTTTTGGTTTAATGTTAATAGGTAGGTACTATTAAGCTATGTAGGCTTGGTTAATACGTTCTGAAAATCAAGTACTTCCCTTTTGCATGTATGGTAAGTGTATTGCCTACGGCTTCGTTGAGCGTTCCTTGCCACCAATTGGTGAAGTCGCTGAGTGGATAAACCAATCCGTCACCTTTTAAACCCGATGCGCCGAAGTTAATGATGGAAACTTGTTCGCCCGGATAACAGTGAAATGTGGCATCGCCACACGCAGGGGTGAATACGCCATAATCGGTTGCCATCTGTACGTTTGCTCCGGCAGCCATGTAATCCATTAATAAACTAATATTGCCTAAGGTATGATCTTCTCGTTTGCCTGTGGCACCAACGATCACTAATTCTTTACGCTCGTTTTCGAGGCAATAATTCACTGCTTTGGTTTGATCATTTGTCTCCTGATCGGGGCTTGTATGCAGAATGTGTTGGAAACGTTTCTTGTTTTTGGCAGAGATGGAATCGCCGTCTCCTATGATAATGTCGGGAATCTGTCCCCGAAGAATATAGGCATCGGCTGCACCGTCACAGCACACCACATAAGCTGCCTGATTCAACAAAGCGACAGGTGTGGGATGGGTGGGATATTCTCCATTGGCCAGAATCAGCGTTTCGGTGGGACTGTCTTTTGTTAGCAACGGGTAGTTTTTCATACGGTTCGTGTTGTTTCTTTCATCATTCGTATCCATTTATAATAGCCAAAGATAGCAATAACAGAGTAAATGCCATATAAGACGGCAGTGAAATCGAGTCCTTTATAGACGTAGAGTCCGCAACTTACCACATCTACGGCTATCCAGGCCAGCCATTGTTCTACGTATTTTCGAGCCAGTAGCCACATGCCGATGATGCTGAGAGCTGTAGTGAAACTATCTAGCCACGGAACATTACTATCGGTATAATTAATCAGCACCCACGCAATGGCAAAGAAGGCAACTACAAACACAGCTGCTAGCGGAATAATCTGTTGGATAGGGGTATGCCTGATAGGTAAATCTATTTTATTACTGTTCCCTTTTTGCCACACTACCCATCCGTAGATGGCAGCAAGAAGGTAGTAAACGTTGATACCCGTATCGGCATAGAGTCCGGCATCGTAATACACAAAAAGATAGATGGCCGGCATAATAATGCCGACTATCCATAGATAGATGCTTGCTTTATACTCCAGCCAGAGATAAAGCAAGCCTATCAGAGTTCCTATAATTTCCAGATAGTTCATCAGAAGCGTAACGTAAGATGTGTCATTACATTAGTTCCGGCCTGAGCGGCATAACCTGAATAATTATAACGCTCTTTGTTGCTTCCTGAATATCCGCTCCCTGCATATCCGTTGTTCTCATATTCTTCGTTGAAGAGATTATAAACGGTAATGCCAATACTTGCCGATTTTACATGCGGTAATTGTAATGCGTATGCTAAATTCAGGTTGCTGACAAAGTAAGCATCAAGCGTTTGATCATCTTGCTTTGCATTGCTAAGGTATTGTTTGCTGACGTATTGTGACTGCAAACTAACTTCAAGTTTCTTGTAATCGAAGGTGAAAATATTGTTGAAAATCAAATCGGGAGAGAAGGCAATGGGGGTATCTCCATGCTTTATTTCAATGGGATTTGTTTCTTCATTTTCATAGAGTGTTTCGATGAAATTCTTTACCCGATTCCGACTTAAAGTGGCGTTGGCATCCCAACGGAAGTTCTTGTTCAGCTTGATTCCGGCCATTAATTCCGCTCCCATTCTGTAACTATCGGGCACATTGGCGGCCATGGCTTCGCCTATCTCGTTTAATTGGCCTGTCAGTACCAGCTGGTCTTTATAGTTCATATAGTAGAAGTTTGCTCCGGCAGAAAACCATGTATTTGCATAATTGTATCCGAGTTCGTAGTCGAAGAGTTTTTCCGCTTTAGGGTATTGATCTGCTTTTCCATCGGTATAATTGTTACGGGTTGGCTCTTTTTGGGCCACAGAGAAAGAGGCATACAGTCGGCTATTCTTATTTAGTTGCCAGTTAACACCTGCTTTGGGGTTGAAGAAATTGAAATTGTCATTGATATCCAGGTTTTGCATGGCACCGGTGTTCCAATCCCAATTGTCGTTAGCGCCGTTTATTTTGTAGTTAATGTAGCGATATTGTAAATCTCCGTAAATGTTGATACCGCTACCCAAATCATAATTGGCTTTTGCATAGATATTTCCGTCTATCTTTTTAGCGTTGCTTCGGTAGTATTCTTGTTCCGGACTCAGGGAACCAACGTAGTTCTTTACCCAGATTACTTTACCGAAATGGTCACCGTCGTATTCGTTCAATCCGCCGCCCATAGACGCACTTAATCGGTTCTTGTTATAATTCAGAGAGAATACCATGCCATAGAAATCGTTGTTCATTTTCTTCTGCCGTACCAAGTCGCTCTTGGTTATTTCCACACCATTGAGCATATAGGCAGATAAACCGTATTCTTCCAGCGAACGGTCGGTTTTATACTCCTGATAATAACCGTTGCCTTGTGTGTAATGCAGAGCTGCATTCAGATTCCAGGCGGGAGAAAAAGTGTGATCTAATAATAGCTGGTAGTGTGTTTGGTGGTAATTATCCGTTTGATCCTTGTAATACGCTACATTGCCGTTATCATCTATATATTCGCCACAAGAATTGTAGCGGCGGCCAAACTCTTTCATCTCTTCTTTCGAAGCGTAGTTCCATGCGTGATATGTTTTCTCTAAGCCACTAAAAGTAATAAACTTCACAGACGTATTGTCGGTGAAATATCCCCCTTGCAGGAAATATGAATTTAGATCTACCGATGCACGATCAATGTAACCATCCGTACCTATATTAGATAGACGTGCATCAAAAGCCCAGTGATTATTTATCAATCCGGTACCAAATTTCACTGTTTCTTTGTGGGTGTTAAATGAACCGTATGACCCGCTAAACTCCGAATAAGGTTTCATGCTGATTCCTTCCGTCTGCATATTAATGCTTCCGCCGAAAGCTCCGGAGCCGTTGGTCGATGTTCCGGCCCCTCGTTGTATCTGCATATCTTTTAATGAAGAAGCAAAATCGGGCATGTTTACCCAATACACGGTATGGCTTTCTGCATCATTCATCGGGATTCCATTGGCTGTAACATTGATTCGCGTTCCGTCTGTGCCGCGTATGCGTAATGAGGTATAGCCTATGCCGGCTCCTGCATCCGATGTGGTAATGGCCGATGGAGTGAGACTCAGAAGATATGGAATGTCCACACCTAAGTTTTGCTTACTGATTTGTTCTTTGTTTATATTCGTAAATGCCATCGGCGTTGTTGCTGTG
The DNA here is from genome assembly GCF_963677715.1 of uncultured Bacteroides sp. Classification (NCBI taxonomy): domain Bacteria; kingdom Pseudomonadati; phylum Bacteroidota; class Bacteroidia; order Bacteroidales; family Bacteroidaceae; genus Bacteroides; species uncultured Bacteroides sp. The sequence goes on from NZ_OY782495.1 coordinate 2,720,319, forward strand.
GCACGAGTAGATACCACCTGCACTTCTTGCAGGTTAACAATTCTCAGACTGTCTTTTTGTACTTTTTGTGCAAAAGACATGGAGCCCAGAGTCAGAACTCCGGCCAGCATTATAGCTCTCTTTTTCATTATTAATTGAATTTTTAGTTAAACAGAAAAGGGGACTTTTCTATTTCTCCCTCCGCCGGCATTACCCGGATCAGGTTAATGGGTATGATCTCAGCCCGTTATATTAAGGCACCCCTCTTATTGAAATCTGAAGCAAAATTACAGCTTTTTATTTAGAATGCAACAAAATAGAGGGCTTTTATCGTATTGCAAAGTAGGTGTGTTTATTTTCTTGTTCGTATTATAGGATATATATTTTAATAGAATAACAATGAATGCTAAGATTTACATCTTCTCGACGATTTTGTCTCTGTTGACAACAGTCAGTAGTTTTGGACAATTTAAGAAAACAATTCGTGTTAAAGCTCCCGATAAGCAGACATGCATAGAGTTGGGGGCTGATAAGCAAGGACAATTGCAATATAGAGTGTTTTATTCGGGGCAGAAAGTCGTTACTTGGTCAAAGTTAGGACTTCAGATCGATGGAATAACTGTAGGAGGAAATACGGTTGTGGAAGGTAAGGAAGAAAATTTTTATGATGAAAAATTTGCGTGGCGGTTGGGAGAGAATGATACAATTACAAATAGGTATAATAGATTAAAATTGCGCTGTGTTTCTTCTTCATTGCTTTATAATTTGATTGTGAGAGTATATAATGGTTCTGTAGCATTTCGCTACGAAATCCCCTCGCAATCGGGTCTGAAAGATAATAGTATTAGTGTTAAAAAAGAAAACACAGAGTTTAATTTTACTACCCCGTATGAGATTTATCAATATAATCAGGAATCGGTATTTACCCCTGTTGCATTGAATTTATTAACTCAAACTTGTGACTTTCCGGCTACCTTGACCAATGGGAAATTATTTATTAGCATTGGCGAAGCAGATAATACAGATTACACGAAAGCCGAGCTGAAAAGAGGAATTAAATCTAATAGTCTCGTTGTGACTTTTGCCAGAAATTCAGTGGTGAAAGCAGACCGCGTCTTCGAAACGCCATGGAGAACAATAAGTGTAGCGAAAACCGCAATTGGATTACACGATTATAGTGAGCTTTATTTAAAACTTACTCCGGCCCCACAAAATGGAGTTCCGACCTGGATAAAGCCGGGCAAGTTAATAAGAGCTCAGCTAAATACTCAAAGTGGAATAGATTGCATCGATTTTGCGGTGAAGCATAATTTCCAATACATAATGTTTGATGCAGGTTGGTATGGATCGGAATTTCGCTCAACTTCTGATCCTACCCGAGTGATTCCTCAAATTGATATGTCCAAGGTCATTCAATACGGAAAGGAAAGGGGAATCGGAGTTGTTTTATACGTTAATTATGTGGGGCTTAGAGCAAAATTGGATACTATCCTTCCTTTGTATAAAAAATGGGGCGTTAGTGGCATGAAATTCGGCTTTGTAGATGGTCTGACCCAGGAGGGTCTTATGTGGCTGGCTTCAGCTATTAAGAAAGTTAACGATTACGGATTCATTCTTGATATTCATGATAATTATAAGCCTACCGGTTTAAGCAGGACTTATCCTGCGTTACTTACCCAGGAGGGTATCCGTGGAGATGAGAACAGCCCTGATGCTTTTCATACAACAGTTTTGCCTTTTACTCGTTTCTTGGCGGGACCGGCAGACTTTACTTTTTGCTATCCGAATGGAAAAAACAGCTATAGTAAAAACTTGAAAGTTACTAAGGGGCAACAGTTGGCTTTAACTGTAATCTTTTTCAGTCCGCTACAATCTATCTTTTGGTATGGCATGCCCAATGATTATACGAATGAAGAAGAAATCGAGTTTTTCAAGTATGTGCCTACGGTTTGGGATGAATCCCATTATTTGGCCGGTGGTATAGGTGAAAATATTAGCGTTGCACGCCGCAGTGGAGATACATGGTTTGTTGGTAATGTAACAGGCTTGAAAGACTGGGAAAGTAGCATCAGATTAAATTTCTTAACCAAAGGAGAAATTTACACGGCGACCGTTTATGAAGACGATGGTGCAGGAGGTATCTGCAAAAGAGTTGAAAAGGTGAAAGAAGGAGATGAATTTTCTTTTAATATTAAAGCAAAAGGAGGCCAAGCTATGATTCTCCGGCCGATAACTAAAACAATCCAAGAATAACCTAGACGAAAGATCTTTTGTAAAGTGGCAATTACTGGCTTATTGCTTAGTTATAATTTTTATGATCTTAGCCTTTGTTCGTTGCGATGTATAGTTATAGTCAAAAACATCCCCATGTAGTCATATATAACATCCGGATGTTATATATGACTACATGGGGATGTTTTTGGAATAGAAAACGGCTTAAAAAGAATAGCAACTCTTGTGCACAGAGAGTAAACAGCTTGTTCTATAATTAGTTGGTAGCAAGCCCAATATTTCTGATGCTTTTTCTGAATAATAGCGGATATGAAGTTTTGCTGCACTTGGGAATTGGAAAAACATCGCAAGCAAGAAAATAATAGTAAAAACAAATATAAATGTAATAAATAATATTTATATTTGTCACGACTAAATGATAAGGACTAAAACTAATGACTATGAAAAAAAGTATCTTTTCTCTCTTTGTTTTGAGTTTACTCTTTATTTCTTGCGGGAAGTCTGATGATAACCTTGTGATTGAGCCTCAACCGGAAGCGACTTATTCGGTAGAAGATATAACCTATACTCTCCAGGAGGACGACAGCATAAGGGTGGTAACTCATACCCTTGCCCCTATCCAATTTAGTAACCGCACCGCCTCTTTAATAGTATTGACATACTATGACGAAGACGACGATTATTCCACGACCTCTCTATTCATGTTTACGCAACCGCTACCTGAGGATATTGAGGCAAACCTATTTAAGATAAATACTCCATACACCTTCAGTAACAAAAAGGTTTATAGCATCGACAGGGGTTGGGTGCTCACAAATGTCAGTCAAACCAGGCCTTACGGAACGGATAAAACGGAGGAAACGGTGCAAGTTCCTGCCATGTCGAGAATAATCGTCAATCGTTCTTTTGATGAAGAAGTATTGCAGGCGTCTTTTGTAGTTACGATAAAAAATGATCTTACCGGAGAGCTTACCTCTTTCAGTGGAAAATGGAAAGGAACACTTAACTACACCTATCGCTTTACAGAGTTTAAAGAAGAAGGGCTGAACTAAAAGAGCATCTATAACATCAAACTTAAAGCTTTTAGTGTTGCGCTAACTATCCGGTTAGCTGGGTTGTAATATGGAATGTTTTATACTCTTAATGCTTCTGCTACTGCAGCTCTGTAGATTTCAATTTTGGTGCATTTGTGTATCTTCTTTTTAAACTTTTTGTCCATATCAGGCAAAAGATATTCCCAGAGAGTCTTCACCTTGTTGACTAATTGGTCATTTCCTTGTAGATGCGCCTCGTAATAATCAAACAACACGGCATGGAAAGCTTTCACTTTGCCAAGCATCTCTTTTTGAGATAACTTCTTGTCTTGCTGATATTCCAAAGCAAGGGCGGGATTGGCTAGTAACCCTCGGCCAATCATGATTCCTGAAATATTGGGAAAGCGGCTTACTATCTCATTAATATCCTCAAGGGTATTGATATCGCCGTTGTAAATTAGCGGATGCCTGCATTCGTTGTAAAAAGTCTCAAAAGAGTCCCGGTCAGTCTCTCCTTTATATTGTTGCTTTCCTACGCGGGCATGAAGGGTGATTTGCTTCAGGGAATAGTTATTTAGCAAGGGAAGCAAGGCAAGGCATTCTTTGGGGTCTTCCCATCCCAGACGCATCTTTACTGAGAACTGCATATCGGGAAACTCTTTCATGCATTGCAAAAGTCTTTCTACTTCCTCCGGATAAGGCAGAATGCCCGAACCTTTATGTCGGCGAGCCAGTATAGGGAAAGGACAACCTAGGTTTAGGTCTGCTTCCTGATACCCTTTTTGCTGAAATAGGGCTATTACTTTGCGCATTTCATCGGGGGTGGCAGCTATTAATTGCGGGATTATGTGGCGAACAGTATTGTTTTCAGGCTCAATGTCGCGTCGTTCTCTGGTACGGAAATCACCTTTTTCTACACGGACGAAAGGAGTATAATAAGTTGCTATGCCTCCAAAAACAGCCTCGTGAGCATTGCGGTAAGGTGCATCGGTGAAACCCTGTAGGGGAGCAAAGTGAATGGGGACTTTCTTTTCGTCTTGCATGTTTTTTTATTTGCAAAGATATCAAATTATATTAGAAATAACTGTCGGATCTATTCGTGTATCTTATCTCGTTTCCCAATTGAGCCCGGTTTTCCTGGCTCGAACAGGTAGGGATATGATAAAAAGAAAGCCTCACAATATTAATATTGCGAGACTTTAGCTGTTTTTTGTCGCCTTTAGGCTTCTTTTTTTAAGTGATCCGCCTGGGGCTCGAACCCAGGACCCCAACATTAAAAGTGTTGTGCTCTACCTGCTGAGCTAGCGAATCAATCCTTTATTGCTGTTAAGCGGGTGCAAAGATAGAGGTATTTCTTTAGAATGCAAGAAATTCATATAAAAAACTTTCATTTATTTTTCTGTAACGTCCTCTGTTGGCTGATTCTCAGTGGGTTCCGTTGTATTTTGATTTATCTTTTCATGCCCAACAATAAATCGTTGGTAATAGGAAAGTAAAAGGGTTGTTATGGGCAGAGCGATAATCATTCCTAATATTCCCATTAGCGAGCCCCAAATAGAAAGAGACAATAGAATAATTGCAGGATTTAATCCGGTGATTTTCCCCATTACTTTGGGCACTATTAATGTATCTTGTATCGTTTGTACTACGGCAAAAACAGCTAGGGCAGAGGCTAATATAATCCAAAAGTTCTGTCCGGTGTCGGCAGCTTTAAGGATAGCGAGAGCAACAGTCGGTATTAATCCTACAATCTGGAGATAAGGCACCATATTCAGTACTCCGATAAAGAGTCCAAGGCCTATGGCCAATGGGAAGCCGATGATGAGAAAACCGATGCTAAATAGAATGCCAACACAAAATGCGACTAAGGCTTGCCCTCTGAAATATTTATTCATTCCTTTCTGTACGTCCTTAACCAAAATAGTAGTGAATGTTCTATATTTTTCGGGTAGCAGGTGAATCCACCCTTCGGCTATTGATTCATAATCAAGCAGAATGAACACGACATAGAGAAGGATAATTAAGGAAGCAAAAATACTGAATAGTAAGTTGATTGACTCGGATAGCAAAGTCCATAGTTTTGGAACAGCATTTTTGAGCATTTCTCTTATGTTTTCTTGGCTCAATATATTATTGACAGCATCTACATTTACATTCTGTCGAATGAATTCTGATAGATTCTTGGGTATGGTCGGGCTGTTCATCTCATCGGCAAAATAAACCATTACCAAATCTTTAACTCTTGTAAATTCATTAATAACAGGAGGGACCAACAGATAAAATGCCACAGAGGCTATTAGTACAATGGTAAATAAGGCGCAGAAAATAGAGACGATTCTGCTGCGCAACCGCAATTTGTATTGGAAGAATTTAACCAGCGGATAAATAAGATAGGCGATGAGCCATGCGATGAAAAAAGGCAATAACACCGCGCTTAATTTTTTTATGAGTATCAAAAATCCCACGACGATACCTATTCCTAATACCGCACGGATAAAGCTATCAAATGTTATTTTCTTTTCTATCATAGGAAGGGTTATTATGTGTTATCTTTATCTCTGGCACGATTGTAGCATTCACGACACAAGGGTTCGTATTCTTCAGTCTCTCCCAGTAATACTTGTTTCTCACTTTTTACCGTGCGGTGCGAGAAAGAAGCCAATTGTCCGCATTTCACGCAGATGGCATGCACCTTGGAAACTTCGTCGGCTATGGCGCAAAGTCCGGGCATAGGGCCAAACGGGAGGCCTTTAAAATCCATATCCAGGCCGGCGATAATTACCCGAATGCCATTGTTGGCCAACTGATTGCAAACTTCTATCAAACTATTGTCAAAGAACTGAGCCTCGTCAATTCCTACTACATCTATTTCGGAAGTGAATAGCAAGATGCTTGCCGAAGAATCAATGGGAGTGGAAGATATGGAGTTACTGTCGTGAGAGACTACGTCTTCTTCAGAATAACGTGTGTCAATGGCAGGTTTAAATATCTCCACACGTTGGCGTGCAAATGTAGCCCGCTTTAATCGACGAATCAGTTCTTCTGTTTTTCCTGAAAACATGGACCCGCAAATAACTTCAATTCTTCCTCTCATTTTTGTTTCTTGTATCTGATCTTCCGAAAATAATGCCATTGTTAAGTATGTTATATTTAACTGCAAAAGTAACACTTTTGTTTGCTTATCGGTTTTTTTTCATTATTTATTTCTACATTTGCGGCGTTACTCAGAGATGAAATCGTATGCAAACGTTATTGACCGATATAGAATTAGATGTTCAGGAGCTGAAATACCTGATAGGTATTGTTTCGCACGAGCCGGGCTCTCCTTTGAAGGATGTTGCCAAACGTAATATCGTGCAGATGCGTGCTCGTTTAGATGCTCTTTTACAGCAGCTTAATGAAACTGATGTTGTAAAGATAGAGAACTGTAATTGTCGACAAAAAGAGCAAGAGAATATAACTTTGGAGAAGGATGAGGCTCCTGTAAAAGAGGTCATTTGGCCTGCTCAGGAAACAAACGGCACGGAAAAGCCGATTTTGGCGGAGCGTATAAAATCTATCGGTGGATTGCCCCAGGCAATGAGCCTGAATGATTCATTTCGCTTCTCTCGCGAATTGTTTGGTGGTGATGTTACTCGCATGAGCCACGTACTTCAACAGTTGGGTGATATGTGCTCTTTGTCAGAGGCGTTGGCTTTTCTCTCCTCGGAATTAGATACAGAGGCTGACGAAGAAGTTGTGTCTGATTTCACCGAACTACTTAAAACATATTTTATTAATCGAGCTTAAAAATGGGTAAACTATATGTGGTGCCTACTCCGGTAGGTAATCTTGAAGATATGACATTTCGGGCTATTAGGGTGTTGAAAGAAGCAGATTTGATACTCGCTGAAGATACTCGTACTTCGGGTATCTTACTAAAGCACTTTGAAATAAAAAATGCGATGCAATCTCATCATAAGTTTAATGAACATAAAATGGTGGAGAGCGTTGTTATTAGAATAAAAGGAGGCGAAACCATTGCGCTTATTTCGGATGCTGGTACACCGGGGATTTCCGATCCGGGATTTCTTGTGATTCGCGAATGTGTTCGGAATGGAATTGAAGTAGAGTGTTTGCCTGGGGCAACGGCTTTTGTGCCGGCACTTGTTTCTTCAGGATTGCCCAATGACAAATTCTGTTTTGAGGGCTTTTTGCCTCCGAAAAAGGGACGTATGACCAAACTGAAATCGTTAGCCGAAGAAAAACGTACCATGGTGTTTTATGAGTCACCTCATCGATTATTGAAAACATTGGTCCAGTTTGCCGAATATTTTGGAAGTGAGAGGCAAGTCTCGGTTTCAAGAGAGATTTCTAAACTCTACGAAGAAACCCTTCGCGGGAGTTTGGCGGAATTGATAGCCCACTTTACTACTACCGATCCTCGGGGAGAAATAGTCATTGTAATAGCAGGAATAGACGATTAAATATAACTTCATTAAGAAACGTAAAACAAAAACGTATGAAAAAGTTAGTAGTTTTATTTGTATGTGCAGCCCTTTTGGCGTCGTGTGATAATTTTAAAGGTGGTAAAAAAGACCAGCTTAAAGCAGAGAATGACTCGCTTTTGATGGAATTGACTCAACGTAATGCTGAGTTGGACGAAATGATGGGAACTTTCAATGAAGTTCAAGATGGTTTTCGTCAGATTAATGCAGCCGAAAGCCGTGTAGATTTGCAACGTGGTACCATTACTGAGAATGCGGCTACAGCAAAGCAGCAGATAGCTTCGGACATTGAGTTTATTACAAAGCAGATGGGAGAAAATAAAGCGCAGATTGCCAAATTGCAGTCTATGCTTAGAAATAGCAAGAACAATTCTGCTCAGTTAAAGAAAGCAGTGCAAGCCTTGACGGATGAGTTAGCCGCCAAAACTCAACGCATCGAAGAATTGCAAACCGAGCTGGCTTCTAAGAATATTCGCATTCAAGAACTGGATGCCGCTGTAACGGGTTTAACAGCCGATAAAGAATCACTTTCATCGGAGAATGAAGCCAAAGCAAAAACTGTTGCGGAGCAAGATAAGGCAATCAATTCAGCTTGGTTTGTTTTTGGTACGAAATCAGAATTGAAATCTCAGAAGATTTTACAGAGCGGAGACGTACTTAAGAGCTCAGATTTTAATAAAGATTACTTTACGCAGATTGATATTCGTACAACAAAAGAGATTAAATTGTATTCTAAACGCGCTGATGTGTTGACTAACCATCCAACTTCTTCGTATAAGTTAGATAAAGATGATAAAGGACAATTAACTCTTAAGATTTCGAATCCGAAGGACTTCTGGAGTGTATCTAAATACTTGGTTATTCAAGTGAAATAATTTACTTTTTCGTTTATTACGATATGCCAATATGCTAATTTTCGAAGCAGCATATTGGCATATTATTTTTTTATAGAGGTACTTGTGCATATCTATATTGCGTATTAATAATATAAGGATGGGATATAAAAATTTGTTTTTTGATTTAGACGATACACTTTGGGCTTTCTCTCTTAATGCCCGTAATACGTTTGAAGAGATGTATATTAAGTATCAGTTTCATCGCTATTTTGATTCTTTTCATCACTTCTATACCCTCTATGAGAAAAGGAATATAGAATTGTGGGCGGAGTATGGAGTAGGTCATATAACTAAGCAAGAACTAAATCATCAACGTTTTTTGTACCCACTTCAGGCGGTGGGAGTGTTCGACGAGAATCTGGCCAAAGCTTATTCCGACGATTTCTTTACCGTAATTCCTACTAAAAGTGCCTTGATGCCTTATGCTAAGGAATTACTCGAATACTTGGCTCCTACTTATAATCTTTATATTCTCTCCAACGGTTTTAGGGAGCTTCAATATCACAAGATGCGTTCATCGGGTATTGACGGATACTTTAAGAAAATAATTCTATCTGATGACATAGGCGTACTTAAACCAGGTCCTCAGATTTTCAACTTTGCCCTTTCTTCTACACAGTCAAAGCCCGAAAATTCCTTAATGATAGGCGATAGCTGGGATGCGGATATTGTTGGTGCGCATGGAGTGGGGATGCATCAATTATATTACAATTATGTGGGGCGTACAGATTTCTCATTTTTAGCAACTTACACTGTAAATGCGTTGAAAGATATAAAAGACATATTGTAATTTAGTTTGTTTTATAGTCCTGAGTTATATATAGCACACATCAACTAAACAAATAGGGGTACCTTTATTCAAGGCACCCCTATTCTTTAATTAAAACAAAATTACTTATTTATTAGCAGGATGTGGGTTGCTTGTAGTGCGTACATCCCAGAACATCTTTGTATAATAATTATTTGTTCCGTCATCCAATTTTGCTACTGCTGCATTAAAATTGTCTCCATTTAATGTACTTTCATTGGTCGGGTATTTTACACGAGCTAAAATATCTCCCTTTGTGTCTGACAATGTTGTAAATTTGATTGGGGTAGTCTTTGTCGGATCTGTAGCATCATCTCCCATGGAAATAACTGAAATTTCTTCAGGCTTCAATAACTGAGTCGGATATCCGGTTCTCCGATATTCGACCCAAGCCTCTGTCCCATTCATATAAAGATCAATATATTTCTGCAAGGCGACTGTTTCAGCATTTACTGTTTGGCTTACTTTATCAACATAAGTTTCTAAATCGGTAGGAGTTTCACCAGCTAAGCCATACCAATATTTCACTGACGCTTCAACTCCTTCTTTATACTCTGCTACAGAATAGCCATTATATTCGGAAAGAATGAATTTCAATTCGGCATAAGTCATTAAAGGCACAGGGAAATCTTCTTGAAGAACAAGAGGTTGAACTGCATATAGATTTGGTGCAATATTTCTATATTCAGATTTTACATTATTGCTGGGTATCCCATAAGGCATGCCAATATAATAGTCTCCGTTTTTATAATACCTATTACCTACTTTAGTTGAATTATTATCCGCAGCCAAAGTCCTAGGGCCACCTGAATATACTTCAAGGCGAGGGTCCTCAACACCTTCCCAAGGATGTGTCTTTACGTTTAAAGTATCAGCCTGTCCCTTTAATATATCCATAAAAGGACGTGATATAGTAAAATCATTCCGAGCTTCAACATAAAAACCTTCATAGAATTGACTATATTCTGGTGCAGTCTTAGAATAATGAAAAACGGCGTTATCAGCATTGCTTTCAAAAACCCCACTGCTTAATGCTTCTGCAATGTACGTTTTCCAGTTTGGGTCTACTTTTGATATATGAATTGCTAAACGGCATTTTAATGAATTTGCAAATTTCTTCCATTTTGATGCATCACCTTTAAAAATCATATCACCACTGGTAAATGCATCCTGCGATGGATCAATCATTGCTGCAGCTTCGGTTAATTCCTTAATCAAATCCGCATAAATTTCTGTCTGATCATCATATTTCGGATAATAAACCCCATCAGTAAGTTGACCCGCTTCTGAATAAGGAATGCTACCCCAAGTATCAGTCATAACACTTAAAAGCCATGCTTTCAGTATCCTGGCTGCTGCTATCTGATTTTCATTGTCTCCATAATTTGCGGAGATTGTTGAAGTCGATTCATTCGTATTAAGCTCAATAACTTTATCAAGATTGGCGACTAACGTATATAACATATTAAAGTAATTGTTGTTTACGCTTTCACGAATTTGATAACGGTCCTCTTCTGTATAATTTCTTTGGGCCCAGTATTGACTATACACTAAACATTGACGGCCACTAAACCAGTTATCATATACATAATCCATTATTTTCTTTTCAGTACCACTCATAAGCATATTTGAGGGGACTGAAGCGGGATTGTTCGGATCGGTATTTGTTACTTGCATGTCTTCACATGAAGAAGCCATCAATATGATCGCAGAAGCAAGGAAAAATTTATATAATATTTTTTTCATAACGTATTTACCTTAATATATTAAAAATTCACACCTACATTAAAACCGAAGTTAGCAAGAGATGGTAGTGCGGCGCCCTCAATGCCTTGAACATTGCCTGAACTTGTTACAGCTGCTTCAGGGTCAAAATGTTTAGTATCCGGGCCCCATACAGCTAAATTACGACCATAAGCGGATAACCGTAGAGACTTAATAAATGCATTCTTGCTCATAGAGAAAGTATATCCCAAATTGATTTCACGCAGCTTTACATAATCAGATTTGAAAACATTTTGTGCTGCAGGTCCTGAATAATGACCTGCGCCATAGTCTTCTCCAGACAATACTATATTATTTTTGCTGCCATCCTCTAAGACACCATCGAGAACTATCCCATTTTCGCGGATGTTATTTGCTGCAGATTCTTCAAGCATTCCAGAATACATACCCCACATATAAGAAGTGGAAAAGTAATGACCTCCTTTAGAAAAATCTACAAGGACGCTCAAATCAAAGTTTTTATATTTGAATGTATTTGTCCATCCGCCGGTAAAATCAGGATAAACACTTCCTAGGTCTTCGTTTCCATCAGTAGAAAGGTAATTACCATCACTGTCTATGACTTTATTTCCTTTATCATCGAATACAAAATTTGTTCCCATAATGACCCCATATGCCTTGTTTTTCATTGCTCCAATCTCAACTTTAAAAGGAGCACTTGCTAATTTAAAGTAGTCTACTCCGGGGACAAGTTCTTTAACTTTGTTTTTATTTGACGCTAATGTAATAGAGGTATCCCAGCTGAAATTAACTGTTTTCACTGGAGTAGCATGCAGAGCCAATTCAATACCTTTATTTTCTATTAGTCCAGAATTAACAACTCTGAATAGATAACCAGCTGATCCTGTAACTGATAAAGGAATGATTTGATTTTTCGTCTTTGTGGTATAGTACGTAGCCTCAAAACCTAAACGGCTATTTAAGAAATTCATTTCTAGCCCAATTTCATAAGAATCTGTTTTTTCAGGTTTCAGATCAGGATTCTTTAATGTCGTGCTTAGCGTATAACCGGGAGTTGAAGAATCAACATTGGTATATTGAGAGTATGTATCTATAACTTGATAAGGATCAGTATCATTACCTACCTGAGCGTAACCTAATCTGATTTTACCAAAACTTAGCCATGGTAAGTCTTCTTTTATCAATTCTGAGAAAATAAAGCTACCTGTAACTGAGGGGTATAAATATGAATTATTGCCTTTTGGAAGAGTTGATGACCAGTCATTTCTCAAAGATCCCTCTAAATACAACATACTTTTCCAGCCAACGCTTACATTTCCGAAAATTGAATTCACGGCTTTTTTTATCCGTTTGTTTTCAGATGTTGGAGAGGAAATTGAATTTTTTAAGTTATAGAAATCAGGAATAGCCAATCCTCCGACAGTTTCTCCTAACACATATTCATAGTTGCGCTTCATTAGATTTGCCCCGGCATTTGCTGTAACAGAGTAATCTCCATATGTTTTATTGAACATCAACATGAATTCGTTGTTTAGTTCATATTGTTGCCGAGATATTTCTTGGTATTTAGACTGTTCCTGAGAATAAACTGCATTTCTTTCAAATTGTTTGTCGACAAAAAAATCAAGATTTACTTTATATTGTGCTTTTAAATAATCTGTTATTTTATAGCTTACACCCACATTTCCATATACACGGTTGCGAGTGTCATTCTCGTAATTTTTATATTTGCTCCAATAAGGATTATTACTATACATAGGAGTAGGATCATCCCAACCTGCACGATTCCATGTAGCTTGAGTCCCATCAGGCATAATATACATATTCTTTAATTCACTCATGTCCAATTCTCGATGGCCCCATTGAATGAATTTTTGCATGACATTATTGTCGGCGTAGCCAGTTTCTGAACGCCCTTTTGCCGCAGAATTGAAGTAAGTTACATTGGTAAAGAGATCCAATTTCTGATCTGCACTTGTTGTAGACGCAGCAATGTTGAACACATTCTTCTTCATCGAGCTATTTGGCATATATCCTTTCAAATCAGTGTTTGTATAGGATAAACGTACTGAAGCTCTATCGGTAGCTTGGGAGATGGATATGTTATTAGTAAATGATACGCCAGTATCGAAGAAATCACGTATGTCGTGTTTAGGAGTTTGCCATATGGATGTCGTTGGATTTCCTACTTTCCCATTGGCTTCCCATTTAGCTAAATCATACCAACTAAGAACATCCTGTCCTTCATATTTTGGTCCCCAACTTTCATCTGTAGCATAGTCAGGATAATTATATGTAGTACCATTTATCGCAACTTGTTCAAAATTAGAGGCTCCCCCGCCACCATATAACTTTTGCATTTTAGGGAGTTTGTTAACGACTTCAAATCCTACAGAAGAATTGAAACTAACGCCATATCCCTGACCCTTTTTACCTTTCTTGGTGGTAATCATTATAACACCGTTTGTTGCACGAGAACCATAAAGAGCAGAAGCATTTGGTCCCTTAAGAACTGATATGCTTTCAATATCATCAGGGTTGATGTCTTGAACTAAGTTACCATAATCATAACCTCCCGCACCACGTTGAGTATCAGCAGAGTTATAATCAGTCCCTTCAATAGGTACGCCATCTACAATAAATAGAGGTTGGTTGTTTCCTGCTACAGAACTGACTCCACGAATTAAAATCTTTGATGATCCTCCCATACTTCCAGATCCACCGGAAATTTGTAAGCCTGCAACTTTGCCTTGTAGAGCATTGATAGGATTGTTTACTCCTCCACGTGATTTCAACATTTCATCTCCTTTTACTTCAGAGACTGAATATCCCAAAGATTTTTTTTCACGAGAAATACCCATAGCGGTAACTACGACTTCATCTAATGCCTTTGCATCAGATTTCAAGACCACCTTTAGCGTAGGTTTAATTGCCACCTCCTGGGTCTGCATACCAATATATGAAATCTGCAAAGTCTTTGCAGAACTTATATTGAGTAAAAAATTATTCGTATGCTTTTATGTTAAATTGAAAGCATACGAATTCTAAAAAAACGCGCATTGATATTTATATGATTTGAATTAATAATGTCTAAAAGTGGATACTAATCCAGTAAATGAGCTATGAACGGCTAATCTTTCCTGAATAAATACCTTTCTCATAAATGCCTTCAGTACATTTTTCCAAATCACGAATAATGGTCATATCCATTATATTGGTATAAACTTGCGTCGTTCTAATACTTTTATGTCCCAGTAATTTCTGTACAGTGGTAATATTTACTCCACTATATATTAATAAAGTAGCATTTGTATGACGCGCTGTATGGAAGGATATATGTTTCGATATTCCAGATAGCTTTGAAATTTTTATGAGATCTTTATTTATATTAGAATTATCACGTAGTTTAAAGAAATCAGATATGTTACTCATATGTCTTTCCAATATAGGAATAGATTTGCCATCAAAAAGCAAATAAAGAGGTAAACGTACTTCAGTTTTAGTTTTTACGGACTTATATATTAACCATGTTTCTTTATTTAGAAGGATAAAATTATCGAGCGTTAAATTTATAAAGTCAGAATATCGTAATCCGGCGTAACAACAAAAGAGAAAAGCATCTAGTGTACTCTGTAACTTTGTATTATTTCCCGTTAATTTTAGTTTTTCCAATGCTTCTAGTTCATCAGGAGATAAGTGCGTATGAGCATTTTCAATTGTTTTTATTTTATATTTTCTAAATGCATATTTCTGTATATTCATATAGTCTTTATTAATAGCCACATTGATATATCGTTTTAAATGTTTCATGTGCTTGGCTATTGTGTTTATATGATAACCTTTTGATCGTAGATGAAATTCAAATGAAGATATAAATTCAAAAGTTAAATCAGAAAAGAGAATATTCTTTTTATACTGGTTTAACAATCTGTAGGTCGAAAGATGATTCCTTTTAGTACTTTCATTAAGAGACGAATTAATTATTTCGTCTCTTAAAAATGAGAGAAAAGAGAGATCTTCCTTGTGCGGCAAAAGAGCTTCTTTTAATGCATCCAATGTTATAGTCTTACCTTGTTGCCATAAACTTAGTTCCTCCTTTTCAAGCAAAGCTATATGTTCATAAAGCATTCTGTTTAAAGCTTCTGCATTAGGATGATCTTTTATTAATTGCCTTTTATTATCCCATTGCATTGGCGTAAGATAAATTTTTGTTGAGAAATATTTTCTTCTTTTATTTAAATAAGCCTCTACTTGTACTAAAGCCATCCCTCTCTCGTTAAGGCTTCGTCTTCTATTAAATACCAGGTTATAGATTATCTTGTCCATTTTTTAATTAATAATGTTATTGAATATCACTCTTATTTATTATTGGTCTTTGTTGTTGTTCTCGTCTTAGGCTTATTACTAGTTTAGTATAGCTGCTAGCACTGTTTTTCTTTTAAATAGGTTTAAAATAGTTATTACCGTTTTTTATATAGGTAAATGCATCTAGTAGCACATAGCTACTTGATCAGAGTTTTCAGAACTATTTTTTTGAATTTGTTTTCTGTCGCGCTTCTTTGCCACATATGCCTAAAAATGTCTATTATAGACTTTCTAGTAAGCAGAGTTGTTACACAAATAGAATGCAAATATGGAAAATAATACGTCCAAACAAACTATAATATCTATAAACCTTTTAAACTTACCTCACCTCATTTGTTAATTCATTTAGAAAAAGGTTACAAATATCCTGACTGAGTATAAACAAAAAGCAAAAAGAATAGCTTTAGACTTTGTTTCATATCTAAAGTGAATCAAAGGAGGATAAAAAGATAGCATTTTAGTATTATCAACTTGATAGCTAATGAGCTATATTAATGATTTAATAAGAGTATTTCTATGCTAAACAACATAAAATTCTATTTTTATTATAACAGATTGTTGGAGTTGCAAGGTTTTTTATAAAAAAGATTGTTGTTTTCAGTTTTATTAATAAATTTGCATTTTGTTAGAGTAATGAAACAATTAATGTTAAGTTGAATTTTAAGAGAGAATTTATGAAAAGAAAATTAATGTTGTTATTAACCTGCCTTTTTGTAGGCGTAGGTTTGGTAACTGCTCAAACTCAAAGAGTGACAGGTGTTGTCACTTCAGAGGAAGACGGGCTACCAGTTGTAGGAGCCTCTATTTTAGTGAAGGGTACTAGCGTTGGTACTATAACTGACGTAGATGGTAATTTCACATTGTCTAATATACCAGGTTCTGCAAAGACTTTGCAGATTTCATATATTGGTATGCAGACCCAGGAAGTGGCAATTAAACCTACGCTAAAGGTAGTATTGAAATCTGATGCAAAGGTATTGGATGAAGTAATAATTGTGGCATACGGTCAGCAAAAGAAGTCATCATTTACAGGGTCTGCTGGCGTTGTTAATTCTGAAAAACTTTCAGAGCGTGTTGTCTCTAATATTACCAATGCTGTCTCGGGTCAGATTGCTGGTGTTCAGTCTGTTAACAATAGTGGTCAACCTGGTTCTTCAGCCACAATTCGTATTCGTGGTATCGGATCTATGAGTTCCAGTAATGCTCCATTATATGTAGTTGATGGGGTTCCATACGATAGTGATATTTCAGCAATTAATCCACAGGATATTGAATCCATGACCGTTCTGAAAGATGCGTCTGCAAATGCAATTTATGGTGCACGTGGTGCCAACGGCGTTATCTTAATTACTACAAAAACGGGAAAAAGTGGTAGTGCTAAAGTTACTTTTGATGCTAAATGGGGATCAAACTCGCGTATGATTCCTCAATATGATGTTATTGGGACAGGGGAGTATTATGAAACACAATATAAAGCATTGTATAACTCAAAAGCTTATGCTGGGAGTTCTTCTTCCGTTGCTTTTGATTATGCTGACAAAACCTTGTTAGATTCAAAAAATGGTGGTTTAGGTTATTTGGTATATACAGTTCCTACGGGAGAAAAACTAATTGGCACTAATTTTAAATTAAATCCAAATGCAAAACTTGGCTATTCTGATGGTACCTATTATTATAAGCCAGATGATTGGTACAATGAAATATTTGGAAGTAATCTGCGTCAGGAGTACAATGCAAGTGTTGCTGGGGGGTCTGAAAAAATAAATTATTATACGAGCGTTGGATATCTAGACGATTCTGGTCTAATTGCCAATTCTGCGTTTAAGCGTTATACAGGCCGTGCGAAAGTTGATTATCAGGCAAAAAAATGGCTAAAGGTGGGAACTAATTTGGCATATGCTTATACTGATTCAGAGTCTCCTGAGTCTCAGAGTGCTGATAGTTGGGGTAGTTCCGGCAATTTATTCTATGTAGTCAACACACTTGCTCCTATTTATCCAATGTATGTACGAAATGAAGATGGAAGTATTGCACATGATTCAACTACTGGATATAAAGTATATGATTCGGGAAATAACACTAATTTCTCTCGCCCGAGTTTGACTGGTAATGCTGCTCGTGATATAGATTTGAATCGTCAGCATAACTATATTGACAATCTTTCGGGAAAGTGGTATGCACAGATTAATCCTATAGAAGGGCTTACATTAACAGCAAATATAGCAGTGAATGTACAGAATCAACGTTTGAACGAGTTATTTAGCCGTTTTGGCAGCAGTTCTGCTTCGGATGGTATTGCTTATGTTGAAAGTGATCGCTCTTTTGGAGTTAACAATCAATATTTGGCTAGTTATACAAAAGCAATTGCAGAGAAACACAATATAGATTTATTGATAGGTTACGAACAATATCGTTATAAAGATCAGGTATTATATGGTCAAAATACAAACCTCTATGATCCTTTCATCGGAGAATTAAACAATGCTACGGGTACCTCACAAAAAGTGGCTAAATCTTATACCGATAATTATATGACAGAAGGTATTCTTAGTCGCGTTCAATATAATTATGATGGTAAATATTTCTTTAGTGGCTCTTTCCGGCGCGATGCTTCTTCTCGTTTTGCAGAAGGTCACCGTTGGGGTAACTTCGGTAGTGTAGGGGCGGCGTGGTTGATTACGCAGGAAAAATTTATGAAGCCGACGAATGATTGGTTGAATTCTTTGAAATTTAAAATTAGCTGGGGACAACAAGGTAATGATGGGTTATTGAGAACTGTAAATGGTGTGTCTCGTGATAACTGGTATGCTTATAAGGACCAATATAACGTTAGCTATAATGAGCAAACCCAGCAATATTCTTTGGTTTTGGCATATAAGGGTAAGGAAGATATTACTTGGGAGACCTCTTATTCTTTTAACACTGGATTTGATTTTGAATTGTTTAATAACAAGTTGAATGGTTCGATTGAATATTTCAGTCGTAAGACTACTAATTTGTTGTATAATAAACCAGTGCCTCTTTCTTCTGGTATTTCTACAGGTTACGTTCCAACTAATGTTGGTTCTATTATAAATAAAGGTATTGAATTGGATTTGAATAGTACTATTGTAAAAAATAATGATTTGGAATGGGACTTGAATTTTAATCTCACTCATTATTCGAACAAAATACTTTCATTGGATGCTGATTTGGAGGCTGCCGGAGGGCAAAAAGGTTCGTACTACATTTACCGTGTTGGCGGATCTTTATACAACTCATATCTGAAAACATATGTAGGCGTTGACCCTGATACGGGTGAAGCTCTTTACTATGTCGACCCTGATAATGGTGACTATACTAAAACTGCTAATTATGAAGATGCCAAACAAGCTGATCAAGGATCCACACTTCCAACAGTTTATGGAGGCTTTGGGACAACATTAAGATTTCATGGCTTTGATCTCTCTGCACAGATAGCATATCAATTAGGCGGAAAATATTATGATGGTGCTTATCAGACATATATGCATAATGGAGGTGACGGTATGCAAGGTACTAATTGGTCGACAGACATTAGAAATGCGTGGACACCTACTAATAGGTATACAAATGTACCTCGTTTGGATGCTTCTGATCCATGCTACCAATATGACTCAAGCCGTTTTCTTGTAAGCTCTGACTACTTGAGCTTAAATAACATTACTTTAGGTTATACTCTATCAAAACGTTCTTTGAATGCGCTCGGGATATCCAATCTTCGCCTATATGTGACAGCAGATAATGTCGCTCTATTATCAGCTCGTAAAGGCCTTGACTCTCGTCAAAGCTTGGGTGTTGGTAGTTCTACTGCTGGTAGTGGAGCCGAGACAACAAGTTCTTATTCTGCCATGCGTACGATAGCTGGAGGTATTACGGTTACATTCTAAATTTTATTAAGGAGATATTTTATGAAACAATATAAACTTGTATATTTTGCTCTGAGTTGTGCGGTTTTATCTGCATGCTCAGATTTTAATGATATGGACAGCGAAGGGTACCAAATAACTGGTGACCAAGTTAATCAAACTAATGAGGTTGTGCCTTCACGTGTAGAGGCTAGTATTGCTGGTATGTATAGCTATATGGGAACAGTGTGTGCCGCATTCCCTGCGTCTGTTCGTGATGATGATGGCGGTTATCCTACAGTTTGTCTGTCACAGGATCTGAATGGTTCGGATATGGTGTGTGCTAATTCTGGTTATAACTGGTTCTCTGTTAGTAGCCAATATAACGACCGTACTTATACTTACGCTAATCCTCTAGCTCGATATGCAATTTTCTATAATCAATTGAAACTTGCAAATGATATAATTGCCTCTATTGACTCTACCACTACAAATGATGAGTTGAAAAGTTATTTGGGGCAAGCTAAAGCTATCAGGGCTTTTGATTATTTAGGGTTAGTACATTACTTTCAGTATAATTATTCTACAAGTGCTGATAAACCTTGTGTTCCACTTGTAACAGAGAAAACCACAAACTTTACAAATAACCCGCGTGCTACAGTGAAGGAGGTTTATTCTCAGATTATGGACGATTTGAATGCTGCAATTGATCTACTCAGTGATTATGATCGTAAGGACGACAAGGGTCGAATTAATCAACAAGTAGCTTACGGACTTCGAGCACGTGCAAACTTGTATACAGAGAATTGGGCTGCTGCCGTAGCTGATGCAGACAAGGCTATGCAGGGGTATACTCCATATAGCAGTGAAGAGGTGAACCAACCGGGTTTTGATGTCGTTGATCATAGTTGGATATGGGGCATTGTTGTTTCTACTACAAATGTGGAAAAGAACAGATATGCTACTGTTGCCGCTCACTTAAGTTCTTTTTCTTCTGATGGTTATGCTGCTGGTGTTGGAGTTTATAAACGCATAAACACTTTGTTATATAGAAAGATATCCAATACAGATGTTCGTAAAGGTTGGTGGGTTGATGCTAATCTTCATTCCGATGCATTGAAGAATGTAAAATGGGGAGATGCACAAGGAGATGCAGTTTCTGGACTTGTAATTAAAGATGTAAAAGTTGCCTTTGATCCTTATACAACTGTGAAATTTGGTATTAAGAGTGGTATAGGAACTAATGTGAACGATAATGATTGGCCTTTGATGCGTGTTGAAGAAATGATGCTTATTAAGGCTGAAGGCTTGGCGATGGTAAATAGTACTTTTAATGAAGGTAAACAGTTTCTTGAGAATTTTGTAAAGACTTACCGTGATCCTAATTATACATGTGCTGCTTCTACAGCGGAAGCATTGCAAAATGAAATATGGTTTCAGCGTCGTGTAGAACTCTGGGGAGAAGGTTTCGCGATGGTTGATATTATGCGTTTGCATAAACCTGTTGTTCGTTTCCATGGAGATAATTATGAAAACTGGCCTGATGCATTCTGCTTTAATATAACTCCAGATGATCCATGGTTGTTGCTCCGTATTCCGCAGAAAGAAGTCAATAACAATTCTGGCATTGTAAATAATGAGGGAGGTAACCAACCTTCTCCTGGGCAGAATCCAAGTCTGAGAGACGGTGTGACAGACTAATGTTTAATCTAAAAAGATGAAAAAATGAAATTACTAAATAATTTGTTTCTTGTATTAGCGGGTATTACTGTTTTTACATTGACTGCTTGTGGTGATGATGATAATTACTCTCCAGGGGAAGTCACAAATGAGGAGGGCCTGAATGTCTATTTTGAGGCGTCTAATAATTCATCTCCCGTTTTGGGGCCTACCGATACCGAATTTACTCTGACAGTTTCTCGTAACAAAAAAGGCAGTGCGATTTCTGTACCGCTGGAAGTGTCTAAGGTGTACGCTGATTTATTTACAGTCCCTTCATCTGTTGATTTTGAGGCGGATGAGGATACTAAGACCATAACTATTAAAGTTAGTGATAAAATGGAGATGTTTACTTCGTATCATTTGGCATTAAGTTTGGACCCTTCGTATACATTACCTTATGTGTCGAACCCGGATGCGTATCCTAA
This sequence comes from uncultured Bacteroides sp., assembly GCF_963677715.1. Taxonomy (NCBI): domain Bacteria; kingdom Pseudomonadati; phylum Bacteroidota; class Bacteroidia; order Bacteroidales; family Bacteroidaceae; genus Bacteroides; species uncultured Bacteroides sp. Next base: position 2,741,879 of record NZ_OY782495.1, read on the forward strand.
TATGGAATTGAACATAGTTAAAGAAGACTATGCACCTTATGCAGAGGGTACTTATATATCTGAAGGATGGGAGACGAATGAAAATGTCACATTAGAGTACTCGGAGATATTAGATAATTATCGATTGAAATCTTGCTGGGGTGAGGGGACTGGGAATGTTGTCTTTACATGGGATGGAACTTCGGAAGTTAAATTGGTAACGACTTCTATACCTACAGGGCTCATTGATAGTGATTATGGAGCTGTTACTGTACTCGAATCAGATGAAAATCCTTGTACATATGATGGAGCAACTAAGACGTTTACGTTTCCACTTGAGTGGACTGTAAGTGCTGGTAGTTATGGTGTTTATAATGACTTCTTTACTATAGAATCGATGCATTGATTTGAGTGCTGATTCTTGAATCTATACTAACGGCAGTGGTAATCTATTTAAGTTATCATTGCCGTTATTTTTACAGGAAAAACGTAATCACTGTAATCAATCTTTTAGAGTATTTATTTCATATTTATCTTTCCCACAAAAAAAAAGTTGTGTAGAATTTGCAATTATTTCAAGCTTGTGATTGCGATCAATTCAGAGACTTTCAGGTAGTGGACTTTTTCTTTAATGGATTTGTTACTAGGGTCAAATTTTACTATTGGCAAGAAGGACTTAAGGAAAAACTTGTTCATCGTAATTTTTTTACTATAAGATTGCGTTATATTCTGGTGAAATAATATACATATGTTGTTTTGTCTTTATTTATGTTAAGGCATTTAATTTTGTTCTTTGACTGTTCCTTAATTTGGTATAACATTGTTGTATTTCTATCTAAGTCTTTAATGGTCAATGACTTTTCATTTAGAAGCCATGTAATATTGCTATTTTCCTTATCAGATTGCACGCTACTTATTCCTGTTCCATCAGCTTTTAGTGTGAGGAATTGTTCTAAGGCATCAACCCAAAATTCTTTTCCGTTATTGTCATACCCGTTGTAGGTGTATACTCTCCATGTCCCTATAAGGGATGATGATTTAATGTCGTCATTGTCGTTGCTGCATGCTGTAAAAGCGAAAATCGAAAGAAAAAGAGCAATAATTAGAGATTTAGTTGATTTCATAACTGTTTAGCTTAATTAATAAATATATGATTATATTTATTAAATACAAAATAATGTATAAGGTTGCATCTGTTCTGTTTTTTTAACGCATTGATAGCGATCAATATTATCTTGTGCATTTTCATGAGAATGGTTTCGGCGTGGCTGATCTTTTTGATAAGTACTATTATTGAAGTCTTAAGTAATTTATCTTTTTCTTGTAAAATTGTTGGGTAATGAATTTGATGTCTGCTCTTAATATAAGTAAGTGATATAGATTCTTTTCTCTAAATGGGTTTGTCTTAAAATTATATGATTATGATGAACTTGGAACCTAGGATTGGCGATTGTTTTATGATAAAGTAGCCAAATCTGCCTATTTCATTGAAAGTCTTCTACTAAAAGCAATAATAGTATGTCAGGACATCTTGCCACAGAGATCTATGATATGAATGGAATATGATATTCTGATGCCTATTCGTAAATTTCTCTTGGAATGTGAATAATGGAAACAAAATAACTATATTTGCCTTTCTAATTAGAAAGGTAAGCAATGAAAGAATTTATAATATCCGAAGCAGAGACCGAGACAGCTATACTTGTTGCAATTATTACGCAAGTGCAGGATGAGCGGAAGACGGGTGAATACTTGGAGGAACTGGAATTCCTAGCTGAAACAGCTGGGGCACAAATAGTGAAGAGGTTTACCCAACGGCTGGATGTGGTAAACTCGGTATCGTATGTGGGGAAAGGTAAGCTGCAGGAGATAAAAGAATATGTAACAGAGCATGAGGTGGGAATGGTTATTTTTGATGATGAACTTTCGGCCAAACAGTTGCGTAATATTGAAGGTGAGTTGCAAGTGAAGATACTGGATCGTACTTCGCTGATTCTTGATATATTTGCCATGCGTGCGCAAACAGCGAATGCCAAAACACAAGTGGAATTGGCTCAATATAAATATATGTTGCCTCGATTGACCCGATTATGGACGCACCTTGAAAGACAGGGTGGCGGCTCCGGCGGTAAAGGTGGCTCTGTGGGGCTTCGCGGGCCGGGTGAAACGCAGCTGGAAATGGATAGGCGTATCATTTTGAATCGTATGTCGTTGCTGAAAGCTCAAATGGCAGATATAGACCGACAGATGGCTACGCAACGAAGGAACCGCGGACGGATGATTCGTGTGGCGCTTGTGGGTTATACGAATGTAGGGAAATCTACTTTGATGAATCTGATGGCAAAGAGTGAGGTGTTTGCTGAAAACAAGCTTTTCGCTACGCTCGATACTACGGTAAGGAAGGTGATTATTGAGAATTTGCCTTTTCTGCTTTCTGATACTGTAGGGTTTATCCGCAAACTGCCTACTGACCTTGTGGAGTCGTTTAAGTCGACACTTGATGAGGTGCGCGAAGCGGATTTGTTGTTGCATGTGGTAGATATTTCTCACCCCGGATTTGAGGAACAGATAGAAGTGGTGAATAAAACGCTGGCCGAGATTGATAGTGCAGGCAAGCCATGCATACTTATTTTTAACAAGATAGACGCATATACTTACGTGGAGAAAGCTCCCGACGACCTTACCCCCCGAACAAAAGAGAACTTAACACTCGAAGAACTGATGAAGACGTGGATGGCAAAGATGGAAGACAATTGTCTTTTTATTTCCGCCATTGAGAAGATTAATATGGAGGAACTGAAGAGTGTGGTTTACGAAAAAGTTAAAGAATTGCACGTACATCGTTTCCCCTATAATGATTTTCTTTATCAGACTTACGACGACGACGGGGAGGAATAACCCGTTGAAGTAAGAAGAGGTAGCACGCACCTAGAGGCCTGTTATGCTTTTGATGAAACCAATCTATTCGGAATCAATTGATTTGGATTCTGTTAGATAAAAGTTAGATGGTTTTGTCGGAGTAGAAAGCTTGAGGGTGTTATGTGCCGCTACTTTATGGCTATCAGGCCATGAGTGAGGAATGTTTATAGATAAAGAAATAGAATGAAGATTTATCGGAATTTGACCGAAGACGAGGTGCTTCAGTTAAAAAGTCAGTCGTGTGTGGCTGACGATTGGGGGAAAGTATTGGTATCGGAAGGATTTGATACCGCTTATGTGCATCACACGCGTTTTTCGGGAGAAGTAAAGTTGGGCGTTTTCCATTCGTGCTTCTTTTTGGCCGGTGGAATAAAAAAGCATGCGGGGTTGAGGCATGTAACGCTGCACAATGTTACGATAGGCGACAATTGCTGCATAGAGAATATTCAGAACTACATAGCTAACTATGAGATTGGCGATGATACATTTATCGAGAATGTAGATATTATCTTGGTAGACGGGCTATCGAAGTTTGGTAACGGAGTAGAGGCAGCGGTTCTCAACGAAACAGGAGGGCGCGAGGTACTTATCAATGATAAACTGTCTGCTCATCAGGCATACATTATGGCGTTGTATCGTCATCGTCCCGAACTCATTTGCCGGATGAAGAAAATCACCGATTATTATTCTAACAAACATGCTTCGACAGTAGGCACTATCGGCAGTAAAGTGATGATAGTCAACGCCGGTTCCATCAAGAACGTAAAGGTGGGCAATTATTGTCGTATAGAGGGTGTTTGCCGGTTGCAAAACGGAAGTATAAATAGTAATGAAGTGGCGCCGGTGCACATTGGATACGGAGTTATTTGCGAAGATTTTATTATTTCGTCGGGCTCTCACGTAGATGACGGGACCATGCTGAGCCGCTGCTTTGTGGGGCAAGCCTGCCAGTTGGGGCATAACTATTCGGCCTCCGATTCTTTGTTTTTCAGCAATTGCCAGGGCGAGAACGGAGAGGCTTGTGCTATTTTTGCCGGGCCTTATACGGTTACTCACCACAAATCTACATTGCTCATTGCCGGTATGTTTTCGTTTATGAATGCCGGTTCGGGCTCTAACCAGAGCAATCACATGTATAAACTGGGCCCTATCCATCAGGGCACGTTGGAGCGTGGAGCCAAAACAACTTCCGATTCTTATATCCTCTGGCCGGCAAGGGTAGGGGCTTTCTCGCTGGTGATGGGAAGGCACGTGAATCATGCCGACACGTCTAATCTTCCTTTCTCTTATCTGATAGAGCAGGGAAACACGACTTATCTTGTTCCGGGGGTGAATCTGCGTAGCGTGGGCACTATCCGTGATGCGCAAAAGTGGCCTAAGCGCGATAAGCGAACGGATCCCGATAAACTTGATTGCATCAACTACAATCTTTTAAGCCCGTACACCATTCAGAAGATGCTGAAAGGGCGCTCTATATTAAAGGAGCTCAGACGGGTTTCCGGCGAAACGTCTGAGATTTATTCTTACCAGAGTGCGAAGATCAAGAGTTCATCGCTCAATAGTGGAATTAAGTATTATGAGATTGCCATACATAAGTTTCTGGGCAATTCTATCATTAAGCGTCTGGAGGGGGTTAACTTTCAGAGTAACGAGGAAATACGCGAGCGCTTGAAACCTGATACGGAGGTTGGTGTAGGCGAGTGGGTAGATCTTTCGGGCTTGATAGCTCCCAAAAGTGAGGTAGAAAGGCTGATAAGCGGAATAGAAAGTGGTGAAATAGATCGGTTGAAGAAGATGAATGCCTGCTTTGATGCGATGCATAAGAATTATTATACATACGAGTGGACGTGGGCTTACAACAAAATTCAGGAGTTTTACGGACTTAATCCCGAAACGATAACCGCCCGGGACGTGATCGATATTGTCGATACATGGAAAGAATCGGTCGTCGGGCTAGATCGTATGGTCTATAATGATGCCCGCAAAGAGTTCTCTCTTTCCTCGATGACAGGGTTTGGAGTTGATGGTTCGCCGGACGAGAGGAAGCTTGACTTTGAACAAGTGCGGGGCGACTTTGAGAGTAACCCTTTTGTTACCGCTGTGCTTGAACACATTGATGACAAAACGGCGCTGGGCGATGAGCTGATTAACCGCATCGGTCAGCTGGCTTAGAAATGCCGGCTAGTCTAAAAATAAAAGTCGTTTTGCTTGACTTTTGTTGTGTAAAGTAGTATATTTGTCAATGTAATCATAAAGTATATTCAGATTAAACTACAGTAAAAGGGAGAAGTTGCGACTTCTCCCTTTTTTTATGTACCAACCGTCTTTCGATTCAGATGACGGTTGCATTTCACCCAAGTGACGGTTGCTTTCACCCGATATGACGGTTCAATTCGGGCAATTACACGGTTGTATATTCATAATAACAAGGCTCATCAGCTCCCATTTGCTTACTTGTTATCGAAATAACTCCTATTGAAAAAAAGTTTTTCTCCTATTGTTAGCCGGCAAACTCCTTTTTGTTTTCCGGAGGCGCTCTGTTTGTTAATAATCTATAAACCGCCTCTTGACAAGAATGAGGTGCATTATCTACTTTTGTACGAAATTATCTCTTCTTAACTCAAAAAAGCAAAGCAAGTCTGTATTTTCTGCATCGAAAGAATTACCTTTGTGTCACTAACTAACATTACGTAATAATTAAAAGATATGGCAACACCTCCGTTTAAGTATCAAGCTCCATTCCCCACGGGAAAGGATACTACTGAGTATTATCTGCTTACTAAAGATTATGTGTCGGTAAGCAAATTTGAAGAAAAAGAAATTCTGAAAGTAGAAGCTGAGGGTCTTACTCAAATGGCCAATACAGCTTTTCGTGATGTAGCCTTTATGCTTCGTCCCGAACATCAAAAGCAAGTGGCTAAGATTTTGGCCGACCCGGAAGCCAGCGAGAATGATAAGTTTGTGGCTCTTACTTTTCTTCGCAATGCAGAGGTTTCGGCAAAAGGAAAACTTCCTTTCTGTCAGGATACCGGTACGGCTATTATTGTAGGCAAAAAAGGACAGCAGGTGTGGACGGACGGATGCGACGAAGAAGCACTGTCTAAGGGCGTGTACAAAACGTATACGGAAGAGAATCTGCGCTATTCTCAGAACGTGCCGCTGGATATGTATAACGAAAAAAATACCGGATGCAACCTGCCTGCACAAATAGATTTGTATGCGATTCAGGGAGCTGAATATAAATTTCTGTGCATTTCTAAAGGAGGTGGCTCGGCCAACAAAACATATCTTTTTCAGGAAACAAAAGCGTTGCTGACTCCCGAAAAACTGGTTCCGTTTCTTGTCGAAAAGATGAAAACGCTGGGTACGGCAGCTTGTCCGCCTTACCACATCGCTTTCGTTATTGGCGGTACTTCTGCCGAAACGAACCTGAAAACCGTGAAGCTTGCTTCTGCTAAATATTACGATTCGCTGCCTACCGTGGGCAATGACGGCGGACAGGCTTTTCGCGATATCGAGTTGGAAAAGGAAGTGTTGCTCGAGGCTCAAAAGATGGGCTTGGGGGCACAGTTTGGCGGCAAATACTTTGCACACGATGTTCGCATCGTACGTTTGCCACGTCACGGCGCTTCGTGCCCTGTGGGGATGGGCGTTTCATGTTCGGCCGACCGTAACATTAAGTGCAAGATAAACAAAGACGGCATCTGGATTGAAAAGCTGGAAGATAATCCCGGTCAGTACATCCCCGAAGAATTCCGTCAGGCCGGAGAGGGCGAGGCTGTACAGATCAATTTGAATCAGCCGATGGCCGACATTCTGAAAGAGCTTACCAAATATCCGGTATCTACCCGCTTGTCGCTCAACGGTACCATCATTGTAGGGCGAGACATTGCCCATGCCAAACTGAAAGAGCGTCTCGACAAGGGCGAAGATCTTCCTCAGTACGTCAAGGATCATCCTATTTATTATGCCGGTCCGGCTAAAACTCCTACAGGCATGGCTTGCGGTTCTATGGGGCCGACTACTGCCGGACGTATGGACTCGTACGTAGATCTCTTTCAAAGTCGTGGCGGCAGCATGATTATGTTGGCTAAAGGTAACCGCAGCCAGCAGGTAACAGATGCTTGCCAAAAGCACGGCGGTTTCTATCTGGGCAGCATTGGTGGCCCGGCTGCCATTCTTGCTCAAAACAACATTAAGAGCATTGAATGTGTAGAATATCCTGAACTCGGGATGGAAGCCATCTGGAAGATTGAAGTAGAGAACTTCCCCGCATTTATCTTGGTAGACGATAAAGGAAACGACTTCTTTAAACAGATTAAACCTGTTTGCGTTACTGGTTGCAAGTAATTTCCTTCGGGTAAATTAGCATAAAAAAAGGGAATGTCCATTGTTTGGGCATTCCCTTTTTAGTTTTCTTTATTCGGATATTGCTTCGGGAAATTCAAAAGGGCTACCTTGGTAGCATCGTTCTTTTCTTCTTGCTCTTTTCCTTCGGCCTATCTGTTCCGCAAACTCAATGTTCTTTTTTCCACTTGGCATATTCCTGAAATAGCTTTATGCCATCGCTGTTGTACCAGCCGTAGCCGTTTCTTCTTTCATAACCAATGTCAGAGATGGAGCTAACCTTTATTCCGTCTCTGTCGCAAAAGAACGGGCGGTTTGTGTCCAGATCATAGAAACGTGCCCATATCGGCGGGCAGTTGGTGCAACTGGTCATGCGATAATCCTTGCGACCCTCTTTATTGGTGAAATATTCTTTGGTCGTGTTCTTTATTTCTGATTCTTTGAACCATGCCACAGCACCTTCAATCGCTTCTTTTATCTCTTTTGAAGGATTAGGCAATGACATTAACAGCAAGGTGAGATTATCCGACTCTTGTCCGCTCAGAGAAGGAAGTTCGTATGCCCGCGCTTTAGCCGGCTTTAATGTTATATGGTCGTGCTGCGCACACCACACAGTCAGCTTTCCGTTGTGCCTCACCTGCGTTTTAAGTATGCAATCAATGCCTTTGTTAAATGCCGTGTGCGCCTTTTCCTTCGTCTCATTGGGGATAAACGTATAAGGAGCTTTGCCTTCATACACCTCGCGAAGCAATTCCATTACGTTAAACATGGCATTGTCATTGTAGGTTATTTCAATGTAGTATCCTTTGGGACGGGGATAAAACTGCGGCCAGCCGCCATTGGCATACTGTGCTTTAAGCAGGTAGCCGATTCCCTTCAGAACAGCCTCTTTGTAATGCGCATTCTTTGTTGTTTGATAAGTGCGTGCCAGGTATTCAATTTCCGTGCTGGTAGCGCTATTATCAATCGTACTTTCGTTAACATCATTCTGAGAAGCAATGACGGCCTGTTTCTCGGCTTCGGTCAATTCTGCCGGCATAAAGATGTTCTTGGGCCAGCCGCCTGTAGTTTGTTGGTACAGCAAAACATTATCGGCAATGCGTACCGCTTCTTTGGAATGATAGAAATCATCCTTTAACTTCGGAACCAGCTTCACCCAGTTCTTATACGGTTGTTTGGCTTTGTAATTGGTCTCACCTTGTGCATAGATGCCGGTTATGCAGAGAGTGAACAGGGCAATGATAAGTGTAATCTTTTTCATGATATAATTTGGTATAAAAATTAATAAGCGGAACGATATTTTCCTTCCTCTTTATCTTCGAGCATACTGAGGTAAGAGGCATATCTGGATTCGCTGATGAAATGTTCTTCTACCGCTTTAAGTACAGCACAGTCGGGCTCATGGCGGTGACTGCAGTTGCCGTATCGGCAATTCGACGAGGCTTTAAATATCTCGGGAAAATAATGCCCGATCTCTTCATCTTCCATATCGAAAGTGCCGAAACCCTTAATTCCCGGAGTATCTATGATGTATCCGTCTCCGGGCACAGGAAACATTTCGGAAAAGGTAGTAGTGTGCATACCTTTGTTGTGGTAAGTAGATATTTTTCCGGTCTTTATGGTGCATTCGGGAAGAATCGTGTTGATGAGTGTAGATTTCCCGACTCCCGAGTGACCGGCAAATAAGGTGACTCTCTTTTCTAACTCTTTTTTTATCGGCTCAATGCCTTCTCCGTTTAATGCCGACACGGTTAAACAAGGATAACCTATTTGGGTATACAAGTTAATGAGCCCGTCTAAATACCTGAGCTCATCCTCGTTATACGCATCTATCTTGTTGAATATAATCTTAGCCGGTATCCGATAGGCTTCCGCCGAAGCAAGAAAACGATCAATGAAAATGGTGGATGTTTCGGGGTAATTTACTGTTACCACAAGCATGCACTGGTCTAGGTTAGAGGCAAGTATGTGCGATTGTTTAGATAAATTGGATGCCCGGCGGATGATATAATTTTTCCGCTCTTCTATTTCGCTAATCAAAGCGGTACCTTCTTGATTGGGAATGATTTTCACATAGTCTCCTACCGCTATAGGGTTGGTACTTTTTATCTCTTTAAGCCTAAAGTTCCCCTTTATCTTACATTCCACCAACTGCCCCTCATCGGTTTTTACCTGATACCAACTGCCGGTGTTTTTTATAATTAGCCCCCGCACAATTATACTGTCATTATCTCTTTGTCTTTATCAGCCAACATATCATCTACTTTTTTGATGTACTTATCGTGAATCTTTTGCAGCTTAGCTTCCGCATCTTTCTCTAAATCTTCGGGCAACCCGTCTTTCAATCCCTTCTTTAGCAAATCAATGCTTTCTCTGCGGGCATTGCGAATACTTATTTTGGCTGTTTCAGCTTCTCCTTTACACTGTTTGGCGAGCTGAACGCGCCTTTCTTCGGTGAGAGGAGGTATGCCGATACGAATAATCTCGCCATTGTTTTCGGGCATAATGCCCAGATCAGAGTCTATGATGGCTTTTTCTATAACGCGGAACATATTCCTGTCCCACGGCTTAATGGCTATAGAACGTGCATCCGGCGTAGATACTGCAGCTACATTATTAATGGGAACCATATTCCCGTAAGAATCTACCCGTATACCGTCTATTAGTTTAGGGTTTGCTTTTCCGGCACGGATGTGTGAAAGAGACTCTTCCAGATACATCACAGCCATATCCATTTTCTCTTGTGATTCGCTGATACAGTTGCTTACGTCTATCATATTATTGTTGTTTATAGATTGCTGGCAATTTAATGCTAAAACAAAAGTACGTTGTTTTTTGCTTATTTCCTATACAGTATACTAATTATGTACCAATGTGCCTATGGCTTCGCCCTGAATTACTTTCTTCAGATTGCCCGGGGTATCCATATCAAATACAACAATGGGTAGGTTATTTTCTTTACACATGGTGGTTGCTGTAAGATCCATTACTTTCAACCCGAGACGGTATATTTCATCATAGGTAATCTCAGTAAACTTCGTGGCCGTTTTGTCTTTTTCCGGGTCGGCGGTATAAATGCCATCTACGCGTGTTCCTTTCAGCATCACATCGGCCTCTATTTCTATGCCGCGCAAAGAAGAACCGGTGTCTGTAGTAAAGAAAGGATTCCCCGTTCCGGCAGAGAGAATCACAACTTCATTATTCTCCATACATTCGATGGCTTTCCACTTGTTGTAGAATTCTCCTATTGGTTCCATCCGTATAGCGGTGAGCACACGCGATTTTATACCTGCCGATTTTAAGGCCGAGCTTAGTGCCAGGCTGTTAATTACGGTAGCCAACATGCCCATTTGGTCGCCTTTTACCCGATCGAAACCTTTATTTGCCCCGCTCAGGCCACGGAATATATTTCCTCCGCCGATAACGATTCCTATCTGTACTCCCAATGCCTGTATCTCTTTAATTTGCGCGGCATATTCGGTAAGGCGTTTCTCATCAATGCCATACTGCTTTTCACCCATTAAGCTTTCTCCGCTTAATTTTAATAAAACCCGTTTATATTTTGTCATATAATTAAAGTATGTTAGTACGCGCAAATTTACAATTATTTATTATTATCTTTGCAAATAAGACAACTAAACATTTCAGGATAATGAAAACCTTAACTGTATTTTGGGTTATTTTTCTTTTTCCGTTTGCTGTTTTTGCGCAATCGGGAGGTAATGATGTGTTGTCTCAACTTTCACAAGCAATGGCAAATCAGAGTTGGGACCAGGCTATTGTTCTTTTCAATAAGGTTATAAATTCGGATGTTGCGAAAGCAGAGATGTATTACTGGACTGAGGTAGATAAGAATAGTGCGGTTTGTCCACGGATGGCGTATGCTTTGGCAGACTATTATGAAAATGCCCGTAATTATGACAAGTCTTATCTGTTTTATAAAGAATTGACTCAAATGAAATCCGACGATGTTAATAGTTGGGTGTCTTGTGCCAATATGCAAGTGATGCGTGGCAAAGAGAAAGATGCGTTGACAATGTATCTGCAGGCCTTGAAATTAGATCCCAATAACCTTACGGCCAATATATTTGTGGGCAATTATTATTATTTTTCAGCCGAGCAGGAAAGGCAGAAAATAGAGACAAGCTACACTAAACTGTCTGCTCCCACACGTATGCAATATGCCCGTTATAAGAATTCGCTTGGTGAGGTAATGTCCGGAGATTATAGCAAAGCAAAGTCATACTTACAAAACGTTCTTCAACATTTCCCGTCGACGGAAGCGCAAAAAACGCTTGATAAGATTCAGCTGATTGAGAAAGAAGTGAATCGTTGATTTATCTGAAGCATTAAAGTAAATATTGTACTTCCTTGAAGGCGTATTTCCTTTCTGTCCCTTTTTGGTCTTGTAAGATAAGATGTCCTTCGGGCGCAACCCCTATGATTTGTGCACTGAATTGTCCTGCTTTATCTGCATATAGGTGCATTCCTTCTTTTCTGAATAAGGAGGAATGGTAATGGTCCGTTATCATATCGATATCTCCGTTCCGGAGTTTCGTTTCATAAACAGAAACACGTTTCAATATAGATGACAGTATGAACTGTAAGTCGTGTTCTTCTCCTGTTATCTGTTGCAGAGAAACCGGGTTGGGGGCCGAACTATGAAACTGTTTTTGATTAACGTTAAGCCCGATTCCGGCGATGGTTTGATTCATGTGGTTGCCCGTGAGATCATTCTCTATGAGTATGCCACATATCTTCTTTTCACGCCAATAAATATCGTTGGGCCATTTGATGGAGAAGCCTTCGTCGTAAGTATCCAGCGCTTCTTTGATGGCAAGAGATACTATTTGTGATAGTAGGAATTGTTTTTTTGCTTCTAAAAAAGAAGGACGAAGCACGAAACTGAACAATAGATTCTTGCCTCGCTCTGCTTCCCACGAGTTTCCCCGTTGGCCTCGTCCGGCTGTTTGATAATTGGCCAGAACCGTAGTCAGTTCAGGCACTTGTTGCTCGGCGCATAGCGAAGTCAGGTAGCGGTTGGTCGAATCTGTTTCATCGACAGTTATTAGTTTTATTTGAAAAATATCAGGGGAGGGCATCATATTCGGCACGCATTTTTTTGGTGAACTTCAATAAAACTTCTTCGTAAGAGTGATCTATCAGGCGTTTGAGCAGTTCATCATTTACATCGCTGTTGAAAGTAATCTGATTCCAATATTTCTTGTTGAAATGGCTGGCGCCTTCAATCGCTTCGTGTCTTTCACGTAATTCTATTGCGTATTCAGGATTGCATTTTAGGGCAATCTTATTGTTTTCCTCCAGGTCGATCAGTGCAAACATTTTCCCCATAACTTTCATCACGAGTGAATATTCGTCAAAAGGGAAGCCCTCTGTGGCAGCCTTCTTTTGGAGGCAATACTCTCTGACTGTTTCTACATTCATTGCTCTTAGCTTTTTACCACATCGGAGGGTGGAATGCCTCTTTGATGTGTTCTATTTTAAACTTGTTTATCTCTCCTACAACAGTTATGATGTCGAAACGCACCGGTGCGTCAATCTGAAATAATTTGATGTATGTGTCGGTTGCCAGCACAGTGCGTTTTACTTTTTTCCAATCTACGGCATCTTCCGGTTCGGCAAAGGTGGTATTCCTTCTGGTTTTAACTTCTACAACAATGAGTTGGTTGTTTTTAGCCGCTACGATGTCCAGTTCCAAGTGACCTCTTCGCCAGTTTCTGTGGCGAATGGTATAATTATGTTGCTCAAGGTAAGTAACAGCTGCATCTTCACCGGCTTTTCCAAGTGTATTATGTTCTGCCATTGTTCTTTTTTGCAAATTTACTCTTTTTATTGTTTGAAATTAAAGAAGTAAAAGTAAATTTGCAGAGAATATGAGAAAGAGAGATAAAAAATGTGCGAAAGCAACGATTAATGAACCTAAACGTCAGCAGCGTATGACTTGCCTGATGAGCGATGACGAACAAGTAATGGTAGATCGTTATTTGGAAAAGTATAAAATATCGAACAAGTCGCGTTGGATTCGTGAAACGATTCTCACTTTTATTCATAAGAATATGGAAGAAGATTATCCGACTCTTTTTGGAGAACATGATATGAGACGCTAATGGAGATGGATGATGTTTATTATATGAAACAGGCGCTCATCGAGGCCGGAAAAGCCGGCGAGCGGGGCGAAATACCGATTGGAGCTATAATCGTGAGTAAAGGTAGAATTATAGCAAGGGCACATAATTTAACGGAAACATTGACCGATGTAACTGCGCATGCCGAAATGCAGGCCATTACGGCTGCTGCCAATGTTTTAGGTGGGAAATACCTCAATGATTGTACGCTTTATGTCACTATTGAACCTTGTGTGATGTGTGCTGGTGCCATCGCCTGGGCTCAAACCGGTAGGTTGGTATTTGGTGCGGAAGATGAGAAGCGGGGATATCAGAAATATGCGCCGCATGCATTGCATCCCAAGACAGAAGTCGTAAAAGGTATATTGGCTGACGAGTGTGCCGCCGGAATAAAAGCTTTTTTTCAATCTAAAAGATAGTTCTTTCTCGATTCTTCCTATTTCTCTTTAACTTCCTCGAAGTCAACGTATTCTCCTTCGTCATCATCGAAAAGCTTTTTGTGTTTAGGCGGTTGTTGCTCGCTTGTGTCCTGTTCTTCTCTACTTCTTGTTTGTGCGTTTTTAGATGAAGACGAACGACGATTGAATCCGAATAGTACCCTTAACACACTACTAACAATAGAAAGGCCAAGTACAAGAATGAAGATAACGATCATGAATAGGAATCCTAATATATACATGAGTTAATTGATTTTAGATTGTTTGTATATAGTGTCACAACAAATGTGCCAAAAGGATTGTTTTATTTATTTTTTCTTGTTAACAAAGATAATATAATGTACCAGACTATAATTGCAGAGAATCCGCTGATGCCTAAGAAAACAAGCAAAGGGATGCATACAAGCAAGAAAAGAAAGCTTATTTTATTGTCTTTCCATGACAGGTTTTTGAACTTGAGAGAAAACATAGGAATTTCGGCAACCAGTAGCCACGAGAAGAGGCATACCAATATAATAAGGTATATTAGGTTGATTGCGGAAGAAACGAGATAGCCATGTGCACCTACGATTAAAGAACCCCAGAATAAGGCATTGGCCGGAACGGGTAAACCAATGAATGAACTCGTTTGCCGTTCGTCTACATTGAACTTGGCTAAACGGAGGGCCGAAAACACAGAAATTAGAAATCCGATGTATGGAATGTAATCTTTTGCTGCTGAAAGAAATGCAGGGTATGGCATTTCTTTTAATACTGAAAATACAAGTACGGCAGGTACTACTCCGAAGCTTACGTCATCGGCAAGTGAATCGAGTTCTTTGCCGATAGGAGAATGGGCTTTTAGTAAACGTGCCAGCATGCCGTCGAAGAAATCGAAAACAGCGCTGAATATAATAAAAACAACGGATAATTCGTATTTAGATTCAAAAGCCATAACGCAAGCTATGCAGCCGGAAAACAAATTAAGGCAGGTAACGGTGTTTGGTATGTGTCGTGTAATAGCATTAGCCATGTTTATGCATTATTTTAATTTAGCAATAACTGTTTCGTTGCCGGTTGTTATCTGCCCGAGAGTGACATTTACCTCTGTGTCAAGCGGGAGGTAAACGTCTACGCGAGAGCCGAATTTAATGAATCCCATGTGTTCGTCAATATAGCATTCTTCTCCTACTTCTGCATAGGTAACAATGCGTCGTGCCATAGCACCGGCTATTTGTCGTGCCATAACTTCAACTCCTTCGGGCGTTTCAATGACTACCATAGATCTTTCGTTCTCTGTACTGGCTTTAGGTAGCCATGCCTTCAAGAACTTTCCGTTTTGGTGGGATACTTTCTTTATGGTACCATCTACCGGATACCAGTTAGCATGAACATTTATAATGCTCATGAAGATGGATATCATAATACGCTGATCATGAAAGTATTCATTTTCATACACTTCTTCAATAGCAACAACTTTCCCGTCGGCAGGTGCGATTACAATTTTTTCTGTGTCTTTTCCGAATAAACGGATGGGACAGCGAAAGAAGTTTGTCATCAATGAGTAAACAATGATACTGGCCGCAAGAATCAGATAGAAAGGTATTTTGCATTCTATGCCATAGTAAAGTGCAATGTTTATACTTAGTAATATGATAAGACTACCAATAAGAGTGTGTGTGCCCTCGCGGTGAATTCTTATCTTCTTTAATTTCTTCAGTCGGCCCATGTGTGCTATTTAATAGAATTGTTTGCAAAAGTATGCTTATTTTAAAAATGAAACAAGTAATTAGAGGTAGAAATATGTTTTGTTGATAACTTTATGGTAAATGGTTTTGTAAGTTGTGACATACATTGTACTTTTATACACTGAATAAACAAGGGAGATTGATAAATTATGATAGATTTTGTTCACTTACATGTTCATACGCAGTATTCTCTTCTCGATGGCCAGGCAAGTGTTAGTGCATTGGTAGACAAAGCCATAAAGGATGGCATGCAGGGCATAGCTGTGACCGATCATGGTTGTATGTTTGCTATAAAGGAATTTTACAATTATGTTACTAAGAAAAATAGTGGACCTAAAGGAGAAATAAAAGAACTGAATAACAGAATTAGCGCAATTGAAAAAGGAGAAATTGCGTGTGAGGATAAAGAGGCTGAGATGGCTACTTGCCGGGAAAAGATTGCAGATACTCAAAAACATATTTTTAAGCCGATCATCGGCTGTGAAATGTATGTGGCCCGTCACGGTACACTTGATAAGAAAGAGGGGAAGCCTGATCAGAGTGGTTACCATTTAGTGGTGTTAGCTAAGAATGAAAAGGGATATCATAATCTTATTAAATTAGTTTCTAAAGCTTGGACACATGGATTTTACATGCGTCCGCGTACCGATCGTAATGAACTGGCAAAGTATCACGAGGGATTAATTATTTCTACTGCCTGTTTAGGCGGTGAAGTTCCTAAAAAAATAACACAGGGGCGTCTCGATGAAGCAGAAGAAGCTATACAATGGTATAAAGAAGTGTTCGGTGATGATTATTATTTGGAACTTCAACGCCACAAAGCTACTGTTGCAAATGCCAATCATGAGGCCTATCCTTTGCAGCAGAATGTAAATGAACATTTGGTTAGGCTCTCAAAAAAATATAATGTAAAAGTTATTTGTACAAATGATGTGCATTTTGTGAATGAAGAGAATGCGGAAGCTCATGATCGTTTAATTTGCTTAAGTACGGGGAAGGATTTAGATGATCCTAATCGCATGCGTTATACTAAGCAGGAGTGGATGAAAACGACCGAAGAGATGAATGCTCTGTTTGCCGATGTGCCCGAATCGCTGGCCAATACAAAGGAGATTCTCGATAAGGTAGAGTTTTACTCTATTGATCATGCACCGATCATGCCCACTTTTGCCATTCCTGAAGATTTTGGGACGGAAGAGGGATATCGTTCGAAATATACGGAAAAAGATCTTTTCGATGAATTTACTCAGAATGAAAACGGTGAAGTTGTTTTAACTGAAGCAAAGGCGATTGATAAGATAAATAAACTGGGGGGATACGATAAATTATATCGCATTAAGCTTGAAGCTGATTATTTGAAGAAGTTGGCTTTTGATGGGGCTAAGCAACGTTATGGAGATCCGTTAAATCCAGAAGTGCACGAACGAATGATTTTTGAATTATATATAATGAAGACGATGGGTTTCCCTGGATATTTTCTTATAGTGCAAGATTTCATTGCTGCCGCGCGTCGGATGAATGTTTCTGTTGGCCCGGGGCGTGGCTCCGCTGCAGGTTCGGCGGTGGCTTATTGTTTGGGCATCACTCAGATAGACCCTATTCAATATGATCTGCTGTTTGAACGTTTCTTAAATCCCGATCGTATTTCTTTGCCTGATATTGATATTGACTTTGATGATGACGGCCGGGGAGAGGTGCTCCGTTGGGTTACCGATAAGTATGGTAAAGAAAGGGTGGCTCATATTATTACGTATGGAACGATGGCTTCTAAATCGGCTATAAAGGATGTGGCCCGTGTACAGAGACTTCCGTTGCCGGAATCGGATAGATTGGCTAAGCTTGTCCCGGATAAAATTCCGGATAAGAAGCTGAATTTGAAGAATGCCATTGCGTATGTTCCCGAATTGCAAGCTGCTGAAGTATCTTCTGACCCTTTGATCCGTAATACGATTAAATATGCCAAGATGCTCGAAGGAAATGTGCGCAATACAGGTGTTCATGCATGCGGTACTATTATTTGTCGTGATGATATAACCGATTGGGTGCCGGTAAGTACAGCGGATGATAAAGAAACGGGCGAGAAAATGCTTGTTACTCAGTACGAAGGCTCTGTGATTGAAGATACGGGTCTTATTAAGATGGACTTTTTGGGCCTGAAGACCTTGTCTATTATTAAAGAGGCTATCGAAAATATTCGGCTTCATCGCGGACTATTGATTAATATTGATCGTATTCCTACTGATGATCCGGTTACTTATAAGCTTTATAGTGATGGGCGCACGATTGGGACATTTCAGTTTGAATCTGCCGGTATGCAGAAATATTTGCGCGAATTGCAACCTACTACTTTTGAAGATCTCATAGCAATGAATGCTCTTTATCGTCCGGGTCCGATGGATTATATACCCGACTTTATTGATCGTAAGCATGGGCGCAAACCTATTGAATACGATATTCCTGTTATGGAGAAGTATCTTAAAGATACGTATGGCATTACTGTCTATCAG
The DNA here is from genome assembly GCF_963677715.1 of uncultured Bacteroides sp. Lineage (NCBI taxonomy): Bacteria > Pseudomonadati > Bacteroidota > Bacteroidia > Bacteroidales > Bacteroidaceae > Bacteroides > uncultured Bacteroides sp. The sequence goes on from NZ_OY782495.1 coordinate 2,759,941, forward strand.
GAACAGGTGATGCTTTTGTCGCGTTTGCTTGCCGGCTTTACACGTGGTGAGTCTGATGCGCTTCGTAAGGCAATGGGTAAGAAACTTCGTGACAAGCTTGATCACATGAAACCCAAGTTTATTGATGGAGGGAGAAAGAATGGATATGATCCCAAAATACTGGAGAAAATATGGGCGGATTGGGAGAAATTTGCTTCATATGCTTTCAATAAATCTCATGCTACTTGTTATTCGTGGATTGCTTATCAAACTGCCTTTCTGAAAGCTAATTATCCCGCGGAATATATGGCTGCGACAATGAGTCGCAATATTTCTAACATTACTGACATCACTAAACTGATGGATGAATGTAAGAGCATGGGCATTGAGGTGCTAGGGCCGGATGTAAATGAGAGTAATCTTAAATTTACCGTAAATGATGAAGGCAACATTCGTTTTGGGTTAGGAGCAGTGAAAGGTGTTGGAGAGAATGCAGTGCAATGTATTATGGATGAACGTGCGGCAAATGGTCCTTTTAATGGCATCTTTGACTTTGTACAGCGTGTCAATTTGAATACCTGCAACAAGAAGAATCTGGAGTCTCTTGCGCTGGCAGGAGGATTTGATAGTTTTCCTGAATTAAAACGTGAGCAATTTTTTGCCGTTAATTCAAAAAACGAATCGTTTATTGAGATTCTTATTCGTTATGGGAATCGTTATCAGATAGATAAGGCTGCGGCATCTAATTCACTCTTCGGAGGAGAGAATATAATAGATATAGCCACTCCTGAAATTTTACCGGCCGAAAAGTGGACGGATTTAGAACGGTTGAATAAAGAAAAAGAATTAGTTGGCATATATCTTTCTGCTCATCCTCTGGATGAATATGTTATCATTCTTGAGCATGTTTGTAACACGCACATGGCCGATCTTGATGATAAAACAGAATTAGCAGGGAGAGAAATCACTATGGGGGGAATTGTAACCAGTATTCGCCGGGGTATTACCAAAACCGGTAATCCTTATGGTATAGTTCGCCTCGAAGATTATTCAGGTTCGGCAGAACTTCCTTTTTTTGGTAATGATTGGGCTACTTATCAGGGTTACCTCTCCGAGGGTACGTTTTTATATATTCATGCAAGATGTCAGCCTAAGCAGTGGCGGCAAGATGAATTGGAAATCAAAGTTACCTCAATAGAGTTCTTATCGGATGTGAAAGAGAAATTAGTAGAAAAAATAACGATTATCATACCATTGGCTGAACTGAATAAGGCTCTTATCACAGACTTGAGTACACTTACCAAGGACTATCCGGGTAGTACGGAACTTTATTTTAAGGTAACAGATGCGGAAAGCAATATGAATGTGGAATTCGTATCTCGTCCTATAAAACTATCGGTAGGTAAAAATTTAATTTCTTACCTTAACGAGCGTCCTGAACTGGGATTTCTTGTGAATTGAGAAGATAAAAAAAGTTTTTCTATCTTTAATTTATCTGTTCTGAGAACTTTCGTAACTTTACCAGCGTTATGGTATTGATATTGAGAAGATATTTTTAATTATAATAGTAATAAGAAAAGAATATGGCTTTAGAAATTACAGACACCAATGTTGAGGGTGTATTAGCAGAGAAGAAACCTGTTATTATTGATTTTTGGGCACCGTGGTGTGGCCCTTGCAAAATGGTAGGTCCTATCATCGAAGATTTGGCAAAAGAATATGAAGGACAGGTTGTTATAGGTAAATGTAATGTGGATGAAAACACGGAACTACCTGCAACTTATGGTATTCGTAATATACCCACGGTATTGTTCTTTAAGAATGGAGAAGTAGTAGATAAGCAAGTAGGTGCTGTTGGTAAATCTGCTTTCGAAGAAAAACTGAAAGCGCTAATCTAATTTATTTATATTATGGGACAGGAAGAAGAAATTTGGTCTGACTACGTAGATGATGACAAAACAATTGCGTACATCAAAAACTATTTGCCCCAGGAACTCAAAAATAAGTTCTCTGATGATGAGTTACTTTATTTTATAGATCTCATGGACGAGTATTACACCGAAAGTGGTGTTCTTGATGTGGAACCTGATGCCGATGGTTATGTAGATATTGACTTGGAGCAAGTGGCTGCCTACATTGTTAAGGAGGCACAAAAAGATGAAATGGGTAAATATGATCCCGAAGAAATTCTTTTTGTTGTTCAGGGAGAAATGGAGTATGGTGACTCTTTGGGGCAAGAGGAATAAATCTTCGTCTCATTAAAAATTATTAAGAAGGAGCTTTTTAGAATTTATTTCTAAAAAGCTCCTTCTTTGTTAACGTGAATCAAACCTTTGAGTTTATAAAAAGAAGAAAATTAGTTGCACTTATCGTTGTAAATATATAATAGATTATTTACTTTTGCTTTTGATCTAAATATTTGCTAAATAATTTATAGTATGGAACAAGGGAGAACACAGAGTATTTTTTACATGAAACGCCGTTTTGGCGATAAGATGGATGCATCTTTTCAGTTTATTAAAGAGAGTTGGAAACCATTGTTGAGGTTTACTGCGTATTTACTACTACCTCTTTGTCTGTTGCAGGCTTTCTTTATCAATTGTTTGATGGATGGTGCCCTTAAAATAGCGGTATTTCAGGAATCAGGTTCAATAGGGACGACTGACGCTGTTGGTTTTTCTTTTTGGGCTAGTTATATTGCTGTTTTGCTTTGTTTCCTCGTAGGTGTTATGCTTTTTGTTTCATTGGTTTACGGATTGATGAAAATATATAATGAAGGTGAGGATGAAGATAGAATGAAAAATATTAGTTTTGCGGAATTTAAACCTATTTTACTCACCAATCTGAAGCGTTCTCTAAAACTATTTTTCTTTTATTTTTGCGTGTTCCTTATTGTTCTCTGCATTTGCGCTGCATTGGTTTATTTAACTCCTTGGACGTTAGTTGTTACACTCCCGCTATTGTTTGTCTTTTATGTACCTTTTTTGCTGCTTGCCCCAATTTATCTTTTTGAAAAGATAAACTTTGTGGATGCCTTTATGCGGACTTTTCGTTTAGGATTTATCACATGGGGAGGTGTTTTTCTAGTCGTATTAGTGATGGGATTTATTGCCGGTTTGTTGCAAGGAGTATTCACTACTCCATGGTATGTAGCAACGGTGGTGAAGTTTTTCTTCTTACAGAGTAATCCCGATAGTATTATGGGCGTTTCTCTGGGTTACGGCATTACTCTCTATTTGTTAGCTATTTTACAGATGTTTGGCGCGTATTTGTCTTTAACGTTTTCGCTTACCGGTTTGGCTTATCAGTATGCACATGCCAGCGAGGTAGCGGCGGGTATTACTGTCAAAGACGATGTTGATCGTGTTTGATAATAGAAGAATATAGCCATGCTAATGAGTATGGCTCCTAGTATGCCGTAGAATAGACGGGCGCGGTTGCGTCCTACATTTCTAACGATCAGTTGTGCGTTTTGCGCATTAAAGAACCAATCCCAGTTGAGTGCGGCTGCAAGTACTGCTACGATACCTGTAACCACAAAAATGCCTTGAACAATATATTGCGGGTTCATAGTTGATCCATTATAACTGTGCGGCTTCCATCTTGTTGTTCCTCAATGGTTACTTTGATGGTGTTTCCCGGTAGAAGTTCTTCAACCAGTTCTGGCCATTCTATAAAACAGAGTGCGCCGCTGTAAAAGTAATCTTCATACCCCATGTCATAAACTTCTTCTAACTTGTTGATGCGGTAAAAATCAAAATGATAAATCAGTTCGGCTGTTTCTTCCGAGCGATATTCGTTGACAATGGCAAACGTTGGTGAGTTAATGACATCTGCTACCCCTAATTCTTCGCATACTGCTTTTATAAAGGTGGTTTTTCCGGCACCCATTTTGCCATAAAGTGCAAAAACAGTGTTATCGCCCATTGCAGAAATAAAGGTCTTGGCTGCTTCGTGGATATGATCTAAAGATTCAATGTTGATTTTCATATTGTTTTTATTTAATGTTCATTTGTTTCAGTTTTTTATGCCTTTGTCTGAGTAAGGATAAAAAAAATACTTTTCCCTCCTTTGCACAGTGCATAAATTATGATAGAGAAGAAAATAATAGAAGCTCCGGAGGGTACATTTAAAAAATAGGATATGAACAATCCGCCCAGACAAGCTAAATATCCTATGCCGATGGATAACCAGATGATTCGTTTGAATTTATAAGTAAAGAGGTTGGCTGTCATTTGCGGAATGGTGAGTAACGAAATGGCGAGTACTATGCCTACCATGCGGAGGCAGGATACAATGGTTAGTGCAATAAACATCATTAATGTATATTCCAATAACACGACCGGTAAACCTTGTGAACGAGCAAATTCACGATCAAACGCTACATGAATAATAGGATGCATAAATAGGGTAAAGAAAATAATAAGCAACAGTGAAAGCACTCCTAGCATTAAAAGGTCTGTCTGCGTAATGGTGAGAATATTACCAAATAAAAATGCCGATAAATCGGGTGTGAATCCGGGTGACAGGAAGCTGAAAATTATGCCCAGTGCCATACCCAACGTCCAGAACACAGCAATGGCAGAATCTTCTCTCATGTCTTTTCGTTTGCTGAGCCACTCTACGCCAAAGGCCGATAATACTGAAAATACAGCTGCTGATAGGATGGGAGAGATGCCGGTGAATAGGCCGATGCCAATTCCTCCGAAAGAAGCATGTGTAATGCCTCCGCTAATAAATACTAAGCGCCGTGTAACAATGTATGTGCCAATAATGCCACAGGCAATACTAGCCAACAGACTTCCAAGCAAAGCATGTTGAAAAAAGGCGTATTGTAGTAAATCCATCATATTGCTTTAATTCCTTCTCTCTCCAATAATTAGGAAAATTTCATCTTTCAAATCGTCAGGCAAGTTGATACCTCGCAACTGCAGGCTACGTACCCATCCTGCTACTTCGGTATCTTTCATGGTGTAGAATATGTCGCGAAATTGATCTATCTGCTGAGCCTCAAACTTATCGGGCTCTTTACCAATGTACTCATCCAATTCTTCATCATCGTAATATTCTATTTTTTTACTAACTGCCGCAAGTAGGCTTTCTCGTTCACAGACTTCGTGTTGCCCACAGCATTCTACATCGACTTCTTTTATTCCGGGGATCTCTTCCAACTCTCCTCTTTCGACTTTTTTCTGTAAGTTTTTATTGCGTGCGTAACCTAGCACGAGTGCCACAATGGCTAGTATCAATAAGCTAATGATAAGTATCCACATAATTAATCAAAAGATTTCTGCAAAGTTATTGATTTAATTGTATTTTTGCACCTTTGTCGAGGTGAAAAGTATGATTAAGAACAATTGCGATACGTATAAGTTCGAAGGGTTAACTGCTTTCATCTCTTTTATAACTAATGTGAATAGGCGTTTACCCGTAAAATTGATGATAAAAACATTCTATATGAAAACTAGACTGAGTTATTTGGTATTTGCTATTGCATCATTGTTTTGCCTAGCATCGTGTGGCCCGAAAAAGAGACAAATATTGCCTGTCCCCTTCCCTGTTAATACGTCCGTTGATATGAATGGGGTAGCCGCAAAGCCAGCTGTAGCGGATGTGGCATTGAATGATGCTGCACGATTTGTGGCCGGACTCCCGATAAAAAATAAAGGTAGTAAACTATATGCCTTGACTCAAACGGAAGGATGGAAAACTCATGCACGCAACATGGATCAAATTTGGAACTCTTTTCAGCAAACAACTCCCAAATTAATAGCGTTTGCAAAAAGCGAACTGGCCGACGTAAATAGCGGTTATCATACATTGTTTTATCCTTTTGGTGGTCCCGATTACCTTTTCCCTAATACTTTCTTCCCTTACATGGATACTTATTTTCTTATAGGGTTGGAACGAGCAGGTAGTGTTATAGAAATAGAAAAACCTTCAGCAGAAACCTATCAGCTGTATCAAAATGCAGTATCGGACATACTTAATCTTAGTTTCTTTCGTACGGACGGCGTGAAGGAAGAAATCTTTAATGACACGATAGACGGTGTTGTACCCATTATTTCATTATTGATGGTGCGATCCGGGAGAGAAATTGTAAGTATCCGTAATATGAGGATTACAAACGAAGGCGATATTGTGGCTATAAATAAAGATGGATCTGCTATTACACGAGGTACAGGTTTAGTCGAATTTCAGTATTTTCGTAGTGGGGCCAAAAAATTACAGACGCTTTATTATCTGACTGCTGATCTGAGTAATGGAGATTTCACCGGTAATAAACCATTGTTGGCTTATATTGGTAAATTAAATATATCGACTACGGCTACTTTTATTAAATCGGCTTCTTACTTAATGCATGTCAGTGGGTTTTCTGCTGTTCGCCAGGTTATCTTGTCGCATACATCAGCTGTGGTGCAAGATGACTCGGGTATCCCGTTACCTTTCTATAAAACGACTGATTGGGATGTCACTCTTTATGGTACATTTCTAAAGCCCACTCCTCAATTTGCCAAATACATTCAGCCTGAATTACGTGATGCTTATCAGCAAGAAGATCCCAAACCTTTGAGTTTCCGTATAGGCTATGCCAAACAATCAAATCTACAGATTGCACGTAAGAAGTAATGAAGATATTTCTACTCTGTGAAGGTAATGAGTATTTGATATAAATAGAATAAGAGGTAACTCCTTAGCGGGGTTACCTCTTATATTCTTAATTAAAATTGAGAGTCAATGGGTTATTCTTCCAGTAATATTTCCAGAATTTGGCCGGCAGCTTTGGCTACCGGAGTACCGGGCCCGAATATGGCAGACACGCCTGCTTTATAAAGGAAATCATAATCTTGTGCCGGAATTACTCCACCGGCAATTACGATGATATCTTCGCGGCCAAGCTTCTTTAACTCTTCCATGATCTGGGGAATTAATGTCTTGTGACCGGCAGCAAGTGAAGAAACACCCACTACGTGAACATCGTTCTCTACAGCTTCACGGGCAGCTTCGGCAGGAGTTTGGAACAAAGGTCCCATATCCACATCGAATCCGCAATCGGCATAGCCCGTTGCTACTACTTTGGCACCACGGTCGTGACCGTCTTGTCCCATTTTGGCAACCATGATACGAGGTTGACGTCCCTCTTTCTTGGCAAACTTCTCGGCCAGTTCGCAGGCACGCTTGAAGTCCGCATCGTTTTTACTTTCTGCTGAATACACGCCTGATATAGTTCTGATTATTGCTTTATAACGTCCCACAATCTTTTCGCAAGCATACGAAATTTCGCCTAGAGTAGCGCGAACACGAGCAGCCTCTACGGCCAGCTCCAATAAGTTGCCTTTCTTTGTTTCCACACATTTGGTGATGGCTTCCAGAGCAGCTTGTACTTTTGCTTCGTCGCGTTTTTCTTTAAGCTCTTTCAAGCCTTCAATCTGTTCTTTACGAACAGCCGTATTATCAATATCAAGAATATCGATAGGAGCCTCTTTCTCAAGACGATACTTATTCACACCCACAATAGTCTGTGAGCCAGAGTCGATACGAGCTTGTGTGCGGGCAGCAGCTTCTTCGATACGCATCTTTGGGATACCTGTTTCGATAGCCTTAGCCATACCACCCAGTTTTTCTACTTCTTCAATCAGTTCCCATGCCTTGTGAGCCAGGTCGTTTGTCAGGCTCTCTACATAGAAAGAACCTCCCCATGGATCTACATTCTTGCAGATGTAAGTTTCTTCCTGAATATAGATCTGAGTATTACGGGCAATACGTGCAGAAAAATCGGTTGGTAAAGCAATTGCTTCATCAAGGGCATTAGTATGTAGCGATTGTGTATGTCCCAAAGCGGCAGCCATAGCCTCAATACAAGTACGTCCCACATTATTGAACGGGTCTTGTTCGGTAAGTGACCATCCTGATGTTTGCGAGTGTGTACGTAAAGCTAAAGATTTTGGATTCTTCGGATTGAACTGTTTTACAATCTTAGCCCACAACATACGTGCAGCACGCATCTTGGCTATTTCCATGAAATGATTTGTTCCTATAGCCCAGAAGAATGACAAACGGGGAGCGAATGCATCTATATCGATGCCTGCTGCAACACCTGCACGGAGGTATTCCAAACCGTCAGCCAACGTATAAGCTAATTCAATATCTGCAGTAGCACCTGCCTCTTGCATGTGATAACCGGAGATAGAGATAGAATTGAACTTAGGCATTTTCTGAGAAGTGTACTCAAAGATATCAGAGATAATCTTCATGGAAAATGCGGGTGGATAGATATAGGTATTACGAACCATGAATTCTTTCAGAATGTCATTTTGAATGGTTCCGGCCATTTCTTCCAGTTTAGCTCCTTGTTCTAAACCGGCATTGATGTAAAATGCCAAAATAGGAAGTACAGCGCCGTTCATTGTCATAGAGACAGACATCTTGTTCAATGGAATGCCATCGAACAATACTTTCATATTCTCTAAAGAACAGATAGAGACACCTGCTTTGCCGACATCACCCATTACACGTTCGTGGTCAGGATCATATCCCCGGTGAGTTGCAAGGTCAAAAGCAACAGAAAGTCCTTTTTGGCCTGAAGCCAGATTACGACGATAGAAAGCATTTGACTCTTCGGCAGTAGAGAAGCCTGCATACTGACGAATCGTCCAGGGGCGAAGGGTATACATCACCGAATATGGTCCACGAAGATAAGGAGGAAGTCCGGCTGCGTAGTTCAGATGTTCCATTCCTTCGAGGTCTTCTTTTGTATAAACAGGCTTCACTTCAATGTGTTCCGGAGTTTTCCAGTCGGCTTTGATGTTGTTAGCCTTTTGCCATTCCGCACCATCTATAGGTTGAAATGCAGCATATATATCTAGATTTTTAAAATTTGGTCGCATGTTCTTATTTACTTTTTATTTCAATAGTTTGGCGTTATATTCTCTCAGAGTTTCGAGTACGTTGACACGAACGTGAATGAAATTTTCAATGCCTTCCGCTTTCAAGTCATCCATGCAAGCCGGAGATCCTGCAACGATAAACATTGCCCGACCGTTTAGTGCTTTGAATGCAGGAACAGCATATTCAATATATTCATCATCACTTGAGCAAAGTACCACGATATCAGCTTTAGCAGCCATGGCAGCTTTTATGCCGGCCTCAACCGATTCGAAACCTAAGTTATCGACTACCTCGTAACCTGCACATCCCAAGAAATTGCACGAGAACTGTGCACGTGCCTGACGCATGGATAGATTTCCAATAGTAAGCATAAATGCTTTTGGACGTTTCCCTGCAGCTTCTGTTTCCAAGCGTAACGCCTCAAATTGACTTGCAGCACGTTCTAAGCTGATGGTAGCAATGTCCGTTCCATGAGTTTCGCCACAACCACAGCTACATGCTGTGTCGATAGCTTTTTTGCTTCCTGCTTTTTCAGCGAAATTAGGATACTGATTAGTCCCAAGTAATACTTCTCTGCGTTGCGCTACTGCTTTGTGGCGTGCTTTGCCACTCTCATTGATGTCTTTCTGAACAGAACCAGTTTTTAATGCAGTATAAAAGCCACCCTCATCTTCTACTTTCAAGAAAGTATTCCATGTTTGTTGGGCAATAGAAACAGTCAGGTTTTCAATGTAATAAGAACCGGCTGCAGGATCAACCACTTTATCAAAATGAGACTCTTCTTTGAGTAGTAACTGTTGGTTGCGAGCCAAACGTTCAGAGAGTTCATTGGGTGTTGCATATACTTTATCAAATGGAGTAACGGTCATTGAATCTACCCCTGCTAGTGCAGCACTCATCGCCTCAGTCTGTGTGCGAAGCAAGTTGGCATGCGCATCAAATAAGGTGAGGTTAAATGAAGTTGTTTCAGCATGAATTTTCATTTTTGCTGCACAGCGACATTCATCTTCTTTTCCTTTGTTTTCGCAATCCCGCAGGCATTCGGGATTATAAGAAGCTACAATATTAGCCCATAACATACGGGCTGCACGGAATTTAGCTATTTCGAGAAAATAGTTGGAACTAATACCAAAATTGAATTTAATTTTTTTAGCAACAACAGTTGCAGGTATTCCTGCTTCGGTGAGTTGGTTCATATAGGAATTTCCCCAAGCCAGTGCATAGCCTAATTCTTGAGAGATATATGCGCCGGCATTGTTTAATGAAAGAGCGTTCACATTGAGTACGCGATAGAAAGGAAGTGGTTGCGTTGTTTCAATCAATGCTCTGGCTGTTTGTACCAGATTACCTTTTTCTTTTCCATCCAATAACATCTTATTAAAGAAATCATAGTTGATAGAACCTTGCAATTTCTTTAAATCATAATCTGCTTTTTGGAAATAGGCCACTAAGAGTTCTGCCAATTCTACCACATGTCCTTGGCAGGTAGAAAAGTTTAATTCTACACTTTCTGCACAAATGTCTTTCAATAATGCTTCGATAGTCTCAGCATTAAGAGCCTTTGATTCTATGTGGAAAGAAAGAGAATTGATACCTTTCATCAATATGTCCAAAGCTTTTTTATTCGCTTCTACCGGATTATCGACTTTGATGTCTTGACGAACTAACCACACGTTGTCTTTTTTTGTTCCTCTTAAATAAGGAAATTCACCGGGAAGTGCATCAAGGGTCTTTAAGCCTTCAATATCCTCCATTCGGTAGAAAGGTTTCACCTTAAACCCTTCGTTTGTTTTCCAAACGAGTTTCTTCTCAAAATCAGCCCCCTTAAGGTCGACTGTTACTTTCTCCATCCACTTTTCCGTAGAAACGGGAGAAAAATCAGAGAAGAGTTTTTCTTTACTGTCTGCCATAGTTTATTTAAATTTTAAATATAATAATAGTATATTTATTCTATTGTTTCCCCTTCAAGTCCATTTTATTAAGACTTGCAAATATACAGAATAACTTAAAGCGAGGTATGTTTTTTAGAGAAAATTGGCACTCTGAGCGATCTGCATCTCTGTGTTGTATCGTATATAAGCAATGGGAATGTAGTATATATTTACGCTTAAGCAAAATTATTGGCAAAAAGGATTTAGAGGCTGTCTTTAGGAGAATTTGAAATATAGAGCTAAAGACATGCATAGTTTTGATACATTTTGTATGCGAAAGATATGGGGGTAGCCGGCATCATCCGAATAAACCTTGTTTGGGAGTACTTGTTATAAAGAAGCAGTTATAGTTTTAACTTTTTCTGAGCAAATTCTTGGATAAATAGTGCTGTGTCATCAATGCCTAAAACGGAAGAATCGACACATAAATGATAAGTGGATGCAAATCCCCATGTTTTGTAGCTATAATAGTTATAATATTCCGCGCGCCTTTTATCTGTTTTATTTATTAATATCTCAGCCTCTTCTTCATTTATCTGTCGGCTGTTGCATACACGTGCCACTCTATCAGGCAATGCAGCTGATATAAATACGTTTATATGGCGGGGGTGATCACGTAAAATGTAATCGGCGCATCTACCAACAAACAAACACGACTTTTCGCTGGCCAACTTGCGAATTACATCACTTTGAACTTTAAAAAGAGCGTCGTTGCTCAGGCAGTTGTTACCAGGTATCATACCATCACTCACAAACGGAAAGCGCATCCCAAACAATCCCCCGATAATGGATTTCGTAGCTTTTTCATCAGCATTCTCGAAAAAGTCTTTGCAGAGTCCACTCTCTTCGGAAGCCAGATTAATCAATTCTTTATCATAATACGAGATACCGAGATGGTTGGCTAGCTTTTTTCCAATTTCTCTTCCTCCGCTACCTAGCTGACGTCCGATATTGATGATATAACTACTATCCATAGCATTCCTATTCTATTGGTTATGCTACAAACGTACAGAAAATTTCAGAAATAAATGAAATTTAATTGTAAAATAGCGCAAACAGAACCTGATTTTATCGTTCCGTCCGCTGTTGATTAGCTTCGTCAAAGTTCTTTCACCTTGTTATCATTAAGGACGTCTATGTCTTCTTTCGTATTCTACCATCCTTTTCTAAGCTTGGCCAGATTTGGTAGTGATCTTTTCAAGTTGTTTTGTTGTTATTTAAAATAGCTCTTTTATGGAAAAGAGTCCGTAAACTTAAAAAAGTAAATATGATTAAGAAAATCTTAATTGCTAATAGGGGAGAAATTGCAGTCAGGGTAATGCGTTCTTGTTATGAGATGGGCATTCAATCTGTTGCCGTTTTCTCCGAAGTAGACAGGACAGCCCGACACACTTTATATGCTGATGAAGCTTACTGCATTGGTGCTGCAGCTTCAAAAGAAAGTTATCTCAATATAGAGAAGATCATTCAGGTTGCAAAAGAACATCAAGTTGATGCTATTCACCCCGGATATGGCTTTTTGTCTGAAAACCCGGATTTCGCCCGACGATGTAAAGAAGAGGGGATTATCTTTATCGGCCCTCTGGCTGAAACAATGGAAGAGATGGGTGATAAAATAGCTGCCCGTATTAAAATGATCGAGGCTGGAGTTCCCGTAGTACCTGGTACGCAAAGGAATCTGAATAGCATTGAAGAAGCTATAGCTACCTGTCACGAAATAGGCTATCCTATCATGTTAAAAGCCTCCATGGGAGGTGGTGGCAAAGGGATGCGTCTCATCACAAAAGATAGTGAAGTCGAAGAAGCTTACACGATGGCTAAATCGGAAGCAATGTCTTCGTTTGGAGATGACACCGTTTATCTTGAAAAGTTTATTGAAAAACCACATCACATTGAATTCCAGATATTAGGTGATAAATATGGCAATGTGGTTCACTTGTTTGAACGTGAATGTTCCGTACAGCGCCGAAACCAGAAAATTATAGAAGAAAGTCCATCCCCTTTTATGAATGCTAAACTAAGAGAAGAGATGGGGCAAAAAGCAGTTGCTGCAGCTAAAGCAGTAAACTACGAAGGAGCCGGAACGATTGAATTTCTGGTGGATAAGAACCATAACTATTATTTTCTCGAAATGAACACCCGTTTGCAAGTGGAACACCCTATTACGGAGGAAGTTCTGGGAGTAGACTTGGTTAAAGAGCAAATAAAAATTGCCGATGGACAACGGTTGCAACTCATTCAAAGCAATATCATTCAACGAGGGCATGCGATAGAATGCAGAATATGTGCGGAAGATACTGAATCCGATTTCAAACCATCACCGGGGATTATCCATCAATTAACAGAACCTAATGGTATTGGTGTACGTATTGATGGCTATGCATACGAAGGATATGAAATACCTATATATTACGATCCGATGATAAGCAAACTTATTGTATGGGCCACAACCCGCCAGTATGCTATTGAACGGATGCGCCGCGTACTCAAAGAGTATCAGATAACAGGAATAAAGACTAATCTTAATTACCTGAGTTACGTAATAGATACTCCTAGCTTTATATCCGGCAAATACAATACCGGCTTTATAGCCAAAAATAATGACCAGCTGTTAAAAGGAGTGACTTCTCATAGTGAGGAGGAAGAAAACGTAGCTATGATTGCTACTTATATAGATTACCTTATGAATCTGGAAGAGAATGCGCCCCAACAGGAGATAGATGCACGGCCTATCAGTCGTTGGAAAGAGTTTGGCTTGCATAAAGGGGTATTAAGAATTTAAAAACTAAAACGATGGAAATACATATCGGAGATCGGATAGCGGAAATACAACTGGTCAGTAAAGAAGATAATAAAGTGGTTCTCACTATTGATGGAAAAGAATTTGTAGTGGACGTTGTTATGGCTCAGAACGGAGCTTGTTCTATTATTCATAACGGACAATCTTATAATGCACAGTTAATTCGTCAGGCAGACAACAAAAATTATCAGGTCAATACATTCTTATCTTCATTCAATGTCGAAATAGTAGACACGCAAGCTAAATATTTGCAGATGAAGAAGAAATCTAATGCTATGCCTGAAGATAAAATAACGTCTCCCATGGCGGGTAAAGTGGTTAGCATTCCGGTAGTTGAAGGACAAAACGTAAAAGCAGGTGATGTACTAGTTATTATTGAAGCGATGAAAATGCAAAATAATTATAAGGCTTCGTCCGACGGCATCATTAAAGATATTTTAATCAAAGAAGGAGATACCGTCAGCAATGACCAGATTTTAATAACACTTGATTTAAAAAAAGACTAATATATGAGTAAAGATAGATACAGTAACTTCATCGAACGCAACAAACAAGCTGAATTGGGTGGAGGTTTGGGCAAAATAGAAAAGCAACATTTAGGCGGGAAAATGACGGCGCGTGAACGTATTGCCATCTTATTGGATAAAGATACTTTTGTGGAATTAGATAAACTGGTAAAACATCACTGTACCAATTTTGGTATGGAAAAAAACAGGATAGACGGAGATGCCATGGTTAGTGGCTATGGAAAAGTGAACGGACGGTTAGTGTTTGTATATGCCTATGATTTCACTTCCTATGGGGGCTCATTAGGAGCTGTAACTGCAAAAAAAATAGTAAAAGTACAAAAGCTGGCATTGCAAAACGGGGCACCTGTCATTGCTCTTAATGATTCGGGAGGCGCACGCATACAAGAAGGTATAGAAAGTTTAGACGGATATGCCGAGATCTTTCACCAAAATATTATGGCAAGTGGAGTTATTCCTCAGATTTCGGCAATACTGGGCCCTTGTGCCGGTGGGGCGTGTTACTCTCCTGCTCTGACGGATTTTATATTTATGGTCAAGGAGAGAAGCCACATGTTTATTACCGGACCCGATGTTGTGAAAGCTGTTACGCATGAAGAAATAGACAAAGAAGAATTAGGTGGTGCACAAACGCATGGCAGTAAAAGCGGAGTAACCCATTTTGTGTGCGATACGGAGGAAGAATTATTGATGTCCATTCGTGAACTACTAAGCTTTTTACCAGCCAACAATATGGAAGATGCGCCATCCCGAAACAACAGCGACGACATTCATCGGGAAAATGAAGAATTGCAAAGTATCGTGCCAAATGATCCCGACCAGCCATATGATATAAGAAACATTATAGAAACTGTTGCAGACGATCGTTATTTCTTTGAAATCATGCCCGATTTTGCCAAAAACATCGTAATCGGTTTCTCTCGTTTGGGCGGACGCTCTACTGGTATAGTGGCTAACCAGCCCAATTATCTGGCAGGAGTCCTTGATATAAATGCTTCAGATAAAGCTGCCCGGTTCATTCGTTTTTGTGATTGTTTCAACATCCCTATCATAACGTTTGAAGATGTTCCCGGTTTTTTGCCCGGTTATGGGCAGGAAAGCAATGGCATTATTCGTCACGGGGCCAAAATAGTATATGCTTATGCTGAAGCAACTGTTCCCAAAATAACCGTCATTACCCGTAAAGCCTATGGTGGGGCTTATATAGTAATGAATAGTAAATTAATAGGCTCAGATATTAACTTGGCGTATCCTACGGCTGAAATAGCCGTTATGGGGGCAGAAGGGGCTATTAATATATTGTATCGAAATGCCGATGAAGCGACCAAACTTAAAGAACTAGATGCTTATCGCGAAAAGTTTGCTACTCCTTATCAGGCCGCCGAGCTTGGAAGTATTGACGAAATAATACAGCCAAAACAAACCAGGTTCCGTTTGATACAAGCGCTGGAAATGACACAGAATAAGGTACAAACCAATCCGCATAAAAAACATGGTAATATGCCTTTATAGTGATGTTAGGAATTGTTGTGCATTGCTTTAAACTTTCGGAATTGGTGCCACAGCATAAAACCGGAGACAAGGCTGGCTGCAAGATCGGCAGACGGCATACTAATCCAGACACCCATTGTTCCGAATAGTCCGGGAAGGATGAGCAAGCAAGGAACCAAAAAGAGTAACTGGCGGGTGAGAGAAAGGAAAATGGCTTTGCCCGCCATGCCGATACTCTGAAAGAAGTTGGAGGTAACCATCTGGAAGCCGACTATAGGAAAGAATAATGTTACAATTCTTAATCCCTGAGAAGACATTCGTATCAGTTCGGTGTCGGGCGTAAAAATTGATGCGGCTAATTCCGGCATGAACATCCCCAGCAAGAAACCTGTGGTAGTAACTATTGTTGCTCCATAGATCGTTAACTTTAGTACCCGGGTTACACGCGGGTAGAGTTGGGCACCATAGTTATATCCGGCGATAGGCTGCATTCCCTGATTAAGTCCCATAACGATCATAGCGAAAAGAAAGATCAGCCTGTTTACAATACCGAAGGCGCCTATGGCAAGGTCGCCTCCATACTTTTTTAATCCTTGGTTAATCAGAATAACAATGAAGCAAGAAGCTAAATTCATTAAAAAAGGAGACATCCCAATAGCTAAGGAATCAACTACAATTTTTCGCTTTAACCGGAATATACCCCGATGAAAGTGAAGTAACTCGTTTTTATTGTTAAACAGTTTGAACTGCCAGATTAAGGCAATAACCTGAGCCATAACTGTAGCTATGGCAGCTCCTTGTATTCCCCAACCAAAGCCAAAGATAAACAAGGGGTCTAATGCTGTATTAATTAATACTGTGGCAATAGTAGCATACATTGCTTTTTGCGGATGTCCGGACGATCTAAGCGTAGCGTTTAATCCCAGATAGAGATGCGTTACGACGTTACCAAGCAAAATCACTTGCATGTAACTGCGGGCATAGCCGATGGTTTGCTCACTTGCTCCGAAAAAATAGAGAATCGGATCCAGAAACAGTAATGTAACCACCGAAAAGGCTATACCTATTATTATATTTAAAACCAACACATTACCTAGTATGCGTTGGGCTGTATCATAATCCTTCTGCCCTAATCGTACGGAAATCAGTGTGGCGGCCCCGACTCCGACCAAGGAACCAAAGGCAGCAGCCAGATTCATTAGCGGAAAAGTAAGGGCTAAGCCCGAGATGGCCATTGATCCAACTCCGTTCCCGATGAAAATGCTATCGACCATATTATATAAGGAAGAAGCAGTCATCGCTATGATGGCGGGAATAGCATATTGCATCAACAGTTTCCCTATTTTTTCGGTCCCTAACGTAGTGGATGTTTTTTGTCCTGTCATATGTAGTTTCTTTGAATTTACAAAACTACACATTTTTAACCGTCTGAGGAAGAATAAAGCCTGAAGAAAAACAATCTTTCACATTATAACCAATGCCGGCAAGCGGTATGTGAAATAGCTCCTTTCGTTTAATTAGCACGTAATTCGTGCCATATTATAAGAAATGTTTCGTATTTTTGCCTCCTAAATTGAGTTAATACGTATCAAATGAACATATTAGAATTAAGTGAACAGGAAATCATTCGCCGCAACAGCTTGAATGAACTTCGCGCAATGGGCATCGAACCTTACCCCGCAGCCGAGTATGTAACTAATGCTTTCTCTACAGATATAAAAGCCGAATTTAAAGAAGGTGAAGAGGGAGAACCTCGTCAAGTATGTATTGCAGGACGCATGATGAGTCGCCGTGTAATGGGGAAAGCTTCTTTTATTGAGTTGCAAGATTCAAAGGGGCGCATTCAGGTATATGTAACCCGAGACGACATTTGTCCGGAAGAGAATAAAGACTTATATACCACTGTGTTCAAACGCTTACTCGATTTAGGCGACTTTATAGGTATTGAAGGTTTTGTGTTTAAAACGCAAATGGGCGAAATCAGTATTCATGCCCGGAAACTTACTATACTGGGCAAATCGATCAAACCGCTTCCTACAGTAAAGTATAAAGACGGTGTTGTTTTCGATTCTTTCGAAGATCCCGAAATGCGTTACCGCCAACGCTATGTTGATTTAGTTGTGAATGATGGCGTAAAAGAGATCTTTATTAAAAGAAACAAAGTCTATACATCCATGCGCGATTTCTTTAACGAGAGAGGGTACATGGAAGTGGAAACTCCGATTTTGCAGGCAATTCCCGGCGGAGCCGCAGCCAGACCATTTATGACGCATCACAATGCACTTGATATACCTTTGTATCTGCGTATTGCCGACGAACTTTATCTGAAGAGACTTATCGTTGGCGGATTTGAAGGGGTTTATGAGTTTTCAAAGAACTTCCGTAACGAAGGTATGGACCGCACACATAATCCGGAGTTTACGTGTATGGAGATATATGTATCCTATAAGGATTATAACTGGATGATGGATTTCACCGAGAAGATGCTTGAAAAAATCTGCGTCGATGTAAATGGAACAACCGAAGTAAAAATGGGAGATAAGGCCATTAGCTTTAAAGCTCCGTTTAAGAAGGTTACGATGCTTGACTCTATTAAGGAATTTACCGGTTATGATTTATCCGGTAAGGGAGAAGATGAGATACGTGAAGTCTGCAAGAAGCTCAAGATGGAGATTAACGACACGATGGGCAAAGGCAAACTTATTGATGAGATCTTTGGTGAATTCTGCGAAGGGAATTACATACAACCTACGTTTATTACTGACTATCCGGTAGAGATGTCTCCACTTACCAAAAAACATCGCACTAATCCGGAACTGACGGAGCGCTTTGAATTAATGGTTAATGGAAAAGAATTGTGTAATGCCTATTCTGAGTTGAATGATCCGATAGATCAGTTGGAACGTTTTCAGGACCAGCTTAATCTTAGTGAGAAGGGAGATGACGAAGCAATGTTTATCGACATGGATTTTGTGCGTGCGTTAGAGTATGGCATGCCTCCTACATCCGGTATGGGTATCGGCATGGATCGTCTGGTAATGCTTATGACAGGACAAACAACCATTCAGGAAGTTCTTTTCTTTCCACAGATGCGTCCCGAAAAGAGCACAAAGAAAGATTCGGTTAGCAAATATGTTGCACTGGGAATATCTGAAGAATGGGTGCCCGTTATTCAGAAAGCAGGCTATAACTTGGTAGAGGATATGAAAGATGTCAATCCGCAAAAGCTACATCAGGATATTTGTGGAGTGAATAAGAAATACAAATTAGAGTTAGCCAACCCATCGGTGAATGATGTAACCGAATGGATTAAGAGACTTAATTCGTAATCTGATGAAATTACCCGGTAGGATAGCTATAATGGGAGGGGGAAGCTGGGCTACGGCCATAGCGAAAATGATATTAGTTCAGGAGGAATCTATAAACTGGTATATGCGGCGTGAAGATCGTATTGCCGATTTTAAGCGACTTGGGCACAATCCCGCTTATCTCACAGGAGTTAAGTTCGATACCAAGCGCATTAACTTTTGTTCCAATATTAATGATGTTGTTCGAGACTCTGACACACTTGTTTTTGTTACTCCGTCTCCTTACTTAAAATCTCATCTCAAGAAACTAAAGACGCGGATAAAAGATAAATTCATTATTACGGCTATTAAGGGCATCGTGCCCGACGATAATCTTATTATATCGGAATACTTCGTTAAGGAATATGGAGTGTTGGATGAGAATATAGCCGTTTTGGGAGGTCCTTGTCATGCCGAAGAAGTAGCTTTGGAGCGCCTTTCATACCTGACGATTGCTTGTCCGGATAAAGATAAAGCCCGTATGTTTGCTCGTAAGCTGGGGAGTAGTTATATTAAAACATCTATTAGTGATGACGTTATAGGCATTGAGTACAGTTCTGTATTGAAGAATGTATATGCTATTGCAGCAGGTATTTGCAGCGGACTAAAATATGGTGATAACTTTCAGGCGGTGCTGATATCGAATGCGGTGCAGGAAATGAACCGCTTTTTGAATACGGTGTATCCGCTGAACAGAAACGTGGATGATTCTGTTTACCTGGGAGACTTGTTGGTTACCAGTTACTCTAACTTCAGTCGTAACCGTACTTTTGGGACAATGATTGGAAAAGGATACTCAGTGAAGAGTGCGCAAATTGAAATGGAAATGATTGCTGAAGGCTATTACGGCACTAAATGTGTAAAGGAAATAAATAAGCATCATCATGTGAATATGCCGATACTTGATGCGGTTTATAATATTTTGTATGAGCGTATTTCTCCTGCAATTGAAATAAAACTTCTCACGGACTCGTTCAGATAAGAGCGATCAATGCCTCTCGTCTTTTCGGGCAATCGGGTATAGAGGATATTAATAACAAACCTTTAAACAAAAATAGATATGATTAGTTTGAATATTGAAAAGACTTTCGGATTCATCTCCAAAGAAAAAGTTTTCGCCTATGAGGCTCAGGTAAAGGCTGCACAGGAAGCATTGGAGAAAGGTACCGGAAAAGGAAATGACTTTCTTGGTTGGGTGCACTTGCCTTCTTCTATTACTACAGAACACCTGAAGGATATAAAGGCTACCGCGCAAATACTTAGAGAGAATTGCGACTTCGTTATTGTTGCAGGTATTGGTGGGAGTTACCTTGGGGCACGTGCCGTTATTGAGGCGTTGACTAATAGCTTTACCTGGTTGCAGGAAAAGAAAACGGCTCCGGTGATTATCTATGCAGGGCATAACATTGGGGAAGATTATTTGCACGAGCTTACTCAGTTCCTTACGGATAAGAAGTTCGGACTTATTAATATATCTAAATCGGGCACAACGACAGAAACAGCTCTTGCTTTTCGGTTATTGAAAAAACAATGTGAAGATCAACGTGGTAAAGAAATGGCCCGAAAGGTTATTGTTGCCATTACAGATGCTAAAAAGGGTGCTGCCCGTATTACGGCAGACAAAGAGGGATATAAGTCGTTTATCATTCCTGATAATGTAGGCGGACGCTTCTCGGTACTTACTCCCGTAGGTTTGTTGCCTATTGCCGTGGCCGGATTTGATATAGAGAAACTGGTTGCCGGTGCTTGCGATATGGAAAAAGCCTGTGGCCAGGATGTTCCTTTTGCCGAGAATCCTGCGGCTATTTATGCGGCTACACGCAACGAACTCTACAAGAGTGGTAAGAAAATAGAAATTCTCGTAAACTTTAATCCGAAACTTCACTATGTTGGCGAATGGTGGAAACAACTCTACGGAGAATCGGAGGGAAAAGAGAACAAAGGAATATTCCCTGCTGCCGTCGATTTCTCTACCGATCTTCATTCTATGGGACAATGGATTCAGGAAGGCGAGCGCACTATTTATGAAACAGTGATTTCTGTTGAAAAGCCGAACCACAAAATGCTTGTCCCTTCGGATGAGGCCAATCTTGATGGACTGAACTTCCTTGCCGGTAAGCGGGTGGATGAGGTTAATAAGATGGCAGAACTGGGTACTCAGTTGGCTCATGTAGACGGAGGCGTTCCTAATATTCGTATTGTGCTGCCGGAATTGAATGAATACGGCATCGGTCAGCTGCTTTATTTCTTTGAGATAGCTTGTGGCATCAGCGGATACATTTTAGGAGTGAATCCATTCAATCAGCCGGGTGTGGAAGCGTATAAGAAAAACATGTTTGCTTTGTTAAACAAACCGGGTTACGAAGCAGAATCAAAAGCTATTCAGGCAAAGCTTTAATGACTAAGGCCGGATAAAAAGCCTTTAAAAAAGATAAGTTCCCTTGTTAGGGCAATCATTGCGAAAAGATGTTGCCGAGCAAGGGAACTTTTTTTCTGTTTCTACCCTTCTGTTATTTCGTTTGCTTAGTTATTTGTACCTTTGTGGCTTAATAAAGGTAATTAGTTATGTTTCAAGAAGCGATTAAACACTATCTTACTGCGCATCATTATGATTCTATTGACTTAAAGTCTGTTCTGTTTGATATGGATGGGGTACTTTTCAACTCTATGCCTTATCATGCCGATGCCTGGTACAAAGTGATGGCAGCCCGCGGATTAAATCTGAGTAGGGAAGAAGCTTATATGCACGAAGGACGCACCGGTTCGGGAACAATTAATATTGTTTGCCAGCGCCAGTGGAAGCGCCACGCAACCCCCGAAGAAATAGAAGAAATATACAGTGAAAAAACGGTTGAATTCAATAAAAACCCTCCGGCCGAACGCATGCCCGGGGCATGGGAGGTTCTTAAAAAAGTAAAAGAGGCTCAGTTGATTCCGACTGTGGTAACCGGATCGGGACAGGGGTCATTGCTAAACAAACTCGAACAAAACTTTCCCGGAATGTTTCGCCCCGAACTTATGGTTACGGCTTTCGATGTAAAATATGGCAAGCCTAATCCCGAACCCTATCTCATGGCATTGGAAAAAGGAGGTTTAAAGCCTAACGAAGCTATCGTGATAGAGAATGCTCCGCTTGGAGTGGCTGCCGGTGTGGGTGCCGGTATCTTCACCATTGCCGTAAACACAGGGCCACTTGCTCCTGAGGTTTTACTTGGCGAAGGAGCCGATATACTTTTCCCTTCTATGCTAAGTCTTTGCGAGGCATGGGAAGAGCTAGTCGGAACTCTTCATTCTTTCTCTTCCCGGAAAGCAGACTAGTTTCTACGTTGATAATAGTAAACAAAAAGTGACAGTTGAGCTTCCTCTTGTCAAGAGACGGTTTATGAATTATTAACGAAGTTAACATCTTCGGAAAATAAAAAGGAGTTTGCCGACTAATAACAGGAGAAAAACTCTTTTTCAATAGGAGTTATTTCGATAACAAGTAAGCATATGGGTAATAACAAGCCTTGTTGTTGTGAATATACAACCGTGTAATTGGTCGAATTGAACCGTCATATCAGTAAAATGCAACCGTCACTTGGAAGAAATGCAACCGTCATTTGAATCGAAAGACGGTTGGTACATAAAAAAAGGGAGAAGTTGCAACTTCTCCCTTTTACTGTAGTTTAATCTGAATATACTTTATGATTACGTTTACAAATATACAACATTACACAGACAAAGTCAAGCGTTTGAGCAAAAAATATCGCTCTATCATTCAATGCCTCCTAACAAAAGAAGGCAATTACCGCAAATGAGGTAACTGCCTTCTATATAACAAGTAAAAAGTGTGACCTGGGTGGGATTCAAACCCACGACCTTCAGAACCGGAATCTGACGCTCTATTCACTAAGCTACCAAGCCGAAATGCGAGGCAAAAGTAGGGAAAAACTATGCGTTATCCTAATGATTCGAACTTTTTTGTGGGTCATAGTTTCTCTATCAGTTATCATAAAATGTTATTTTGGTACATAGATGGCTTATAATAAATCAAATAGCTTTATTTTAATGCCGTTCGCAAACAAGTATAAATATTATTTTTATCTTTGTGATAACAACTAATAATATACTTATGAGTTATCTAATTAAACCTCAGAATTACACACCCTTGCTCGACTTGAAGCAAACCGAACTTGGTATTAAACAAATAAAAGAATTCTTTCAGATGAACTTGTCATCTGAATTGCGGTTGAGACGTGTAACCGCTCCGCTTTTTGTGCTGAAAGGCACGGGCATCAATGATGATTTGAACGGCGTGGAGCGTCCGGTTTCTTTTCCCATTAAAGACCTTGGCGAATCTCAGGCCGAAGTCGTGCATTCGCTGGCTAAATGGAAAAGAGTGACGTTGGCCGATTATCACATCGAGCCGGGTTATGGTATCTACACCGACATGAACGCCATCCGCCCCGATGAGGAGTTAGGCAATCTCCATTCTCTGTATGTCGACCAATGGGACTGGGAAAGAGTGATTACCCGTGCCGACCGGAATGTTGATTTCCTGAAAGAAATAGTCGGGCGCATTTATGCCGCAATGATTCGTACGGAGTACATGGTTTACGAAATGTATCCGCAGATAAAACCTTGCCTGCCGCAAAAAATACATTTCATTCATTCCGAAGAGTTGAAGCAATTGTATCCGGACATGGAGCCGAAGGAGAGGGAAAATAGAGTAACAAAGGAATATGGTGCCGTATTTATTATCGGCATAGGCGGCAAGTTGAGCGACGGTAAGAAGCACGACGGGCGCGCACCCGATTATGATGATTATAGCACCGTGGGGCCAACCGGATTTCCGGGACTAAACGGTGACATCTTATTGTGGGACGAAGTGTTGCAGCGTGCCATTGAACTCTCGTCCATGGGTATACGTGTCGACAAAGAGGCTTTGCAAAGACAGTTGAAAGAAGAAGGAGAAGAAAAAAGATTAGCCTTGTATTTTCATAAACGATTGATGAACGATACACTTCCTTTATCTATCGGCGGAGGAATCGGGCAATCGCGCCTCTGCATGTACTACTTGCGCAAAGCACATATCGGAGAAATACAGGCCAGTATTTGGCCCGAAGAAATGAGAAAAGAATGCGAAAGGCTTCAGATGCCATTGATTTAAAATGATCCGTAAGAAATGAATGTTCAGATAGAAGAAAGCTGGAAGAAACGCTTATTGCCCGAATTTGAGAAAGACTATTTCCGCGACCTTACGGATTTTGTGAAAAGTGAATACATACAGTACGCTGTATATCCTCCGGGCAAACTCATATTCAATGCTTTTAACTTATGTCCTTTCGATAAAGTAAAAGTGGTTATCATTGGTCAGGATCCCTATCATGGGCCCGGTCAGGCTCATGGTTTGTGCTTTTCGGTAAATGATGGCGTGCCTTTTCCTCCGTCGCTTGTTAATATCTTTAAAGAGATAAAAAGCGATATTGGCACAGAGGCACCGGGGTCGGGCAGTTTAGCCCGCTGGGCGGAACAGGGCATCTTACTTTTAAATGCCACGCTTACAGTACGTGCCCGTCAGGCGGGTTCGCATCAAAATAAAGGGTGGGAGACTTTCACCGACGCCGCAATAAGAGTCTTGGGCGAGGAACGGGAACATCTGGTGTTTATTCTTTGGGGTGCGTATGCGCAGAAAAAGGGAGCTTTTATTGATCGCAATAAGCACCTTGTGCTAACTTCGGCTCATCCTTCTCCATTCTCAGCCTATAACGGTTTCTTTGGGAATAAGCATTTTAGTAAGACGAATGAGTATCTGAAAGCTCATGAAGAGACTGAAATTGTATGGTAAGGCAGACAGACCACGACGACACTCCTTCTTAATATAAAAGAGTCCCGATACAAGAACTGTGTCGGGACTCTTTGTTTCTTGTCCTTAATACCACTGAATGTTACTTTGCGTTTGGCTACGCTGTTCCCACTTTAAATCCTGCAAAATGCTGGCATTGGCGCGGATGGTAAAGTTGTAGTACCTATATGTTCCTATCGGAGAAACACTGGCCGACATGTTCCAGCAATGTAAATCCCTTGAGATAGTAAAGGAAGTCTGAGTTATTTTATGATATTCAAAGTCATACCCTGAGTTAAAGCTCATGCTCCAACGATTCGATATTTTTATATTGCCCGATGCGTTTAGCGTTTGTGTATATGTATACGGATAGCGCATCGATTTTTCATTAATAGGCTTTGACGTATCTTCGCGTATATTGAAAGAGTAGTTTACGTTGAATGACCAGGGCATCGAAAACATCTGATATCCGTCGGCATCCACTTTTGTCTTTTCTACTTTCTTTTCAGTACTGTTTCCTCCTCCTTCTGTGTCGGTTTCCGAGTTTGGTTTTTCTCCATCTTTCTTCTCTTTATTCTTCTCGTCTGCTTTTTCATCTTTAGGGCCAAACCATTTTTTCCAGGTATCATTATTGAAACTATAGTTAAAGGAAGAGCCCCATCCCTGAAAACGTCCGAAACGTCCGTAAGACCATTCCGTCCGGTCACCCACTATTACATTCCCCTTCTTATCAAACTGATAGGCATAGGTAGCAAAAGAAGAATTGAGATTAAAGGTGTAGCTCTTGGATAGTTTCAAACGCAGACGCATCGATAAATCGCTCCATGGTCTAGTTGCCGCAGCCGTATTGTAAGAGATGCTGGCTCCCAATTCATCAATCAGGCTAACTTTGCGGATGGAATCATTGCTGGCCTTATACTTCATTTCAAGATTATTGGAAACATCGAAACTAACGACTCCTTGTTTACCTTGTCCGGGCACACCAAAGGGTTGTCCCGCATAAGGCGAATAAGTTACCGTGTCCAGTTGATTCTCCGAATTGAGGTGGGTATATGATTTGTAATAGCCATACTTAGACGATCCGAAGTCGGGCGCAGCACTGATGCTAATTTGAGGAGTAATGACGTGGCGTATCTGTATCTCTTTGCTTTTGGCAAATAGTGGTTTATACATACCATAAAGTTTGGTGCTTATTCCGATGCTGGCATTATAATTATATACCCGATGAAAGCCATAAATAGTATCTGTAGCCACTTCTCTGTTGGCTTCTTCGTCCCAACCCCGCATTACTTTTCGGGTATACCACCTTTCGGTGTAATTAAATGTAGGCGTAACATTCAGGTACTTAAAGAGCGAAAAAGTAGCACTGATCGGAATATTGTGATTCATTCCATTTGTCCAATCCTTGACAAGATTCGACTTAAACAGCATATTGTCTTTTGTGTTAATGCTATTCGTCAAACGTCCGGTGTAGCTAAGTGATATCTTTTCATACCAACGCTCATCGCCCACTGCCTTTTTACGTTTAAACGGATATATGCGACTTAGCGAAATATTGAGATCGGGTAGGGTTATTGCAACCGAAGAATCGCGTAATGTTTGAGCAATGTTGAAAGTACTCGATATCGTCAGGCCCTTGTCGGGAAAGCTACGCGAATAACTGACACTGGACGTTTTGGTGCCCTGAGTTAGTAACTGCGAGTTATACAAGTTATTTATATTTGTTCGTTCGTAACTACTGGTTGCAAAATTGACGCTGGCCGAGAAAGTGCTGTTAGGACTTGCTTTCGCATCCTGCCTGTGAGACCACACTACCTTGAAATCTTTAGCGACCAGGTAATCGGGCATGCCTTTATCTCCCGTTTTCGTTACCTGATAGTTGGCTTGCAACGAGCCGGAATATTTATATCGTTTGTTGTAATTAGTCTCAACACCCAGTGCCCATGAACCTTTCGTATATACATCACCCAGCACTTTTAAATCCATATTATCATTGAGGGCAAAATAGTAACCACCGCCTGTTAAACCGAATCCCCGGTTCGAATCATCCATATAGGTAGGCATAATAAACCCTGAAGAATAGCTGCTGGAGAAAGGGAAAAAGAAAAAAGGTACCCAAATAGGCAAAGGCACATCTTCTACCACTAAATAAGCCGGTCCGGTAACTACATTCTTTTTGGGACGCACCTTGGCGCGGCTCAGCTGAAGGTAAAAGTGGGGATGATCGTGATGATCGCAAGTCGTGTATCGTCCGTTAATCATAAAAAGCTCGTCGTCGGCCCCTTTTTTTGCATTGTTTCCGGTTACGTATCCTTCGCCTTGCTGGCTGACAATATTACTGATCAGACCTCTTTTACTCTTAAAGTTATAGCGGATCGTTTTTGTTTCATAGGGCGTTTCACCGTCTTTAAACACAGGAGTGCCTTGCATTACTCCTAATGAGTCGGCCACACCGCGGGCATAAACCGTACTGCTATCCATATTCATTGAAATAATCTGAGCGCCCAACTCTATTTTCTCATAATTAACTTTGCCTTGTCCGTAAAGATGAGCATACCCGCCTTGGGTAAAAACAATAGAATCATTTGCCTCATATACTACAGGAGCATCAAGGGGTTGTTTTTTTTTGACTGATTGAAGATTGGTTTGAGAGTTATTATTTACAGAATCTCTCTTTATGGTATCACCAATGAGCGCATTACCCGGAATGGCGTTTTGTCTTCTGTGCTGAGATACAACCTCTTCGGGAAGTGTCAACAAAACAAACAGTAGTATGAATGATATAATTGTATTTGCTTTCAATGGCGCCATCAACTAATAGTTTACGCTTAAAGTGGCAAAAGTACGCATTCTGCATCAATAAAGAGTGTCATTACCCTTTTTTAATTATTTTTTAGTTGTTACAAAAACAATTCACACCAATGGTCAAAACGGACCACTCCCTCTTCTCCGTGCTTTAATATACTCTTACGTGCCCCTTCTACACTCTTTTCTTTATCTAGATGACTTTTAGAAAAGAATTTGTCGGAAAAACAAATAACCTGCTCTTCCATGCTTTGCGGAATCATACTGCGATGAGGTACAGGGAGATTATGTCCTATTATATCGTTCAAAGATAGGCCGGCTCCGGTATGGCGTTCGCACACAAGTGCATGTCGGGGCATACCGGCCTCGCGTACTAAATCGGCTCCTAGAAAACCGTGGCAGATGTACGGGTATGTACCATGGCAACAGATTCCGGGAGCATCCGTAAGAAAGATGCCGATGTCGTGAAGCATGGAAGCTTCTGCCAGAAATACCTTATCGAGGTTCAGTTCCGGATGGCGGCAGGCTATGGACAAAGCTTTACGGCTAACGGAGCGGCTGTGTGCAAGTAATATGTTCCTGAGCTCATCAGAGTAGGGGTAATATTTATAGATCAATTCGATAATGCGCATTTATTTATTTTTTTATTGTTCTCTCTTTATTGCAATATTCCCGGAATTGAATATTTTTGTGCAATATTACTAAAAATAAGAATCAATCAGATGAACATACAAGAGTTTTTAAACCTGACTGTCTTTGGCGTTTCAATTAAAGGGCCCATAGAGTTTCTTTTCAAAGTACTGATTATATATGTGATAACACAAAGTGCCGTATCTTTGGTGAGGTTTTTGTTTCGCCGTTCGCACAATAAGAATGGGAATGCTTTTTTAGAGAAAACGACAGCTAGTTTTCTGCAGCGAATCAGTGTCTATTCCATTTATATCATAGGGGGAGCTATTTTCTTATCCCTGATTCCGGGTATGGAGAAAGTAGGCAATTCGATACTTGCCGGTGCCGGTATTATGGCTATGGCGGTGGGCTTTGCTTCGCAAGAAGCTCTTTCTAATTTTATAAGTGGATTGTTTATTGTCTTTAGTAAGCCGTTCCGAATTGGAGATGTAATAAAGCTGGATGATATCGTAACAGGGACTGTATCCGAAATAACGTTGAGGCATACCATCATCCGAAGTCTTGAAAACAGATTGATTATTATTCCCAACAGCAAAATAAATTCGAGTACGATCATTAACTCAACATTGAGTCAACAAGATATCTGTAGTTTCATCGAGGTAGGTGTATCGTATGATACAGACCTGGATAAGGCCATTTCGTTGATGCGTGAAGAAGTAATGCAACATCCTTTGTTGATTGACCATCGAACTGCCGAAGATAAAGACAATAATGTGCCACAAGTCATGGTACGCGTTATTAGCTTGGGCGATTCTTCTATTACATTGAGAGCATGGGCTTGGGCCGATAGTTCTAAAGATGCCTTTTCTATGAAATGTGATCTGCTAAAATCTATAAAAGAGCGTTACGATAAAGAAGGCATAGAGATTCCTTATCCATATAGCAATGTTATAATCAGAAAATAGAAAGCAAAGAATTCGTTGTCCGGCCGGTCGGTTAGGACATGCCTTTCTATTTCTTTGCAAATCGATAAAGATAGATTATATCTCCTATATCGCATCCCTTATTTGCCGTATGCAGTATTTCTTTAAATGAATATTCTTTCTCATATTTAGTGAGAAACGTTTCGGAATCTCTTTTGCCTACCAGCAGGCATCCTTCTTGTGGCATATCTTTTTCAAATAAGCGTACGCGGTCACTGAGATAGAAATCTACGGTGTAAAAGCGTAAAAAGCGATCGTTTATATAAGAGTAGATAGGGGCTTGGGGTTCTATTATCGCTAATTCTTTGGCCAAGGGTTTATCCGATTTTACATTTAGCACAGTTGGTTGGTAAAAGCCGTCTAAGGAAACATTTATGGCCAGAATTATTGCGCATATTGCGTAAATGAACTTTTTAGAGTAATCTTTCTTCCTGTTAAGGCCAATGAACCATAAAACGGGTATTAGCGGGAGAATGATAAATAAAAGATTAACTACACTTAGCGGTGTGTTTTCTAAAGCCTGCACATAAAGTAAGTTTTCGGCAGCATGTTTGCCCGTAAACCACTGGCTGGAGACTAGTCCGCTTGCAACAAAAATGAACGTAAGGATTAAGAGTACCGATAAAACAGAGAAGAAATAGCCGAATGCAGTCAAAGACTTCGACTTTTTCTGAGCCAAGAACTGTATATACTCAGCCATAAACCAAGCGATAAAAGGATATATAGGCAATAGATAAACGCTTCTCTTGCTTTCTGGGATACAATAGAAGACGAAAATTACCACGATGGCTAAAAGTGTAAATAAACGCAGGTTATCCATTGCGATAACTGACTTTTTAAGCTTGTTCCACCATTCCTTCATATTGCCGTTTAGTTTCTTAAATCGATAGCTAAAGAGCGAGAAGAGCAATAATAATGTCCACGGCACCAAGCCTGCAATGACAGTTACCACATTATATATTGCAGGGTTCTTATGAGATTCATAAGACATGGTACCCATAAAACGGCCAAAATTTTCCTCCATTACCAGAGAGATAAACTCATGTCCTCCCCTTTGCCATGCAAAGTAATACCAGATGGCAGGAAGTATTAAGGAAGTAATGCCTATTAAAGATAGAGAGAGCAGTGCTTTTGAGAATTTCACTCCCCGGAGCAAGAGATATACTCCCGTAACGAGGCAGGGCAGGAGTATACCTACCGGCCCTTTGGTCAAAACGCCTAGTCCCATAAAAACGACACTTAGATAAGGAAATCCTTTTCGGCCCCTCTCTGTCCATTTATATAGTTGCAGCAAAGCCAATACGATAAAGACTGTAAGCACCATATCTACGCGACAGTTTAGTCCGGCGCGATGCACTTCAAAAGCCGTGAGCGTAAGCAGACCTGCTATGAGTGCTGTTGAAGTATCTTTGCGCTTGGCGAAAAACAAAAAGCAACCCATAACCATGGCAATTAGTCCCAGGGCCGAAGGCAGGCGGGAAGCATATTCCGTAACATGGCCTTGACACAAAGAGGCGACAGCTATACACCAATGAAAGAAAGGAGGTTTATAAGCAATATCTCCTCCATTATTTGTCGGTAATATCCAATCTCCGTTTTTAATCATAGAAACAGCTACTATTGCTTCGCGTGGTTCTCCTTTTGTATGAAAGTCATTTAAACCTAAAAAAGGTAAAATGGTTAACGAGCTGATCACTAAAAGGATCATAAAAGCCTGTTTATTCGGGGATGATAGCTGCATACTTAATGGTGCTATTTGTTGTTTGAATTGAAAGCTATATTATCGTCAAATATAGGGCATTATTTTGAGATAATTAATATCGCCTAAAGTAAAGTTCTGTTTTGCTGCCTTTTGCTGTTACAGAGTGAAGTCCATTGGTTAAATATCGGGCTTAAACAAAAAAAAGAATGCAGCAAATATTTCATTGCTGCATTCTTCTAATCATATATTAAGGTAAGCTTCTTCTTTAGTGGTTATGTCCGCCGCAACCGCAGTCGCCGCCGCATGCACAGGCTTCGCCTTCTTCTTTTTCTTCGCTGCAATTGCATCCGCCATCACCGCAACTTCCGCCACAGCCGCATCCGCCTTCTTCTTCGCCGCTCATCATGTTAACCATTCCTTCTATTTCAGCATTGGTTGCCGCTCTGTTTTCAATTACCTCACCGATAAAAGTCAGGTCTGCTCCGGCCAAAGGATGATTCATATCCATCACTACCGTTTCAGCTTTTACCTCTACCACGGTTCCGTTCAGGCGATGGCCTTCAGAGTCCATTAAAGGAACTACACTTCCGTCATAAATTCTTTCAGTATCGAATTTTCCGTCTATTTCAAAGATTTGTCTCGGCAAATCGAGTACGTGCTCTTCGTCATATTCTCCATAAGCATCTGCTAAAGGAATGGTGAATTCGAATTTATCTCCTATGTTGAGGTCTTTGACCTGGCTTTCGAAAGTTTCCAATGTAGTTCCCAATCCTGTAATAAACTGGAACGGGCGTTCGATTGTGGCTTTTTCTACCAAATCTTTTTCTCCATCTTCTGTAGTATACAGCTCATATGCTACAGTGATATACTTGTTTCCTGCTGTTTCCATTTCTTTTTTTGTATGTAGTTAATAATACCCGGTTATGCGGGGTGCAAAGATATAAATAATTTAGTTCCTTCCCTGAATATAATAGTTTAAATTTCAGATAATTAAGTACTTTATTCGTTCCGTTTATTGGTGATTCGATGAATAACCTGATGGTTTCTAATGAAACTATTATGTGATAGACTAGGATTATATAGCCTTGTTTTCTTACGATTATTTATTAAAGAACGTTTTTTTTCTTCGATTTGTTTGGAGATAATGAAAAAGCCGCTAACTTTGCAGCACGATTTAGAAAAATAATGTTGGATTATGTATAGAAATACATCTATAAACCTGTCTCTGCTGCATATTATTAGCGTCGTGGTGGTCCCATTGGGAGCATGAGAAGGGTTTGTGTATGTATATTCGTACAATAAAATATTAATTGGAGCCTTTCTCACTGTGTGAGAGAGGCTTTTTAATTATAAAATAAAGGAATAAAAAAATGAAAAAACAATTACGCAGTTCGTTTAGTACACAAGGTCGCCGCATGGCGGGTGCCCGGGCATTATGGGCCGCCAATGGTATGACGAAGGAACAATTGGGAAAGCCGATTATCGCTATAGTGAATTCATTTACACAATTTGTACCGGGGCATGTCCATCTGCACGATATAGGGCAGCAAGTGAAAGCCGAAATTGAGAAGCTGGGTTGCTTTGCTGCTGAATTTAATACGATTGCCATTGATGACGGCATTGCCATGGGGCATGACGGTATGCTCTATTCTCTACCATCTCGCGATATCATTGCCGATAGTGTGGAGTATATGGTAAATGCCCATAAGGCAGATGCGATGGTTTGCATTAGTAATTGTGATAAGATTACTCCGGGAATGTTGATGGCTGCCATGAGGCTGAATATCCCCACGGTATTTGTTTCCGGCGGGCCAATGGAGGCAGGAGAGCTTGACGGGCAACATCTTGATTTGATTGACGCTATGATTAAGTCGGCCGACGACAATATAAGCGATGGAGAGGTGGCCAGGATTGAACAAAATGCTTGTCCAACGTGTGGCTGTTGCTCGGGTATGTTTACTGCCAACTCGATGAACTGCCTGAACGAGGCGATTGGTCTGGCACTTCCGGGCAATGGAACCATTGTGGCTACACATGCCAACAGAACCCAACTGTTTAAAGACGCTGCAAAGCTGATTGTGGAGAATACATTTAAATATTATGATAAAGGCGATGAAACGGTATTACCCCGAAACATTGCTACCCGTGCCTCTTTCTTAAATGCAATGACACTGGATATTGCTATGGGAGGATCAACAAATACGGTACTTCATCTGCTGGCAATAGCTTATGAAGGTGAAGTTGATTTTACGATGGATGATATTGATATGCTTTCACGTAAAAGTCCTTGTTTGTGCAAAGTTGCGCCGAATACTCAGAAGTATCACATCCAGGATGTTAACCGTGCCGGAGGTATTATGGCTATTATGGGCGAACTGGCAAAAGGTGGATTCATTGAAACGAACGTATGTCGTATAGATGGCATGACGCTGGCGGAAGCAATAGATAAGTATTGCATCACCAGTCCGAATGTATCCGAAGAGGCGATAAAGAAATATAAGAGTGCGGCGGCAGGTCGGTTTAATTTGGTGCTGGGCTCTCAGGATGTTTATTATAAAGAACTGGATACTGACAGAGCTACAGGTTGCATTCGCGATGTGGAGCACGCTTATTCTAAAGATGGCGGACTGGCAGTGCTGAAGGGGAACATAGCTCAGGATGGTTGTGTGGTGAAAACAGCAGGTGTAGACGAAAGCATCTGGCGGTTTACCGGGCCGGCGAAAGTCTTCGATTCGCAAGATGCGGCTTGTGAGGGTATCTTGGGTGGAAAGGTCGTCAGTGGCGATGTGGTGGTTATCACCCACGAAGGGCCTAAAGGAGGGCCGGGTATGCAAGAGATGCTTTATCCTACCTCTTATATTAAATCTCGCCATTTAGGCAAAGAATGTGCGCTGATTACTGATGGCCGTTTTAGTGGCGGCACCTCGGGCTTAAGCATAGGTCATGTTTCTCCTGAGGCAGCAGCCGGAGGAAATATTGGCAAGATTCAAAGCGGAGATATTATAGAAATCAATATACCGGAGAGAAGTATCAATGTGAAACTGACGGATGAAGAACTGGCTGCACGCCCGATGACACCCGTTACCCGTGAACGAAATGTGCCGAAGAGCCTGAAAGCTTATGCCAGTATGGTTAGTTCGGCAGATAAAGGAGCGGTTCGCTTGATTGATTAAACATAGTATGAACAAAAGAAATAGATAAGACAAATGGAAAAACAACTCATAACCGGGTCGGAAGCATTAATTCGCTCGTTGATTCATGAAGGCGTAAAGACTGTTTTTGGCTATCCTGGTGGGGCCATTATGCCGGTTTACGATTGTCTGTATGACTATAAAGAAAAGATAAATCATATCCTTGTTCGTCACGAACAAGGTGCTACGCATGCAGCACAAGGATATGCCCGAGTGTCTGGTGAAGTCGGCGTTTGCCTCGTTACAAGCGGGCCGGGAGCCACAAATGCGGTTACCGGAATAGGCGACGCCATACTCGATAGTACACCGATGGTTGTTATAGCCGGTCAGGTTGGAGCAGCTTTACTGGGTACTGATGCTTTTCAGGAAATTGATATCGTTAGTATTACTCAACCAATAACGAAGTGGAGTTACCAGATACGTCGCGCCGAAGATATTTCCTGGGCTGTAGCCCGCGCTTTTTATATTGCGCGTAGTGGAAGACCTGGACCCGTCGTACTCGATTTTGCTAAAAATGCACAGTTTGATAAGATAGAATATAAACCTTGTCAATTGGATTATATCCGCAGTTATGTTCCGGCTCCTGAGGTGGATCTGGATGCTGTTGCACAAGCTGCCGAGCTGATTAACTCAGCAAAAAAACCGCTGGCTCTTATCGGTCAGGGAGTAGAGCTGGGCGGTGCTCAGTCCGAACTTATCGATTTTCTGGAAAAGGCTGATATACCGGGCGGATGTACTTTACTGGGTCTCTCGGCATTACCTTCAGGGCATCCCCTCAACAAAGGAATGCTAGGTATGCACGGTAATCTGGCTCCCAATATAAAGACCAATGATTGCGATGTGCTTATCGCTATTGGCATGCGTTTTGATGACCGTGTAACGGGCAATCTTAAAACGTATGCCAAACAGGCTAAAATCATTCATTTTGATATTGACCCGGCGGAAATTGATAAGAATGTAAAGACCGATGTCGCTGTGTTGGGCGATTGTAAAGAGACCCTCGCAGCAGTGACGGAACTTTTAAAGAAGAATTCACACAGGGAATGGAGAGATAGCTTTAAAGAGTTTGAAGACAAGGAATATGATCAGGTTATAGAAAAAGAACTTAATCCTCTGGAAGGGCCCATTACTATGGGTGAAGTGGTCAATGACGTGTCTGAAGCTACTAAACACGAAGCTGTTCTTGTTACCGATGTGGGGCAGAACCAGATGGTGGCAGCCCGCTATTTCCGTTTTACTAAAAAGAGAAGCATGGTAACTTCGGGCGGATTAGGTACTATGGGATTTGGTTTGCCTGCGGCCATCGGAGCTGCTTTCGGGGCACCGGATAGAACCATTTGCTTATTCTGCGGAGATGGTGGCTTACAGATGACCATTCAGGAATTCGGTACCATAATGGAGACAGGGATAGATGTGAAGATCATTCTGTTGAATAATGATTTTCTGGGCATGGTACGCCAGTGGCAGGAACTTTTCTTTGAGGAGAGATATTCTAACACCCCGATGATGAATCCTGACTTTATTAAAATAGCATCCGCTTACGGCATTAAAGGGCGCAAGGTATCACAACGTTCCGAATTGTCGGGCGCCATTGAAGAGATGTTGGCTACTTCAGGCTCATTTCTTTTGGAAGTCGCTGTGAGAAAAGATGGCATGGTTTATCCCATGACTCCTGCAGGAGGTACAGTAACGAACATGATATTAGGTTGATAAAAGAATAATTATGGATACACTATATACGCTTAACGTTTATTCGGAAAACCTGGCCGGTATTCTGAATCAAATCACAACTATATTTACACGCAGACAGTTGAATATAGAGAGCTTGAATGTTTCGGCTTCTTCTATCAAAGGCATTCACAAATATACCATTACGCTATGTACCGATGAGGATACAATACAGAAAGTGACGAAGCAAATTGAAAAACGTGTCGATGTGGTACAGGCTCATTACTTTACCGATGACGAAATCTTTTATAGAGAAATAGCACTTTATAAGGTTCCTACGGAAGAATTGCTGGCCAGTAACCAAATAGAATATATTGTGAGTCGACACAATGCGCGCATAATCGAGGTCAACTCCACATATTTGGTGGTTCAGAAATCGGGAACTACGGAGGAAACGCAGTCTCTTTATGATGAATTGATAAAGATCGGTATTTTGCAGTTCGTCCGCTCGGGGCGCATTGCCATTACTAAAAGTTGCGTGGAGAAATTGAGTGAATATCTTGCAGAAAGGGAAGAAAAACATATTCGATGCAAAAAGAACTGTGAAGAATGAGTGGTGAAACTAGTAAAATAGGCACCTATTCTTTCATCGCGGAGCCTTTTCATGTCGACTTTAACGGTAGATTAACGATGGGTGTACTGGGTAATCATTTACTTAACTGTGCCGGCTTTCATTCTACCGATCGTGGCTTTGGCATTGCCTCTCTGAATGAAGATAACTATACATGGGTGCTGTCTCGTTTGGCTATTGAGTTAGACGAGATGCCTTATCAGTATGAGGAATTTAAAGTTCAGACTTGGGTGGAAAATGTATATCGCCTCTTCACCGATCGTAACTTTGCCATTATTAATAAAGAGGGCAAGAAGATAGGTTACGCCCGTTCTGTTTGGGCAATGATAAACCTTACTACCCGCAAACCGGCCGACTTGTTGGCTTTGCATGGAGGTAGTATCGTTGATTATGTTTGCCGGGAACCTTGTCCGATAGAAAAACCTTCGCGCATCAGGGTAGAGGCACAAGAGGTTGCTTCGACTGTAACGGCCCGGTACAGTGATATAGATATCAACGGGCATGTTAACAGTATCCGATACATAGAGCACATCCTCGATTTGTTTCCGCTTGAACTGTATAAGAGCAAGCGTATTCACCGTTTCGAGATGGCTTATGTGGCCGAAAGTTATTATGGCGACGAACTGTCGTTTGTTAAACAAGAGATGGGTGAAGATGAATATCATTTGGAAGTAAAGAAAAACAAAGATGAGATTGTCTGCCGTTCGAAGGTCGTGTTTAAGTAATAAATAGAAAAATAGATTGAAATTATAAACCTGCTCCCTATTGCCGCTCTCTTACGAAACGGTGCATGGGAAGCGTAAAAATTAGAATTAAAAATGGCACAAATGAATTTTGGTGGAGTTACTGAGAATGTGGTAACCCGCGAAGAGTTTCCGTTGGAAAAAGCGCGTGAGGTTTTGAAAGATGAAGTGATAGCCGTTCTTGGTTACGGTGTGCAAGGCCCGGGCCAGTCGCTTAACTTACGCGACAACGGATTTAATGTGATTGTGGGACAGCGCAAAGGAGGAAAAACCTGGGAAAAAGCCGTTGCAGATGGTTGGGTACCCGGTGAGACTCTTTTTGATATTGACGAAGCTTGCCAACGTGGAACCATCATTCAATACCTGCTTTCGGATGCTGCCCAGATTGAAGTATGGCCTACGGTAAAGAAAAACCTGACTGCCGGAAAAGCACTTTATTTTTCTCATGGTTTTGGCATCACTTATAAAGAACGTACAGGCATTGTTCCTCCCGCCGATGTAGATGTTATCCTGATTGCTCCTAAAGGTTCGGGTACTTCTCTTCGCACCATGTTCCTCGAAGGTCGCGGTTTGAATTCTTCTTATGCTATCTTTCAGGATGCTACCGGTAATGCTTTTGACCGTGTTATCGCATTGGGTATCGGTGTAGGTTCGGGTTACTTGTTCGAAACAACTTTCAAACGTGAAGTTTATTCGGATCTTACAGGAGAACGCGGTACATTGATGGGTGCTATTCAGGGATTGCTGCTTGCTCAATACGAAACATTGCGCGAAAACGGACACACTCCTTCTGAAGCATTCAACGAAACAGTTGAGGAATTGACTCAATCATTGATGCCTCTTTTTGCCAAGAACGGTATGGACTGGATGTATGCAAACTGTTCAACTACAGCTCAGCGTGGCGCTCTTGATTGGATGGGGCCGTTTCATGATGCAGCAAAACCTGTATTTGAGAAACTGTACCATGAAGTAAAAATAGGTAACGAAGCACAACGTTCCATTGACTCTAATTCCCAACCGGATTATCGTGTTAAATTGGATGAAGAACTTCGCCAACTTCGTGAAAGCGAAATGTGGAGGGCAGGTGCTGTTGTCCGTAAACTTCGCCCTGAAAACAACTAACCGGTTGTTTTTCTTCTAAATAAAATAATAAAGGGTGCGCTATTAGTATTATAGTGCACCCTTTATGTTGTTTTCAACTCTCTCTCCTGCTGAAAAAATGTTTTTTCATCTTCCATCTTCCACCTTTGTACCCGAAAAGCTT
Source organism: uncultured Bacteroides sp. (assembly GCF_963677715.1). Taxonomy (NCBI): domain Bacteria; kingdom Pseudomonadati; phylum Bacteroidota; class Bacteroidia; order Bacteroidales; family Bacteroidaceae; genus Bacteroides; species uncultured Bacteroides sp. Next base: position 2,798,349 of record NZ_OY782495.1, read on the forward strand.
TGCTGTAGGCTCTCTTAGCAGGTGGAAGATAAGAAATCATCTTCCACCATTATCTTCCATCTTCCACCTTTTATTTTTGTGAAGTTTTACGTCTTAGCGGGGGTATGCTTGGCTGCCGGTTTGCCTGCAATGCGCTTAGCAACTTCTTTCGCTGGTAAAAGTAAGGGCGTTTTATGTGTAAATTAATCCTTTTTGTCGGTTCATGCTCCTCATTTTACAGATGTATGCCCATAAGCCCACAGATGCGGGCTCATGGGTTTTGAAATGGGGGCTCATGGGCCCGCATCTGTAGGATTGGGTGGTGAACCTTGCTCATTGCCTTAGTGCAGGCCTTGTGTGTAGATAAAGATGGGGTGAAATGAAGAACCGCCCGCTATAGTCTTTGACTATGAAACGTTTGAGCTTTCTTTTTGAATATACTCGAGCAGCTTTTTATAAAACGTATGTGTGGATAATGTAGAAGCATCGCCTAAAATAACAAGTTTCATGCGGGCACGGGTGATGGCTACATTCATTCGCCGCAAGTCGCTCAGAAAGCCGATCTGTTTTTCATTGTTGGCACGCACGAGGCTAATGAAAATAACGTCCCGCTCCTGTCCTTGAAAACCGTCGACCGTGTGCACGGTTATCTGACTACGAAAAGGACGAAAGAAATTGCTGCGTTTTACTTCGTTGCGCAGGTATTGCACCTGCGCTTTGTAGGGAGAAATGAGCCCGAAGTCGATTCGTTCATTCGTTACACGTTCTTCTCCTATTTTTTTGATGTATTCCTCTAGCTTTGAGATCAACAGATCGGCTTCGGATTTGTTGATCCGGCCAAAGCTTTCGCCTACAAACTCTTCGTGAAACTCGTAAGCGGAGGTATCTATCCACACCAATGGGGTATCAAAATCGAGTATGCTGCGGTTGTGCACTTCGGGGGCGGCTTGTATCTCTCCGTTGTAAAACCATTCGGAAGGGAAATGCATGATGGCTTCGTGCATGCGATATTGTATTTTCAGTAAAGACACGGCGGTGGGTTTGGATACGGCTATCTTTTCCATTAAGGTGTTATCCAAACCTCCTCTGGCAGCTTCGATGCATTTAATGGTGGGCGGCAGTTGGCAATGGTCGCCCGCCAGCACAACACGGTCTGCTTTGCGAATGGCTATCCAGCAGGCGGCTTCGAGTGCTTGTGCGGCTTCGTCTATAAATAGCGTAGAGAAATGCCGGTCGGCAAGTACTCTATGGTTGGAACTGACTAAGGTAGAGGCAATGACACGTGCTTGCGAAAACACATCTTCGTTGATGAGTATTTCTATTTCAGTGGCACGTTCCTTTAGTCGGTTAATACGGTTACGGATGCTTTCCCTGTCGGCCTGACCTCCTTTGCGGAGATGGCTGTTCATCTCACGGACTGATTTGCGGATGCTCCAAAGTTCTGTGTAAGCCGGATGGTTTTCGAAACGGCGCTCGTAGGTAAACGATAACATTTTGTCGTCTACCCGCGTGGGGTTACCAATGCGCAGCACCGGTACCCCTCTGTCTACCAGCTTCTCCGATATCCAGTCTACGGCAGTGTTGCTCTGGGCGCAGACCAATACCTGATTCTCGCGGTGCAGGGTTTCATAGATGGCTTCGACCAGCGTCGTTGTTTTACCCGTTCCCGGCGGGCCGTGAACAATGGCTACATCTTTAGTCTTCAGCACTTTGTTTACGGCTTCTTCTTGCGTTGCGTTCAGCCACGGTAAACGAACCGGAAATAGTTCTCGCTCACGGGGCGGGAGAGTGCCGAGTAATGTTTCACGCAGCTCGGCCAGCCGATTATTTTTAGCCCGCAGTACATCGGCAAGTGCCTCGAACATGGTGCGATAGCTGGTTTCATCGAAGTATAACTGTACTCCCAAACGATGGGCTCCCTGTATGTCCGCCTGAGCCGAAACATTAGGCAAAATAATGGCCATTCTCTCTTCATCGGCATAGCTCACTTGAGCGGTGAAGTTGAAATAGTGTAAATGGTCGGCGGCGTCTTGCGTAAAGAAACAAACCGGCCGGCCGAATTCAAAGGAATGCTCAATGTCTTTATCTTCTTTTCGTTCTATTTCGATAATCAGTTGGTTGAGCGAATTATAAAAACTTCGCCCGGTAGATACCGGATACCAACATTGCCCGCGTTTAATTTTTCTACCGATGCCCATCATTTGGGTCTGGTTACGAAATTCCTCTTTTTCGTACTCATACTCCATACGCAAAAGGAGCTGCTGTTGTTGTAGGCCGGAGATGGAAGGGAGGATATCTTTGTTGTTCTTATTCACTTATGCTATATACGGATTAGATTGCAAAGTTACATATTTATTCAACGAACAGATAGAAAAACAGCCTGATTTGTTAAACATTACTGGTTTTTTACTCGTTATTATGTAGATTTATAAACTTTGCAGTAATTTTATCAATAAAAACATAAGAATAATGGTGTACGATGAGGAAATGTTAGAGAGCTTTTATGCTTCTTATTCTGAGAAAATAGAACGAGTTAAAAAAGAACTGCATCGTCCGTTGACTCTTGCCGAAAAGATTTTATATGTTCATCTTTATGATAAGACAGTGAAAGCTTATCAGCGAGGAGAAGATTATGTGGATTTTCGTCCCGACCGCGTAGCGATGCAAGACGCTACGGCGCAAATGGCCTTGTTGCAATTTATGAATGCAGGCAAAGAGACGGTGGCTGTTCCTTCTACGGTTCATTGCGACCACCTTATTCAGGCATACAAAGGAGCTCAAGAGGATATCGCTATAGCAACGACAACGAATCGGGAAGTCTATGATTTCTTGCGCGATGTCTCTTCAAGGTACGGCATTGGTTTCTGGAAACCCGGAGCGGGCATCATTCATCAGGTAGTGCTCGAGAATTATGCCTTTCCGGGAGGGATGATGGTAGGAACGGATTCTCACACTCCGAATGCGGGTGGTTTAGGCATGATTGCCATAGGAGTGGGCGGAGCCGACGCAGTAGATGTGATGACAGGTATGGAGTGGGAGTTGAAAATGCCTAAACTAATAGGTGTGAAACTAACCGGAACGCTTAACGGTTGGGCTTCGTCTAAAGATGTGATATTAAAACTGGCCGGTATCCTTACCGTAAAGGGTGGAACGAATGCCATTATTGAGTATTTCGGTCCGGGTGCGGCTTCGCTTTCGGCTACGGGCAAAGCTACGATATGCAATATGGGTGCCGAAGTAGGTGCCACTACCTCTCTGTTTCCTTATGATGAGCGTATGGCTGTTTATTTGCGGGCCACCGGCCGGAAGATGATAGCCGGGATGGCCGATAAAATAGCCGCCGATCTTTGTGCGGATGCAGAAGTGATTGCGAATCCGGATGCGTTTTATGACCGTGTCATTGAAATTGATTTATCTACCCTTGAACCCTATATTAATGGTCCGTTTACGCCCGATGCGGCTACTCCGATCTCTGAATTTGCTGCGAAGGTGAAAGCAAATGGTTATCCGCATAAGATGGAAGTGGGGTTAATCGGGTCTTGTACCAACTCTTCTTATCAGGACATCAGCAGGGCGGCTTCGATAGCTCGTCAGGCTGTGGGGCAGCACTTAAAAGTGGCATCTCCGCTTATCGTAAACCCGGGTTCGGAACAGATACGCGCTACAGCCGAGCGTGACGGCATGATGGATACCTTTAAGCAGGTAGGCGCCGTTATAATGGCTAATGCGTGCGGACCGTGCATCGGGCAGTGGAAGCGACATACGGACGATCCGATGCGCAAAAATTCTATTGTTACTTCTTTTAATCGGAACTTTGCCAAGCGAGCCGACGGAAACCCGAATACGTATGCTTTTGTTGCTTCGCCGGAGTTGACCATGGCATTGACTATTGCCGGAGATCTCTGTTTCAATCCGTTGAAAGATTCATTATTGAATGAACGGGGTGAACACGTGAAACTGGCAGAGCCGCAAGGAGATGAACTGCCTGATGAGGGATTTGCTTCCGGCAGCAGTGGCTATCTGGCTCCTTCCGGAGGAAAAGGGGCTGTGTCTGTTAGTCCTGAATCTCAGCGTTTACAATTGCTCACGCCTTTTGCCGCCTGGGATGGGATGGATTTGCTTAAGATGCCGCTTCTGATCAAGGCTCAGGGCAAGTGTACTACCGACCATATTTCAATGGCGGGCCCCTGGCTTCGTTTCCGCGGGCATTTAGAGAATATTTCCGATAATATGCTGATGGGAGCGGTCAATGCTTTCAACGGTGAGACCAACAAGGTATGGAATCGGTTGACGGATACGTATGAAACGGTGTCGGGCACTGCCAAACAATATAAAGCCGGAGGAATATCGTCTATTGTTGTTGCGGAAGAGAATTATGGTGAAGGTTCCAGCAGGGAGCATGCCGCTATGGAGCCCCGGTTTCTGGATGTGAAGGTTGTTTTGGCAAAGAGTTTTGCCCGCATTCATGAAACAAATTTGAAGAAACAAGGTATGTTGGCGCTGACGTTTATTGATAAGAATGATTACGACTGCATACAGGAGCGGGATTTTATCTCTGTCATCGGGTTAAAGGAATTTGCTCCGGAGAAAAATCTTCAGGTTATAGTGAATCATCAGGATGGTAGTCAGCATTGTTTTGATGTGCAACATACCTATAACGAGCAGCAGATAGCTTGGTTTAAGGCCGGTTCTGCACTAAATACAAAATAAAGATATGAGTAAGATAGTGAAACATAAGAATGGCGGATTAGTGGTGCCTGAAAATCCTACCGTTCCTTTTATTACAGGTGATGGTGTGGGTGAGGAAATAACGCCTGCCATGCAAATGATAGTCGATGCGGCCGTGCACAAAGCATACGGAGGCAAACGCAAAATAGACTGGGTGGAAGTTTTAGCCGGCGAAAAGGCATTTAAAGCTACCGGTTCATGGCTTCCCGATGAAACGATGCTGGCTTTTGAAGAATATTTAGTTGGCATTAAAGGGCCGTTAACTACTCCCGTAGGTGGAGGTATTCGTTCGCTGAATGTCACCTTGCGGCAAACATTAGATTTGTATGTTTGCCTGCGGCCTGTGCGTTGGTTTCGTGGTGTAGTGTCTCCGGTGAAAGAGCCGGAGAGAGTAAATATGTTTATTTTTCGTGAAAACACTGAAGATATCTATGCCGGCATCGAATGGGAAGCCGGTACGCCGGAGGCGGAGAAATTCTACCGCTTTTTGCATGATGAAATGGGAGTCTCTAAGGTGCGATTCCCCGAAACGTCCTCTTTTGGGGTAAAGCCTGTTTCCCGCGAGGGAACGGAGCGATTGGTTCGTGCGGCTTGCCGGTATGCCATAGAGCATGAGTTGCCTTCGGTTACTTTGGTGCACAAAGGGAACATCATGAAGTTTACGGAAGGTGGCTTTAAGAAGTGGGGATACGAATTAGCCGAACGCGAATTCGGCGAATACATAAGTAGTGGAAAGTTGGTTATAAAAGATTGTATAGCCGATGCTTTTTTGCAAAACACGCTGCTTATTCCCGAAGAATATTCCGTGATTGCTACATTGAATCTGAATGGAGATTATATCTCCGACCAGCTGGCTGCTATGGTGGGAGGTATTGGTATAGCCCCCGGCGCAAATATTAACTATGATTCGGGACACGCTATTTTTGAAGCTACCCATGGCACAGCACCCAATATAGCCGGCAAAGATGTCGTTAATCCTTGTTCCCTGTTGCTATCGGCTGTGATGATGCTTGAATATTTTGGTTGGCAGGAACCCGCTGATCTTATTGTTGAGGCGTTGGAGGAGAGTTTTGCCGATGGGCGGGCAACAAACGATTTAGCTCGGTTTATTCCGGGAGGAAAGGTTTTATCGACCACTGCTTTTTCTAAAGAAATAACTGAAAAAATGAATAACCATTAAATGAATAATCATATGAAAAAGGAGTATATTATATACAAACTTTCGGAGGACATGAAAGATGCCACCAGAATAGATAATGAATTATTTACGAAGTACGATGTGAAGCGTGGCTTGCGTAACGAAGATGGCACAGGGGTGCTTGTAGGGCTAACCAAGGTTGGCAATGTCGTTGGATACGAACGAATTCCCGGAGGGGGATTACAACCGATTCCCGGAAAGTTGTTTTATCGGGGGTTTGATGTTGAAGATATCGTACATAGCGTTGTAAAAGAAAAACGTTTTGGCTTTGAAGAAGTGGCTTACTTACTTTTATCGGGCAATCTTCCCGATAAAGAGGAATTGTCTTCTTTCTTAGAATTGATAAACGATAATATGCCTTTGGAGCAAAAGACTAAAATGAATATTCTCGAATTGGAAGGTTCGAATATCATGAACATACTGGCTCGTAGTGTACTCGAAATGTATACTTTTGATTCTAATCCGGATGATACCTCCCGCGATAATCTTATGCGTCAGAGTATAGACTTGATTTCTAAGTTTCCTACCATCATTGCTTATGCCTATAATATGTTGAGGCATGCTACTTTTGGACGGTCATTGCACATTCGTCATCCTCAGGAAAAGCTCTCGATAGCGGAGAATTTCCTTTATATGCTAAAGAAGGATTATACCCCGTTAGACGCTCGGACACTCGATCTTTTGCTTATACTTCAGGCTGATCATGGTGGTGGTAACAACTCTACGTTTACCGTTCGCGTTACCTCATCTACCGGCACGGATACTTATTCTTCTATTGCTGCCGGCATCGGTTCATTAAAAGGTCCGCTTCATGGCGGCGCAAATATTCAGGTGGCTGATATGTTCCATCATTTGGAAGAAAATATTCATGATTGGACAAACGTAGACGAAATAGATACTTATTTTGTTCGAATGTTGAATAAAGAAGTTTATAATAAAACAGGGCTGATTTATGGCATTGGTCATGCAGTGTATACCATCTCCGATCCGCGCGCTATTTTATTGAAAGACTTGGCTCGTGATCTGGCCAAGGAAAAGGGTAAAGTACGTGAATTTACGTTTTTGGAATTGTTGGAAGAACGTGCCATTACTACCTTTGCCAAGATAAAGGGTAATGGGAAAACCGTTTCGAGTAATGTCGACTTCTATTCCGGATTTGTGTATGAGATGATAGGATTACCTCAGGAAATATATACTCCGCTTTTTGCCATGGCACGTATCGTGGGCTGGTGTGCGCACCGCAATGAAGAATTGAACTTTGAAGGAAAACGAATTATTCGTCCGGCTTATAAAAATGTGCTGGATGTAGCCGAATATACTCCTCTAAAGAAACGATAAGAAAGTAACGGGATTTATAAGAAATTATAGATAACTAATAGAAAAAGGTGAAACTAGATTCAACTAGTTTCACCTTTTTCTATTGTTATACTGTTAGTCTGACAATAGGTATTATCAGATAGATAATTCCCTTAATACATTAACTAATTCTTTCTTAATAGGTTTGTCATTCTTTATGGCCTTGGTGAACGGTACATATACTATTTCATCATTTTCAATGCCAATCATTACGTTGCGTTGATCTTCCATAATGGCATCAATGGCGGCTGCTCCAAGTCTGCTCGCCAAGATGCGATCATGAGCTGTTGGGCTTCCTCCACGTTGCAAATGTCCAAGTATCGTTACTCGAACATCATATCCGGGATATTCATTCTTTACGCGTTCGGCATAATGCATGGCACCTCCCGTCAGTTCGCTTTCAGCGACTATAACAATGCTACTGTTTTTAGATTTACGGAATCCACTTTTGATGAACTCTTCCAATTGGTCTACTTCGGTACTGAACTCAGGTATAATTGCTGCTTCTGCACCTGAAGCAATTGCTCCGTTTAGTGCCAAAAAACCGGCATCTCTTCCCATTACCTCTACAAAGAAAAGACGTTCATGTGATGTTGCTGTATCGCGTATTTTATCTACTGCTTCCAAAATAGTGTTTAAAGCAGTATCGTATCCTATCGTTGTGTCTGTTCCGTAAAGATCGTTATCTATTGTTCCAGGCAAACCAATACAGGGCACATTAAATTCCTGAGCAAAGATGCGCGCACCTGTCAGTGAACCATCTCCTCCAATTATGACCAGTGCGTCTATGTTTTCTCTTTGCATGGTTTCATAAGCTGTCTGTCGCCCCTCGGGAGTGGTGAACTCTTTACAGCGGGCAGTCTTTAAAATAGTGCCGCCTAGTTGTATAATGTTACTTACATTCTGACTTTTGAATTCGGCGATTTCACCCGTGATAAGACCTCTATACCCCCTATAAATTCCTTTTACTTGCAATCCATTGTATATTGCGGCGCGTGTTACTGCGCGAATTGCCGCGTTCATACCTGGAGCATCCCCTCCAGAAGTTAAAATACCAATACACTTAACAGTTCCCATAACAACCTTTTTTAATATTTTTCGATGCAAAGATAGCAAAAAGCTGGCCTCATTGTTTTTCTTTTGTCTCAAAGTAAGGTGTATTCTAATAAATAAGGTTAATTTTCTATTTCCTTAATCTTTGATTTTATATAGAGACTGATTTCTTCCATTTGCCATTTAGGAGTGGAGGTTGCACCACAAATGCCTATGGATTTTGCACTCTTGAAGAGTGATACATCGATTCCTTCGGTGCTTTCTATGAGATAAGCGTTTGGATTTATTTTTTTGCATTCATTAAACAAAACTTTTCCATTGGAACTTTTCTTTCCGCTAACAAAAAATATTAAGTCATGAGAAGCCGCAAAATTACGGATGTTGGGCATCCTGTTTGCTACTTGGCGGCAAATCGTATCGTAATATTCAAAAGTCGCTTCGGGAGAAATATGATCTTTAATGTATTCTACTATTTTTTTAAATTCGTCGAGCGACTTGGTGGTTTGCGAGTATAGCCGGATGCTTTTACTGAAATCTAATTTCTCGGCTTCTTCAAAATGCTCTATGACAATAGCTTCGCCTGAGGTTTGACCAACAAGACCTAATACTTCTGCATGTCCGTTTTTGCCGTAAATAACAATTTGCTTTTCTTCGGTTTCTTCTTCAGCATTGTTTTCTTGTGTGTGTTCTTGTTTTATTCGTTTCTGCAAACGCAACACAACAGGACAAGTCGCATCGATAAGTTCTATATTGTTTTTGCGTGCAATTTCATAGGTTTCCGGTGGTTCTCCGTGGGCACGCAATAGAACTTTTACATCATGAAGCTTCTTGAAATCTTCATGGTCAATGGCAATAAGGCCTTTAGTTTCTAAACGTTCGACCTCTCGTCCATTATGAACAATATCTCCGAGGCAATAAAGCGTTTTCCCGTTAGAGAGTTCTTCTTCAGTCTTTTTTATGGCATTTACAACTCCAAAGCAGAAGCCGGAGCCTTCGTCTATTTCTACTTTTATCATATTTTTGTTTTTTAGGATTGCACGGTGTCTATAACCCTGCGATTTTGTTAAATTGCTTCAGAAGCCATGCTCTCTGCTCGTCGATAGTCATGTTGCTATTATCGAGAAGAATAGCATCTTTCGCTTTGCGTAAAGGACTTACTTTACGATTTTGGTCCATAAAGTCTCTCTCTTTTACATTTTTAAGAATTTCTTCAAAGCTGGCTTCCTGCCCTTTAGCTTTAAGTTCGTCATATCTTCGTTGTGCACGAATCTCAGGAGAAGCAGTAACAAAGATTTTTAATTCTGCGTTAGGGAAAACGGTTGTTCCGATATCGCGCCCGTCCATAACGATTCCTTTGGCATTTCCCATTGCTTGTTGCTGCTTTACCATTGTTTTTCGTACAAATTCCAATGCACTAATAGGGCTTACTTTAGAAGAAACAGCCATTGAACGAATTTTGTTTTCTACGTTTATATTATTTAAGTACGTGTCAGGATGTTTGGTTTCTTGGTTAATGCGGAAGGAAATGTCAATGTCATCGAGGCGACGTTTAAGCTCTGATTCATTTATTTCTTCGTTATTGAAAATACCATTTTCGATGCTATATAATGTCACGGCGCGATACATTGCACCGCTATCTATATATATGTAGCCTATTTCTTTAGCTAAATCTTTAGCCATTGTACTTTTGCCGCAAGAAGAATATCCATCTATTGCTATTGTTATCTTTTTCATCTTTTATGTATTTAGTATTATAGTAATCTCCCGCTTTTAGGCACTTTTTTTTGCTCTGTTTGCTTTCATTAAACAGAAGCAAATATATTAATGATATTCTTTTTGAATATTTTAGCTCATTTTTTCGCCAAATATACTGCATTTTAAAAATATCTGCGTTACATTTGCGGCATTATTGAAATAAGGATCTTTTGCTATTCAAATTCTTACCATGAACGCATGCGCTTTGATGGCAGGTGTATGAAGGATTAAAAAAATAAAAATGAGTGGCGATTTATGCAAAAAACAGTAGGTGAATAAGTCCTTTATCTGAAAATGTACTATATTTGCCCCAAAGAGGAAATACGTTAAACAATTATATTGTAATTATGGAAATTAAAAAATCACCAAAAGCAGATCTGGAGAGTAAAAAATCGACCTGGTTGCTTATCGGTTACGTGGTGGTGTTGGTTTTCATGTTCGTTGCGTTCGAATGGACAAAGCGTGACATAAAGATTGATACTAGCAAGGCTCTTACCGATGTCGTTTTTGAAGAGGAAATTATTCCTATAACGGAACAAGAACAAAAGGTTGCTCCTCCTCCTGATGCTCCTGCTGTGGCCGAAGTTCTGAATATTGTTGATGACAAGGCTGATATTCAGGAAACAGCTGTTGCTTCAACTGAAGAAACGGGTGCTAAGGTTGAAGTTAAGTACGTACCTATGGCAGTGAAAGAAGAAGAACCTGAAGAGCAGACTATCTTCCAAGTTGTAGAAGTAATGCCCGAATTTCCTGGTGGACAAGCTGCTTTGATGCAATTTCTTGCGAAAAACATCAAATATCCAACTATTGCTCAGGAAAATGGTACTCAAGGCCGTGTTATTGTACAGTTTGTGGTAAACAGAGACGGTTCTGTTGTTGATCCTGTAGTTGTTCGTAGTGTTGATCCTTATTTGGACAAGGAAGCTCTTCGTGTTATTGGGACCATGCCTAAATGGAAGCCTGGACAACAGAGAGGCAAGGCAGTACGTGTGAAATATACGGTGCCTGTGATGTTTAGATTACAATAATCTCATATTAGCTTATAAAAAGAGGCTGCTCTATAAGCAGCCTCTTTTTATAAATACCGATTTATAATTTTTTTCTAATGTTCGCAGCTTCTGAATTACTTGATATTGTAAATACCCATCTGTCTAAAATGGACTTTGATCGATCTCCTCGTGGATTGTATGAGCCTATAAAATATGTATTGTCTATAGGAGGGAAGCGTATCCGGCCGGTTCTTATGATGATGGCATATAATTTGTATAAAAATAATATTTCGGAGATACTTTCATGTGCAGCTGGAATTGAGATGTATCATAATTACACACTTTTGCACGATGATTTGATGGATAAGGCGGACACGCGAAGAGGGAAAAAAACTGTTCATAAGATTTGGAATGACAATGTGGCAATATTATCGGGTGATGCGATGTTGCTACTTGCATATCGACATATATCTGATTGCCCTTCTGAAAAACAGAAAGAAATTCTGGATTTATTTGGCTTTACAGCATTAGAAATATGCGAAGGTCAGCAATTGGATATGGAATTTGAACTGCGCGACGATGTTTCGGAAGTAGAATATCTGGAAATGATTCGGTTGAAAACGGCCGTATTGCTTGCTGCAAGTTTAAAGATAGGTGCTCTTTTGGGTGGAGCATCTGAAAAAGATGCAGATCTGCTATATGATGTAGGAATGAATCTTGGAGTGGCTTTTCAGTTAAAAGATGATCTTCTGGATATATATGGTAATCCTGTTATTTTCGGAAAAAAAATCGGGGGTGATATATTGTGTAATAAGAAGACTTATATTTTAATAAAGGCGCTGAAATTGGCTAATGCGAATCAGTCTTTTGAATTAATGGAGTGGATAAATGCTGTTTCTTATGATCCGGAAGAAAAAATTGCCAATATGACTAGGATCTATACAGAATTAGGCTTGAAAACGATTTGTGAGAGAAAGATGGAAATATATTATCAACAGGCTTCGGATAGTTTAGCCCGTGTGCAGGTTGCGGAGGACTCTAAAAAAATGTTGATGGCGATGATTGACAATTTGATGTTTCGAGAAATGTAAAAACGGTTTTAATGATTTTCGAATAATGCCTTATAGAAGATTGCCGAATACTGATCAAGCAAGAATTCGAGCGCTTAAGTTAGCGGTTGATAAGGGTAATATGTATAATGTTTCTGAATTGGCTATTTCTCTGAAAACACTGACTGAAGCTCGCAATTTCCTATTGAAATTTGAAGGGGCACAAGCGTATTATAAAAATTGTTATGAAAATCAGGCTAAAGGGGGGCGCAAACATTCCGCTAATGTAAAAGCAGCTCGTCTATATATATCTCATTTTATTCAAGTATTAAATTTATCAGTGCTCCGCTCAGAGATAAAACCTGTACATAAAACGTTGTACGGACTTCCTGTTAATACATTTAATGTTCCGGATTTGACTAGTGAAACCTCTGTAATTGAATGGGGAAGGAAGATCATTGAGGGGGAAATGCAACGAATCTCTCAAGGTGGCATCCCTATATATAATCCGACTATTGCAAAAGTTAAAGTACACTATGATATTTTTTCAGAAGGATATGATAACCAAAGGAGTTTGCAGGCTCTGACTTGCCGTAGTTTGGAGGAATTGGCCTTTATTAGGCCTAAAGCGGATGACATTATCCTTGATATATGGAATCAGGTGGAAAAAACATTTGAGAATACAACTCCCAACGAAAGACGTTTGGATAAATGCCGTGAATATGGTGTGGTTTATTATTATCGGGCTAAAGAGAGCCGGTTAGAAGAGGGATAAAGTGAGAATTATAGATTCACATTCGCATTTATTTTTGGAAGAATTCTCATGCGATTTGGAGCAAGTGATTGAAAGGGCGCGATCTGCGGGTATTTCTCATATATTCATGCCTAATATCGATAGTACGACGATTGACGATATGCTTGCTGTTTGTTCTAGATATAAAGGGTATTGTTTTCCGATGATCGGTTTGCATCCCACTAGCGTTAATGATTCTTACGGGGAGGAAATTTCAATTGTGATTGAAAAACTGAAATCGGCTAATGATTTTGTGGCTATTGGTGAAGTCGGAATGGATTTGTATTGGGATAAAACATATTTAAATCAGCAGTTAGCTGTTTTTGAAAGGCAGGTTCAATTGGCTATAGATTATCAGTTACCAATAATTATTCATTGTCGGGAAGCTTTTGATTATATATATAAGGTGTTGTTGAAGTATAAGGAACATCCTCTTAGTGGCATCTTTCATAGTTTTTCCGGGACGCCTGAAGAAGTTGATAAAGTAATGGCTTTTAAACATTTTATGTTTGGCATTAATGGTACTATTACTTTTAAAAAATCGACTTTTCCCGAGACACTCAGGCATATTCCTTTAGAGCGCATTGTGCTGGAGACGGATTCGCCTTATTTGGCGCCAGTTCCTAATCGTGGAAAAAGAAATGAAAGTGCTTTTTTAAGAGCAACCTTAGTTAAGGTAGCCGATATTTATCAGCTATCACCCGAAGAGGTTGCTTATCAAACATCACAGAATTCTTTAAAAGTGTTTGGAATGCTCAAATAATCTGGTGTAGATTTTAAAGTTTATTAATTTTGGGACTTTATTAGATATAAAAAAAATAATAATGCTACAGAAAAAGAAAAAAAAGGATACATTTGTAGCTGAAATAGCCAGCGACTGTCTTTTGAGGAGTATCCTCTATTTTTAATTAAGTCAGAAGGAGAGGTGCTCGAGTGGTTGAAGAGGCACGCCTGGAAAGCGTGTATACGCCAAAAGTGTATCGCGGGTTCGAATCCCGCTCTCTCCGCAAATTATGAGATATAGAGAATGAATGTAATAAATAAATAATTTAATTAATTAATTAATCTTAAAAATTAGACACACAATGAAAAAGTTATTTGCAATTGTTGCTGTGATGGGAGTCTTAACTTTTGGCTCAACTCAACTTGCTCAGGCTCAAGAAGATGCTCCTGCGGCGGAACAAACTGAACAAGCTAAGCCTGCTGCTGATCAGCCGGCTGCTGCCCAAAAAGCTTCTGCTACAACTGCTGATGGTGTAGAGCAAGGCGGCATTCACAAAGAAATTAAAGTTAAGTTTATTGAAGGTACGGCATCTTTCATGAGTTTAGTTGCTATTGCTTTAGTTATTGGTTTGGCTTTCTGTATTGAAAGAATAATCTATCTTAGTCTAGCTGAAGTTAATTCTAAAAAACTGATTGCTGCTGTTGAAGCTGCTTTGGAAAAAGGAGATGTTGAGGCTGCTAAGGATGTTTGTCGTAATACTAGAGGTCCTATTGCATCAATTTTCTATCAGGGATTGATGAGAGTTGATCAGGGCATTGATGTTGTAGAAAAATCGGTTGTTTCTTATGGTGGTGTTCAGGCGGGTTATTTGGAGAAAGGATGCTCATGGATAACTTTATTTATTGCTATGGCTCCTTCATTAGGATTCTTGGGAACTGTTATTGGTATGGTTCAGGCATTCGATAAAATCCAACAAGTAGGTGATATCTCTCCAACGGTTGTTGCCGGTGGTATGAAAGTGGCCTTGATCACTACTATTTTTGGACTTATCGTAGCATTGATTCTTCAGATTTTCTATAATTATGTTTTGTCTAAAATTGAAGCTATTACAAGCGATATGGAAGATTCTTCGATTACTTTGCTTGATTTAGTAATCAAATATAATTTGAAATATAAAAAATAATAAGAGATGAGTAAGTTAACATATAAAGTGTCTTATTATGCACTGTATGCAATGTTTGCTGTCACTGTCGTTGTGTTAGGATTCTTTTACTTTGGAGGTGAAGATCCTAATCCGATGGTTCCTGATATGTCGCAACCAATATATACAGATGCATTACTGTACCTTAATTATGCTTTGTTTGGCTTAGCTATAGCGGTTACACTTATTGCTTTTATCTTTCATTTTGGTACTGCCTTGAAAGATAATCCCGTTAGTGCTTTGAAGTCATTCATTGGAGTTATTATATTGGCTGCAGTCTTGGTTGTTGCATGGTCAATGGGTAGTGGTGAAAAACTTTTGATGCCTGGGTATGACGGAACAGATAATGTTGATTTCTGGCTAAAGATAACGGATATGTTTCTTTATACTATTTATTTCTTACTGGTTGTAACAGTAGTTGCTATCATAGGAAGTAGCATTAAGAAGAGATTATCTTAAATTGAGAACTTTCAATCTAATAAAGTAATTATGGCAAACGGAAGAAAAAAAGTTCCTGATATAAATTCGAGTTCAACGGCAGATATCGCTTTCTTATTGCTTATATTCTTTTTGATTACGACGTCTATGGATACTGATCGTGGTTTGGCAAGACGTTTGCCACCACCTCCAGATAAAGATCAGAAACAGGATGATGTAATCGTTAAGCAACGTAATGTGCTTGTTGTTTATTTAAATTTCCAAGATCAGTTGATGTGCGGAAAGGACTATATTAACATTAAGCAATTAAGACAAAAAGCAAAGGATTTTATTTCTAATCCTTATAATGATGAAACATTACCCGAAAAGCATGCGAAGGATGTTCCGTTTTTTGGAAATGTGATGGTTACGGAAAAGCATGTTATTTCTTTGCAGAATGACCGTAATTCCACGTATCAGGCTTATATTAATGTTCAGAATGAGCTTGTTGCTGCTTATAATGAATTGAGAGATGAATTAGCTCAGGAAAAATGGCATAAGAATTACGCAAGTCTTGATGTTGATCAACAGAAAGCTATTCGTGATATTTATCCACAGAGAATATCTGAGGCAGAACCTAAAAACTATGGAGGAGGAAAGAAGTAATGGGAAAATTTAATAAAACAGGTAAGCGAGAAATGCCTGCATTGAATACTTCTTCTCTGCCAGACTTAATTTTTACTTTGTTGTTCTTCTTTATGATTGTAACAACAATGAGAGAAGTCACACTAAAGGTTGAGTTTAAGGTTCCGACAGGTACTGAACTAGAAAAGCTGGAAAAGAAATCATTGGTTACGTTTATTTATGTAGGTAAGCCAACGGCTGAATTTCGTCAGAAGTTGGGTTCTGAGAGTCGTATCCAGTTAAATGATAGTTATGCTGAGGTAGCTCAGATTCAGGATTATATCATTCAGGAAAGATCAAGTATGAAAGAAGATGAACAGCCTTTTATGACTGTATCTTTAAAAATTGATCAAGATACTAAAATGGGTATTGTTACTGATATCAAACAGGCTCTTCGTCAAGCTTATGCATTGAAAATTAATTATTCTGCGCAACTGCGAAAATAAATTAATTTATATAGATAAAAGAGTGAGGCTACTTTTCCGCAAGGGGAAATTGGCCTCATTTTTTTTATCTCGTTTTTTTTAGATATTTTCCTCCTATTTATGCAGCGTTTCAGCTATTATTGAGAGAGCTGAAATTTGATTCTTTCACTTGATTATAACGCTTGGACAGACAGACTTTTATTTGGCTTCCAGAAATGACTACAATGGATTTCGCCTCTTTCATGGAAAGAATCTTATATAGTTGCCATTGGATATAGCTATTTCGTCAACTCATTCGCGAACTTATGCTTTTCGAAAAAGAGGCCGATTTACCGCAAAATCTTTCTGATGTCAGTCTGTAAACCTACTCAAATGTTCTTTCATTAACGTTCCAATTAAAATTATCCAGATGAAAGGATATTCCAAGATTGCGACTTACTATTTGCCTGATAAAGACTTGGCGGATTTTAAGTTGTTTTCCGAGCCGTATTCTTGCTATTTTCATATTCAAATTCTTCACTCATAAAATCAGCTGTGCCATCTAAAAATTAATTATTAATTTTTAGATGGCACAGCTGATTTACAGTCTCTTGTTCTTTCAATGTTAAAACCTTGAACGAATACACTACATTTTATATTTTCGAGTAGAATTGGTTATTCAGTGTAGAACTTAATAATTCTTGTTATCGCACGTTGACAAACAGGGCAGAAATTCGGGTATTCATTGGTACGCATACGGCAGTTGTATGCCGGGCGGTAAATGCCTTTGGCTGAATAGCCTCCTCCTTCATAGACACCAATAGCATATTTGTCTTTTGCTGAGGGAGGAGTTGGTCTTGGAGTCTTTTCGTCTAGCATATCCTGCCATTTAGATGCAAAGTTTGCTAAGGTACTGATATTGGGTTCCCAAGGTTCTACATTTAAAGGATAAGTGTCGTTCATTACATCTTCGTCATAGAAATATTCATCAGCCAGACCGGCAAAACTATGCCCGAATTCGTGTACTACCACAGGTCTAAACATTTTATGATGAGCCGCAGTTAAAGTGAATGCATTATAGATGCCTCCTCCGCCATACTGTTCTGTATTTGCTAATATGATTATGTATTCGTATGGAATTCCAGCTAAAGCATCATTTATTGCTTTTACATGGTTTGTTGTTAGATATCTATCAGAGTAGAATGTATCAAAATGAGATCCGAAAGCTGTGTCTTTCCATTGTTTTAATTTGGGTGCACTTATTCCACTATCAGCCGACGGGCTTGCTACGGCAACGACATTAAACTTGTCTTTCATTGATTTGAATGGCTCATGTGCAAAGAGACTCTCACATGCTGTAGCGGCATCTTCGTAGAAAATTCCCATTTCTGAAATTGTATATCCTTCAGCTAATATTGCTACATCAATACATTTCTGTTCGCTGCCATTTTTTACAATATATTTGTATGGAAGTATGTGGGATAGTCCTTTGGCCTTAATTAAAATGTCATTGGGATCTACAATATGTTTCATCGAAGCGCTAATATTATGGCGAGCATCAAATAGTGAAACTTCAATTTCTACACTGTGTAATGGGAAAGGTAGTATAAATGTGTTTTCGAATCCTTTTGACGTTGTTTTAGCCTCATCAGTGGATATCCATTCCTGGAATAAAGAAGAAAAGGATGTTTCATAGATGCTTTTCTTGCTGTTTAAATCTCTCATTATGATTTTCCCGTTCCCTTCCAATGGTAATTCTGATAAATGATGTCTTCTACCTGCCCAAGATGGTAGCTGTGATAATTCATCCAAAAAAATGTTTTGGGTAGTGGCGTTTCCGCTGAATATATAATCGATTCTTAGACTTTTATTAGTGAAGTAGTCGGTGAAATTTTGTGCATTTGTGTAAAGTGCTATAAATAGTGATGCAATAATTGTTGTTATTAGTCTCATATTGTTGGGAATTAATGTTGTTACAAAGGTATAATTATTATTGGTTTGATAAAAATAAGAGGATGAGAATTCGTCTTTATATTAATTACTCTTGTTTTTGCAAATAATTGTAATAGATTGTTCTATTTATTATTGAAAAAATGATTAACTTTGCATATTCATTGCGAAAAAATGCAATGCGTTTTTTATACTTACTTATATAATTGGATTTAAATGGGACATCATCAATTAGATTCTCTGGATGAACAGATTTTAAAATTGATTGCAGGGAATGCTCGCATTCCTTTTTTAGAAGTGGCAAGAGCCTGCAATGTTTCTGGTGCTGCTATACATCAGCGTATACAAAAGCTGACTAATTTGGGTATACTGAAGGGGTCGGAATATGTTATTGATCCTGAGAAAATCGGATATGAAACATGTGCTTATATTGGTCTTTATCTAAAGGACCCTGAGTCTTTTGAATCTGTAGCCAAAGCACTTGAAAATATACCGGAAGTAGTTGAATGTCACTTTACTACAGGGCAATATGACATGTTTATTAAGATATATGCAAAGAACAACCATCATCTATTGAGTATAATACATGATAAGCTGCAGCCTTTGGGTTTAGCGCGGACGGAAACGTTGATCTCTTTTCACGAGGCTATTAAAAGGCAAATGCCTATCATGGTAGAAGTGGAAGAAGATTAACTTTATCTCCTAATATAATTAATAAAAGAATATGAGCAGAGATGTTTATCATCAGCAGGATGATCTTCTCTGCTTTTCTCGTACCATATATTAAAGTCTATGGCAGGAAAAAAGGCATCAGCTTTACCGGCCTCTGTGTTGACCTTTGTGAGGTGAAGTTCGTTAGCCATTGGTAATGCTTGCCGGTAGATACTTTCGCCTCCGATAATATATATATATTCTTCTTTACTGCAGCTTTCTAATGCCAGCTCAAAAGTTGGGAATATTTCTGTTTGGGGATATTTAAACGTTGGATTAGAAGAAATAACTATGTTTCTTCGATTAGGAAGGGCCCCGTTAGGCAATGATTCAAACGTTTTTCGGCCCATGATAATTGCTTTTCCGGTAGTAAGTGTCTTAAAATGTTTTAAGTCATTAGGCAATCGGAAAAGTAGTTTATTCTGGTATCCGATAGCTAAATTGCTGTCGACTGCGGCTATAATTATTATTTTGCTCATAAGTTGAGTTTAAATAGATACTTTTCCGGCAATATGTGGATGCGGATTGTAATTCTCTAATTCAAAATCTTCGTAATTAAAATCAAATATACTTTTTATCTCTGGATTAATTTTCATTTGCGGCAAGGGACGTGGTTCCCGGCTAAGCTGAAGTTTCACTTGCTCCAAATGGTTTATATATATATGAGCGTCACCTAGGGTATGCACAAAGTCTCCAACTTCTAATCCTGTTACCTGAGCCATCATTTGTAACAATAAAGCATACGAAGCAATATTGAATGGTACACCCAGAAAAATATCTGCGCTACGTTGATAAAGCTGCATACTTAACCGCCCATTAGCGACATAAAACTGGAAAAGGATGTGGCATGGGGGAAGATTCATGTTATTCAGGTCGGCCACATTCCATGCGCTTACAATGATTCGACGAGAATCGGGATTCTTTTTGATTGTATTTATGGCTTCTGTAATTTGGTCAATGCTGCCGCCTTTATAGTCCGGCCAAGATCTCCATTGATAACCATATATGTGTCCTAAATCTCCATCTTCATTTGCCCATTCATTCCAGATACGCACACCGTTTTCTTGCAAATATTTCGCATTAGTATCTCCTTTTAGAAACCACAGTAGTTCGTAGATAATTGATTTAAGATGGAGCTTCTTAGTAGTGAGGCATGGAAAGCCTTCGTTGAGATTGAAACGCATTTGATGTCCAAAAACACTAATTGTTCCGGTTCCGGTGCGATCTTCTTTTTGTACTCCTTCTTTCAGTACTCTGTCGAGCAGTTCTAAATATTGTTTCATTGCATATTCTTAACGTTGGCCACAAATGTACATAAAAAGTTCAAAAGAGAAAGCATCTCATTCTGATTTGTAGTTAGCTTTTTTAGAAAAAAAACTTTTAGATAAAAGGTGTGAATATATTGGCGATCCAGCCCACAAGTCGTTTCCATTTTGAACGTTGTTTCCATCTTTGAGGAGTTAATAGGGTGCTGAAACTTTTGTCTGCTTCAAAAATATCGCTCAATTCTTTTGTGGTTTTTTTATCAAATATGAATGCATTTATTTCGTAGTCATATCGAAGGCTACGGCTGTTTAAATTTGCCGAACCAACGGTGCAGAATAGACTGTCAACCATCATTACTTTTGAATGATGAAATCCTCCGTTGAATAGATAAATGCTTGCACCTCTTTTCATTAGTTTATGAACTAAATAGAAAGAGGCTTCGGGTGTGAAGGGGATATCCGATTTAGATGAAATCATAATCTCTACCTTGATGCCACGTTTGATAGCTGATTTTAATGCTTCTCTTATTGAATGTGTTGGCATGAAATAAGGATTTACTATCTGTATGGATTTTTGAGCCGATTCAATAGCTTTGGCGTATGTATGGCGAAGTTGCTTTGGTGTTTTATTTGGTGCTCTGTCTACAATTGCTATCTCCTCTTTGTTGGCTGTTGCAGTGTCTGTTTCCTCAGGATAATAGATTTCTCCACGAATATTTTGTTTTGTAGTGCTATTCCATGTTAGTAGGAAAATGTTTTGTATATATTTTACGGCCCCCCCCTCAATGCGTATGTGCATATCTCTCCATTTTCCTATCTTAGGTAGACCTTTAATATAATAATCGGCAACATTCATTCCTCCGATGTAGGCTACTTTGCCATCGATTACCGCTATTTTTCGATGATCACGATGTAAAGCGTGATTAATATAAGGGAACCTAAAAGGATCGAATTTAACAATTTCTATACCTCTTTGACGGATTGAATCCAGACGTTTTTCTTTTAGAGGTTGGTCGTTCGACCAATTGCCAAATGCGTCAAAAAGTACGCGAATCTTAACTCCTTGCTTGGCTTTTGAGGCTAGTAGGTCAAAGAGTGCATTTGCGATAGAATCATTGCGGAAGTTAAAATATTCTAAGTGTATGTTATGTTTGGCCTTTCGAATTTCGGCGAAAAGATCTAAGAACTTCTCCGTTCCTGTTTTTAGAAGTTTTGTTTTATTGTTATAGGTAATAGGAATGTGTAACTCATTTAGGAATTCAACAAGAATAGAGTCACTTGTTATTTTTGGTGACTCTATTTCTTTTGTTATTGATAAGGTATCTCTTTCTTGCGCACGAGTACTTGCTGAAGCAATAACGAGCAAAAGTATGATTACGGATAGTCTTAATCTTGAAGGGGTGCCGATATTTATCAAATCGTGTTGTCTTTTGAAGTTCTTATTTGTTTATTAAGCCATTGTGCATACTTTGCGGACACCCAAAAACATGAGTACCGCTATTGCAATAAGCAATGATTTGGGGTCGATTTTTTCAATGCCATTTTGCACTAATGATATGAAAACATCTCTTAACACACCGATAATAGCTTGTAGTCCGTTAAGGGTTATAAATAAAATTAGTGTAATGGCAACACAGAACGATATCCATAGATTAGATAACCGTTTATTATGATTTGGCAGATTGTGTGTGATACGGTGGCTAAACCCGTTATCTTTTATTTCCTGCTTTCTTTCGTCGAAAAATTGTTTCAACAGTTTATCATTTGTATCCATCATAACCGTTTTGTTTTAAGTATGTAGCTAATTTCTCTTTGCCTCTTGATAAGTGCGATTTTATAGTTCCTGCGGGGCAACCCATAATCTCTGTGATTTTTTCTATACTAACATCTTCCATATAAAAAAGTGTAATGCAGGTTCGTTCTATATCTTTGAGCTTTTTGAGCGATTGGTAAATGTCTATTTTTTGCCCCACATTTTCCTGTTCAGTTTTGAAGGTGGAATCGACTTCCTTTGATTCCAGACCGATTGTATCCTTTCGACTGCGAATATAGTCATAAAAAACATTATATGCAATACGATACAGCCAAGTAGAGAAACTTGAAAGGTTTTTAAAAGAAGCAATGCTGGTATAGGCTTTAATAAAAGTGTCTTGTGCCAGATCATCACTTAACTCGTTGTCGCCGCAAGTCAGATTGAGAAAGAAGCGCCTGATAGGCGATTGGTATTTCTTTACTAACTCGTCAAAGGCCCTGGTATTTTTGAATACCACGACCTGTGCCACCAACGATATGTCGTTAAGTTGGCTCATTCTTCTATGGAAGACTTATTATCTTTTTCTTCATCATTGTTTTTATGATCCTGCTTCCGATTGTTGAATGAAGTCTCTTTTGAGTTTTTGGGAGCAGATGAATTTTGTGTGTAGTAGATAACAAGTTGTCCTAGTCCGGTAAACATTATTAGTAATCCGATGCATCCTAATCCGAAATTGTTAGTTAATGCCCATAGGAAGATGAATAGTCCGATACCAATAAATGTGTTTTTTATACCTCTCGTTCGGATATCATTTTCTATGCGTTCATTGAATACACCTTCAGGAATGGGCTGCCCCGCCGCGAGAGCCTGCTCTACAAGTCTGTATTTAGCTTTCCTGTTTTTATATCGGAAAAAGAATAAAATAAAGATAATAAATATAGGGAATCCAAAAATCATGATTATTGCCACGATAGGAATCATCACGGAACTTCCAAAATCTGTGCTTCCAAAGTTAAACGGAAAATCGTTGTCGATGGACGCAGTTGAAGTTACACTTGTTGCGCTATCCGGAGTATCTTCCCAGCCTGCGACAAATGTGGAGTCTGAATCTTTATCGGTTTCTGCTGTTTCGGCTTTGGTCACTGTGATTCTGACTTTTCCAATGCTGTCTTTTAAAATAGTCCTTTTCTGTGCTAGTATCAGCGTACAGAATGTGACAGCTAACGTTAAGGTTATAATTACTCGTTTCATATGCTTGTACCTTTATTATTATTATTTCTTTTGTGTGTTAGACGTAGTTCTCCATGTAGAAAGTTGCAAAGAGACAAATAATTTTTCATATTTGCACTTTTTAATAGAATAAAATGAATTTACCAACTGATTTCGTTACTTATACACACGGCCTTTTTGGAGATGAAGAATATAATAAGTTGGCTGAAGCTTTGCAAGAAGATTCTCCCATAAGTATCCGTCTAAATGCCTCTAAGGGGGCGTTTCCTGTTTCTCTTACTGATTCGGTGTCAGTTCCTTGGTGTTCCGATGGATATTATCTTCCTGAAAGGTTGACATTTACTTTTGATCCCTTATTTCATGCCGGATGTTATTATGTACAAGAAGCTTCTTCTATGTTCTTAGAGAGGGTAATAAAACAGTATGTACAAACTTCGGTGGTGATGTTGGATTTATGCGCCGCACCTGGAGGTAAATCTACGCATGCAATCAGTTTGTTGCCGGCCGGTAGCTTGTTGGTAGCTAATGAAGTTATCCGTTCTCGTTCTTCTATATTAGGGGGGAACTTAACTAAATGGGGGAAGCCGAATGTGATTGTTACGAATAATGATCCGGCAGATTTCACTAAGGTAAATTCTTTTTTTGATGTTATACTTGCTGATGTTCCTTGCTCGGGAGAGGGAATGTTCCGCAAAGACGCCGGAGCTATTGCAGAATGGAATTTGAATAATGTAGAAATCTGCTGGCAGCGACAACGGCGTATTATTGCTGATGTTTGGCCCTGTCTTAAACCGGGAGGTATCTTCATTTATAGTACGTGCACTTATAATACAAAGGAAGATGAGGAAAATATAGCGTGGATGCAACACGAGTTTGAAGCCGAAGTTTTGAGTATTGATGTACCTGAGAGTTGGGGAATATGTGGAAATATGGCGGGTTATGATTTTCCTGTTTATAGGTTTTTACCACATAACGTGCGAGGTGAAGGCTTCTTTCTTACTGTGCTCAGGAAGTCCGCTTCAGAGGAGCTTGCTTCTCGATCAACGTTCCGATCTGTCTCACTAAACGCTGCTGATAAAAGGAATAAAGATTCAAGAAAAAAACTTCCGGATAAAGAAGTGACACATGCTGTCAAAGATTGGGTTATTGATTATGAAAGTTATCAGTTTACAGTGAATGGAACTTTGATATCAGCTTTCCCCAAAGCCTATTTTAATGAATTAAATAGTCTGCAACAGTTGCACATTGCTCAATCAGGTATTGCCATAGGAGAAGTGAAGGGAAAAGATATTATTCCCAACCATGCACTTGCTATGAGCCAGATGCTAAACCCTGATGCTTTTCCTTCTATAGAACTTAGTTACGAGCAAGCTATTGCTTATTTGCGAAAGGAGGCCATTTCATTGGGCGAAACAGCTCCTCGTGGCTATCTTTTGGTGACATATAACAATGTTTTTCTGGGGTTTGTAAAAAATATAGGCAACCGGGCTAATAATCTTTATCCTCAAGAGTGGCGAATTCGTAGTGGATATTTGCCCTTGGAAATTAAACTTTTATAATTATCTTTTTTCTAATTCGTTAAGTGATTCCATTTTCTTTTTTTCCAGGAATTCGTAGATGCCACATAGATGTTCGGTTACTCGTTTATTTCCAAACTCGTAGACTTTTGATACTAATCCGTCTAGAAAATCGCGATCGTGAGATACCACAATTAAAGTTCCATCAAAATCAATTAGCGCTTGCTTGAGTATGTCTTTTGTCTTCAGATCAAGATGATTTGTCGGCTCATCTAAAATCAAGAGGTTTATTGGTTCCAAAAGAAGCTTAATCATGGCTAGTCGTGTTCGTTCGCCGCCCGAAAGCACTTTCACTTTTTTTGTTGATTCATCTCCGCCAAACATAAAAGCACCCAGCAGATCGCGTATCTTGTTTCGTATATCTCCTTGGGCAATATCATCGATTGTTTGAAATACGGTTAGATTTTCATTCAGCAGCGACGCTTGGTTTTGCGCGAAGTAACCTATTTGAATATTGTGTCCCAATGTTAGCGTACCTTCGTGTTCTATTTCTTTCATGATACACTTCACCAGGGTCGATTTTCCTTCACCGTTTTTCCCTACGAAAGCTAGCTTGTCACCTCGTTCTACGGTGAGTGTTGTATCTTTAAAAACTGTATGGTCGCCGTAAGTTTTTCCTATGCGGTCCATTATTATCGGATAACTACCCGAACGTGGAGATGGGGGGAATTTTAATCGTAAAGCAGAAGAGTCTTCTTCGTCAACTCCGAGTATTTCGAGCTTTTCAAGCATTTTTACCCGGCTTTGTACTTGCGTTGTCTTAGAGTAAGTTCCTTTAAATCTATCTATAAACACGGTAGTGTCGGCTATGAATTTTTGTTGTTCTTCATAGGCCTTTTGTTGTTGTTCTCGTCTTTCCTTGCGTAGTTCCAGGTATTTCGAGTAGTTTACTTTATAATCGTATATACGACCCATGGTGATTTCAAGAGTTCGCGTGGTTATGTTATCTATAAATTTACGGTCGTGGCTGATAACTATAACAGCTTTAGCGTTATTGATAAGAAAATCTTCTAACCACTGTATAGACTCAATATCAAGATGATTTGTTGGCTCATCAAGTAATAACATATCTGGTTTTTGCAGTAACAGCTTGGCCAGTTCGATACGCATTCTCCATCCTCCACTGAAATTCTTTGTCGGTTGGTTAAACTCTTCACGCAAGAATCCAAGTCCGAATAATGCTTTTTCTACATCTTCTTCATAGTTCGTTGAGTCAATGGCATAAAACTTTTCACTAAGAGCGGATACCTCTTCTATCAGCTCCATATAGCTATCCGTTTCGTAATCTGTCCGGGTCTCGAGCTCTTTGTTCAGCCGTGCTATTTCTGTTTCCATCTTATGTTGGTGAGCAAAGGCTTGAGCTGCTTCTTCAAAAACAGTCCTTCCATTTTCCGTCATCAAGTGCTGCGGTAAGTATGCAATAACACATTCTTTTGGTGCTGATATATTTCCTCGTGAAGGTTGTCTCACGCCTGCCAAAATCTTTAGGAGAGTACTTTTACCTGCCCCGTTTTTCCCCATCAGAGCAATGCGGTCTTTTTCGTTAATTACAAAGGAAATATTGTTGAATAAGGTGGATCCACCGAACTCCACGGCTAATCCGTCTACTGAAATCATGCTTAATAATTTAAAATGAGTCGCAAAGATACATATAATAATTAGTTTTTGTATGCCTCTATAGTGAGTCAGGGTGTTATAAGAAAAAAACTATGTAATCATCGTTTAAAGAATTAGTGCCCGATTTATTATAAATCGGGCACTAATTCTTTAGATAATTGTCTTAAATGTAAGATGGCTTAGGGATAGACAATAAAAACACTGTTTCTTTTAAATTTCATTATCCACCTGGAATTTACGGTTCACCTTCATCAAGTTAATGGTATAAGTAACCACATTCTGTGCTTCCTGAATCATTGTTAAGTATACCATACTTACTTTTATGCTACCTGTTTGGTTCTGAATACGTTTTAATTCTTCACGTTTCAGATGAGCCAATTGAGTATTCAGTGCGTTCGCTGTATTAATATTATCTTCAAAACCTTCATAATCATTTGTACTGAGTTTTTCTTCGCATAAGTGAATTAATTCGGCAATGTTTTTTGATGCTTCACTAAATTCTAATTTCTGAGCAGCATTTAACGGGTTGAAGTTATTGTCTATATGTTCCAGGCAAGGCTCGCATAAACGATTAATACTATATACCAATTCACTGGCAAAATCATTGCCTTGATAGTAATAAAGCCCTTTTTCAAGTACTGTATTATTATCTAGTCGGCATATGGCAAGAGTGCCGCTACGTTTCATTTGTTTTAGCAGTTGTTTCTCGAATTTACTAGCCCCCATCGCTTTGCGAAGTCCTCTTAGATTTTCATTAAGAAAGGAAGTTATTGTACGATCAAAATTTTCTTCCGCATATTGAAGTACTTTGCTTAGTTCTTCCCGTGTAAGTATGCGCATAAGTCCCAATGCTTTCGTACTATCATTGGTATGCATTAATTCTTTGAATGTTTCGCTTTCTTCTTTTTTTTGTTTTTTCTTCTTGAATAAAAGATGGCTGCGAATAAGTAAAAATACTGCCAGTCCAACAAGTAGTATGATAGCGATTGCGCCGCCAAAATGAATAAATAGAGCTACGAAAAAACAAATCGTAAAAGCAGCACCTGCTGTAAGGAACCAGCCGCCAATAACAGAAAGCACGCCGGTAATACGAAATACGGCAGAATCTCGTCCCCAAGCCTTATCAGCAAGTGAGGTACCCATTGCTACCATGAAAGTAACGTAGGTTGTAGAGAGCGGAAGCTTTAAAGAAGTTCCTAATGCGACTAACAATCCCGCAAGCACTAAATTAACCGATGCACGGACAAGGTCAAAAGCAGCTCCATCAGCAATGATTGCTTCGTTCTTTCGAAAACGGGAGTCAATCCATCGTTTTGTGTTTTCCGGCATTGTTCTTGAAATGCCATTAGCCATACTTCTGCTAATGCGTACTAACGTGCGGGCGATAGGCGTGCTACCAAATGTTTCTTCTCCTTCGTCTTGCCGAGCCAGATCAACGGATGTTTTAATTACTGCATGTGCTTTTTTTGATGTCATCAAGGCAAATACCATTACAACACCTGCGGCAGTGAGAAAATACCAAGGCGTCTGAGCCGGACCCGCAAGAGATGTCATTAAATAGCTATTAGGAGAAGCACCGGCTGCATTTGCTGCATAATCAATGAAAGATGAATAGCCGGCTAAGGGAACTCCGATGAAATTTACGAGGTCATTGCCTGCAAATGCGAGTGCCAGTGAAAAGGTACCAAGCAATACAATAATTTTGAATACGTTTATTTTCAGCCAATGAAGAATTTGCATTAATAAAGTAGAAAAGATAAAACACCCTATAACCAGCTGTGGAGTATTGATTCTTATCCATTCTAGATGCTCTTTGGTCATAAACGTGCTACCTTTCAATCCATTGATGAGCATGAAATAGATAATAGCTGTGATGGCTACGCCACCGAATAGCCCAATACTGTATTTCATCTTATTCTTGTAATTGAAAGAAAAGATAATGCGAGCTATATATTGCACCAACATACCGAAGAAAAAAGCGATGGCGACTGAAACAAAGATAGCCATGATCACAGAAAGAGCTTTATCTGTGTTTATCAGATCCCCCAGCTGGAGTTCGCTGTTACCGTAAATTTTAATTAATGCCAAAGCAAACGTTCCTCCCAAGAGTTCAAAGACCATGGATACAGTCGTTGAAGTAGGCATTCCCATAGAATTGAAAACGTCGAGTAGTACAACATCCGTGAGCATTACAGCTAGTAAGATGCACATTATCTCGGCAAAATAGAAATGTTCAGGTTGGTATATGCCGTGCCTGGCAATGTCCATCATCCCGTTTGATAAGGATGCACCAATGAATATTCCGATAGCTGAAATAATCATAATTGTTTTGAAAGATGCCGCTTTCGCACCGATAGCTGAATTAAGAAAGTTTACTGCATCGTTACTGACGCCGACAATGAGATCGAACACAGCTAAGACGAATAAGAAAATAATAAGACCGAGGTAAATAGTTTCCATAAATGTGTATTCTGTTTCTGGTGTGCAAAGGAATGAATTTTGTGTTGCAAATAAATTTCATGCATATTACAGAAATGTTTCATTCTTTGTTTTTAGGTAATTATAGAAAGCATACTGTGCTCTAACAAGAGGCATGGAGGCATTTTGCTTAAACACATTGTGCAAGTGCTCATCAACAAAACAAGCCTTCTGGTTATCTTCTAACTGAATATGGAGCATATCAATCATCTCCGACCGAAGATCAGTATTGAGGATTGGTACTACAGCTTCTATACGGCGATAGAGGTTACGTCTCATCCAGTCCGGTGAGCCTAGAAAAACTTTAGGGTCATTATTGTTTCCAAAATACCACACACGGGCATGTTCAAGAAAACTGTCTACAATGCGGGTGATGCGGATATTCTTGCTATAGGGTTGTCCGGGTATGAGGCAACAGATGCCACGAATAATAAGATCTATCTGAACGCCATGTATGGAGGCTTCATAAAGTTGGTTAATCATGACCGGGTCTTGAAGCGCATTCATCTTTAGAATAATTCTTCCCTCTTTTCCGATGGAGGATAAATGTATTTCATGGTTAATAAGCTTATCTAGCTCAGGGACCAGATTAAATCGTGCAACGAGTAAGCGTTTGAATTCAGGACTTTGTTTACCTTCAAGAGTTAAGAAGAGGTTATTAAGATCATTTACAATAGCCTTATTGCAGGTAAATAATCCGCTATCGGCATAGATGTTTGCGGTTTTCTCATTAAAATTGCCGGTACTTATATAGGCATAGCTTCGGAGGAGGTGTCCTTCGTCGCTTCGTCGTAAAATAAGGGCTACTTTGGCATGCACTTTTAATCCGCGAATGCTATAAATAATATTGATGCCTGCAGCTTTCATCATCTCGGCGGTAGCCAGATTATTCTCTTCATCAAAACGGGCTTTTAGCTCTACGAAAACAGTTACCTTTTTTCCGTTTTGCGCAGCGGATATAAGCGTGTTTATTACTGCTGAATTTTCGGCAACGCGATACTGAGTAACCATAATTTCTTTGGTTCGTTGGTCGTGCACCGCTTCGTAAAGAAAATGAATAAAGTGTCCAAAAGAATGGTAAGGATAGTGTATGAGCATATCTTTCTTAGCTACATATTTAAATATAGAGGCTTTGCTGTCAAGACAGGCAAGAGTCATGGGCTGTGGTTTACTGCTGCTTTCCGCTCCTTTGTCGGGGTTAGGCAGATGTTTTAAATCTTCCAGATTAAGATGCTTGTCACCCGGAACCAACTCGTTTCTATTAATGTGGAATGCATTAATTAAAAAATCAAGGAAATCATCGGGCATCTGGCGATCATATACAAAACGACATACAGCTCCTATTTTACGCCTCTTTACTTTTTTCTTTACTTGTTCTACGATATCGGAGTCTGATGTATCGTCAATCAGGATATCTGCATCACGGGATATCTTAATGCAATAGCTGCAATCTACTTCGTAACCGGGAAAAATGCTACTTATGTTTGCCTTAATGATGTCTTCAATAAACATTAGATAATAGTTCTCTCCGTGTTTGGGCAGTTCAATAAAACGGGGAACTTTACTATATGGCAGTTTTATCACAAAATATTGCACATGATTGGGATCATCTTTAGTGGTGTTGAGAAGAAACAGGCGTACGGCTAAGTAGAGTCTGTTGTCGCGTAAAAAGGATATTATTTTATCCTTCCAAACGGGCACCGGTTGTAGATAAGGAAATATCTCTTCTTTAAAGAAACTACGTATAAACTCTTTATGAAAAGGCTCTACGTCATGATTTTGATAGAATATAATATGATTTTCACGAAGAGCCGGGAGTATTTTATATTCGTAGATATGTATACGTTCTTCCAATTGTCGGTTGACTTCAGTGCTTATTTCTTCTAAAAGCTCTATAGAGGATAAAACGGATTCTTCATCATTTCGGGCTCCGCCGGTGGCAATGGCTTTGTGATCGGCCACACGTATTTTATAAAACTCTTCAAGATTAGAGGAGTAGATGGCGATGAAACTAATGCGTTCGTATAGCGGCAGACTGTCATCGTCCGCTTCTAAAAGCACTCTATAGTTGAATGAAAGCCAGCTTATATCGCGTTTGAAGTAATTATAGACGTTTTCCATCGACTTAGTTTGTCTCAAATATACTACCTTTGCAAATATAAACAAAGGAATTATGACAAGAATTGGTTTATTATCAGATACACATGCTTACTGGGATGATAAATATCTGAATTATTTTGAGACCTGTGATGAGATATGGCACGCCGGAGATATTGGCTCGTTGGAAGTTGCTCAGAAACTGGCTGATTTTCGCCCTCTTCGTGCTGTATACGGAAACATCGACGGTCAGGAGATACGACGAATTTACCCTCAGATAAATCGCTTTACGGTAGATGGCGCCGAAGTTCTGATAAAACATATCGGGGGCTATCCCGGTAATTATGATTCTTCTATCCGCGGAAGCATTTTAGTTCATCCGCCAAAATTGTTTATCAGCGGGCACTCACATATATTAAAGGTAAAGTATGATAAGGCATTGGGAATGCTCCATATTAATCCCGGAGCTGCAGGGATTTCCGGATTTCATAAGGTGCGTACCATGATACGTTTTACTATCGATAACGGGGCATTTAAAGACTTGGAAGTGATCGAATTAGCCGGATAAAAGTGTCACTGTTGTTTAATAATATGCTTTCTTTATTTTGTCACGTCAAATATCTTTGCGTTCTTTGTAACAAAATCGATTATACTTATGAAGGGAATTATTTTGGCAGGAGGTAGCGCTACACGTCTTTATCCTCTATCAAAGGCTATTTCGAAGCAGATTATGCCGGTCTATGACAAGCCGATGATTTATTATCCTCTTTCTACACTGATGCTTGCAGGTATTCGTGAAGTGTTGATAATCTCTACTCCACGAGACTTACCCGTATTTCGCGAACAGCTTGGTTCCGGAGAAGCATTGGGCATGACTTTTTATTATAAACAGCAAGAACAACCTAATGGCTTGGCGCAGGCGTTTGTTTTAGGAGCGGAGTTCCTGGCCGGCGAATCCGGTTGTCTTATTTTGGGCGATAATATGTTCTATGGCCAAAGCTTCTCGGCTATGCTGCGCAGGGCAGCGGATATTGGCAAAGGAGCCTGTATATTTGGGTATTACGTGAAAGATCCCAGAGCTTACGGAGTCGTTGAGTTTGATGAAAGCGGTCGGGTGATTTCTTTAGAAGAAAAGCCGACTAATCCTAAGAGTAACTACGCCATACCGGGGCTTTATTTTTATGATGCTACTGTTACGGAAAAAGCAGCATCACTAAAGCCTTCAGTTCGGGGGGAGTATGAGATTACTGATCTGAACAGGCTTTATTTAGAGGAAGGCACCTTAAAAGTGGAACTTTTTGGCCGTGGATTTGCTTGGTTAGACACCGGAAATTGCGATAGCCTGCTCGAAGCATCTAACTTTGTAGCCACCATACAGAATCGTCAGGGTTTTTATGTAAGTTGTATTGAAGAAATAGCCTGGCGTAACGGGTGGATTTCTTCAGATCAATTGATGCTCTTGGGACGGGAACTGGAAAAGACTGAATATGGAAAGTATTTAATGGAATTAGTAACGAAATAGCGCCTGATTAATTAGACTATACTATAAACAATTTTACAAAATATATGAAAACTTATCTAGTGACCGGTGCTGCAGGATTTATTGGAGCTAACTATCTGAAGTATATTCTCGCTAAGCACAATGACATAAGAGTTGTTGTGCTGGATGCTTTGACTTATGCCGGAAATTTAGGAACAATTGCTTCTGATATTGATAGTGAATGTTGCTTTTTTGTTAAAGGAGATATCTGTGATCGTGCATTGGCCGATCGGCTTTTTGCAGAATATAAGTTCGATTATGTGGTGAACTTTGCCGCCGAAAGTCATGTAGATCGCAGCATCGAGAATCCCCAATTATTTCTGACTACTAATATATTAGGAACGCAAAACCTTTTAGATGCTGCCCGTCGTGCCTGGGTTACCGGGAAAGATGAATACGGCTATCCTACCTGGCGCAAAGGGGTGCGCTATCATCAGGTATCTACCGATGAGGTATACGGATCTTTAGGGGCGCAGGGCTATTTCACAGAAGAGACCCCTCTTTGTCCGCATAGCCCGTACAGTGCTTCTAAGACAAGTGCCGATCTTGTGATAATGGCTTATCACGATACATACAAGATGCCTGTTTCTATTACCCGTTGCTCTAACAATTACGGGCCGTATCATTTCCCCGAAAAATTGATTCCGCTGATTATTAAGAATATTCTTGAAGGGAAAAAGCTTCCGGTATATGGAGACGGCAGTAATGTGCGCGATTGGCTTTATGTGGAGGATCATTGTAAAGCAATCGATTTGGTGGTGCGTCAGGGTCGGGAAGGGGAAGTGTATAACGTAGGCGGGCATAATGAAAAGACGAATCTTGAAATTGTGAAACTTACGATTGCTACTGTCCGGCGGTTGATGACTGAGCATCCCGAATATCGCACGGTACTTAAAAAGAAGGAGAAAAATGCGGAGGGTGAATTGTCTGTCGATTGGATGAACGAAGAACTTATTCTATTTGTGAAAGACCGTCTTGGTCACGATCAACGTTATGCCATTGATCCTTCTAAAATCACTAATGCATTGGGATGGTATCCCGAGACGACATTTGAGGTAGGAATTGTGAAAACCATTGAATGGTACCTTGCCAACCAGGTTTGGGTAGAAGAGGTGACGAGCGGAGATTATCAGAAGTACTACGAAAAAATGTACGGATCAGCAAGATAGGAGCATTCCCAGCGATAATAATAATCCGAATAGCAGCATATTGCGAGAGGTTTCTCCCAGTATGCTGTTTAGTTTTCTGCCGGAATGTATCTTTACCATGTTTTGCCATGTTTTGAAATGTAATACAAGATATAGCTGAGGCAACATAGCTGCGTAAAAATGCCCGTCGACTAAGAACCATAAGCAACATCCTGAGGCAATCATGCCTAACCAAAGGTATAGATAGCGACCGAACGGTTCGCCCAAACGCACGATGATAGTACGTTTTCCGCTTTCCCCATCCGCTTCCCGATCGCGATAGTTGTTTACTACCAGCAGAGTATCTACAATTAATCCGCACACAATCGAGGCTATTGCAGCATCGGTTGTCCACGTAAGTGACTGTACATAATAGGTACCCCCCACCGGTACAAAGCCAAAGAAAACAAGTACCAGTACATCTCCCCATCCATTGTAAGACAACGGATAAGGCCCTGTTGTGTAGAGAAAAGCAAATACAACGCAAAGTATCCCTATTCCTATTAATTTCAATCCTCCGAACAGGAGCAAGGTGCTTCCGATGAAGCAGGCTAAAAGAAGGATAATGATAATCCCCCCTTTCATGCTTCGGGGAGATATCCATCCTTGTGCACAGGCTCGTTCGGGGCCTAACCGATCCTCCCTGTCCGTACCTTTTAGAAAATCGAACAAGTCATTGATGAAGTTGGCGGCTATTTGCATCAAACAGGCAAATAGGGCGCAGATAAGTGCGGGTAACCAATGAAAGGTATGATCCATATAAGCCAGCGAGCTGCCTATCATCACCGGTATAACGGCGGCAGCCAATGTTTTTGGCCGTGCGGCAAGTATCCACGCTTTTAGCGAATTCCGTTTTATTATTTCGTTCATAAAAGGCTATCCTGTTTTCTTCCGGAGAAAGTGTTAAGCAAATTAATGTAGTGCAAAGATACAATGTTATCTTTGCAAGCAAAGAGTAAATCTTATGAAAAGAATAATTTGGGTCTATATAAGCTTTTTCTGGCTTTTTACTTCGTGTGCTACTATTAACTTAACTCATCCGGGAATAGGGAGAGTGAAAAAATATGAGTTTGCACACAAAGATGTTCCGGAAGCATTCAATGGTTTTAAAATTGTTTTCATTTCCGATTTGCATTATAAAAGCCGCTTTACACGGAAGCGTCTTACACAGCTAGTCCGGCTGATCAATAAACTCCATCCGGACGTGTTGTTAATGGGAGGAGATTATCAGGAGGGGTGTGATGTGGTGCCCGAATTGTGTGCTCGCCTGGCTGATATAAAAACATCTTATGGCATTTTCGGCGTAATGGGGAATAACGATGACGAACGTTGCCACGATGAGATTATTCAGGAAATGAAAATTCGCGGCATAAAGATTCTGGAACATCAGTTAGATACCATACGAATTGATAATGAGCGGCTTATTCTGGCAGGAGTGCGTAATCCTTTCGACTTAAAGACCAATGGAATATCTCCCACATTATCTCTTTCTCCGAGTGATTTTGTGATACTTCTTACCCATACCCCCGATTATGCCGAAGAGGTTCCTGTTACTAATACCGACCTTGTCCTGGCCGGACATACGCACGGAGGGCAGGTTACGCTTTTCGGACTGTATGCGCCGATAATACCTTCTGCTTACGGGCAACGTTTTCGCACGGGATTAAAATATACTTCGGCGCACATACCTATGATAATAACGAATGGTATTGGCACGTCGCGCATTCCCATTCGTCTTTTTGCACCGAGCGAAGTGGTTGTCATAACACTTAGTAAGGCCTTATGAGGTAAAGGTTGGCTTCATTCTCTACGGAACAACTGTTTTGTCTCTTTTCTTAATAGCTTTTTATGCGCAGAACATCCCCATGTTGTTGCATAGAACATCCGGATGTTTTGTGCAACAACATGGGGATGTTTTAGGATGGTAAATTAGGAGAAAAGAGAGTGAATAGTATATAATAAGGGCAAAGAACGTACTGTTTCGGTTGCTATTCAATAGATGTCGACCAGGCATTGTCCTCTTTATAGAGGTTATAAATCAGGTCTTTTACTTTTTTTATGTATATGTTGTTGCATTGGTTACAATTGATTGCTTTAAAAATGCCGATGTTTGTAGTCTAAAAGAAATAATAAGCATGAAACGAACAATTATTAAGATTGATGAAAAACTTTGCAATGGGTGCGGGCTTTGCGTAAAGGGCTGCCATGAAGGGGCTTTGCAAGTGATTAACGGTAAAGCAACCATGGTTAGCGAACTTTATTGCGACGGGTTAGGTGCCTGCATTGGCGATTGCCCCGAAGGAGCTATTACCCTGGAGGAGAGGGAAGCGGAGGCGTATGATGAGACGGCGGTGACGGAAAGACTTATGCCTACTTATGCTGATCAGACGAAAATCGTTTCTCAAGCATCGGTTTCGCATCACGGGTGTCCGGGTAGCCGTGAAATGACGTATACTTTGCCTGTCGATGAACATAAGTCGGATGCATCTCAACGTGGTGAGTTGCAGCAATGGCCTGTACAGCTGCATCTGGTTTCGCCTGTAGCCGCTTTTTTGAAAGGGGCGGATTTACTTGTAGCAGCTGACTGTTGTGCCTTTACCGTAGGCGATTTTCATCAAACTTATTTAAAAGGGAAACGCTTAGTCATAGCATGTCCGAAACTGGATCAGGGGAAGGATGTTTATATCCGCAAACTTAGTGAGATGATAGATCATGGTGGCGTTAATACACTTACAGTGATGATTATGGAGGTGCCTTGTTGTGGCGGTTTGCTTTATCTGTGCGAAGAAGCGCGAAAGGCGGCTTCGCGCAATGTGCCGCTCAAGCTGATTCGCATTAGTCTAAAAGGGGAACAGTTGGAAGAAAAGTGGATGTAATTTGTTCTTGTGCTACCGGGCAGTGGTGGCACTCTTTGACCTTCTTTTTGCGACTTTATAAGATGGAATAAAAGTTTTCTTGTTTTATTTTCTTATAAACTGCCGGATGCAGGAAATATCTGATGTCTTTCCCCATCGCAATGGCTTGTCGGATAAAAGTAGAGCTTACATCAAGCAACGGTGCCTGAACTACGCGAACGGTTTTCGGCAATTGCTTTTCATCAATCGGAAATCCGGGACGGGGATAAATAAGGATGGGTGTAGTGGCTATAATCTGTTCGGAATTCTTCCAGAAAGGGAATAAATTCCAATTGTCCGAACCGATAATTAAATAAAATTCTTGTTCGGGGAAGCTTTCTCTCAATTTGTTGAGAGTATGCGCGGTGTAACTTGGTCGCGGCAGGCGGAACTCAAAGTCGGAAGCTAAGAATTTTGGATAATGGGCTATAGCCAGTTCTACCAGTTCCAGGCGTTTGCGGTCCTCCAGTAAATCCGCTTCATCTTTTAGCGGGTTTTGCGGACTCACCATGAACCACAACTCATCCAGTCCGGCAAACTCGCAAAGGTAGTTAGCCAAAGCAAGATGCCCGATATGAATGGGGTCGAATGATCCGCTGAAGATACCTGTTCTTTGATTCATTTCTCTATGAATGCTTTGATTATTTGCAAGGCTTCATGCTCGGCTGTTTCCAGATTATCGTTTATAATGATACGGTCGAACTTGTTTGCGTAAGTGAGTTCGAATTCTGCTTTGGCAATGCGACTCTCTATAATTTCGGCAGAATCAGTGGCACGGCTTATCAATCTATGCTTTAACTCTTCTATGGAAGGTGGTTGGACAAAGATCGACAAGGCGCGTTCTCCATAAAATCTTTTGATATTACTTCCTCCAACCACATCTACATCGAAAATCACATTTTGTCCCGCTTCAAGTTGTTTCTCGACCTGTGCTTTTAATGTTCCGTAATAACGGTCTTTATATACCTCTTCGTATTCCAGAAACTCGTGATTGTTTATGCGACGACGAAATTCTTCGGGCGAAAGGAAGAAATACTCCACTCCGTTCTGTTCCGCACCGCGCGGAGGCCTGCTGGTTGCTGAAATAGAAAAAGCCAAATTCAAGTTCTGTGCTAGCAGATAGTTGATTATAGTAGACTTTCCCGATCCCGAAGGTGCCGAAAAAATAATTAATTTCCCGTTCATGCTTGTTAGGGCCTTTACATAACGTTGAGAACTTGTTCTTTTATCTGCTCCAATTCGTCTTTCATCTGCACCACAATCTTTTGCATCTCAGCGTGGTTAGACTTGCTGCCAAGCGTGTTAATCTCGCGTCCCATTTCCTGAGTGATGAAACCGAGCTTTTTACCTTGCCCGTTTCCGCTTTCGAGTGTGCTGATGAAATACTTTAGGTGATTGCCCAAACGTTGCTTCTCTTCGTTGATATCCAGCTTTTCTATGTAGTAGATAAGCTCTTGCTCCAGGCGATTTTTATCGTAATCTACGCTGATGGTTTTTTCCAAGGCATCGGTGATGCGTTCCTTTATCTTATCAATACGTTCTTTTTCAAAAGGCGTAACAGATTCGAGTAAGAGCTGGATGTTGCTTATTTTCTCACGGAATTTGTTTTCGAGAGCTGCTCCTTCCTGCTTCCTGAAATCTACCAGATGTCCGATGGCTTCTTCTACCGCCTTATGTGCCATGCTCCATTCCTCATCACTGAGCTCTTGTGTTTCTGATTTAGTCATTACATCCGGTAGCCTTAAGAGAGTTTGAAACCAGTCAGTTGGCAAGGTTATCCCTAAGTTGTTTGATATTTCAGTAATTTGTTTGTAGTAACTTTCTACCAATGACTGATTAATGGGAGTCGCTGCATCCGAACTTTCTTTTTTCTCTACCCAAAGGCTGAAATCTACTTTCCCGCGTTCTAACGTTTTTGTTACCTCGTTACGGATTTCCATTTCTTTCTCTCGATATGCCGGTGCGATGCGTGCCGACAAATCCATCGCCTTGCTATTGAGCGATTTAATCTCTACATTTATTTTCTTATCGAGAAGTTCGGCTGTAGCTTTTCCGTATCCCGTCATGGATTGTATCATATCACATTAGTTTTCTGCAAAAGTAGCTGTTTTTTCGTAATTATACGTATCTTTGCAGCATTTATAAACTGAAATTATGTCGTGTATCTTACATATAGAGACTTCTACAGCTGTTTGTTCGGTTGCAGTAAGTGAAGAAGGGCAAAGCATTTTTGTTAAAGAAGATTTTCAAGGCCCTTCTCATGCAGTGTCTTTGGGCGTTTTTGTAGATGAGGCTTTGTCGTTTGTTGACAATCATGCCATGCTTCTTGACGCAGTAGCCGTTAGCTGCGGTCCCGGTTCCTATACGGGTCTGCGCATTGGCGTATCTATGGCGAAGGGCGTTTGTTACGGGCGGAATATCCCTCTTATCGGTATTCCTACACTTGAGGTGTTAAGTGTTCCGGTGTTGCTTTATCAGGAGTTGCCTGATGATGCGTTACTTTGTCCCATGATTGATGCTCGTCGGATGGAGGTATATGCTGCTGTTTACGATCGTTCTCTCGTTGTTAAACGTAAAACTTTGGCCGACATTGTTGACGAGAACACTTACCTGGAATATCTGGATAAGCATCCGGTCTACTTTTTTGGCAATGGTGCCACTAAATGCCGGGATAAGATTACGCATCCTAATGCTCATTTTATTGATAATATTTATCCGCTGGCCAAAATGATGTTTCCGCTTGCCGAAAAAGCGGTGGCCAATCGCGATTATAAAGATGTGGCTTACTTTGAGCCTTTTTACCTCAAAGAATTTGTAGCCACTCAACCTAAAAAACTTTTGTAATTCATAATAATATATGCAATATAATACTCAACAAAAAAGAATGTTTTTACCAGAATACGGACGTAGTATTCAGAACATGGTAGACCATGCACTAACCTTAGAAGATAAGGCCGAACGTCAACGTTGTGCCAATACCATTATTAATATAATGGGAAGCATGTTTCCGCATTTAAGAGATGTGCCCGACTTTAAGCACAAATTATGGGACCATTTGGCCATTATGTCCGATTTTAAATTGGATATCGATTGTCCTTACGTAGTTATCCGCAAAGATAATTTGATTACCAAACCCGATTCGGTGCCTTATCCCAGTACAAAGATACGCTATCGTCATTATGGCCGTACGCTGGAGATACTGATAAAGAAAGCTTGTGACTTTCCTGAAGGTGATGAGAAGAAAAATCTTATTGCACTGATTGGCAACCATATGAAGAAAGATTATATGGCCTGGAATAAAGATACGGTAGACGACAGGAAGATTTCTGATGATTTATCTGAATTCTCGGAAGGGAAACTTCAACTTACCGATGAAATACTTCGGTTGATGGAGACACGTTTGGTTGCTAACCGCCGTCCGCGACAGAATAATAATCAGAGAAGAAACTATAAATAATTACGGATCGTCCAGATCTTCATTCGTTATTCTTAATTTCAACAACTATGGCATCATTCGTAATAGAGGGAGGGCACAGACTTCACGGAGATATTTATCCGCAAGGTGCCAAAAACGAAGTGTTACAGATTATTTGCGCTACACTGCTTACTGCCGGAGAAGTGACGGTAAGTAACATTCCCGATATTCTGGATGTGAATAACCTCATTCAGCTAATGCGCGATATGGGAGTTAAGATAGCGAAGAAAAGTGTCGATACGTATAGTTTTAAGGCCGAATCAGTAGACTTGGCTTATCTGGAAAGCGATGAATTTTTAAAGAAATGTTCCAGTCTGAGGGGCTCGGTTATGCTAATTGGTCCGATGATAGCTCGTTTTGGCAAAGCTTTAATA
This sequence comes from uncultured Bacteroides sp., assembly GCF_963677715.1. NCBI lineage: Bacteria > Pseudomonadati > Bacteroidota > Bacteroidia > Bacteroidales > Bacteroidaceae > Bacteroides > uncultured Bacteroides sp. The sequence goes on from NZ_OY782495.1 coordinate 2,838,827, forward strand.
TCTAAACCGGGAGGAGATAAAATAGGACGTCGGCGATTGGATACTCATTTTATCGGCATACAAAGTCTGGGCGCCGAATTTTCTTATAATGATGAGCGGGGTCTTTATGAAATAACAGCAACGCAACTAAAAGGTACGGATATGCTGCTCGATGAAGCATCTGTAACCGGAACTGCCAATATTGTAATGGCGGCTGTTCTTGCCGAAGGTATTACTACCATTTATAATGCCGCTTGTGAACCTTATCTTCAGCAGCTTTGCAAAATGCTGAACAGGATGGGGGCCAAGATTAGCGGAATAGCTTCTAATCTGCTTACCATTGAGGGAGTAGAAAGTCTTCAGGGCACGGAACATACCGTATTGCCTGATATGATTGAAGTCGGTAGCTTCATCGGCATGGCTGCCATGACCGGGAGTGAACTCTGCATTAAGAATGTATCTTATGAAAATTTAGGCATCATTCCTGAAAGCTTCCGCCGTTTAGGCATCAAGCTGGAGCAGCGGGGGGATGATATCTTTATTCCGTCGCAAGAGTCTTATCAGATTGAATCGTTTATTGACGGTTCTATTATGACCATAGCCGATGCACCCTGGCCGGGGTTAACGCCCGACCTGCTTAGTGTGCTGTTGGTTATTGCTACACAAGCTAAGGGGAGTGTCTTGATTCATCAGAAAATGTTTGAAAGTCGCTTGTTCTTTGTGGATAAGCTTATTGATATGGGAGCCCAGATTATTCTTTGTGATCCGCATCGAGCCGTTGTTATAGGTCATAATCATGAATTTAAGTTGCGTGGAGGTAATATGATTTCTCCTGATATTCGTGCCGGAATAGCTTTGCTTATTGCTGCCATGAGTGCCGAAGGAACCAGTCGCATTCATAACATCGAACAGATAGATCGTGGTTATCAGAATATAGAAGGACGCTTAAATGCCATTGGTGCCAGAATTACCAGAATATAGAGGATGAATTCTTATTTATGATAAAATCAGAAGAAGTATATAAAATAGGGCTATTCAATAAACCACACGGCATTCATGGCGAATTGTCGTTTACCTTTTCCGATGACGTATTTGATCGTGTAGATTGTGATTATTTTATTTGTTTGCTAGACGGTATCTTTGTTCCGTTCTTCATTGAAGAATATCGTTTTCGTTCAGATTCTACTGCACTCGTTAAATTAGAAGGGATTGACTCCTCCGAACATGCCCGCATGTTCACTAATGTCGATGTGTATTTTCCAAAGAAATATGCCGAAAAATCGGAGACGGCAGGGCTCTCGTGGGAATACTTTGTCGGATTTTGCATGGAAGATATTCATTATGGAGTTCTGGGAGAGATTATTGAGGTAGATACTTCTACACTTAATACCTTGTTTGTTGTTCAGCCGGAAGAAGGAGAAGAACTTCTTATTCCTGCCTGCGAAGATTTTATTCGGGGCATCAATCAGGAACAGAGAATAATTACGGTCGATCTGCCCGAAGGATTAGTAGATCTTGATTTGGTTGAAGATGATGAGAATGCATGAAGAAGGTCTTAGATAAGCCTATGATAATAGTTGTACGGTAGATGAATTGTAAAAGTTAAATTGAATAAAGAAACAGGCGGCAAGTAAATCGAAATGCTTACATTTGCCCGATATTACCTGATAAAATGCCGAAAAAGAAACGTAGTAAAGCTTTCTGGAATAACATAAAGTTCAAATACAAGCTTACCATCATCAACGAAAATACGCTGGAAGAGGTGGTAGGACTTCGTGTATCTAAACTGAATGGAATGTCGGTGCTTCTTACTTCTTTAGTGGTTGTTTTCGTTATTACTGCCACAATTATTACTTTTACGCCTTTGCGCAATTATTTGCCGGGTTATATGAATAGTGAGGTTCGTGCTCAGGTAGTGCAAAATGCTTTGCGTCTTGATTCACTTCAGCAGTTGGTGGACAGGCAGAATCTGTACATTCTGAACATTCAGGATATCTTTAGCGGAAGAGTACGTGTTGATACGGTGCACTCTATGGATTCCCTTACTGCAATTCGGCAAGATTCTTTAATGGGGCGTACTAAGAGAGAAGAAGACTTCCGCCGGCAATACGAAGAAACGGAGAAATATAATCTTACGACAATAACTCTTCATCCTGAAGCCAGAAGCCTTGTTTTTTCTCTGCCTATGCGTGGTCTTATCACTGACCACTTTGATGTAGTTAAGAAACATTTCGGTGTGGACATTGCGGCAAGCCCTGATGAAAGTGTGCTAGCAGTACTCGATGGGACGGTAATAGTAAGTGATTATACTGCTGAAACAGGCTATTTAATAGAAATTCAGCATAGTCAGGATTTTATATCGATATATAAACAATGTGGTTCTCTATTGAAGAAAGAAGGCGATCGGGTGAAGGCAGGAGAACCAATTGCTTTGATGGGAAATGCCGGAACACCCGGAAGCGATTCGTTGCTGCGTTTTGAACTTTGGCAAAAAGGTCGTCCGGTAAATCCTGAAGCACACATTGTTTTTTAATGAATAACGAGAGAGGCGATGATTGAAGAACAGAAGAAAAAGAAACAAATAGCTATATTAGGATCTACAGGCTCTATCGGCTCACAAGCATTGGACGTTGTAGCCGAGCATCCGGAACTATATGAGATATATGCACTTACAGCTAATAACAGGGTGGAACAACTCATTGCACAAGCACGGAAATTCTGTCCGGAAGCTGTGGTGATTGCTAACGAGAGTAAATATGCTGTTTTGAAAGAAGCACTTGCCGACCTACCAATTAAGATATATGCCGGTATTGAAGCTATCTGTCAGATCGTGGAATCGGGGCCTATAGATATTGTATTGAGTGCCATGGTGGGGTATGCGGGACTAAAGCCTACAATTAGGGCTATTTGTGCCCGAAAAACCATCGCTTTGGCGAATAAAGAAACGCTTGTTGTGGCGGGAGAATTGATTAATGAACTGGCGCAACAATATCATACACCCATTCTTCCGGTAGACTCGGAGCATTCTGCTGTTTTCCAATGTCTGGTTGGCGAAGTGGGTAATCCTATAGAGAAGATTATCTTAACCGCATCGGGTGGTCCGTTTCGTACTTGTACGCTTGAACAGTTACGTACGGTTAAGAGGGAGCAAGCGTTGAAACATCCGAACTGGGAGATGGGCGCAAAGATTACGATTGATTCTGCATCGATGATGAATAAAGGGTTTGAGGTGATTGAGGCCAAATGGTTATTTGGTGTTAAACCCGAACAGATAGAAGTGGTGGTACATCCTCAATCGGTTATACACTCCATGGTTCAATTTGAAGATGGTGCGGTGAAGGCACAGCTTGGTATACCGGATATGCGTTTGCCTATTCAATATGCTTTTTCTTATCCGGATCGCGTGCATACTTCTTTTGAACGACTTGACTTCTCGAAATGTGCCGACCTTACCTTTGAACAACCTGATACGACTCGTTTTCGCAATCTGGCTTTGGCTTACGAAGCCATGAATAAAGGAGGAAACATGCCGTGTATAGTCAATGCAGCCAACGAAGTGGTAGTAGCTGCCTTTTTACGTGATGAAATCAGTTTTCTGGGTATGAGCGACGTTATTGAGAAAACAATGGAGTGCGTTTCTTTTATTAAAACGCCTGTGTATGATGATTACGTAGCCACTGATAGTGAAACGAGGCGTATAGCTCAAGAGATGATTAAATAGAAATAAAATAGTAGTATAAATATGCTTACCGACCGTATTCTTGTATAAATAATTTTGCGAGAAGGGAAGTGAGGTTCAAACAATAAATTTAGAAAATGGAAACATTCTTTATTCGTGCCCTGCAACTAATTATGAGCTTAACCCTGCTCGTTGTTATTCATGAGGGCGGACACTTTCTTTTTGCCCGCCTTTTTAAAGTAAGGGTAGAGAAGTTTAGTTTATTTTTCGATCCATGGTTTGCTCTTTTTAAGTTCAAGCCTAAGAATAGTGATACCGAATATAGTATTGGTTGGTTGCCATTGGGCGGTTATGTAAAAATATCAGGCATGATAGACGAGTCAATGGATACCGAACAGATGAAACAGCCGGAGCAACCATGGGAATTTCGTTCCAAACCGGCTTATCAACGGCTGATGATTATGGTTGGTGGGGTTGTCTTTAACTTCCTTTTGGCCTTATTTATTTATTCCATGATTCTTTTTGCTTGGGGAGATTCTTATATTCCTGTACAAAAAGTATCTCAGGGAATGCAATTTAATGAAACGGCAAAGGCTATAGGTTTCCGGGATGGTGATATCCTTTTGTCGGCTGACGGTAAAGATTTTCTGCGGTATGATGGTGATATGCTTCGTCAAATAGCCGATGCCCGCGAGGTAACGGTGTTGCGTGGGAACGAAAAAGTGGCGGTCTATATTCCTGAAGATATGATGCAAAGACTGATGGCCGATTCTGTTCGTTTCGCTTATTATCGTTTTCCGTTCGTAGTCGATTCAGTAAGAGCTAATTCTCCGGCTCAACTTGCCGGTATTCAACCGGGAGATAGTATTGTGGCATTGAATGGACGTTCCATTGCTTATTATGATTTTATGAACGAGATGGATTCACTGAAGAAGAATGCAACTTCTCTTCGTGCCGATAGCATTGATCCGCATCTTGTTACCATTGCTTATGTGCGCGCGGGAAAGGTTGATACGTTATCATTGGCCACTGACTCTTTATTTAAAATCGGAGTTATAGCTCAACGGGATTTTACTAAATTATTGCCTAACATTGAGGTTCGTTACACCTTATTTAGTTCTATACCGGCCGGTATTGGCTTGGGCGTGAAAACACTAAAAGGTTATGTAGGTGATATGAAATATTTGTTTTCAAAGGAAGGGGCCAAACAATTGGGCGGATTCGGAACAATAGGAAGTATATTCCCTGCCACATGGGACTGGCATCAATTTTGGTACATGACGGCATTTCTTTCTATTATCCTGGCGTTTATGAACATCCTGCCTATCCCGGCGTTGGATGGCGGGCACGTACTCTTTTTATTGTATGAGATTGTAACCCGACGCAAACCAAGCGATAAATTCATGGAATATGCTCAGATGGTGGGTATGTTTCTGCTCTTTGGTCTGCTCATTTGGGCGAATTTTAATGATATTCTCCGATTCTTTTTCTAAAGACTTTAGGTGCAAATATAGAACAAAACAATTCTTGTATTGCAAGGAGCTTATTTATAGGTAACATAAGCTTCTACTTTTTTATAGAAAGCTGTGCAAGTATATGATGATTTACGTTTTTACGGAGATAAATCAAAAAACAGAAGAAGAAATGGCAAAGCCATTTCTTCTTCTATTATATAATCAATTGTAATAGAGCTTATTCGTTGATTTTGTTCATAGTTGCTATTGAATTCAGCACTTTGCAGGAGAATCCCCACTCATTGTCGTACCATGCTACAACTTTCACAAAAGTCGGACTTAATTGAATGCCGGCCTTTTCGTCGAAAATAGCCGTGTGAGAATTGCCGATAAGATCCGAAGAAACAAGATCCTCGTCACTATATTCCAGATATCCCTTTAGTGAATTTTCAGAAGCTTCTTTCATTGCTTTGCAAATTTCAGCATAAGTTGTTTCCCTGGCTAGGCGAGCGGTAAGGTCAATAACAGAAACATCTAATGTGGGAACGCGGAACGACATACCGGTTAGTTTCCCGTTTAATTCAGGAATAACCTTACCAACTGCTTTCGCAGCGCCGGTGGTAGATGGGATGATGTTGCCCGAAGCGGCACGTCCTCCTCTCCAATCTTTCATGGATGGTCCGTCAACGGTTTTTTGCGTTGCTGTGGTAGAGTGTACCGTGGTCATTAGTGCCTCGAGTATGCCGAATTTATCATTTAAAACCTTGGCCACAAGTGCAAGGCAGTTGGTGGTGCAGGATGCATTTGATACGATTTGTGTTCCTTTGATATATTTATCGTCGTTAACCCCCGGGACGAACATTGGCGTATCATCTTTTGATGGGCCGGACATAACTACATAATTAGCTCCGGCTGTAATATGTCCTTGTGCTTTTTCGTTGGTTAAGAATAAACCTGTAGATTCAACAATGTATTCTGCTTCTACCTCTTTCCAATTCAAATTGGCTGGGTCTTTTTCTGCTGTAATCCGTATACTGTTCCCATTGACGATAAGTTTGCCATCTTTCACTTCAACATTTCCGTCAAATTTTCCATGGATGGTATCATAGCGTAGCATATAAGAAATATAGTCAATGTCAAGGAGGTCATTGATGCCAACTATTTGAATATCTTTTCTGGTTTGAGCTGCACGAAAAACTAACCGTCCGATACGGCCGAAGCCGTTAATACCTACTTTAATTGTTTTCATAATTGTTGTTTTAATAATTAAACATTCTATCTATCTCACTTGTTTACTCTGCAAAGTTACTAGAATAAATATTTGTCTGCAAGGACAAAAAACAGGTGATTCCTGCCACTTAATGATTATTCGTATGTTTAAGATATATCTTTAATAATTTTCTGACTATGCAAGATGAACATGAAATAAGGCATATTGTGATATTGGCTCCGGAGAATTCAACGTTATTAAATATTGCCGGGCCATTAGAGGTCTTTGATAAAGCAATTGAAAAATTTGAGGCTATAAGAGAAAAGATGGATTTTGAGTATGTAACTCATGTCGTCTCAACAGGAAATAGGAAAATGATAGCTACTTCGGGAGGTTTATCCATTTTGTCGGAAGGTAGCTACAAGGCAATCGATTATTCGATTGATACTTTAATTATTTCTGCACTCCCAAAGTTGGAGGATTATGAAATGAATCGGGAGCTGATTGGATGGTTAAAGAAGCAATCAGTCAGTGTTCGCCGAATCTGTTCAATCTGTTCCGCCGCTTTTTTTCTTGCTGAGGCTGGTCTGCTCGACGGAAAGGAAGTGACTACGCATTGGGCAAAAAGTGAAGATTTAGCCAGAATGTATCCCCGTGTTAAAGTGGAAATAGCTCGTATCTTTAGTAAAGACGGAAATGTGTATACTGCCGGAGGGATCAGTTCAGGGATGGATTTGGCATTAGCCTTGGTGGAGGAGGATTGTGGTAAATCTTTTGCTCTGTACGTTGCCCGATGGATGGTCTTATTCCTTAAAAGGCCTGGAAATCAGGCTCAGTTTACGACCCCTTTGGATTGCCAGAGCATAAATAACCTGTCTATGCGTAGCGTTTGTGAATGGTTACTTGATCATTTTAGTGAGGATTTGAGAATAGAGGCATTGGCCGAATATGCGGCAATGAGTCCACGCAATTTTGCCAGAGTATTTGCTCGGGAATTACACATAACTCCGGCGAAATATATTGATAAATTAAGAGTGGACTATGCTTGTCAATATTTAGTGGAGACACAACTGTCGCTGGATGAGATTGCTTCTCAGTGTGGATTGAAAAATGTAGATAACATGCGCCGTCAGTTTATTAAGATACTGGATACAACGCCTGCACAATACAGAAAAAGCTTTCTATCGTCATTCGGGTAGCTTGGTTTGTAAATGTTTGAATTTTATTCAGTCTTTTTGTATCATCGCTTCAGCTTTGATTTTGTATCAACTAACGACTTTCCCCAACAATTCAGAGAGTCAATAACCGGCATAACCGATTCGCCCATCGGGGTAAGTTTGTATTCTACTTTTGGAGGGACGTTAGGATAGACAATGCGTTCTATCAATCCGGTTTGTTCCAGTTCCCTCACTGTCTGGGTAAACATCTTATTGGAAATGCCATGTAAGCTGCGTTGAAGATCACCCGACCGCATGGCTTCATCCTTTAGATGGAATAATACAATCGGCTTCCATTTGCCGCCAATCATGTCCATTACCAACTCTAATGAACAAAAATATTCTTTTCCCTTGAAAATATATTTGTCTATAACTCCTTGATTATTCATGATACACTCTTTTTGGTTACTATGATACTTTTTGGTAGGTACTTGCATAATTGAGATTAATAGTCCAATTTTGCAGCAACAAAGTAACTAAAATAAAAGGAATAAAGAAATGAAAGTAGTTGCAATTAACGGAAGTCCCCATAAAAAGGGGAATACCTACCATGCATTGACTGAGATTGGTAAACAATTACAAGAGAATGGAATTGATTTTGAAATTATCCATTTGGGTAACCAGATGATCCATGGATGCATTGCATGCGGTGGGTGTGGCAAAAGTAGAGATGAAAAATGTTCGATAAGTACAGATTCCGTCAATGAGTACATTCAGCAAATGAAATTGGCTGATGGTATTATTCTTGCTTCGCCGGTTTTCTATGCCGGCATTCCGGGAACGATGAAGAGCTTTCTGGATAGAGCATTTTATGTATCATCAAACAACAACAATCTTTTTCGTCACAAAGTAGGTGCAGCTGTTGTTGCTGTGCGTCGTACCGGCGGTTCTTCTACTTTCGATAGCATGAATCATTATTTGAACTATTCGGAAATGATTCTTGCAACATCTAATTATTGGAACATAATACACGGACGTGTTGCAGGTGAGGTTCTGCAAGATGCCGAAGGAATACAGATTATGGAGATACTAGGGCGTAATATGGCTTGGTTGCTCAAAATGCGCGAGCAAACTGCAGAGACTCTTGTTGGTCCGGAATCGGTAGATAAGGTTTTTACCAACTTTGTTCGTTAAAACTTAGAGATAAATACTCTATTAGTGCATGTGATTGCTGCATGTGAGTTACGCAAAAAGTAATAGGTTATTTTCTAAAAACGATTCGGGCGGTAAATTCAAACTTACCGCCCGGATTGCTTTCGTTCAAGAATATTTTATTTATACGCTGAATTCTGTTGATCTTTCAACGCCGGATTGGTATGTTTTTGGAGAAAGTATAAATGCAATGGGATTATTCCATTGCATGCAATTTGTTTTGTGTTAGCCTAACTTATTAATGTGGTATGTTAATTCTTTAGGTGTAGATATTTCAATGAATGATTTTATCTTTATTGTTCGTCTTATATTTTAAACAGCGTCCCTCCGATATTATCTATTGGTGCACCGGTAACCGAAGCGAGACAGTTTGGCTTGTTGCACATATACAATGTACCAAGGAAAGCAAATATTAACGCTTCCTTGTATTCAATAATCTGCTTGTTGGGAATTACTATTTCACAAGGGCATAGTGCCTGAATGCGTTCTACTAAGAATAAATTAAAAGCGCCACCTCCGGTAATCAGTAATTTTCCGCTTTTTGCTATTTTTGAAATCTGAAAGGCAGCATGTTCGTAGAATGTGCAAAGCATATCTTCTAGGGATAGCTTATATTTCTCGAGCATAGGATAAACAAATGTTTCTACCCATTCGCGGCCAAGTGATTTAGGCCCGTCTTGATGGTAAAACGTCATCGCATTAAGTTCATCGAGTAATGGCTGATGAATATTGCCTTTTCGGGCTATATCTCCGTCGCGATCGAACTCCAAACCTATTTGGCGGCAGTAGTGGTTAATTACATAATTTACCGGACTGATGTCGAATGCGATGCGGTTACCCTTTTTCTCGAATGAAATATTTGAGAAACCTCCAATGTTAAGGCAATAGTCGTAATCGGCAAAGAGGAGACGGTCGCCTATAGGAACGAGTGGCGCACCTTGTCCACCAAGCATGATGTCGAGGCGGCGGAAGTCTGAGACAGTAGGGATGCGGGTCTCGGCAGCAATAGCGGCTCCATCGCCCACTTGAAACATTATTTTCTTTTTAGGTTCATGGAAGATGGTGTGTCCATGAGAAGCTATAATATCTGGTTTTACTACGAATTCATTCATAAATTCATTGACACGTTTGCCTAGGAACTGTCCATAGGCGCTATGAAAAGTGATAAATTCCAAAGCACTCATCTGTTGCGCTCCTGTTCCCAATTTTTGCTTTAGATCTTCGGGGTAGGAGTATCCTTTGGCACAATTGATATTGAAGTTCCACTTTTCTTCTTCTTTGGTAAAGGTACAGCAACAAACATCCAGTCCATCCAGAGATGTGCCGGACATTAGTCCGATAGCTTCTATTTCCACTTTTCTCATGGTGTTTTATTTTTGATAAGCCAAATAGAATTCAACTACCGCTTCAATGCCTTTACGGAAAATATCCAAAGGAAGGTTTTCGTTGGGTGAGTGAATAGCGTTTGATTCCAATCCAAAACCCATCAATATTGTTTTGAGTTCCAAAACTTGCTCAAAGGTAGAGATGATGGGAATACTGCCTCCACGGCGAACTGCCAAAGGCTTTTTCCCGAAAGCAATTTCAAATCCTTTTTGCGCTGCCTGATAAGCCGGCAATGAAATGGGGCACACATATCCTTGTCCACCATGCATGGGAGTCACTTTTACCTGTACACTCTTGGGGGCAATGTTATGAATATAATCGGCAAACAACTTAGATATTTTGTGATGATCCTGATGGGCTACTAAACGACAGGATACTTTGGCGTAGGCTTTAGAGGGCAATACCGTTTTAGAGCCTTTATCCGTGTATCCACCCCAAATGCCACATACATCAAAAGAAGGACGACAACTATTGCGCTCCAAAGTAGAATACCCTTTTTCTCCGAAGAGTGCATTTACGCCGATAGCAGCTTTGTATTCCTCCTCGTTAAATGGAATATGGCTAATCATTTCTCGTTCTGCTTGCGCAACCTCCTCCACATCGTCATAAAATCCGGGAATGGTGATTCGCCCATCAGTACCTACTACACTGCTTATCATTCCACAAAGCGTATTAATGGGATTAGCTACTGCTCCGCCAAAGTGACCGGAGTGTAAATCACGATTAGGTCCGGTAACTTCAATTTCCCAATAAGCCAATCCGCGAAGTCCGGTAGTCAGTGAAGGCAAGTCGGCTCCCAACATACTGGTATCGCTGACCAAAATAATATCTGCTTTTAGTAACTCTTTGTGTTCCTCACAAAAAGCTCCTAAGCTGGGTGAACCAATTTCTTCTTCTCCTTCGAAAATAAATTTCACATTGTTCTTTAATAAGTCGTTTCTAACCAGATACTCAAAAGCTTTCACCTGAATGAACGATTGTCCTTTATCATCGTCGGCACCGCGTGCCCAGATATGTTCGTTCCTGATTTCCGGTTCAAAAGGTTGACTCTTCCAAAGATCCAATGGCTCGGCGGGCATTACGTCATAGTGTGCATAAACAAGTACTGTTTTGGCTTCCGGACTAACTATTTTCTGCGCAAAGACAATCGGATTGCCCGCTGAAGGCATAACTAGTGCTTCGTCTGCTCCAGCTTCCAATAGCAATTGCATCCATCGTTGCGCGCATGCCATCATGTCATCTTTATGTTCAGGTAGTGCGCTAATGCTGGGAATACGGATGAGACTGAAAAGGTCATTTATTATTTTTGATTCGTTCTCTTGTATGTAGGTTTGTATTTTGTTCATGCGTATATTTCAGTGGAATAATTATAATTGTGTAGTCCTGTCTATTAGGTAGAAATCGAGTATGGTTAATGCTGCCATGGCTTCAACAATGGGCACTGCCCGAGGTAAAACACAAGGGTCATGGCGTCCTTTGGCTTTCAGCGTAGTGTCAATTCCGTCAATATTAACAGTATGCTGTTCCATTAACACAGTAGCCACAGGTTTAAAAGCAACCCGAAAGAAAATATCCTGGCCGTTGCTGATGCCTCCCTGCATACCTCCCGAATGGTTGGTACGTGTGTCTATCACGCCGTTATTATTGAAAAAAACGTCGTTTTGCTCAGAGCCTTTTTGCTTCAATCCTTTAAATCCGTCACCGTATTCAAAAGCTTTGGCGGCATTGATGCTCATCATGGCGTTAGCCAATGCAGCGTGTAGTTTTCCAAATACCGGCTGTCCTAAACCGATGGGGCATCCTTTAATCACACAAGTAACCACACCACCTATCGTATCACCTTCTCCTTTTATTTGATAGATTAAGTCTTGCATTTCTTTGGCCTTCTCTTGGTCAGGGCATCTTACCGAATTATCTTCAATGGCATCCAGATTATATTCTTTATAATCTTTCTCTAACCTGATGGAGCCTACTTGTGAGGTGAATGCCGTAATGTGAATACCTAGCTGATTCAAGGCAAGTTTAGCCAGAGCACCACCTACTACGCGTGATATGGTTTCGCGGGCAGAAGAACGTCCACCTCCCCGATGGTCACGAATACCATATTTCACATTATAAGTATAGTCGGCATGTGAAGGGCGATAAAGCTCTTTCATGTTGTCATAATCATCGGAGTGCTGATTTTGATTCCAAACTATAAAGCCTATTGGGCATCCTGTCGATTTTCCTTCGAAGATTCCGGAAAGAAACTCTACTTCGTCTGTCTCTTTGCGAGAGGTTGTAATAGAAGACTGCCCCGGACGTCGCCGATTAAGCTCTTTTTGCACAAAGTCCATATCAATGCGAATACCTGCCGGGAATCCATCTATGACCCCGCCAATACCCTTACCATGAGATTCGCCAAAACTTGTTAATCTGAGAATATTGCCAAATGAATTAAACATGACTGCTGCTTTTTTAATGGTTACCTATGCAAATATAACAAACTTTTTGGCAATTGGGTCGTTGCTATTTTAGGAATAATCCAAAACTTTTAGTTTTTATAAACTTTATTGCACTATGATTATTTTATTGAGAGAATGATAAAGAGTAAATGCAACATTTAACTTCTCCATTTAATTATTTTGTTGGCATGGAGGAGGGAAATGCTGGCGGCAACTTACTTATGAAAATGCACCGCTCTCGGTTCAGGTCTTTGCCGTAGAAATCTGAGCCATATTTTTATAAGTTCTTTTTGCGGTATCAGGCTATATATTATCTACCTTTGTGGCGAGTCAATTACTTAATAGCATCACAAAGCAAGAGGGAAAATGGGCTGTAGAGCAGGAAAAGTGAAAAACGTCTCGAGGCTCGATATAATGATGCGTAAGAACTGAAGGTCTTTTATATTCATGATATAATCCAGAATAATGGGAAATGTGTGGACCCTTATGGGAAGTTCGCAAAGTATATTAAGAAAAGAAACTTCTCGCTTTGCTTTTGTCGGTATAATATGTACTGTTCTTCATTACGCGATATATTATATTCTAAAAGAATATATCGGGTTTAATATTGCTTATACGATAGGATATGTTTCTAGTTTTTTTTTAAATCTTGTCTTATCAAGCAAGTTTACTTTTCATGCAATAATCACGGTAAAGAAATGTTTTGGTTTCGGGTTAAGTCATCTGATTAACTATGGTTTACATATTTTATTGTTGAATTTATTTGTTTATATTGGAATATCAAAAACATTAGCTCCGATTCCGGTTTATGCTATTGCAATTCCGGTGAACTTCATTCTAGTAAGAATAGTTTTAAAGTCAAATAGATTATAAAAATGCCATGAAATTAGCCATTGTTGTACCTTGCTATAATGAACAAGAAGTTCTTCATGAAACGGCAGCATGCCTATGTACATTACTGGATAAGCTTATTCTATCAGGAGAAATAACCAATGATAGTTTTATCCTTTTTGTTAATGACGGGAGTCAAGACGGGACATGGAATATTATTAATGAGTTAAATCATTCGACTAAATACGTTGCGGGTCTGAATCTCGCCCGAAATGCAGGGCATCAGAATGCTTTGATGGCAGGGCTGATGATTGCAGGTAAGCAATCTGATGCCATAGTATCTATTGATGCGGATTTGCAAGATGATGTTGCCGCTATAGAAATTATGGTTAGCGAGTACAATAAAGGATATGATATTGTATACGGAGTACGGAAACGAAGAGATATGGATTCTTTTTTCAAAAGAAATACGGCTCTGTTCTTTTATAAAATGATGCGTTCCATGGGCGTAGATTTAATTTTTAATCATGCTGATTTTCGACTGATTAGTCAGCGCGTGATCGCCCAGCTGGCTAGCTATAAAGAACGTAACCTTTTTCTGAGAGGCGTTATTCCTTTAATTGGTTATAAGCATTCGACTGTGTGTTATGACCGAAAAGAACGTTTTGCAGGAGAGTCGAAATATCCTTTTGGTAAAATGTTGAATTTTGCCATTGATGGAATCACTTCATTTTCAGTGAGGCCTATTCGTATGATAACCTCTCTGGGTATTTTATTATTCTTTGTGTCTCTTGTCGCATTTATCTACGTTATTTCTTCTTTGATAAAAGGTGATGCTGTTCCTGGATGGGCTTCTCTTATGATTTCTGTATGGTTCTTTGGCAGTATTATATTGATTTGTATAGGCATTATTGGAGAATATATAGGGAAAATATACATGGAAGTAAAAGAACGTCCAAGATATAACATATCAGAGGAGCTGAAGCCTCAAAATAAAAATAAAGCAGAAGATGAAATAAGTTGAAACCTATTCTTTACTCCGGCGTTTTTTCCAAAGGTTTCGGGAATTTATTATATTTTGCCACAACACGTATGAACCGGGCCCTACTGAGGCTAGAGGGTTGAGATAAGTTTGTGCCATCCATATAGCTAAAATAGTATTTTTTTGCCCTAGTGATTGTCCTGCGCTGATACGATCATTATAAACACCTCCGATTATCCTTCCCAGAAAGAATTGCAGACAACAGGCTATCAATGCAGCAAAAGCTATCATGATTTCTGTCCAACCATCTGCATGACTGTGTACCAAAGAATGAATAGTTTGGGCTGATACAATAGTAAGAGAAAAAGCCCAAAGATAGAATGCTAACTCGTGGCGTAAAAGTAATATCTGGTGTGCTTTAGGCATAAATTTCTGAAGTAGCCATGCAATAAGGAATGGAGAAATAAGCAGTGGAAAGACTTTGCTCAAAATGAGAAAAAACGATTCATAAAAAGTCAATTCTGGCTGAGGTTCAATAAATGGAAAGAATATCGGTACGGCGATAGCTGTTCCGATATTAGCTAAAAGGGTATAAGTTGTTACGCTCGCAGCACTACCTCCCAATTTGGAGGTTATTACTGCTGCTGCAGTGGCTGTTGGGCAGATAATACAAACAACAGCTCCTTCGGCAACTAATTTATTGAATCGATAAAGAAGCAGGTAAGCAGCCAAAGGTCCTATAATTTGAATGGCTAATAGCCAAAAATGCAAAGGTTTAAGTTTTAGCTCGCAAGGAGATATCTTACTGAAGGTAAGCAATAACATGGCAAAAATAAGTAATGGGGTAATGAATGATAAGCGCACAAATAATTGATAACCAACAGCTCCAATGATTATTGATATAGGAAGAATCCAGTCTTTTAGAAACTTCAGCATATTTAGGGAGATTTTATTTATTGTTGCAAAGTAACAGTGAAAAGGGGAATAATGCTACCTTTGCAGTGATTTTTATTAAAAAAAGTACTAAAAATGAAAGAAAACAAGTTAACTGAGCAACGAGTGCTTCGCTGGAAGCAATTCAATCACAAGAGTTATTCTGTATTCTGTAGTTTGAAGAAATTCAACATTGGTGTTTTGGCTGTGGCCACACTCACATTTGCTAATGTAGATGTGATTTCGGCGCAAAATGAGACCCCTAAGCAGATGAAAAATTATGAACTTGATGAGATTGAGGTAACCGGCACTCGTGTTCCGCTGACAGAAATGCAGTCAGCAAAAATGGTAACTGTACTTTCGCGCGATGAAATCCAAGCGGCGGCAGTACACAGTATTAATGACCTTTTAGAATACGCCGTAGGCGTAGATGTTCGTCAGAGAGGAGAGTTTGGTGTCCAGACCGACATATCCGTTCGCGGAGGAACTTTTGATCAGATTACAATCCTTCTCAATGGGGTAAATATCAATAATCCCCAAACAGGCCATCTTACGGCCGATTTTCCTGTTTCCATGGATGATATTGAACGAATAGAAGTACTCGAAGGTCCTGCCGCTCGTGTCTTCGGAACGTCTTCTTTTACCGGCGCGATTAATATTGTTACAAGGAACGATAAGCAAAGTCATGCTACTGTAAGTTTGTTAGATGGTGGATACGGACTATTAGGAAGTGGCGCTAAGGTGAACTTCACTAAAGGGGCTTTCAGTCATCAGGCATCAGGTAGTTATGATCGTAGTGATGGAGCTACAGAAAACAGTGATTTTAAAGTTAGTAAAGCTTATTATCATGGATTGTATACCAGTTCTCAAATTGATGTGCATTGGCAATTAGGTTATAGTGGCCGGAAGTACGGTGCTAACACTTTTTATTCTGCAGCTTACCCTGATCAATACGAAGAAACAAGTCGATATTTAGTGTCTTTGCAGGCCCAAAGCAAAGGGTGGTTGCATTTTGCTCCCACTATTTACTGGAATCGTTCGAATGACCATTTTCAGTTAGTGCGTGGTACTAGTTCAGGAGAGAATTTTCACATGACAGATGTTTATGGAATTAATTTGAATGCTTACTTTAATTCTTCATGGGGAAAGACGGCTTTTGGAACTGAATTAAGAAATGAAGGTATTTTGAGCACTAATTTAGGCCATCCTTTAGACGAAGATCAATATGTTAAAGTGCCAGGTGAAACTGGGATCTATTTCACGAAAAAGGATAATCGAACAAATATAAGCTATTATCTTGAACATAATATTTTGCTTGATAAAGCGACTGTTTCTATGGGGACTTTAGCGAATATGAATACCGGCCTTGATCATAAATTCCGCTTTTATCCGGGAGTCGATATTTCTTTCCTTCCATCCGAACGATGGAAAATATTTGCTTCATGGAATATGGCATTGCGCATGCCTACTTTTACAGACCTCTATTATAAAAGTCCCACTCAGCAAGGCAATACAGGATTAAAGGCCGAAGAAACACAAGCCGTTAATGTGGGAGCAAAATTCAGGAATGATTTTCTAGAGACTAATATAAGTGGATTTTTCCATAAAGGGAAGAATATGATTGATTGGGTGATGTATACAGCAGATGATGTTTATCATTCGGTTAATTTTAAATTAAATAATATGGGAATTGAAACCTCTTCCACATTAAACTTTAGACATCTAATAGATCAGAACTTCTTTTTGGAGAAATTGAATATAGGTTATACTTATATTTATCAAAAACGATTTGATAATACGGAAATCTACAAATCAAACTATGCGCTCGAGTATTTGCGCCATAAATTTGTTGTCAGGCTCGATCATCGTATATGGGATAAACTAACTGCTAGTTGGGCATTTCGTTGGCAAGATCGTATGGGCAGTTATTTAAAGTATGATGCTACCCATCAGTCTACCGGCATATTAATATCATATCCCTCTTTCTGCCTACTGGATTTAAAGATATCATGGAATGAAGATAATTACAAAGTGTTCGCTGAAGCTAATAATTTATTAAATCGGACATTCTATGATTTGGGAAATATCCCGCAACCTGGCTTTTGGTTTAAAGCCGGAGTCAGCTATCGCATAAATTTTGAATAATTTATAAGCCAGTGCATGTGGCTCTATTTCAGTGTGAAAATGTTCTGAAATGAGTTTATTAATGAATCATATTCGAACACCTGCAAACCTGCTAATGCTTATTGGCAGGTTTGTAATTTATTAATAGAGCCATACTTAGTCGGTTTTGTGAACTCTGTTTTACCCTGCCAATTACGTAAAAAGCCAAAACTTGATATTAAATGAATAGCTTTCGGCAAAATTCTACTACATTTGCATATTATTACTGATATGAAACAACAAAGGAAATACATATTACTATTAATCATTTGCTTGTGGTTGCCTCTGCCTCCTCTATTCATTAGTGTTTGGTCCAAAGATTTTGTAGTAGTCATTGATCCTGGACATGGAGGCCACGATCCTGGTGCAATTGGGCAAATATCTAAAGAGAAGAATATCAATTTAAATGTAGCGTTAAAATTAGGTAGTCTTATAAGGGCAAATGATAATGACGTAAAAGTGATTTTCACTCGGAGTACTGACGTATTTATTCCACTTGATCGGAGAGCTGAAATTGCGAATGATGCTAAAGCTGATCTTTTTATATCTATTCACACAAACTCCGTGGCAGGATCAAGAATAGCTAGAGGTGCTTCTACCTGGACACTCGGTTTGGCCAAATCCGAAGCTAATTTAGCAGTAGCTAAACGTGAAAACTCTGTTATTCTTTATGAAAGTGACTATAAAACCCGATATGCCGGCTTTAATCCTAATTCAGCTGAATCATATATCATTTTTGAATTTATGCAAGATAAATATATGTCTCAAAGTGTGCATTTAGCTTCTTTAATTCAAAAAGAATTTCGCCATTCTTGTAAACGCGTTGATCGCGGTGTACATCAGGCTGGATTTTTAGTTTTGAAAGCAAGCGCCATGCCTAGTATTTTGGTTGAATTAGGTTTTATCTCTACTCCTGAAGAGGAACAATATTTAAATTCGGAAGAAGGGACTTTTTCTTTAGCGAATGCTATTTATAGAGCTTTCCTCACATACAAAAGAGAGCATGAGATAAGAATGACAGGCACGAGTCGTACTGTGCTGTCCGATATTGAAGATAAAGAAGATAAGTCAGATAATTCTTTGCGCAGTAATATAGACTCTACCTCAAAGCTGGTGCCTGATGAAATTGCTTCTCAAAATAAAATGGAGAATTCGGGGAATAATCTTGTTTTCAAAATTCAAATATTGACTTCTTCAGTATTACTATCGCAAAATGACAAACGCCTAAAAGGACTTCATGGAGTAGAGAATTATAGAGAAGGTGGATTATACAAATATACCTACGGTGCTTCTTCCGATTATAATAAAGTGCTGAAAACGCGTAAAACCATTGCTGCAGACTTTAAAGATGCTTTTATTATAGCCTTTGAAAATGGTGAAAAGATTAATATAAATGCGGCAATTGACAAGTTTAAGAGAAAGAGATAAAAATAATAATAAAGAGAGATATAATCATGAAATATTTTACGAAAGAAGTTAAAATAGGATTAGCGAGTATTGTGGCATTGTGCATCATTGTCTATGGCATAAACTACCTGAAGGGGATAAGCATGTTTAAGCCTAGTAGTTATTTCTATGTGAAATACAACAATGTAAATGGGCTGGCCAAATCGAGTCCTGTATATGCAGATGGGTATCGCATTGGTATTGTTCGTGATATAGCTTATGATTATTCACATCCCGGTAATGTAACTGTTGAAGTGGAACTGGATACAGAAATGAGGATACCTAAAGGAAGTTCTGCCGAATTGGTGTCCGAAATGTTGGGAGGGGTACGAATGAATATCCTATTAGCTAATAACCCTCGTGAAAGCTTCTCTGCCGGAGACACTATTCCTGGCTTTCTGAATAATGGTTTAATGGAAAGCGTATCGACACTTATGCCCCAAATGGAGCGAATGCTTCCCAAACTAGATTCTATTCTTGCATCATTGAACACTATTTTAAGCGATCCAAGCATACCAGCCACTCTTCGTTCAATAAAGGGTACTACTGCTAATTTGGAAGTAGCCAGTGCCCAGTTCAAACAATTAATGAAAAATGATATTCCTCAATTAACAGGAAAGCTGAATACTATAGGAGATAACTTTGTGGCAGTCAGTAGTAATTTGAAGGGCATAGACTACTCGGCTACATTTAGTAAAATTGATTCTACCCTAGCTAATGTAAAATTGATTACAGAGAAGCTGAATCGCAAAGATAACTCAATGGGGCTATTACTTAATGATCCTCAATTATACTATAATCTAAGCACCGCTAGTGCTAATGCTGCCCTCTTGCTTGAAGATTTAAAAGCAAACCCCAAACGTTATGTGCACTTCTCTTTATTTGGTAAAAAACAAAAATGAAAATAGCTTGCTATATAGATTTGATCTAAATAATAGTTTTTTTTGTGGAGCCATTGATTTACAACCTATACGTCCATAAATAAACGATTTTTAAGATTCTATGCTATATAACATATAGGATGAAAATGATATTTAAGTATCTGATAATCAAAATGTTATATAAATGCAAGGGCATAACGAATTGTGTGCAAGTCTATTCTCTTATAAGTGTCTGAAATTAAAGGATTTATTAAATCTATAAGATACACAAGAAAAACCGGATTTGTTTTTATCAAATAAGATTCCCAAATTTGCAATTGTAGAAGTTTTGCTTAATTAATAAATGTATTAGCGATTATGATTGAAACAAATCATGTTGGACTTTGGAACCGCTGTCTTCAGGTGATACGAGACAATGTTCCAGAGACGACATACAGCACTTGGTTTGTCCCTATTATACCTTTGAAATATGAGGACAGGACGTTGACAGTGCAAGTTCCCAGCCAGTTCTTTTATGAATTCATAGAAGATAAGTTTGTGGATCTACTACGCGCAACTCTATATAAAGTTATAGGTGAAGGCACGAAGTTGATGTATAATGTTATGGTTGATAAAAGCTCGAAAACAACTGTTAATCTGGAAGCGAGCAATCGATCGACCGCCATACCACAAAAGAGTGTTATTCGTGGCGGTAATAAAACGCCTAATGCATTTCAAGCTCCTGCTGTTCAAGATTTAGACCCTCAGTTGAATCCTGATTATAATTTTGAAAATTTTATTGAGGGATATAGTAATAAGTTATCTAGAAATGTAGCAGAAGCTGTTGCTCAAAATCCGGCGAAAACGGTATTTAATCCGTTGTTTATTCATGGGGCTTCCGGTGTTGGCAAAACTCATTTGGCAAATGCGATAGGGACTAAAATTAAAGAGATTTATCCGGATAAGAGAGTTTTGTATGTGTCTGCTCATTTGTTTCAGGTACAATATACAGATTCTGTCCGTAATAATACAACCAATGACTTTATCAACTTCTATCAAACTATAGATGTATTGATAATAGATGATATACAAGAATTTGCCGGGGTTACTAAAACTCAAAACACGTTCTTTCATATCTTTAATCACCTTCATCAAAATGGGAAACAATTGATCCTTACTTCAGACCGTGCACCGGCTCTTTTGCAAGGTGTGGAGGAAAGATTGCTGACGCGCTTCAAATGGGGTATGGTTGCTGAATTGGAGCGTCCGTCGGTTGAATTAAGGAAAGACATACTTAGAAATAAAATTCATCGTGACGGCTTACAATTTCCACCAGAAGTAATTGACTATATTGCCGAGAATGTGAATGAGAGTGTACGTGATCTAGAAGGTATTGTTATTTCTATCATGGCGCATTCTACCATTTATAATAAAGAGATAAACTTAGAATTAGCTCAACGTATTGTTCGTAAAGTTATCCGCAATGAAACAAAAGCAATAACAATAGATGATATAATAGGTACTGCATGCAAGCACTTTGAACTGGAGCCAACGATGATTCACACTAAATCAAGAAAAAGAGAAGTGGTGCAGGTTCGTCAGGTAGCTATGTACCTTGCTAAAAAACATACTGACTTTTCGTCTTCCAGAATAGGGCAATTGATAGGGAATAAGGATCATGCCACCGTTTTACATGCTTGTAAGATTGTTAAAGAACAATGTGAGGTTGATAAAAATTTCCATTCCGATATAGAAAATATAGAAGCGATTTTAAAAAAGAAAATTTAAAGATAAAGGTCGGAATGATAATCTGATTTTTTCATCCCGGCTTTTATTTTCTTATGCAATAATTATCTAATCAAGAAATCCCTGACGTCGGAGTGCTTGTAATAAGCTCTGTGAAGTAAATTCATTGTCTTTCTTCGTGTAGCGGATATCTGTAAATACCTGAGCCAAGGTTTCTTTCTGGCTCTCTTCTGTAAAGCGTTTATTTTCTGCTAAAGACTCTTTATAAGCATACCACTTGTTTATATCTGCAGATGTATAATTGTGATAATACTCTTTATGGATAATAGCTTCAAATGGTAGTCTGTCTACTTGTTCCGGCTGTTCATCGGGATATCCTAGTGTTATAGTTGTTACAGGGAAAACTAATTTTGGCAATTTTAGTGTGTCTATAATCATTTGCGGATTATAGGTAGTGGTGCCGAGATAGCATATACCCAGTCCTTTCTCTTCTGCAACAGTACAGAAAGTCTGGGCTACTAGTAGAGCATCAATAGCTGCGTTCATAAATGATTGAAAGTTGTCATAGGCCGGGGTGGCCTTCCGCTCTGTGCACCATTGGCTAAAACGCTGGAAGTCGGCACAAAAGGTAAGTATTACCGGTGCATTGTTAATCATTGGTTGATTATAATGTGCAGGGGATAATTTTGCTTTCATTTCAACATCGCGAGTGACTATTACGCTATATACCTGCATGTTACCAACCGTAGAAGCTCTAAAGGAAGTGGTGAGCATATCATTTAACAAAGCATCAGGGATTTCTTTCTGCAGATACTTCCGGATAGTCTTTCTTTTTTTTATTGATTCTATCATTTCTTTTCTCGCAAATATATGAAATATATGCGAAAATGATAAATTTAAAACTTATATTTTATACTGATATTATTCTATTTAGATAATTTTATTATTTACTTTAAAGTAATAAAATTCTTTTTGGGTAACTTTATTTAATATTATAATTTATAATATATTGTAAATCAGGTATTTAATATGATAAAAAGGAAATTGGAGTTTATAAAAATAAAAAAGAGCTCTTTTGCTTTGGTATAATGAAAAACATTCCTATTTTTGCAAATACATTTTTTAATGATAAGCATTACTTCTACATCTTACTTATTATTAAATTCATCTAACGAAAATTACATTGTGAAAAAACAAACTTATTCATATGAAGAGTCCTTTGAAGAATCGTTACGATACTTCCAGGAAGATGAACTTGCAGCAAGGGTTTGGGTTAACAAATATGCAGTAAAAGATTCATTCGGTAATATTTACGAGAAGTCACCGGAAGATATGCATTGGAGGATAGCTAATGAGATAGCTAGGGCCGAGTCAAAGTATAAGAATGCACTTACAGCAAAAGAGCTTTTTGGTCTGTTTGATCGCTTTAAGTATATCGTTCCACAAGGTAGCCCGATGACCGGAATCGGCAATAATTATCAGGTTGCTTCTTTGTCTAACTGTTTTGTGATAGGCATTGATGGAGCTGCCGATTCTTATGGTGCCATAATTAAAATAGACGAAGAACAGGTGCAGTTAATGAAGAGACGTGGAGGGGTAGGGCACGATCTTTCGCATATCCGACCTAAAGGTTCACCGGTAAAAAACTCGGCTTTAACTTCGACCGGAATAGTTCCTTTCATGGAACGATATTCAAATTCCACACGTGAAGTAGCCCAAGACGGAAGACGTGGAGCGTTGATGTTGAGTGTTTCCATTAAACATCCCGATTCGGAATCCTTTATCGACGCAAAGATGACGGAAGGAAAAGTAACAGGCGCAAATGTGTCGGTAAAGTTAGACGATGCTTTTATGGCTGCTGCTGTGGAAGGCAAAACATATTTGCAACAATATCCTGTCGATTCTGATCATCCGACTACCGTTAAAGAAATAGATGCGTCTTCGTTATGGAAGAAAATAGTGCATAATGCTTGGAAATCGGCTGAACCCGGAGTACTTTTCTGGGATACTATTATTAAAGAATCTGTACCTGATTGCTATGCCGATCTGGGATATAAAACGATTTCTACTAATCCGTGCGGAGAAATTCCTCTATGCCCTTATGATTCTTGTCGTTTATTGGCTATAAATTTATATTCGTATGTTGTTAATCCTTTTAAATCGGATGCCTATTTTGATTTTGAATTATTCAAGAAGCATGTAGGGTTAGCTCAGCGTATTATGGATGATATAATCGATCTTGAGCTGGAAAAGATAGAGAAAATTGTGCATAAGATAGAGGCTGATCCGGAAGATGAAGAGGTAAAACGTGCTGAACGCGTGCTTTGGGAGAAAATTTATAGGAAGACCGGACAGGGGAGGCGTACCGGAGTTGGTATTACCGGTGAAGGTGATATGTTTGCTGCCCTGAATCTCCGCTATGGTACTGAAGAAGCTACCGAATTTTCTGAGAAAGTGCATAAAATGGTAGCGCTTGGCGCTTATCGTTCTTCGGTAGATATGGCGAAAGAGCGTGGCGCTTTTGAAATATACAGTAGTGAGCGAGAAAAGAATAATCCTTTTATCAATCGTCTTCGGGAAGCTGACCCTCAATTATATGAAGATATGCAGAAATATGGCAGACGTAACATTGCCTGCTTAACAATTGCGCCTACCGGAACAACCAGTTTAATGACGCAAACGACGTCGGGTATCGAACCGGTTTTCTTACCTGTATATAAACGCAGAAGGAAAGTGAACCCTAACGATACGAAAGTACACATTGATTTTGTAGATGAAACAGGTGATGCTTTCGAAGAATATATTGTCTTTCATCATAAATTTGTGACATGGATGGAAGCCAACGGGTATGATCCGGCTAAACGATATACACAAGAGGAAGTGGATACCCTGGTAGAGAAATCGCCTTACTACAAAGCAACGTCTAATGATGTAGATTGGCTGATGAAAGTCAAGATGCAGGGGCGTATCCAAAAATGGGTAGATCATTCGATCAGTGTTACCATCAATTTACCAACTGATGTCGATGAAGATTTGGTTAATCGGTTATATGTTGAGGCTTGGAAATCGGGTTGCAAGGGTTGCACTGTTTACAGAGACGGCTCACGTTCGGGTGTATTACTTTCTGCCAAATCGGATAAAAAAGAAGAACTTCCTCCTTGCAAACCGCCTACGGTAGTAGAAGTGCGACCTACAGTACTGGAAGCTGACGTTGTCCGGTTTCAGAATAACAAAGATAAATGGGTTGCTTTTGTTGGTCTGCTCGATGGCAGACCCTATGAGATATTTACCGGTTTGCAAGATGATGATGAAGGAATCTTATTGCCTAAAAGCGTAACCACAGGGCGTATTATTAAAAGTGTAGATGAGCATGGAAACAAACGATATGACTTTCAATTTGAAAACAAACGGGGATACAAAACTACTATTGAAGGCCTGTCGGAGAAGTTCAACAAAGAATATTGGAACTATGCAAAACTGATATCGGGTGTGCTTCGTTGGAGAATGCCTATTGAACAGGTAATTAAATTGGTCGGTTCTTTGCAACTCGATAGTGAAAATATCAATACATGGAAGAATGGGGTGGAACGTGCTTTGAAGAAATACATTCAGGATGGTACTGAAGCCAGAGGCAAAAGATGTCCAAATTGCGGTAATGAAACATTAGTATATCAGGAAGGCTGTCTAATGTGTACCACTTGTGGTGCTTCGAGATGCGGATAGTCTTTATAATATAACCAACTGAGAAAAAGGAGCTTTTAGAAGGCTCCTTTTCATGCATATACAGACTTCAACACAAACGTTTGCATACTATTTAAATTAGTTCAATGAAAACCTTCATACGATATAAAGATAATCTCTCTATACTTGTAGCATCATTGAGTTAATTATAAATCTAATGGATATGATCGCATCATTTAATATTGAGTATCGCACCAATTGGGGCGAAGAAGTCAGACTTCTGGGTTCGGTTCCCGAACTTGGAGGCGGAGATTTCGCCAAAGCAATTCCCTTGCAAACGACAGATGGAACTCATTGGAGTACTGAAGCAATCATTTCCGGCGTTGCGGGGCAGCCTATTAAATATAGCTATTTCATCTATAAAGAAGGAAATGTTGTCCGTAAAGAATGGGATAGCTTGCAACGCAATCTCTATATACCGTTAATATCTTCGCCAGAGAAAAAGCGTTATCGCATTTACGATAGTTGGAAAAATATTCCCGATGAACAATACTTTTATAGCTCTGCCTTTACCGAATCTTTGTTGGCACATTACCAAAAAGACGACATGCCTAAAAGCTATAGAAAAGGGCTTATTATAAAGGCTTATGTACCACGAATAGGAGATAACTATTGTTTGGCGATCTGCGGAAATCAAGATTCTTTAGGCAATTGGGATGCGGATAAAGCCCGGCTCATGAGCGACGCTAACTTTCCTGAATGGGTGGCAGAACTTGATGCCGGAAAGCTAAAGTTTCCTCTTGAATACAAATTTGTATTATATAATAAGAAAGAGAAGAAGGCCGAAGCATGGGAAAACAACCCTAATCGCTATATGGCAGATCCTGCTATAAAAGCCAATGAAACGTGTGTAATAGCGGATCGATTTGTTTTCTTTGATGTTCCGGCATGGAAAGGTTCGGGCGTGGCTATTCCTGTGTTTTCACTAAAGTCGGAAAAGAGTTTTGGAGTGGGCGACTTTGGAGATCTGAAACAGCTAATAGACTGGGCCGTAAAAACGGACCAAAAAATTGTGCAGATTTTGCCGGTAAATGATACGACAATGACGCATACATGGACGGATTCTTATCCATATAACAGTATCTCTATTTACGCTTTTCATCCCATGTATGCAAATTTGAGTAGCATGGGCAAGTTAGAGAATGCAGAAGACTCCGCCCGGTTTGCAGTGAAGCAAAAGGAACTGAATGCCTTACCTACTGTTGATTACGAAGCTGTGAATCGGTTGAAATGGGAATATTTTCGTCTGCTATTTAAGCAAGAAGGAGACAAAGTATTGGCTTCGAATGCATTCAATCTCTTTTTTGAAGAAAATAAGGAATGGCTGAAACCTTACGCCGTCTTTAGTTATCTGCGCGATGCCTATAAAACGCCTGATTTTCGGCAATGGCCAAAATGTTCCGAATTTAGTGAAAGCGAAATTGAAAAAATGTGCCGGCCGCATGCAGCCGATTATCTGCATATTGCCATCTATTATTACCTTCAGTACTACCTGCACCTACAACTTTTGGAAGCTACTACTTATGCCCGTGCTCACGGAGTTGTTCTTAAAGGAGATATTCCTATCGGCATTAGTCGCAACAGTGTGGAGGCATGGACCGAACCTTATTATTTCAATCTTAACGGGCAGGCGGGAGCTCCTCCCGATGATTTCTCGGTCAATGGTCAGAACTGGGGATTTCCTACGTATAACTGGGAAGTGATGGAAAAAGACGGTTATAAATGGTGGATGAAGCGGTTTTATAAGATGTCTGAATACTTCGACGCTTATCGTATTGACCATATTCTCGGTTTCTTTCGTATTTGGGAAATACCGATGCACGCCGTGCACGGATTATTGGGACAGTTTGTGCCGGCTCTGCCTATGAGTCGTGAAGAGATAGAAAGCTATGGGTTACCTTTTCGTTCGGAACTTTATCTGAAGCCTTACATCCATGAGTACTTTTTGAGTCAGTTATTTGGCCCTCATACTGATTTTGTGAAACAGAATTTTATTGAGGCTACCGATACGTGGGAAGTGTACCGCATGCGGGCCGAGTTCGATACGCAAAGAAAAGTAGAAACTTATTTCGCCCAAAAAACGGATTCGGACAGTCTATGGATACGCGATGGGTTATATGCTCTTATCAGCGATGTGTTGTTTGTGGCCGATCAAAAGGAACCCGATAAATATCACCCACGCATTGGGGTGCAGCACGACTTTATCTACAGAGCACTTACCGATTGGGAAAAAGCAGCATTCAACCGTTTGTACGATCAATATTATTATTACAGGCACAATGAGTTCTGGCGTCAGCAAGCGATGAAGAAACTACCCCAACTTACTCAATCTACACGAATGCTGGTTTGTGGTGAAGATCTTGGTATGATACCCGATTGTGTGGCTTGGGTGATGAATGATTTGCGGATCCTCAGTCTGGAGATACAACGAATGCCTAAGAACCCGGCCGACGAATTTGGTCATCTAAGTAATTATCCGTATCGCTCGGTGTGCACTATCTCTACACACGATATGTCTACCCTGCGTGGTTGGTGGCAAGAAGATTATCAGCAAACGCAACGATACTACAACCACATTATGGGGCATTATGGAACTGCTCCTGCAGTGGCCACGCCCGAGCTTTGCGAAGAAGTAGTGCGTAATCACCTGTACAGTAATTCCCTGCTTTGCATTCTCTCTCTGCAAGATTGGTTATCTATAGATGAACGCTGGAGAAACCCTAATGTAGAAGAAGAGCGCATCAATGTTCCGGCTAATCCGAAGAATTATTGGCGCTACCGCATGCACCTCACTTTAGAGCAGCTCATGAAAGCAGACAGCCTAAATGAAAAAATAAAAGAATTGATTGCCAAAACGGGGAGGAATCCCGAGAAATAGCGCTATAAAAACAGTCGGGCGCTTCCATCAATGCAAATATAGAGATTGTTAGCATAAATAATATCTATATTTGCATTTGTATTATAAAGAGGATATGCAATGAAAACAACAACGACTATTTTTCTCCGGAACGTCATCTTCTACGCTTATCATGGTGTAGCGCCACAAGAAACAACGGTGGGCAATACTTTTATCATAGACCTTACAGTAAAAGGCAATTTCTTGCAATCAATGGAAACAGACGATGTGGCCGATACGGTGAGCTATGCCGATATATACGGAGTGCTGAAGCAGGAAATGGCTGTTCCGTCTAAGCTGCTTGAACATGTTTGCGGACGCATTACCAAGCGCTTATTGCATGATTTTCCGTTGATTGAAGAAGTAAGGCTCAGGCTCTCTAAACGGAATCCGCCTATGGGTGCCGATATTGATTCGGCAGGAGTCGAGGTGTTTTTGGCGAGAGAATAAAACGATATTTCTTTCTTTGTACGGTGGTGTTCGTTCGTTAAGCATTTGTAGGGCAGCTACCTGCTTAAACACGTGCATTAAAACAATTTTTAGGCGGGCGGCTGGAATTATTCGGGTAATCAGTCTTCCTGTTCTATAAAGAATCCGGCGGAACGTAAATCGTCCCAATATCCGGGGTACGACTTTGTAACTACACCCGGTTCGTCAATGCGCATTTGCGGAAAACAAATTGCTGCCGGAGCAAAAGCCATCGCCATGCGGTGATCTTCATAAGTCTTGATCACGGGCATTTCTTGCGGTTGGCAGCGTTCGCCGTTCCATATTAAAACGGAATTACCTTCATCTCGTAGTACATAGCCCAACTTGCCCATTTCGGCAATAAGTGCTGCCATGCGGTCGGTCTCTTTTATTTTCAGACTCTGCAAGCCCGTGAAGCGAAACGGAATGTTGAGCAGTGCGCAAGTTACCACAAATGTTTGCGCCAGATCAGGAATATCGATAAAATCTTCCTCTAACCTTCCCTGTTTCGGCTCTGTTTTGTGCAATTTTACACCCTTATCGGTAAATACCGTTTCCACGCCCAACTTTGCAAAGACCTCTGCACCCCGGCTGTCTCCCTGATAACTATTACGGAAAAGTCCCTTTAATTCAATCTCAGCAGTAGGCGAAAGAGCCACTATCTGATACCAGTACGAAGCTCCGCTCCAATCACTTTCCACCGTAAACGGCACATCCTTGTAAAGCTGAGGTTCTACACGGATGCTACACTCCGAACTCCAGCAGGCCGAAGCTCCAAAGTCTTTCATCAGTTGCAACGTAAGGTTGATGTACGGGCGCGAAATAACATCACCTGTGAGATGAACGGCAAGTCCCTGTTTCAAGGCGGGGCCAATCATCAGTAAGGCCGAGATGTATTGCGAACTTACATTCCCTTTCAGCGTAATTTCGTTGCCCGACAGTTCACAGCCCGTGATGCGAAGCGGGGGATACCCCTCGTTGCCCGCATACTCAATCTGTGCACCCAATTCTCGAAGAGCATTGACCAATAGAAGAATAGGACGTTGCTGCATGCGTGCCGTGCCCGTGATGGTACGTTTACCCGGCACCACACTCAAGTAAGCCGTTAAGAATCGCATAGCAGTACCTGCAGCCATGATATCTATCATTTCATTGTTTTCCCTCAGCGCCTTAATCATTACCTGCGTATCGTCGCAATCCGACAAGTTGGTCGGTACGATGGCGCCTTTTGCCAACGCATGAATAATAAGAGCCCGGTTGCTGATGCTTTTCGATGCCGGAAGCTGTATGGAAGCTTTCGGATGTGAAGGAGCAGATAGTTTGTAGCGCATAATTTCAGGTTTAATGAACAATGATTCCGATTGCAAAAGTAGGAATAATTAGTCAGATAGCTAAATTAACAGGTCGTATAATCATCTATTACAAAGCTCTAAAGTAAGTTTGGTTCGGGATACTAATAAATGGTTGAATTCAGTTTCAGCCTTCACTGATAAAAAAACATGTTTTACTATCACATCTATCACAAAAACTTCTGTGACGGCTTCCTGTAGGTGTTTATAGCGTGTGATAGTAAAAAATGTCTATCACGCTTTCAGGTGTTTTACTATCACTTTTGCCTCATCTATCACGCTTTTTACCCCTTTTCTCTCCTGCTTTTCGCTACAATACCTGAAGTCAGGGCCTGTTTCGTTTTCGGGACGAGCCCGTTCAAGTATTGCTTGGTTAAGTACTATTATCTGTAGATTGTATGTGTTTTAACCACATCTGACGGCTTAAATTCCTCGTTCCCCACGTGGAGACTCTACAGTCTCCGTGCGGGGACCCGCGAGACTCCACGTGGAGACCCGACAGACCACGGCCGGGAAACGATAAAAGAAAGCCGTGACACAGAGTTAATGTACCATACAAATTACTTAATATATATGGTGCAGTGACTTAAATAAACGTACGCATGGGCATTACGAAACAAAAAAACTTTATATTTGCGTATAGTTTGACACTGTATTTAGCACTCTGCAGGATATAAAGAGGTTCATTGATCTGAATCTTTTGCTGATCTATCAAATTGCGGATATTCTGAAACAATGGTCATACATAAAAAAGAAACCTTATGACTGGAAAAGAACGCTATTGGAAATATTCATTGATTATTATTGTACTGTCTCTGGGAGCACTTTTGTTTTTCGAGTTTGCACCATACCTGAGTGGCACACTGGGAGCTTTTACCATTTATGTTGTGGTAAGAAAGCAGATGATGTATCTCACTGAAAAGAAACGGATGAAGCGCAGCTTGGCAGCGGTGATTCTCTTATTAGAATCTATTCTATGTTTTCTGATACCACTGTCTTTGTTTGTATGGCTACTTTTAACTAAGCTGCAAGGTATAAATCTTGATCAGGCGGCATTGGTTAGCTCTCTTGAGCATGTAGCTGATTTGGTTCAACAAAAAACCGGTTATGATTTGCTTGTTAAGGACAACTTGACATCTATAATTAATTTCCTGCCTAAAGTAGGTCAAATCTTTATGGCTAGTTTAGGTAGCTTCGGGATGAATCTGTTTATCTTGGTTTTTGTTCTTTTCTTTATGTTGATTGGCGGCGATAAGATGGAAAAATACACGTATAGTTTATTACCATTTAGTGATGGAAATAAGCAGTATGTTCTGAAAAAGATTAACCTGATTGTGAAGTCGAACGCTTTGGGTATTCCGTTGTTGGCCTTGATACAAGGAGGTGTAGCAACCGTTGGTTATCTCATTTTTGGAGTTCCCAATCCATTCTTTTTTGGAGCTATAACCTGCTTTACTACGGTTATTCCTATGGTAGGAACTGCGCTGGTATGGCTTCCACTGTCTGTTTATTTGGCTTTGTTGGGCGATTGGGCACAGGCTATCGGGCTGATAGCGTATGCTATTATTATCGTCACGAATGTGGATAATCTCATACGCTTTATGCTGCAGAAGAGGATGGCGAATACACATCCTTTGATCACCGTGTTTGGGGTCCTTATAGGGCTTTCGCTATTTGGTTTCTTAGGAATTATTTTCGGGCCGCTACTGTTGTCTGTATTTGTTCTTTGCGTTGATATGTGTAAGAAGGAATACCTGGATTAGAGCGCATATCATCTTAAAAAACAATCCCATCTGGAAACCATTCAATAGAAAAAGAAAGGTTGCCGGATGGGATTCAGTTTGTTTTTTTATCAAATGGTTTCAAACATTTCGGTTTCGGGTTTTCTCACCTTGACAAAGTGTTGGTGATGATCTTCTGCGTGACGATAACCGATGGCAGCTATAACGGATGCGCTCAGGCCTTTTTCGGTCAAACCCAATATCCGATTATACTGTTCTTTATCGAAACCTTCCATTGGAGTGGCATCTATGTGCAATTCGGCCGCCGCGTTAAGTAAAATGCCTAAGGCGATGTACGTTTGTTTGGAAGTCCACACGGGCAGATAGTCGCCGAATGTTTCTATAGAAGAATCTATTTTGCTTTTAAGTGGAGCCAAAGCTTCCTGACTTACTCCACGAGTAGTTTCTATATTCTTTAGATAGGCATCTATATAATTTGCATCAATGTCGTTGTAGTTGGCAAACACAACAAGATACGATGCATCTACCACGGGAGATTGTCCCCAGCTTACTGCATGAAGCTGCTTACGTATTTCAGGGTTCTCTATAAATAATACCTTGAAAGGTTGTAAGCCGAAAGAGGTGGGCGTAAGGCTGATGGTATCTTTCAATATTTGTAAATGCTCCTTTGTTATTTTTTTAGAAGTGTCATACTTCTTGGTGGCATAACGCCATTTTAGGTTCTCAATTGTTGTAGACATATTTCTTATTTAAATTATTGATAGTCTGTAAGGACAAGAGGCTCTTCACCTTTTCGTCTGCAGTATAACAATCGGGTGAATGAGTTTGTTGCCATTGCGTCATCAGGCTATAGGCTTATAATGTAATCTTTAACTTTCGTTCGTGATTTAAGCTGATATCGTGTCTTTTGATTGCTTTTTATGTCAAAGTATCATTCTTTATCTTTCTTCGAAAAAGTATTGGCTGACCAGAGGCTTATAGCTGCTACTCCGATGAAAAAAGTCAATACTATTGGTTTGCTGTTGGTCGAAAGGTGCCCGGCCTGATATAAGAAGTAGCCGATTATTAGATTGACGAGCGCCCATATTGCGTTGATCTTTGGAGAGGAAAGGCCTTTGCCGTGGGGCTTAGCGAATGGGGTGGGAAATTTATCTCCTGAGATTCCGTGCACAAAGTGAGGAACGGCATTGGCCAAAAAAACACCCGCAAAGAATGCGGCGATGAAATGATACCACTGAATTGTTTCCATTTTTTTTCTATTTGTTTTTAATTGTTACTTAGTTGCGTTTGTAGGTTTTCTTCATCTAGAGCATGCTTTCCTTTTTTCTTTTTGCTGAACAAAAAAGAGAAGAATAAAGCAGCAATGATAATGGCCGCAATGCTTTGTGCCAGGATAGTGTACGGAGCGCCGATGTATTGAGATATGGTGCCGGTGAGCAACCCACCCAGCGGCTGCATGCCGAAAAATGCCATGGCAAAGAAGCTGAGAGCTCTTCCTCTCATCTCAATAGATGCTTCGGTTTGTATAATTGTGTTGCAGATGGTTGTTTGAGACATCATGGCAAAACCAGCCAATGAGGCTGTGCATAGCGCGATAGAAAAGTTAGTGATGTGAGAAAAAATAAGTAATGCGATACTTAATATCACCAGGTTGATGAATAAGAGCTTTTTCAGATTGGCACCCGGCTTTAGCGAGGCCAGCAGAATGGCTCCGACCAATGCCCCGAGGCCTATGGCGCTGTTCAGATAACCATAGGTCGAGGCTGTTCCGTGAAAGATCACTTTGGCATATACGGGTAAGAGGGTGTTAAATGGAAGTACCAATAAGCTGACGCATGCCAGCATAATTACGATTTTGCCCAGGGAAGGGGTGTTCTTTAGGTAGTTAAATCCTTCTTTGAACTCTTTCATGATCTTTTTAGTATGCGGCTGTGGCACATACGGTGTGATTCTCATCAGGAGTAGGGACGTAATTACGGCAAGATAGCTAAAAGCATTGATAAGGAAACACGTGCCTGCACCCAGTTTCTCTAATATAATGCCCGATATGGCAGGCCCTATCAGCCAGGCAAGCTTTCCCATCGACGAGTTTAGCGCTATGGCATTCTGCAGATTCCTTTCGTCATCCACTACCTCGTTTACCAATGACTGCCGCGCGGGTAAATCGAACGCATTTACTACTCCCATCACCACGCTAAGAAGAAAGATCTCCCAGATAGAATAATGGGTAAATAGTACTACAATGGAGAGAATAGCCGCTTGTATCATGGAGCAAGTTTGCGTAGCCAGCGTAACCCGATAGCGATTGTAGCGATCGGATATCACGCCTCCCAGCGGCGAAAACAAGAAAGAAGGAAATTGTGTGGCGAAGACTACCAGCCCCAGCATAAAATTAGAATGAGTTTGATCGAATACTAACCAATAAACGGCGGTGCGTTGCATCCATGTTCCGATTAATGAAACTGATTGTCCTGAAAAATAGAGTCTGTAGTTACGGCTTTTAAAAGAATTGAAGGTAGTAATTTTCATCTTTTAATTTATGTTTAATCGGTGATCTTTGTCAATATATTAACAACACTAATGAGCGTTTCTTTTTCGGATTCGGAGATTTTCTCTGATATGATTTTTGCTAACCATTCGTTGGCCCTGCTTCTTTTTAGCTCTATGAATTCTCTCCCTTTAGAAGTGATTTCTACCAGTACCTTTCTTTTATCTTCTTTTGATGGTTTTCTCCTTGTTAACCCGTTTTTGCAAAGTTTATTGATGATTTGCGACATCGACTGTCCGGTAACTATCTCTATAGCCGCCAACTCAGAGGGTAGCATCCCCGATTGCTTATAGAGCAGGGATAAAGTGGAACGTTCGGTTATAGAAAGCAACTTGTCATGTTTCACTTCCCGTTTTACCATTTTCCCTAAACGGGAGATTGACGTGTACAGCTTTGAGGCCAATTCAGTATCATCTATTTCCATAATGAGGCATGTTTATTATCTTATATACAAAGTTTACTTTGCAAAGTAACTTTGTTTTTATTTAAGATTATTATTTTGCGCTCTTTTTTGCTTTGTATTTAACAATGTTTAGTCCGTAAGGAGCTTTATTCGTGTTTCTATTAATGTAATTAACATTGCCTGTCGGCTATTTTAATAAATACAGCAAGCAGCCTGTTCTTTTTTCATTGTTTTGCAATGCTAGTTTGTTAATTAATGATACAAAGATAAGAAAAACAGGTGGTGCATTTTTGAGAAAACAAATAAAGTTATACTTTTGCTATAGGTTTTAATTAATAGCTCTGTCAATATGAATTCGGATATTATTGTTTATAATTACATGGATACTTTCTATTGTTGTTGTGTTGATAATGACAAGTTGTGTGAAGATATGGTAACCGACCACATGTTGGTTTATATTTGTTCGGGTGAAATGATATTGCAATCGAAAGATAAACGAACCGTGTTTAAGAAAGGAGATTCGGTCTTTATAAAGCGTAATCATCTGATACGGAAGACGAAACAGCCAAGTAAAAATGGTGAAAGTTTCAAGGGGCTTTTTCTGCAATTGAGAACTCCTTTTCTGAAATCGCTCATAGCAGATCAGCACTTGATGATTCCGATGTTAAATAACTCTTCCATATCTAATACCTCGCACATTATTTTGCCTAATCATCCGTTTCTGAATGGTCTGTTTCTGTCTTTAGAACAGTACTTCAGCACGCAGCAATACCCGTCTAAAGAGTTGATGGATGCAAAGTTGGAGGAAGCCGTGTTTGCCCTGCTGCAAATTAAGCCTGAACTGGGATGTGTATTGTTTGACTTCACCGAGCCATGGAAAATTGATCTGGAAGATTTTATGAACAGAAACTACAAATGTGATCTTTCTGTTGAGGCATTTGCACACTATACAGGTAGAAGCCTGACTTCGTTTAAGCGGGACTTTGCTGTGCTTTTTAATGAGACTCCCAGTAGGTGGCTCATTAAGCGCAGGTTAGAAGAGGCATATGCTTTGCTCTCCGAGCGGAAGTATAAACCATCCGATGTTTATCTGGAGGTCGGGTTTAAAAACCTATCTCATTTTTCTACTGCCTTTAAAAAAGA
This sequence comes from uncultured Bacteroides sp., assembly GCF_963677715.1. Classification (NCBI taxonomy): domain Bacteria; kingdom Pseudomonadati; phylum Bacteroidota; class Bacteroidia; order Bacteroidales; family Bacteroidaceae; genus Bacteroides; species uncultured Bacteroides sp. The sequence continues at coordinate 2,874,599 of NZ_OY782495.1, forward strand.
ATATGGCTGCACTCCCTCTAATGTAGGATAATAAAGTGGACGTTTAAGAAAAGTGTAAAATGACCTTATAGAAAAATGAAAGTGTGGGGATATAGCTACTTTTGTACAATTCAATATTAAAATATATTTTGTTATGCAAAACTTTAATCATTTTATTCCTACTAAGTTGTTTTTTGGTTGTGGCAGTATTAGTAATCTGGCAACCACTCCACTGCCGGGCAAGAAAGCCTTGATTGTCATTTCTGCAGGAACTTCAATGCGTAAATACGGCTATTTAGAAACGGTGGTAAATGCTGTGGCTAAGAATGGTGCGGAATCTGTGGTGTACGATAAGATTCTGCCTAACCCCATCAAAACTCATGTAATGGAGGCTGCCGAGATTTGCCGGAAAGAAGGATGTGACTTTGTAATAGGCCTTGGTGGAGGAAGCTCCATTGACTCTGCGAAATCTATTGCCGTGATGGCTTGCAATGAAGGCGATTATTGGGATTATATATCCGGAGGTACCGGCAAGGGAAAATCTATAAAAAGAGCACTTCCTGTTATTGCTATTCCTACTACAGCGGGTACGGGAACTGAAATGGACCCATGGACGGTCATTACAAATAACAACGAGAAAATTGGTTATGGCAACGAACATACTTTCCCTGTCTTTTCTATTGTTGACCCTGAACTGATGGTCTCTGTCCCTGCTCATCTTACTGCTTATCAGGGCTTTGATGCTTTCTTTCATGCTTCCGAAGGTTTTATGGCAAATATAGCTAATCCTACCAGCCGTCTTTATTCGTTGAAAAGTATAGAGTTACTCTATAAATTCTTACCCGCAGCTGTGGCCGACGGTAACGATATGGAAGCCCGTACAAATGTAGCTTTGGCCAGTACCCTGGCAGGTATGGTTGAGTCTACTTCCAGTTGTACTTCAGAGCATTCATTGGAGCATGCGATGAGTGCATTTTACCCCGCACTACCCCATGGAGCGGGTTTAATATCCCTTTCGCTTGCATACTTTGCTGCTTTTATGAAAGATGTTCCCGAACTTTTTATTGAGATGGCAGAAGTCATGACCGGAAAGAAGAGTACTGATCCTGCCGATTTTATTACAGCTTTGGCCACTATGCAGAAAGCCTGTAAGGTTGATAATATAAAGTTGTCTGAATATGGAATCATTGAAGGTGATTTGGTCAAGTTTGTGCAAAATGCCAGAGCAACGATGGGGGGATTATTTTCTTTCGATCCTCATCCGTTGAGTGATGAAGAAATACTTTCAATATACAAGCAATCTTATAAATAGCATTTGATATAAGAAAATTAAAAGAGGCCGATAATCAACAGATTATCGGCCTCTTTTTGCAAAATGAATGTCAGTTCGTTCTCTTTTGATTAATATTAGCTCAATCTGGAGTCTAAGTACAAAGTGTTTATTTTTGCTTTTATGGAAAAAGCTATCCAACTGGGATAGATTGCCTTTTTATGCAAAGAAATGATTCGTGTGGAAACGCTTTTGGTGGATAATTTGCATATATTGACCTTATAATTCTATTTCTCTTTTGAGAATATTCCTATTTTTGTCATCATTCGAAATGCTTTAATTTAATATTATGAGAAAAGGACTTCTTTTATTATCCTTATTGATATTGCCTGTGGCAAACAGTATGGCACAGTGGCAACCTGTCGGTGAAAGAATTAAAACAAAGTGGAGTGCTCAAGTAAATCCATCCGATGTTTTGCCAGAATATCCGCGCCCTATTATGGAACGTAGCGATTGGGAGAATCTAAATGGCTTGTGGAATTATGCTATTATTGATAAAGGAAATGCTATTCCGGAAATCTTTGATGGACAAATTCTCGTGCCGTTTGCCATAGAATCTTCTTTGTCAGGTGTAGGAAAAAGAATGGATGAGAATCATGAATTGGTCTATAACCGAAAGTTTGAAGTCCCCTCAAGTTGGAAGAGTAAGAAAGTTCTGTTACATTTTGGGGCTGTTGATTGGAAGACGGATGTATGGGTGAATGGAATAAAAGTGGGCTCTCATACGGGAGGATTTACTCCTTTTTCTTTTGATATTACCCCAACTTTATCCACTAAAGGAGAAAACGAACTGGTTGTCAAAGTTTGGGACCCTACTGATAAAGGATCTCAGCCACGCGGTAAGCAAGTGAGTAAGCCCGAAGGTATTTGGTATACTCCTGTTACAGGTATTTGGCAAACGGTCTGGTTGGAGCCTGTTGCAGAGAAGTATATTAAAAATCTTCGCATTACGCCTGATATTGATAACCATCTCATTTCTATAGAAGCTGAATTGAATGAAAAATCCAATTCGGCCTTGATAGAGGTCAATGTTTATGATGGCAACCAATTGATAGCTGCGGGTAAAAGCATTAATGGTGAGACTGTGGATGTGATGATGCCTGAAAACGCCAAATTGTGGAGCCCACAATCACCCTTTTTATACACTTTGAAAGTGGTACTGAAAAATGGAAGCAAGATCGTTGATAAAATAGACAGCTATGCAGCTATGCGAAAGTATTCTACTAAGAGAGATACTGCGGGAATTGTTCGCTTGGAGTTGAATAATAAGGCATTGTTTCAATTTGGGCCACTCGACCAGGGCTGGTGGCCGGATGGCTTATATACCGCCCCTACAGATGAGGCGTTGCGATATGATATTCAAAAAACCAAGGATTTTGGCTTTAACATGATTCGCAAGCATATCAAGGTAGAACCTGCTCGTTGGTATACTTACTGTGACAAAATCGGAATTATTGTGTGGCAAGATATGCCAAGTGGAGATCACAGTCCGGAATGGCAACCTCGTAAATATTTTGAAGGTACCGAAATGAAGCGCTCGGTAGTATCTGAAGCTTGTTACCGTAAAGAGTGGAAAGAAATTATGGATTGTTTATACTCTTATCCGTGTATAGGGACATGGATACCGTTTAATGAGGCATGGGGACAATTCAAAACTCCTGAAATAGCAGAATGGACAAAACAACATGATCCTACTCGTTTAGTGAACCCGGCGAGTGGTGGCAATCATTATGCATGTGGAGATATGCTTGATTTGCATCATTATCCGGAACCAAACATGTTTTTGTACGATGCACAGCGGGCTACTGTTTTGGGCGAATATGGCGGCATTGGATTGGCATTAAAAGATCATCTTTGGGACCCGAATCGTAATTGGGGATATGTCCAATTCAATACTTCTAAAGAGGCCACGGATGAATATGTGAAATATGCCGATATGCTATACCACTTGATAGATAAAGGATTCTCGGCAGCTGTTTACACCCAGACTACGGATGTGGAAGTGGAAGTGAATGGTTTGATGACTTATGATCGCAAGGTGATTAAGCTCGATGAAAAGAGGGTAAATGAAGTGAATACGCGTATTTGTAATGCTTTGAATCATTAGTTCACGATAGGTTTATTGTTCTAATTCTTATTTTTGCATTATTATAATTAGCCTTAAGTGTATTGTTATGAAGCAAATTGTTATTAGATTATTCTTTTGTTGTTTATTTGGCCTGTCTGCATTGCCGTTTTATTCTCAGGATGTAGTTCATTATTATTTAAAAACGTTGGATATAAGGAACGGACTCTCCCAAAATACGGTTAATGCAATTTTGCAAGACAGACAGGGCTTCATGTGGTTTGGAACGAAAGATGGTCTAAACCGCTTCGACGGTTTGTCTTTTCGCATTTTTAAAAGAGAAGAATCGGGTTTGGGGAATAACTTCATAACGGCACTTCACGAAGATCAAGAAGGGAATATTTGGATAGGCACTGATGCCGGCGTATATGTTTATAATCCAATTCTTGAAAACTTTTCCAAATTCAACAAAATTAGTAATACCGGCAATTCTATAAAGCGTGCTGTAACTATGATACAGAGCGATGGAAATGGTGATATTTGGATTTCAGCGGATAATGAAGGATTGTTTCATTACGATCGTCGCCAAAACTGTTTATGGAATTACTTACGTAGAAAAGACTTATCAAACGTAACTCGTTTCTGGTTTGAAGGAAATACTTGTTGGCTAAGCTTGTATGCAGATAATCTGTATCATACGGATATTGATTTCAAAACGGCGTTAATCCCTTTTAGAAATAATGAAGGCAAAGAGGTCTTTAAGAATGACATTATTAATACGCAAGTAAACGGACCTCATAACTGCATTTATATTGGGTCTTCAAACGGGTTGACAGAGGTTAATCTCACCACTTGTAATACCCGTCGCTTGTTGGGCGCTTATGTGCGCACTTTACAGTTTAAGTCGGATCAGGAATTATGGGCAGGAACGGAATCTGGATTATATATTTATGATTTGATAAAAAATAAGGTTACCCATCTTTCTGTTCCTTATCAAGAGGATTCTTATGCCTTATCGGATAACGCTATTTATTCATTATGTTGTGACAAGGAGGAGGGGATGTGGATAGGTTCTTATTTTGGAGGTGTAAACTATTATCCGAAACAATGGACCTATTTTGAAAAGTTTTATCCGAGGGACGATATAAAGAACTTTGGTCGCCGTGTACGCGAGTTTTGTGAGAGCAATGACGGTACTTTATGGATTGGTACGGAAGATAAAGGTTTGTTTCATTTTGATCCTATATCAGGTGAAATTAAACCGTTTGAGCACCCGGCTATTTATAAAAATATTCATGGTTTGTGTTTAGACGGGAATGATTTGTGGGTAGGCACTTTTTCTGGCGGATTAAATCGCATTAATTTGCGTACTAAGCAGGTGAAGCATTACCAGAAGGGAGAGGCAACTAACTCTATGAATGCAAATGATGCTTTTTCCATCTGCAAAACAACTACAGGTGATTTGTGGATAGGAACGACTTCCGGCTTGCTACGATATAACCGCCGCACGGATGATTTTACCCGCATTCCTCAACTGACCAATGTCTTTGTTTATAACATATTGGAAGATTTCAATGGTAATTTATGGTTGGCGACCTATTCCAATGGCGTTTTTCGTTATGATGTACATACACGGCACTGGAAAAATTTTATTTCACAAGAGAATGATTCTACTTCTCTTCCTTACAATAAAGTTATCAGCATTTATGAAGATAGTAGAAAACGCTTGTGGTTTATGACACAAGGTGCGGGTTTTTGCCGGTACAATCCTGAAACCGAAAGTTTTTCACGATATGACACCTCGAAAGGATTTCCAAGTAATATCGTTTATAAGATGGTGGAAGATAATCGAGGTAATTTGTGGATTACGACCGGTAATGGTTTAGTCTGTTTCAATCCGGAAACGAATGGTAAACATGTATACACTACGGCAAATGGTCTACTCAGTAATCAATTCAACTACCAGTCGGGATATCGTGACAAGAAGGGGCGTATCTATTTCGGTAGTATAAATGGTTTTATTGTATTTGATCCGGAAACGTTTATTGAGAATTCTTTCATACCTCCGGTTGTTCTCACCGATTTCTTCTTGTTTAATAAGAGGCTTTCCGTGGCTTCTCAATATTCTCCTTTAAAGAAAAGTATTACTTATTCGGATGAAATAATTTTGGATGCCGACCAGAATTCATTTTCGTTTCATGCGGCGGCTTTAAGCTATCAAGCACCCGAAATGAATCAGTTAGTTTATAAATTAGAAGGCTTTGATCGTGAATGGCACTCTATCGATAAAAGTGCACTGATAAGCTATTCCAATTTAGCCTATGGCACTTATACTTTTCGCTTAAAAGGTTCAAATAGTGATGGAAAATGGAATGGGAACGAGCGTATTCTTAAGATTCGCATACATCCGCCATTCTATCTGTCGCCTTTAGCATATAGCATTTATGCCGTAATCTTTCTGTTCTCCATTGCTGGCATAATCTATTATTTCAGAGAAAAAACGTTACGTAAGCACCAGCGGGCTATGGATATATTCGAGCGGGAGAAGGAGAGAGAATTGTATGCTGCAAAGATTGATTTCTTCACGAATGTGGCGCACGAAATACGCACTCCTCTTACTTTAATAAAAAGTCCGTTAGAAAATGTGTTGTCTTCGAAGCATGTAGCTGGTGAAATAAGGGATGATTTAGAAATGATGGATTTGAATACCACTCGGCTTCTTGATTTGGTGAACCAGTTACTGGATTTCCGAAAAACGGAGACGAAGGAATTTCAACTGAATTTTGTTGAATGTAATGTCTCGGTTATCTTACAGAAAACGTATATGCGGTTTACCTCGTTGATGCGCCAGAAAGGGCTGGAACTCACGGTAGATTGTCCAGATAATATACATGCATCGGTAGATAAGGAAGGATTGACTAAAATCATTAGCAATTTATTGGCAAACGCTGTGAAATATGCAGATACCTATGTTAAGGTCAAATTATTGCAGGAAGATGCTTTGTTGCAGCTTTCAGTATATAATGACGGTGAGCTTATCCCATTGACTATGAGGGAAGAGATTTTTAAACCTTTTGTACAGTATAAAGGGGGCAACTTACGATCTGTATCTGGAACTGGCATCGGATTGGCTTTAGCACGATCTCTTGCGGAACTTCACGGAGGGTCATTATGCATGGATCAATCTACGGAATGTAACTGTTTTATATTGACATTTCCAATGAAACATAAGCATACGATTGCGATTATAGAAAGTGAGAACGAATCGTTGCCCATTGAGATGGATTCTGAAGCAGAAAAATATAATGTAGAAGGTAACGATAACAGCGAAAGAAAATCTCGTTACACTCTTTTGGTTGTGGAGGACAATTTTGAAATGCTTTCGTTTGTAGCAAAACAGTTATCAGGAGATTATGTGGTACTGACTGCTGGTAATGGTATGGAAGCGTTGGATGTTTTGAAAGATCGTGCAGTTAGTTTGATTATTTCGGATATTGTTATGCCGGAAATGGATGGGTTGGAACTTTGTGATCATTTGAAGTCGGAGTTGGATTACAGTCATATACCTATCATTCTATTAACAGCAAAGACTACCTTACAGTCGAAGATCGAAGGGCTTAAGTTAGGAGCCGATGCATATATTGAAAAACCTTTTTCAGTAGAGTATCTGAAAGTTTGTGTATCCAATTTGTTGACTAATCGTGAAAAATTGCGTGCCTCTTTCGTTCATTCGCCTTTTGTACAAACCAATACTATGGCTATGACAAAGGCCGATGAGGCTTTTCTGAGGAACTTGAAAGAAGTAATAATAGAGAACATGCAGGACCCGGACTTTTCTTTAGATGATATGGCAAGTCTATTGAATATGAGTCGTTCCAGTCTTAACCGGAAGATAAAAGGTGTATTGGATATGACGCCGAATGATTATATCCGTTTGGAACGCCTTAAAAGGGCTGCCCAATTATTGAAAGAAGGAGAATGTAAGATTAATGAAATTTGCTATATGGTGGGTTTTAATACCCCTTCTTATTTCACCAAATGTTTTTTGAAACAATTTGGCAGTTTACCTAAAGATTTTAGAGGCTGATGATGGTTCCTTTTTGGTGGTTGATTATTTAATAAGAAGAGTATAAATATACGCTGTGAACCAAAAGTCCCTAGCAATTTTGTAAAATAGCAGTAGTGGTTCTATTTACTAAATGTTTTCAAAATCAGTTCGATGTGTAGCCTGTAAATTTCATAAAATAGAATTAGATATTCACAAATTAGAATTAAAGAAGCAAATGCCTCGTGAATATACTCAGAGATGTTTTTTGAATTTATAATTGCATAGATTGGGGAAATTGTTGTATCTGTTTTCTCTGTATCAGATTACATTTGTATCAGAGAGTTCAACCCGAAATTTTAATGCTGTGAAAAACAAAAAGCCTATGACGTAAATATCTTAATAACCTTTGTCTTTATGTGTGTATGTTGTGAAATACATACTTTCTAATTACTAAAAGCGAATGTGAAATCTTCGCGTAGTTTTAAAATCTAATTCTATAAAAAATGATCAAGAAATTATTATTTATATTTTTTGCTGTCTTTACGACTGCTGTTTACGCTCAGGACGTAACTGTGACTGGAACAGTCGTAGATGCTGGGAATGAGCCACTAACAGGGGTGAATGTAGTAGTTAAAGGCACTGTTGTTGGCGTTGTTACCGACTTGAATGGTAAGTTTTCATTATCAGGAAAAACAGGTAATGTACTCGTTTTTTCCTATATCGGCATGATACCTCAGGAAGTTGTTTATAAAGGTAGTCCTATACGTGTTGTTATGAAGGATGATTTGAAGACATTAGATGAAGTTGTAGTAATCGGGTATCAAACTGTGAAAAAATCGGACTTAACGGGAGCAGTTGCTATTATCGATACTAAAGAGATGAAAAAGAGCACGGCCGGAACGATTGTCAATCAGTTACAGGGTTTGGCTACTGGGGTAAATGTACGTAGTACAGGGAGAGCTGGCGAAGACGCTTCTATTGAGATTCGAGGTGTAGGCTCTTTAAGTGATAATTCTCCATTGTGGGTTATTGATGGTATGATTACTACACCGGGAGTGGATTTTAATCCGGCAGATATTGAGTCTATTCAGATCTTAAAGGATGCTTCAGCTGCTGCAATATACGGTTCTCGTGCTGCAAACGGTGTCATTATTGTTACGACTAAAAAAGGATCTAAAGGTCCGATGAAAGTTGGGCTAAGCATAAAGGAAACTTTTGAATGGAGCCCTAAATATGACTTAATGCATGCAGCAGAATATATTAAATATAATGATATTGCTTATAAGGAAGCAATCAAAGATGGCATTGCTTCTGTAACTACTACACAACAACACTCTGACTATGATACGGATTGGCAAGATGCAGTGCTGAAAACGGCTTTAGTACAGGATTATAATGTTTCACTCTCAGGGGGAGGCGACTCAGGAAGTTACTTTGTTTCTGCAGGCTATTATAATAATAATGGTGTGTCTTATGGAAATACTTTTGACCGTTATAGTTTTCGTGTAAATACACAAGGGAAAAAAGGATATTTCTCTTTTGGACAAAACTTAGCCTATTCACTGACTAATACGGATCCTAATCAGACTAATACATATAACGACCTCTTGCGTATGATGCCTACCATTCCTATTTATGATGAAAACAATCCTGGTGGTTATGGTTATGGTGATGCTGCTAAGTATAATACGTTTGGCACAAATCCCATTGCGCGTGAAAATTTAGAAAAAAGAGAAATGAGGCAAAATCGATTAAATGGTTCTGTATGGCTAGAATTTAAACCTTTTAAATTCCTCTCTTATAAGTTTAATGGTGGCATTGATCTCTATTTCTATGAAAATTCATGGTTCCGTGGTGAGGGCAATTGGACACAGAATCAGGAGCATCGTGACCCGGAAAGTCAGAAAGCGCGCGACAATACTTATAATATGTTGGTGGAGCATACGCTAAACTTTAACAAAGATTTCGGCAAACATCATGTGGATGCAGTTGTCGGTACTACTTATCAGAAACATGAATGGGAAGGCTTGTGGGCTGGACGTTTGAACTTTCCACAGCTGGCTGATGGTAACTATCTCACCGTGTTGAGTGCAGGGCAGAGTGATCAGCAAAACTCTAATACTATTAGTAAGAATGCTATGATATCCTATTTAGGCCGTGCGAATTATATTTATGATGATAAATATTATCTTACTGCAACTTTTCGTCGTGATGGTACTTCTCGTTTGGTAAAAGAACATCGTTGGGGAGATTTTCCGTCAATATCGGCTGCATGGAGAATTTCAAAAGAAAAGTTCTTTGATGTTCCATGGATTAGTGATTTGAAAATCAGGGGAAATTGGGGACGCCTGGGTAATTCCTCTATTGGTGATTGGGACTATTTGGGTACTATCAATCAAAGCGTTGTGACTGTTTTTGGTGGGGCGGTAGTACCGGGTGCTACTCAAGTGAAGATTGTAAATAGAGATTTGATTTGGGAGACTAAGGAAACGATGAATTTAGGATTTGATGCTAGCTTCTTGGGACAACGTTTGAACCTGAGTGCAGAATATTATATATCAAAGACTCATGATGTACTGACGGATATGCCTATAGCTATTTCTACAGGCAATCAAGGAGGGGCACCTAAAGCTAATGCCGCCAGTTTGAGAAACCAAGGACTTGAAATGACTATAGGATGGAAAGATCAGATTTCTGATTTCAAGTATAATGCAAGTTTGAATCTAACCACAATAAGTAATAAGGTTGTTGATTTGGGATATGGGAAAGATGTTTATTATTCGGGTCAGGCAAAGACGGAAATTGGGCGACCGCTCTCTATGTTCTACTTATATAAGACAGATGGAATCTTCAAAACTCAGGAACAGATTGATAGTTATGTTACTTCATCCGGTCAGCCAATCATAATTAATGGAAAACGGCCGCAATTAGGAGACGTGAAGTATATTGATTCGGATGATAATGGTAACATTACTTCGGACGATCGTCAAATTTGCGGTAATCCTTGGGCTAAAATACAAACATCATTGCTTTTTAATGCTGAATGGAAGAACTTTGATTTTAGTATGATGTGGTATGGTCAATTTGGCAATAAAATTTATAATGTAACTAAATGGCAAGGACGTTTATTCTCTGATAATTCCAACTACATTCGTTTTAAGAAAGGTGAAGAACCTTATCAAGTGAATCCGAATTCAAATACGCCACGTATCATTTACGGTGATCAACGTAACTCTATGGATTCTGATCGCTTTCTTGAAAATGGTTCTTATTTGAGGATGAAGAACATTTCATTGGGCTATAATTTTAAGGAAGAATGGCTGACTAATTTGGGTATAGAAAACCTTCGCCTATACGTAACTGGAAGTAACTTGATTACCTTTACCGGATATTCGGGCTTAGATCCCGACTTTGTGAATACGGATGTATGGAACAGAGGCACTGACAGCTTTGCGTTCCCTAATACGCGTTCTGTTATGTTTGGCTTGAATTTGACTTTTTAACTCATAAATTAGATAGAAAGATGAAATATATATATGGATTATTAATAGTCGGTGCTTTGTCATTGTGCACCGGATGTAGCGGGGATTTATTGAATATAGATAATCCGAATGAAACAACTATTCCTACTTTTTGGAAATCTGCGTCTGATGCAGAAGCCGGGGTGAATGCTTGTTACAGTTCCCTTTATAAAGAAGGTACATGGATGCGTTGGTTGTCCTTTCGATATGATTTGACTTCAGATGAAGGTTGGAGTTCTTCACCGTGGATTGAATTGGGGGATTGGACTCGTTTCCTTTATACAAACTATAATTTTTATGAAGGTAATAATATACATTGGGAACATTTTTATGTAGGAATTTTCCGTTGCAATCAGGTATTATCTTATGTTCCTGAAATAGAAATGGATACAACGCAAAAAAACCAAATTTTGGGCCAAGCTTCTTTCTTGCGTGCTTTATGGTATTTTCAGATAAATTTATTGTGGGAGAAGGGTACCTTACCATTGGAACCGAAAGACGCCAATTATGTTCCGTCTGATGCTTCTGAAGAAGAAATCTGGGCACAAGTAGAGAAAGATTTAATTTTTGCTGCAGAGAATCTTCCCGAGTCATGGGATGCTGTCAGCTTAGGGCGCGCTACGAAAGGTGCTGCTAAAGCTTTACTGGGAAAGGCTTATATGCAGCAACATAAATTTAGCGAAGCCAAGGAGCAATTGCAATGGCTTATTGATAAAGAGGGAACTTTATACGGGCTGCTAGATAATAGAGCGAATAATTTCACTGATTTGGATGAGAATAATAAAGAAGGTGTGTTTGAAATTCAATTTTCCGATCAGAACAAAGGAGGTACGGGCAATGATGCCAGTATGGCTTTTGGATTTCAACGTACCCAGTTTTATGCTCCTAGTGGCATTGGTTGGGGAGATGGGAAAGCCCGTCGTTGGTTAGTTGATGAATTTTTGAAAGAAAAGAGAGTAGATGGTAAGAATGACCTTCGTTTGTATAATAGCATTTTATATCATGGATTCTCTAACAATTTTCCTGATCAATCAAAGAAATATTATAATGTAGAAGATGCGGATGCTGATTCTCAATGGAATAATTGGGGGAATAGCCCAGAAGATTGTTATATACGAAAGTACAATACTTCTTATTATCGTGAAACGGAAGATTACTTTGCCCGTAATAATTTCCGTATCATCCGGTATGCGGATATTCTGATGAATTATGCGGAATGTATTGTTGAAACCGGTGGAAATATCGCTGATGCCGCCACATATATAGATAAGGTAAGAGAACGTGCAGGGCTGTCTAAATTGGCAGACAGCCAGTGGAAAGACTGTCTGAATTCAAAAGATGCCTTTATGAAACGCCTTCAAATGGAACGTACCTTAGAACTTTGTTTTGAAGGTTGGAGATGGGCTGATTTAAAAAGATGGGGACTACTGGATACACAAGCCGGCATTGATGAATTAAAGAGTCGTGATAAAGATTTCAATAACTTTATTATTGGCAAGAACAGACGTTTACCTATTCCACAGATAGAAGTCGATAATAGTGAAGGACAACTCACTCAAAATCCGATGTATTGATAATTGATTTATTATAGAGTATCCTTTATATACTCATTGTCTGAGAATATAGAGGATACTTGCTATAAAAATATAACGTATGTATATCTGCAAAAAGCTTTTATTGCCATTACTTCTTGGTGGATGTTCCTGTTTGTTTGCGCAGAATATTCAAAATCCGGTATTACCGGGAGTTGCTGATGCCGGGGTAATAAATTACAATGGGAAATATTATATTGGTGGAGTTTCCACCAATGGTAATTTTTATGTGTCAGATGATTTGGTTCATTGGGGAAATCCTGTACATGTAGTATCGATGGACAATGGGTGGACTAAAGGAAGTGGGGCAGGTGATGACCAGATACATGCCGATGATATGCTCTATTTGAACGGAGACTTTCATTTGTATTGGTCTGTCAATTATTGGGGAAAAGATAAGCATGCTGTTCATATCGTGCATGCACAAAGTAAAGATATATTAGGCCCTTATACAGAACCTGAGAAAAGAACATGGATGGATAATCGAATTGATCCGAACGTTTTTAAAGATGATGATGGGCAATTATACATGTATATGGTTCGTTTTACGGACGGGAATACCATTTGGGCTCGTAAAATGGAAAACCCCGCTCAATTTTCAGGGGAACCAATTTGTCTGTTTGCTTCCTTACCAGATACTTGGGAAACAATGGACAATAGAGTGGCGGAAGGTCCTTGGGTAATGAAATATAGAGATTGTTATTATATGATGTATAATGCAAATCATACATCTACTCTTTGGGGTAATTATCAATTGGGCGTAGCTGAAGCTGATTCTCCTTTAGGTTTTCAAAACGGAAATAAATATAGTTATCCGGTTCTCTTATCTAATCAGACGGATCTGGAAGAAAATTATGTAGATATATTGCGATACAACAAGTCGTATGAGCCAATGTTTGCTTATAGGGAGAGCGTACCCCAGAGCGATTGGACGAAAGCGGATTATGATGCTTCCGATTGGAAGAGAGGGACGACTGGATTTGCTTCTGAAGAGTTGAAAGGTTCAACTACCCGTCATTTTGGAACCTTATGGACAACGCCTTCTTTGTGGTTACGTAAATCGTTTGTAGCAGATGAGAAAGTTGGAAATCTCGCCTTGCGTGTTGCTCATGATGGGGATACAAAAATTTATTTGAATGGGGTTCCTATTTATAATAAACAGGGAGCTGATTATTGTATAGTTAATTTGGATAAGGAAAAGCGTGCGGTTTTACGTAATGGCTTTAATGTGTTAGCTGTAGAAACCCATAAAGGCAAAAATAATTTTTTTGATGTCTCCTTATTTGATATGAAGGATACCTTTGCAGACGATATTTTGATGACACCGGGGCAGCCTAATATTTTGAGAGGCCCTAATGGCTTTGAGTGGTGGCTTATTTATATGGCTAATAAAAATCATGAACGACGTGGGCAATACATTAATCGTGTCCAGTTCTTCGATAAAACATTATCTGTAGATGGTATAACAAGTCATCGGACAATTGGTTATCATCCGGAACCTTCTAAACCTACTTACGGTGATGTTTTTGATAAAGATGGTTTTATTAATTCTGCTTGGCAATGGGATGATGATTCTCTCTGGAAAGTTAAAAATGGGGAATTGATTAAAACGGGAATTGAAAAATCTTATGGAGTTTTAAAGAAGATACAATTGGCTACCGCTTATTTGTTTGAGGCGGGAATAAAAACGAATGGTGAAGCAGGTGTAATTGCCTGGTGGAAGGATCATGATAATTATGTTTATGTTGGATTAGATGCTAGCTCTAATAGCTGGTATCTGCGTACTCATATCGGGGCGGATGATAGTAAAAAGTCTTATCTTTTACCATTTGGATTTCGTTGGGATGTTTACCATACTTTCCGGATTGAGCGGAATATGGATTGTCTGAAGGTTTCATTAGACGGTATCCCGTCACCCCGGAAATCTTACTTTGAAGCAATCATACCGACATCGATACCGGGTGTACCTGGCGTTTTTGCTCAAACCCCAGAAAGCTCATTTGATGGAATTGTTTATACTATTGGGTTTGATGATTATGGTATTAAAATGCCGTTGTGGGAGGTTAAAGAAGGTAACTGCGAAAATACTGTTAATGGATTAAAGGTCCTCTCCGATAGGTTTGAGGCTTTTAAAGGTGATTTGTTGGATAATTATGAGTATAGTTTTCAGATATCCGGCCTTTCCGACAACGGGTGGGCAGGAGGATATCCGGTTTATATTGATGCAAATAATTACGTGAAAGCGTCGTTTAGTGGAATTAAGAGGATGTTGGAAGTGACACTTGTCGGCAAAGGGAAGCAAATCTGGAAAAAGGACTTTTCGCTAAGTTGTTTGCAGACATTATATCCGGATGTGAAATATACTGATTTTATAGAAAAAGGCTATCGTCTTGCTACGCCCACTTGGGTGGATGCTCTTTACCTGAACCGTCATGAAGTAGGTGATAAGCTTGGATTTGTGGATAATATGTTTGATAAATTTGGAGTAGAGTATTTATATAAAGGGGAATGGCATTCGCTAGATACAACAAGAACAGAGATAGCGAAGCATCCGGCCTATAATTGTTCGTCCTTTACTCCCCTAAAAATGGAAGGTTTTAGAATTATCAATAAAAATCCGGAGGATCTGCAACAGCATATTTATAAAATTCGTATTCACGAGCTTTTGAAAGAATCTTATAATCTTCGTACGGTAAGGTGTGGCAATATGCTTCATCTCTTTGTGGATGGTAAAGAAATATGTTTCTTGGACATTAATTTACCTGCATCCAGAATAGGTCTTTGCTCTGAGAATTGCTATCCTGTTTATAATGGTATGTTATTTTATCATACTGGAAAATAATTATCACGGTTTGTATAATCTTAGTTTTTTATCTTATGAAAAAGAGTTTGATTTATATTTGTTTGTTTTCATTAGGTTTATTGACACCTTGCCAGTCTTGTAGTTCTGAATATAAGAATGTTGATGAAATTATAGTTGATAAAGTTGAAACGCCTGTTCCTCTGGGCGACCCGTTCATTTTATTGCATGATGGGACCTATTATGCTTATGGTACTCATTCGGATGAGGGCATTGAAGTCTATACATCAGGAGACCTAAAGACATGGAAACTGTATGGTCTGGCATTGGATAAGAATGATGTGTGGGCCGACCGTTGGTTTTGGGCTCCTGAAGTGTATGAAGTTGATGGGAAGTTCTATATGTACTACTCGGCTGACGAACATATCTGCGTGGCTATTTCCGATTCTCCTTTAGGCCCTTTTAAACAGGCTAAACAGGAGCCTATGATTGCCGATGAAAAAAGTATCGATAATTCTCTATTCATTGATGATGACGGTAAACCTTATTTGTTTTTTGTTCGCTTCAATGATGGGAATAATATATGGGTGGCTGAACTGGAGAACGATTTGATAACCATTAAGAAGGAAACGATGCATCCTTGCATCCATGTTTCCCAAAGTTGGGAAGAAGTTTGGCCACGCGTAAATGAAGGCCCGTTTGTCCTCAAACATAATGGTATTTATTATATGACTTATTCTGCAAATAGCTATGAAAGCCCATTCTATGGGGTGGGTTGTGCTACAGCTACCAATATAATGAGCGAGTGGACCAAATATGATGAAAATCCGTTGTTGCAAAAGCCCGGTGAGTTAGTGGGAGTAGGGCACAATGCTATCTTTACTGATAAAGAGGGTAAAATCCGCATTGTATATCACGCTCATAAAGATAAGAATAATATCCATCCTCGTGCCATGTATATAGGGAATGTTTTATTTGAAAACATCAATAAAATTGACCGCATGAGAATTAGCAAAGAATATATTATTCCTAAATTAGTGAAATAAATGAATATGATAAAAGAACTATCTGTGCTTGTCTTTTTATGTTTTATTGCCTGTTCTTCATCTTCAAGCTCGGAGGACACTCCCGGTAAAGTACCGGAAAGTAATATTGGTTATTACCAGAATCCTGTTGTGAATTATAGTCTTCCAGATCCTTCTGTTATCAAAGGAGATGATGGTTATTACTACTTATACGCAACTGAAGATATTCGCAATTTACCTATTCATCGTTCCAAAGATTTAGTGAATTGGAAATTTGTGGGAACGGCTTTCACTGATCAAACGCGACCTGATTTTGTACCGAATGGTGGGTTATGGGCACCGGATATTAATAAGATTGGGAACCAATATGTACTTTATTACGCAATGTCGGTTTGGGGCGGCGAGTGGACTTGCGGCATTGGCTGTGCTGTCTCTGATAAACTCGAAGGGCCGTTTCAGGATCAGGGTAAACTTTTTATCAGCAGCGAAATCAATGTTCAGAACTCAATTGATCCCTTTTATATTGAAGAGGGAGGAAAGAAGTATCTTTTCTGGGGAAGTTTTCGTGGTATTTATGGTATAGAATTGACGGCAGACGGGCTCTCTGTGAAAAGAGGTGAGACTCCGGAGCAGATAGCCGGGACTGCTTATGAGGGAACGTATATTTATAAAAAGGAGAGTTACTATTATCTTTTTGCTTCAATCGGTACTTGTTGTGAGGGCTTAAAGAGTACTTATACGACTGTTGTAGGGCGTTCGAAAAATCTGTTCGGACCTTATGTCGATAAAAAAGGTAATCGGATGTTAGATAATCACCATGAAATTCTGATTCATAAAAATAATGCTTTTGTAGGAACAGGGCATAATTCTGAGATTATAACGGATAATGCAGGAGTAGAATGGATGTTTTATCATGCCGTTAGCACAAAGAACCCTGAAGGTCGTGTGTTGATGCTTGATAAAATAGGATGGGAAGACGGATGGCCGTCAGTGGATACGGATTCGCCTTCGTTGAAGTCTGAGATGCCTGTATTCTAATAAATCAATTCAAATAGATATAAAGATGAAAATAAAAAGATTGTTGTTTGGGGTAATGGCTTTAATGGGCACTGTGTGTGTGGGAGCTATAAATTATATGCCGGAAAATGTTTCGGCTTCTATCTCTCTGAAAATTCCGGGAAATGATGCAAAGCAATATCCGCTGTGCCTACAGAAGTTGAAAGATAACTATTTTCAATATCAGTTGGTTTCTTCCGGAAAAATGCCGTTGACTATTTTCCAGAATGTTGAAGAGAAGGGGGGACAACGACGTGTCACTGTTTTCATCACGGCATTGGAGGATGTCTATTTTAATTATGGTGAACGGATAAAGACCGGATATAAGCATGATAATTGTTTGTTCTACATGCCCGGTTTCTGGTATCGTCGTAATTTGCGTTCTCCCAAAGAAGCACCTTCGTTTCATTCTTCTGATAGCTGGTTGGTGCGTGAAGATCGTTTGAGTACACCGCTCACTGCTATTTTTGATACGAAAAACAAGAAATTGATGTCTGTCATCCGTATAGATAAATTCGATAAAGAAGCTTTGACGACTCACAAAGAAGGCGAAGTCATTCTGTCTGGAGAAACGTCTATCGGATACACTGGTTTTGAGAATATATCCGGAATGGCTATGTTATCATTTGGTTTTCCATATAAAGAGATCCCAAAAACCTATATCCGCAAGTTAATACTGGCTCCTCCCGTTGAGGCATTCCAGTTGCTTAGCAAGGGAGAAAGTATCTCTTTAACTTGGGAAATTTCAGAACGGGAAGCGGCCGATTTTTCCGAATGTGTACAACGTACGTGGGAATATTGTTACGACACGAATCAACCGCAATCGGTTAATACACCCTATACACCAGATAAAATAAAAAAGGTATTGAGTAATTTTTTTGTGGGGAGCTATGTGGATGATGCTCCGACTCATTATTATTCCGGTGTTGAGATGCGTACGGCTACTTGTGAGGATACAGATGTTGCTGAGGTTGGTTTTGTTGGACGTACTTTACTGAATGCATTCAATGCTTTGGAGTATGGAGAGCAAGAGAAACGGACGGACTTAACGGCAAATGCCAATAGTATCTTTGATACCTATTTGCAGAATGGTTTTTCTTCGGTTGGCTTTTTCAATGAGGTAGTAAATTATAAACGTAATTTTATAGAACAAATTCATAGCATTCGCCGTCAGTCGGAAGGAGTTTATGCTATGCTACATTATCTGAATTACGAAAAGCAGCAAGGCCGCAAGCATGCAGCATGGGAAAAACGAATAAAGGGAATGCTAGATATGTTCCTCTGTCTGCAGAATCCAGACGGTAGTTTCCCGCGTAAGTTCAAAGATGATTTTTCGATAGTGGATAAAAGTGGTGGAAGTACGCCATCGGCAACTCTGCCTTTAGTCATGGCATATAAGTATTTTAAAGATGAGCGTTATTTGAAAAGTGCCAAGCGTACTCTTGATTATTTAGAAAGAGAACTGATATTAAAATCAGATTACTTTTCTTCTACCTTGGATGCCAACTGCGAAGACAAAGAAGCTTCTCTATATGCCTCTACTGCAGCCTATTATTTGGCATTGGTAACTAAAGGAACGGAACAGGCACATTATGCAGGATTGGCAAAGAAAGCGGCTTATTTTGCTTTGTCTTGGTATTATACATGGGATGTTCCCTTTGCTCAGGGGCAAATGCTGGGTGATTTAGGATTGAAAACTCGTGGATGGGGCAATGTTTCGGTAGAGAATAATCACATTGATGTATTTGTTTTTGAATTTGCTGATGTGTTGAACTGGCTATCGAAGAAGTATGATGAGAAACGTTTCGCTGATTTTGCACAAGTCATCAGTAGTTCCATGTGCCAGTTGCTGCCGATTGAGGGGAATCTTTGTGGGATTGCGAAAGTAGGCTATTATCCTGAAGTAGTGCAGCATACCAATTGGGATTATGGAAAGAACGGGAAAGGATTTTATAACGATATTTTTGCTCCTGGCTGGACAGTTGCTTCTTTATGGGAATTGTTATCGCCGGGACGTGCGGAACGTTTTTTTTAAAATGCGAATTAGCTTTAAGAATATGGGTAAGTAGTGAATTTTTAGTCCTAATGATACGCCACTTACCTCAGGAGAAATTACATCATTCTATCCGGCAAAAAAGTTCATGGCCGCAAAGGCGCAATTGTGGCTGTTATTAAAGGAAGCAAAACGGAAGTCATATCAAAAGTTACCCCTCTTACTATTCCGCAGAAGGAACAATAGTAAGAGGGGTAACTTTTGATATGACAGGCCGCATGGTAAAGGTCTTTAGAACTCCACTCAAAGGAGTAGTGGACATGATATTTTTCTTTTTTATAGTTGATAGAATTTAGGTCTAAAAGAAAAACGTATTTAGCATTCTTCTAAGAATTACAACTGAGCTCGGAATAGCTCTGTTTACCATTGGCTTTTATAAAGGATAGTTGTTCTGTTCATGTGGGGGCAATTGGGGGGAAAATAAAAACTCCCAATCTTCAATGAAAATCAGGAGTTTACTTCTTTTTGCATTCTCTAAAGGTGGTGCCACCTGAACGTTTTATCTTTTGACAATCACCTTATTTATAATGTTTTATAGAGTATCTAAACAATAATGCAAATGAATGAACATAGTGCTTTCTTCAGTGTTTTGCCCGACAACGCTGTTGCCATTTCCATATCCAATGCAAATATATAAATAAAATCTGAATAATCTGCTTCTTTTCTTTATTATATAAAATCAGATGATCTTAAACTGTATTCTTTGGGTTGTTCGCCCACATTGCAAGATATGGTATTATGTTTTTGGCTGAAGACAATTAAGATATTAGCTATTTTTATACTCTTTCGGAGATACCCCGACAAGTCGTTTAAAATATTTTCCAAAAAAAGATTGGGATGGAAAATTTAGTTCATCAGCTATCTGTTGAATGGTCATATTAGTTGATTTAAGTAATGCTTTCGCTTCTAATATGACATAGTTATCTATCCATTCATTACTTGACCTGCCGGTGAGATCTTTAATTAAAGTTGATAGGTACTTTGGTGTAATACATAGCTTATCGGCATAGAACTTTACTCCCCTTTGCTCCTTGTTGTGTTCTTTTACGAGAGTTAAAAAGTCTTCGAAAAGAATATTCTGTCTTGATTGACTTTTCTCTTTAGCAATTTTATGAAATTTATAACCAACTCCATAGAAAAAAGCACGAGTCATATTTCTCACGGCTTCTAATCGATAAGGATTCTCTTCACTCCTTACTACTTTTTGCATCATATAATACCAACTCACTATAGCCTCCAATGTCTCTTGATTAAAAAGAATCGTTGGATTATTATGAACATTAAGAAATAAGGAAAGGCCTTGCTGAAGATTTAAACTTTGTGTGAATTTATTTGACATTACAATAAACAATCCGGTAAAGTCTTCACTCATATATTTATATTGCAGAATCTGGTCAGATAATATAATGACCATAGTTGACGGTTGAGCTCTAAATGGCTCCAAATCAATTTCACCTTCCAATATTCCACTCAGACAAATGATCGCTGTGGTTACGTCTACTTTGAACGGGTAAACAAATGTAGATTTAATGATGGGTTTGTCCATGAGAACGAAATCATTATCAATCTTGTCAATTATCGAATTCTGAAGGTCAATCTGCCAGTTGAAAAGAGGTATGTTTTTTCTCATGATCTGATTCTTTTTCTTGCAAAAATAGGTTGATTAATTCTTATTCCAAAATAAATTCGACCAATCGTCCATTATACTCGAACTATTAACCTTTCACACGTAGATTATCCCCCATAAATTTGCCCCATATTTAATATAGTTCAAAAAGATCATCATTTGGTGACAGATTGAACAAAGTCATAAGAAGTAAGAAATAATATTCTTAACAATTTAAAAAATAAAGAAAAATGAAAAATGAAGAAGATCGTAATAGTAGTTGTAGGTTTGCTGATTGTTGGACTTACTCAAATAAATGCACAATCCTCTGTTTTTAATAAGTTGTCCTTTGGAATCAAAGCTGAAGGAAATGCTTCTAATTTTATGCTTTTTTGATATAGATAATTTAAAGATGAAGATAGGATCAGGAGGAAGCGTTGGTGGATTTATAAAGTTAGATATCTAAAAAAACGCTATTCAAAAAGATATACTGTTTTCATATTTAACTTCCGAATTGGAACAAGATGGAATTAAAGATATCTACGAATCATTGGCTATTGAAGTCCCCTATCCATGCTTTTAATAATATAACGAACAAAGCAGATGGCTTTTTAGAGCCTCTGTTGTTCTAAATAACAATCTCATTAAATACGATTTACTATGATTTTCAAAAATAAAAAAAATTATGCGCCATTGATTATAATTGCTGTATGTTGCGTTTTTTTTTCATGTAAAAAGAATGCACATACGTCAGCAACTGGCACTTATAAAATCATGCGGGTCTCATTATCAAACGCCACTATTTCGTCGAATTATTCTGCATCGGTACAGGGCAAACAAAATGTGGAAATCCGACCACAGGTAAGTGGCCTTATCACGAAAATCTATATAAATGAAGGTGCAGTGGTCAAAAAGGGACAATTTTTATTTGTTATAGATCAAGTCCCTTACCAGGCAGCTCTTGAAACAGCTATAGCAGATGTAATGAGTGCACAGGCCAAAGTTGCAACGGCGCAATTGGAAGCAGACAGCAAGCGCGAACTCTTTGGCGAAAATGTAATTTCTGAATTTGAACTTAAAACAGCACAAAATAGTCTGTTAGAAGCGAAAGCCGCTTTGGCGCAAGCAAGAGCTACAGAAAAAAACGCCCGTAATAGCCTTTCTTATACCGTAATTAAAAGCCCTGTTGATGGCGTTGCAAGCATGATTCCTTACAAGGTTGGTGCTTTGGTAAATTCATCAATAACCGATCCATTAGTCACCGTCACAAGTGAGGCTGAAATGTATGTCTATTTTTCTATGACTGAAAACTCGCTTTTGGAATTAGGCAAAGGTAAGGAACGTTTGACTGACATTATTCCAAATATGCCTGCTGTCAAATTAGTACTAAATAATGGAACAGCATATGATGTGGATGGTAAAATAGATGCCATCAGCGGTACAATCGATCCACAAACCGGAGCTGTCAGTGTTCGTGCAATATTTGAAAATCCAAAACATATTTTACGAAACGGAGGTACGGCTTCTTTAATAATACCTTATGAAAAAAAGAATTGCATTATTATACCTAAAACTGCAACATTTGAAATTCAAGATAAGATTTATGTCTATAAAGTAGTTGAAGGGAAAGCTGTATCTGCGGAGATTGTACCATTCAAAATTAATAATGGGACAGAGTACGCTGTCGAATCCGGATTAAAGACAGGGGATCTTATTGTTGCAGAAGGAGCCGGATTATTACGCGAGGGAACCCCTATTCAAACAATAGAAAAATAATAATCTGACAACATGAAAATAAAAACGTTCATAGACAGACCAATTTTGTCTTGTATTATCTCAGCATTCATTCTAATGGTTGGTATTATCGGGTTAACTCAGTTGCCTATAGAACAATTTCCTAATATTGCTCCACCAACGGTCAATGTAACTGCAACTTATACGGGAGCTAATGCTGAAACAATACTTAAAAGTGTGATTACACCCTTAGAGGAGTCAATTAACGGAGTTGAGAATATGACTTATATGACTTCCTCAGCTACCAATACCGGAACAGGTACCATTACCATCTATTTTAAACAGGGAAGCGATGCTAATACGGCACAAGTGAACGTGCAAAACCGTGTGGCCGCAGCACAAGGCTTGCTTCCTGCTGAAGTCACAAAAGTGGGTGTTACTACCACCAAACGGCTTAATAGTACATTGAAAGTTATATCTCTGTATAGTGAAGATGGAAAATATGACGATAATTTCCTGAACAATTACTTGAAAATAAATATTCTACCGAAGATATCCCGTATTTCAGGCGTAGGAGATGTTTTTATGATGGGATCCGAATATTCCATGCGTATCTGGCTTAAACCGGAAGCTATGGCACAATACGGATTAGTTCCTTCCGATATTACATCTGTACTGGGTGAACAGAATATAGAATCCCCCACCGGAACATTAGGCGAAAATTCGAAAAATACATTCCAGTATACTTTAAAATACAGAGGACGTTACGAAACAACCGAAGAATTTGGTAATATGGTTATTCGCTCGTTGTCTAACGGACAAATACTCCATCTGAAAGATGTAGCGACCATTCAGTTGGGAGCTTTGTCTTATGGATTTAAAGGAGAGGTAGCTGGAAAACCCGGAACCACAGCTGTCATATATCAACAAGCCGGATCTAATGCCAATGAAATAATAAAAAATATAGATGCTTCTTTAACAGAAATATCTGAACAACTTCCGCATGGGGTTAAAATCGTGGATTTAATCAGTACAAAGGATTTTCTGGATGCTTCTATTGATAACGTAATCCATACTTTATTGGAGGCAATCATACTTGTTATCATTGTAGTATATGTTTTCTTGCAAAGTCTGCGATCCACATTTATTCCTACCGTATCCATCATTGTATCGTTGGTTGGAACATTTGCATTTATGTATATTGCCGGATTCAGCCTAAACTTACTGACTCTTTTTGCATTAGTGTTAGTTATCGGTACGGTAGTAGATGATGCCATCATTGTTGTTGAAGCAGTACAAACCAAATTTGATGAAGGCTATAAATCCTCGTATGAAGCAACGGTGAAGGCAATGGATACAATTTCTTCTGCCTTGATAACAACATCCCTTGTATTTATGTCGGTTTTTATTCCCGTTTGCTTTATGGGAGGAACAACAGGAACATTTTATACCCAGTTTGGCCTTACGATGGCTGTAGCTGTCGGTATTTCCCTTGTAAATGCCTTGACTTTGAGCCCTGCGCTTTGCGCCTTATTTATGACCCCTCACTTAGAAACAGGAAAAGGAAAGCAAAGCCTTTCTACTCGTTTTCATAATGCATTTGAAGCTTCTTACAATGGATTGATATTAAAATATAAGAATGCAGCAAGGAAATTTATTAAGAAAAAAAAACTGGCTTTTGGATTGATAATCCTTGCTGTTTCAGGATTATTTGTTCTATTGAACACAACAAAGACAAGTCTTGTTCCGGAAGAAGATACAGGGGCTATCTATGTCAATGTTGCAACCTCGCCGGGTAGTACCTTGGCTGAGACAGATCGTGTTATGACCGAAATAGACAAGCGTATTAAAACTTTGCCACAAATTGAAAATTACGCAAAAATTACCGGATACGGGATGTTAAGTGGGCAGGGAGCTACCAGTGGTATTTTCTTTATCCGCATGAAGCCTTGGGATGACAGGACAAAAAAAGAAGACCATATAAAATCTGTTATCAACCGGATTTATGCACAAACGGCAGATATTAAAGCTGCAAAAATCATGGTTTTTGCACAACCGTTAATTTCCGGATACGGGACAAGCAACGGTGTTGAAATGAGTATACAAGACCGAAAAGGAAGCACTGTAGAAGAACTCCAGCAGCATACGCAGGCCTTTATAAAGGCTTTGTCCGAATGTCCCGAAATATCTATGGCATACACTTCATTTGAAACAAAATATCCACAATATAAGGTAGAAGTTGATGCTGCATTGTGCAAAAAACACAATATTTCTCCGTCTGAAGTATTGAGCACATTATCCGGATATGTTGGAGGAAGCTATTCGTCCAATCTAAACCTATTCTCGAAGCTATATCGGGTAATGGTACAGGCTGCCCCCGAATACAGATTGGATAAAGAGTCCTTGAATAATATTTTTGTCCGTACATCTACCGGGGAAATGTCCCCAATAGGTCAATACCTGAAATTAACAAAGGTTTATGGCCCTGAGTCCTTGTCTCGATTTAATATGTTTTCGTCTATTTCGCTGACCATTATGCCGGCTACCGGTTATAGTTCGGGACAAGCCATCGAAGCAATCAACCGGGTTGCTGCCGAAAGCTTACCAAATGGGTATGGTTTTGAATTTAGCGGAATGAGTCGGGAGCAAGCAAGCGCCGGATCTTCTACTATCATTATTTTCATTATCTGTATTTTGCTTGTCTATATGATTATGTGCGCTTTATTTGAAAGCTTGTTTATTCCGTTAGCTGTTATGCTTTCCGTTCCCTTCGGGTTAATGGGTAGCTTTCTTTTTGCCAACTTTTTCGGAATAGAAAATAATATCTACATGCAAACAGGATTGATAATGCTGATCGGATTGCTATCGAAAACAGCTATTCTGCTTACAGAATATGCATCACAAAGACGACGGGAGGGAGCCACGATTGTTCAGGCTGCTCTTGATTCTGCGACTGTTCGCCTACGTCCGATTATGATGACGGCGTTGGCTATGATATTCGGGATGTTGCCAATGGCCTTTACTTCAGGAGCCGGAGCTAACGGTAGCCGTACATTGGCAATCGGGACAATAGGTGGCATATTAATCGGTACGATAGCCTTGCTTTTTATAGTTCCGTTCCTCTTCGTCATATTCCAGCATATTCAGGAAAGGATAATGCCTACCCGTCACAGTTCTGACAACAACCAATAATTACTGACATGAAGAAAATTATATTTGCACTTACAATTGTAGCTACATTTAGTAGTTGTAAGGTATATACCAAATACGAACGCCCAGATGATATATCAGTCATTTCTGCTTATCGAGGCGCAAATGAAGAATCTGATACAACGACTTTAGCCGATCTTTCGTGGAGGGATTTGTTTACCGATTCTTACCTGCAAAATTTAATCAAGATAGGTTTAGAGAAGAATACCGATTTACGAATTGCACGATTAAGTATCGAGCAAGCCGAAGCATCATTAAAGTCTGCAAAACTGGCATATCTTCCGTCAGCAAACCTCTCACCTGAAGGAACAATCAGTAGTTTCGACGGCTCAAAACCGTCTAAAACATATTCCCTGGGAGTTTCTGCAAGTTGGGAAATTGAGGTTTTCGGTAAATTAACTAATCAAAAAAGAGAAGCCATTGCAGCTATGGAAAGTAGCCAGGCATATAAACAAGCAGTAGAAACAAAGTTGATTGCCACTATCGCCAATAGTTACTATAACCTATTGATGCTCGACAGGCAGCTTTCTATCAGTTTATCTACTTTGGATAATTGGGATAACAGCATAAAAACAATGGAACTCCTTAAACGTGCGGGACAATCTAATGATGTCTCTATTTTACAGGCTAAAGCCAACCGTTTATCTCTAGAGTCCGCTATACTGCAAATTCGGAGGAGCATAAATGAAATGGAAAACAGTTTATCCGTTCTATTGGGAATTGAAGCGCAACATATAGAAAGAGGAACTCTTGATAAACAGAACTTCCCCGATAAGTTAGCCATTGGTGTTCCCTTGCAACTACTTGGAAATCGTCCGGATGTACGGCAGGCAGAATTTGATCTAGCTCAATCTTTTTATGCGACCAATATAGCACGCTCCGCTTTTTATCCGAGTATAACATTAAGTGGTTCTGCCGGATGGACAAATAGCATGGGTAGTGCGATTGTAAATCCCGGTAATCTATTATTGTCTGCAATGGGCTCTTTAGTGCAACCGATCTTTAATAAGGGAATGAATACAGCCAATCTGAAAATTGCAAAAGCGCAGCAGGAAAGAAACAAATTATTGTTCCAGCAATCCATTCTTAATGCAGGGCAGGAGGTAAATGATGCCCTTGTACTATGGCAAACGGCGCAAAATAGGATTAATATCTGTGACCAGCAGATAGAAGCATTACAAAAAGCTGTAGATAAAACAGAATTGTTGATGAAACACTCTTCAACGAATTATCTAGAGGTACTAACTGCCCAGCAATCATTATTACAGGCAGAACAGACTCAGATCCAAAATTATTTTGATAAAATACAAGGGATGATAAACTTGTATCATGCACTAGGTGGTGGAATATCAGAATGAACAATACTGCCAAATAACAGAAAATAAAAATCGATTAATAATTATAATTCAAGTAAAGTGAAAAAATTAGCAATCTATGTGATCTTACTGACTAGTTTGGCTGCAACCGCTCAAGCTCAAAATAATACGGATACGTTAACGACCCAGCTTAGACGTTATTTCGCTCGTAATTTTTCAGAAGCTCGTACATTTAACTTGTATTGGGAAAGAAGTCCGACTTATGATTATACGTTAAAGCAAAATGGGAATACACTGGAAAAAGGAGAGATGCGCAATATAAATACGGTGAAATTTGCAGCAACAGTTCCCGTATTACAACTTAGAGATTTTTCTTTGTACGCTAATGGACAGGCTAATTTCTATATGTTCGAAACTTATGATAAAGCGAATGGATTAGCATCATCTATATTTCCTGATAACGAGGAAAATTATGACTACTATAAAGGTACAATAGGCGGAACTTACCGTACAAAGATTGTGGGCAAACCTTTAATATTGAATGCCAGCATTTCCGGTGATGGCTGGAACAAAGGTTTTGAGGAAGTACAAGGTACCTTTTCCGCTGTTATGGTGTTTAAACAGAGTGCAACAACTAACTTTAGTGCGGGACTCTATGGTATGACTCACTTTATTAAAATTCCGGTTCTTCCTGTTATCACCTACTGGCATCAGTTTACCCCCCATTTGAGCATTGACGTTACATTGCCTAGCAGAGCTTATCTGCGTTACCAGTTTCTCAATAATCACCGTTTATCTATGGGAACTTCTATGGAAAGTGAGCAGTTCTATTTGAAGCCGGGTATGGATAATCTGCCGGAAGTCTGTCTTTACAATAAGGCAACCATTAAGAGTGAGATTGTTTATGAATATATTATAAACAAGCGTTTTTATCTGATAGTCCGTGGGGGTGGAATAGGAACTCTCAAAAGTGGTCTTTACAAAACTAATCGTAAAGGTATAGATGGTGACCCGTATATAGAAATGAGCCATCCCATGGCTCCGTTTTTCAATCTTGGCTTTTCTTTCAACTTGTTTAAATAACGAATTACAATAAAATTAATTTATTATGAGAAAGAATCGTGTAAGCTTAATAAAATGTTTGGCACTAGCTTGTCTGGTGTTTATTGTTTCAGCGCAGGCCAGTGCTCAACTACGCTTTGGTGTCAAAGGTGGCTATGAAGTGAGTAGTAACGATATTAATAAAGACATTCTGAATGCAGGTAACCGTCTCGGTTTTCAAGTAGGTGGAACAATGAAACTAATGTCTCCTATTCTGGGCTTGGGAGGTGAGCTTGCTGTTTTGTATGGCATCAACAATATGATGTGAAAGTTGAAGATTCTGGCTACGATTTATCCAATTACGATTATTTGAGGGTTCCGCTAAGCCTGAAGAAGAAATTTAGCTTAATAGGCTTGCTCGGCATGTTTGTCCAAGCCGGTCCTTATGTTGAATTCAAGATTAACGGAGAGAATTTTAAGAATATTGACAACGAATGCAACTCAAAATATTTTGAAACAGGTATTAATGCCGAAGCAGGAGTGGAATTGCTGAACCTCCTTGAGCTTGGTATGTATTGCCGTAAGGCCCTGACTGATAATTATGGAGATGACACACCTGATTTTGGTGATATTTGAAAGAAAAAACCGGACGTATGGAGTCCTTACATGTTTGTTGCAATGTGAATCAACCGGAAGATACCTTTATCTACATTATTAACAGAAATTCAATCACTCTGCTTCCAAACTTAATTAGTTTGGGGATAGAATACTTATAAATAAATAAAAAAATAATATGTCTGTAATATGATGGAAGGTTGTTTATTAGAGCGATACCTGTTTTGCTTTCTGTGCCTAATACTGCCACTTTTACTGGTTGCACAACCAAATAATGATAGTATTGCAGGCATAGGAAGAAAGCAGTCGGAGTGGTTGGATTTATTCAGACCTCAAACAATCAAAAGTTCGGGAAAAAAGGCACTAGAGGTAATGGATAGGGCTCCTGCATTTGCAGCATACAAAGATAATTTTTTCATAACTGGGATTCCTCTAAACAAGAAAATAACGGACAGTTCAGCCGATGCTCTCTTTCAAGTTAGCATAAGACAACGTTTGAGCAAAACAGCCTTACCCTTTAAGACATTCGCATACCTAACATATACCCAGAAATCATTCTGGAATATATATAGCGAATCCAGTCCTTTCCGTGATATGAACTATAATCCGGGAATAGGACTTGCCAAAATATTTATCTCTAAAGGATTATTGTTTGGGTCAGGAGCTATTCAGATTATGCACGAGTCTAATGGACAATACGGAGAGAATTCAAGAAGCTGGAATTATCTGAGCCTGACAGCAAAATATTATATCAACCTAAACTTGAATATTTCCGGAGAGTTCTGGATCCCTTATGTAGATAGTGACGGAAATAAAGACCTGCTCGATTATAGAGGGTTGGGAAAGATTAACATAAATAGTATAGATTATACTCAAAAATGGTGGTTTGAACTACAATTGAATCCCCGTAAAGGTTTTGGAAATATGAATACAACTGCCAGTATCAGTTTTAAAGTATCAGATAGTTCTAATCAATATGTGTTTCTGCGTTTTCAGGATGGATATGCAGAAAGTTTGCTTGATTATAATAAATACTCGGCGAACCTTCGAATAGGTATATGTATAAAACCCGATTTTTATAATATATATTGAATGAAAACGTGGGAATATTATATAATGAAAAGCTGTATAGAATTATGATTCAATTTGCTTC
The DNA here is from genome assembly GCF_963677715.1 of uncultured Bacteroides sp. Classification (NCBI taxonomy): domain Bacteria; kingdom Pseudomonadati; phylum Bacteroidota; class Bacteroidia; order Bacteroidales; family Bacteroidaceae; genus Bacteroides; species uncultured Bacteroides sp. The sequence goes on from NZ_OY782495.1 coordinate 2,904,743, forward strand.
CTGTCTAAAAAAAGAGATAGATACAAAGATTGAGCAAATAGAATGCTCGGAAATCAGCATGATTACGAAGTCTTTGGATGCTTCTCGGATACTTGTCGAGGCATTTAATCGATTAAAAGCGTTTATTCTATCATACGATTTTAAAGATGAGGAAGAGGAAATTTATTTTTTCAAAGAAACCAAACCCAGATTATGTTCACGTTTAATATTCTATCGTAAAGTCTATAACATTGAGATGAATCGCCCTATCGGTATAGAAAAACAGCGGGAATACCTGTGTGAATTATTGAATGATATAAACAAATATAATGGTAAAAGGCTCGATTTTATACGCTATTACCGTTCGGATTCCTCTCACTTGGATGCTTTTTATTTTCTGCGGGATAAAACAGACGTGGAGCAATACCTCGAAACATTCTACTATGAATTCGACCCTAAATTTTCTACTAACTGCGATTTTAAGGTAGCGAAAATTTTAGCAAATGATATGCTTTCCGCCTACTTGATGCATGAAATGGAACTATTGGAGGATAATACTGTGAAGACTTATTCTTTCGGATTTCCTACCACCAAACTAACATGGAAAGGCTCAAAAGTGGAATTGCAGGAACAAATTGTTTCGTGGGATAGTGCAGGAATCTTCGGTGATGTACCGCTTACGCAGCTTTACAGTTATATCCAAAATGTATTTAACATTCAATTGGATAGTAACTTGTCTCGAAGTTTTGGCGAACTAAAAATACGGAATACACCCACACCCTTTCTTGATAAATTGAAAGACACCTTACTGCGTCGTATGGGGCGAAAATAGTAACACCGAGGTCGGTATGTACGCCTAAAACAATCGGTTTTGATGCTAATTCAGATCAAAATAGGGTGTTTCGTCTTATAACTCACCATATACCGACCCTCTTAATACATTTTTCTCTGTTTTTAGGAGATAAACTTATAGTAATTAACTGTAAATAAGTAGATTGAAAAGATATTCAATAAAAGTCATACCGACCTCCTTATAACCTATACAGAAACGTCCGAACTTTGTTGTAAATTAATAAGGTGCTGTATGGAAGATAACAATTTGCAGGAGTGGTTGCAGGTCTGGTTCGAGCAATTCATGGGACGTTTTGACCGACTGGATAAATTTATGGATATTATGAGCGGACGGCATAACGTACTGAATGGTGAACGGCTTTTGGACAATCAGGATTTGTGCCAGTTGCTAAATGTCAGCAAGCGGACATTGCAACGTTACCGTTCTGCGGGAGAATTGACTTATATAACCATTCACCACAAAACATTTTACACGGAGAAAAACGTAGAGAAATTCATCCGCGACCATTTTTCCAAAGGTGATAATAACAGTGAAACAGAACTTGAACCGGAACCATCCGATTATCTTTTCTGATTTATCCATTGTTAAGACCTCGTACTGCCGAGAGATAGAACGGGGTTTGTTATTATAAGAGGAGGAAATAACGACTGGCTCCCAATTATTTAGTATTTTTGCAGAAGGCAAATTGAATTATAAGATATGGGACGTTATGATCGTTCAATAAAAATCGCATTTGACAAAACATCAGGAGAGATTCTTGATGCAGATGAAGTATTTGACATAACTAAAGACGCCTTTCAAATAAGAAAAAAATATCACGAAAAAAACCTTCTACTTTCTTGTTGTGAATGCGAACAGGATTTAATGGTTTCAGGAAGTAAATATGATAGATTGCACTTCAAACACAAACCGGGACACGGTTATTGTATTTTAGCTGACGGAAAGCTTACACCGCAGGAACACGAAAGATTTACAGAGATTTTAAAATCTAAAGAAAGTGATAGACATAAAGAACTTAAAAACAAAATCGGAGAGCTTTTAAAAAACGTACCGGACGTTGATGTAGATACGATTTCTATTGATAGCACGTTTATTATCAAAGAAGATGGCAAGAGAAAGCCTGACGTTTATTGTAAATTTCAAGGCAAGGAACTTGTATTTGAAATCCAACTGTCTGATTTACCACTTAGTTATATATTAAGCCGTTACGAGTTTTATAAAAGGCATGGAATGCATCTGATTTGGATACTTGATAATTTTGACATACATAATCAGGGTACATTAGAGCGAGATATAAAGTACTTAACGGAATATGAAAACTTTTTCAAACTTGATGAAAAGTCTAACACACTTAGACTTGAATGTGAATATAAATTCCCCTTTTTGACAGATGACAATAGGATTCTTACGAAGTGGCTTAAAAAATCTGTTTCACTAAGCGAGTTGAAATTTGACAACGAAGTTTTTCAAGCATTTTTTTATGATTTTGGCGATAATAAAGCAAAAGCCGAAGTGCTTCAAAAACAAAAAGCCGAAGAGATTAAGGAGAGTGAAAGAAAAAGACTTGAGCAAAAAAAACTTGAACGTGCTGAAAGAAAAGCAAATGATTTAGTCGCTAAAATAGCTGACTTCCGAAAACGGAAAATGCTAATTTTCAATGCCATTTCAAGTGAAGTTAGCGAAATGAATAACCTCGAAATCGAAACCCTAAACAAAGTTTTGAGCTTTAAAGGAAAAATAACTGCTGGGAAACCTCCCTTAATCAAATGGATAGATGAAGCCCAACAGAATGATGTTGCTTTTCTTGAATTTATTCTAAAAACAAAAGAAATTGAACTTGATATAAATACGGTTGATGATACTGGTAAAACTCCATTGCAAGCAATATTTCAGAATGAAAATATTCACAAAACATTGCCTATATTATCTTTATTGCAAGCAGGTTACGAACTGACTGAAAACGACAATTTGACTCTTTCAGAACTTCTCGGAAGACAAGAAATATCAGTTACAGATTTTCATATTTTCAAAATCTGTAATAACCTAACTGACAGAAATCTGGTTCCTAATGCATATCATTTTTCAAAATTGCTTTTTATCATAGAATCTGCACGTCAAAATGAGTTAATCGCATTCAATTTTACAGGGAATAAATGGATTTCCTTTGCTAACAATGCAATTCAGCATTACAGTGAATATTGGGAGTATATTGAATTAGCATTTAAACGATTTGGACTTTGGGATAGACTAATTCAACTTGACACAAAGGCGACTTTTCAGAAAAAGGTCGAGCAGTTTTATTCAAATATTCCAAAACAAGAATATGATTTTGACGAAGTGTTTAATGACCTTTATCCCGAATTGGAATATACACTTTGATAAATCTTCGACTGACAGACACTAAAAAAGGCGGATTGCTCTGCCTTGAAAACCGTTTCCGGTTCAGTTATGAGTGCCGGAATACATAACCGTCATCGAACCAGTAGTCGGTCATAAATAAGTCGCGGGCGAACTTTTCATAGTCGAAGTAAGTTTTCGCAAATTTCGGCAGGTCGTAGCATTCTTCAACGACTTCGTAGGCGTAATCTTCTTCATCGTTGTATGCGCCCTGAAAGTCATCGTCGAAAGAGGAAATCAAGTCGTTTATATCTTTGGAGCTAAGATCGTAGCTTTCGTGGTTCAGCCAGACAGCGAATGCCTCTTTTTTCGTATCATCCATATCGTCTATGGCTTCGATAATTTCAAATATGTTATCGGACAGCCAACTTTCACCTATAAGACCAGAGGGTATATATTCCCAATCCTGAAACATCAGCTCGGGGTCTTCCTCGTCCTTGTGTAACTCGCGGCAAGCCTCGTAAAATTCTTCTTTATCGGAATAATCCGAAAGGTCTAACCACTTACCTTCTATTGAACCGTCATTATACTTAGCGTAAGTTCCTACATAAATCCGTGCTTCTGATATATTTTCCATAACCTTAATTTTTAATCGGCATCTGCCGGGTTGATTTTTTATTCAGGTGCATTTCCGGTGTAGGGATTAGGGATGTCAAGTATTCACGGACAAAATACAACCTGCAAGCGTGGAGATTTTTCCGTGAACCTGCAAGGCTTGTACTTTACTGCCCGTTAAGATTCCGTAAACACCTTTGCGCCATGATAGAAAATAACCCTCCGGGGCAGTTGCCGTATGTGTTAAGGTGGAAAATGAAAGAAGCCGGATTCTTAATGCTTACGCCTATGAATGATGGTTCTTATTTAATAATGTGGTTTCCTGCCATAACCGATAAGGAGGATAAAAGAGGCTGCCGTTTCAACCGGACGAAAGAAAGAACCGTTAATAGTATAAGATTGGGAATAGCTGGCGATTTATTGGGGAAACAATGTCGCTAATTGCTAAAATGAGAGCCTTCGTATATGGAAAAAAAACATCGTTTAAATATTGGGTACATGCCACTCCTAACAAGGATAATCAAATGTATTATATCTGAATTTCAGGCGAAAAGCGTATATTTGCGCTGATAATTCTAAAGAAGATATGGCATTAGACGGTTTAATAAAAAAACAGACGATTATTATTGACGACCATAAACGAGGAAGTCAAGAAGTTAAGAATTGGGATGATCCAAGTAGTGATATTCATATCGACAAAATGACTAATTTTCCTTTGGATGGAAAAATACAGAAAGTAAGGATTCGAATACCCGTTAATTCAGATCGACCGATTAAAATAGAAAACGAAAAACGACAGGAAGTAAACGAGATTCCAAGGAAGTTGCACAGGGAAATTAATCGGGCTTTAGAAAACAAGCAAATTCGTAATAGTTTTATTTCCGAAGTTATGGATGTGCTTGATAATTTCGAGACAGCGTTATCCAATGAAGATAAAGCCAAATCTGTTCTAACCCGAATATCGAAACATTTTGGTCTTGATTGGCCAACAGAAACTATTGCTAATTATGCAAAAGATGTTTTATTAGCATATACTTTGGTATATCAAAAGAATCCCAAAGAAGAATATTTCGCAAAAATAGACAAGCACAAAATCGAAATTGGTCAATATAGTGGATATGCGAAACAATTAAGAAAGTTGAATAGGTAACCACTGGCATAAGCATTCTAAAACAGGCAACGATATGAGAGTCTTAATTTATAAGAGAACACATAAGCATGATCCCGATGAACGAGGAATATTCGGCATTCAAGATTGTATGGGGCAAATTAGAAATTGGAATTATGATGCTGTGATAGGGATTGGAGGGAAGTCTGCATGGAAAGGTCATACTGATATAAAATATAAAATCAACTGGATAGGATTAAAACCTAAAGTAATAGGTTCTACGAAAAGAGGAAATTTAGTCGCTTTTGCTCACTTTGAACTGTATGAGGAGAATGGGATGGATATAAAGGAGTATTTTCCATCTTTATTCGATTATATGTATGTAGATGGGAACAGAAAACGATTCGATATGTCTTCATATCTGCCAGAAAATGTACTTAAAGAAGTAAAATGCATTTTAGATTCAATTATAGATAGTCCACCTTCAGATGCGTATGATATTGATGGCGATGATGATTTAGGTGCAATGATGAACGACAATCAGTCAAAATGCGGTGGCTGCTTTAAAGGCGAAGAAATCGAAATAACGATTCAAGAGTGTACGAAAAATACTACCTGTAAAAAATAATATTATGATTTTAAATGTATGTGTTAAAGGAATTTATCTTATAGAACGAATAGCCGATGATCAAGATGAAAATAGTCCTCATTATTATGTCGGCAAAGCTGTGGATATTTTCAAAAGGTGGGCACAACATTGTAACGAAAATGAGCAATACATTGATAAATCCATTAAGAAATACGGCTACACAATGTTTGTTTTTAGAATTTTAGAAAAGGTTTCAAAAGAATCGGAACTGAATATATGTGAAACAAAATGGATAAACCATTATAAAAATAAATATGGTGAAAGGCAAATGTATAATCTTAGCCAAACTCAAAACGAAAATCCCCATAAACTGCCAAAGAATATAAAAAGTGAAATTATACAACTCTTTAATGAAGATATCGGTAGGAGTATTTATGCAATTGCTGAAAAATACGAAATTAATTGGGAAGATGTCATGCGTATAAGAAAACCATTACTCAAACAAAAAGGACTAAAATATAATACTAAAATCAAAAATATAGTCTATGTTGATAGTGATGAAACTCCTAAAAACTGGAGTGGAAATAAAATGACTAAATCGCTATCAAATAAAATATTATCACATAACACCAAAGAGGTTGACAATAGAGACATTGCAGCCAAATGTAACATTTCTATTACAGACTTGGAGTATTTCTATGAAGAATATAATAAAAATGACAAACAATATAACTTCGCCGATGAAATATAAAAAAAGGCATCCGAAGCCTTGCCCCGGATGCCCACCACTAAAAGATCAATGTTAAACGACTATTCCGAATCGTAAAACAAAGTCTTTCAGTGGCAAAGATAATGAAGATTTTACTTAGAACGTCGTTTTTTGCTGCCTCCTTTATTTTGCGGGAACTCAAAGACTGTTTTATAGTCCGCATCGAATTTGATTGCTGCCTCGAAAGTGCTTCCGGTTTTACTGCTTACAAAACCTTTGATAAAGGCAGTCTTGCCGTTCATTAAAAGGTCTGTCAGTTGCCTATCCGTCAGTTCCTTTTTAGCAATGGAACGCCACACGGTAAGCCCGCAGTTTTCATTCTGACACTTGGCGGCTTTATTGTAAATAACCACATTACCGTTCTTGCATTTCAGGCAAGGGCATGACTGGCGGTTATCCTGTCGTTCAAATGTCATATCCAATAATTCGGACGTAATCTGTGAAGCATACACCTCTATTGCCTTATGGAACGTAGCCGCATCCATATCGCCCGATGCAATCTTATTGAGGGCTTGTTCCCATTGCCCTGTCATGGCAACGTCCGCAATCTTTTTGTCTTTCACTGCCAGATAGACCACCAGCCCTTTATTTGTCGGGACAAGGGATTTCTTTTCACGGATGATATACTCACGCAAAAACAGAGTTTCAATAATGGCGGCGCGTGTAGCGGGTGTTCCGATGCCGCAATCTTTCATCGCCTCTCGTTCTTCTTCGTTCTCGACCTCTTTACCCGCGCTCTCCATCGTCGCAAGCAATGAGCTTTCCGTGTGAAGTGAGCGGGGTTTGGTTTGCTTCTCCTGTATTTCACAATCACGGATAGATAGGCTGTCGCCTTCAATGAGGGCGGGTAAAACTGTCGTGTCGTCCTCTTCGTTTGGCTCGTCCTTAGAATTAAACACTGACCTCCAACCGGCGACGAGCGTAACGCTTCCTTTGCAGGAAAAGTGTACGCCGCCCGCGTCAAGCGAAACGGTGGTGTTCTCTTTGATGCAACGTTCGCCGAAGGCTTCAAGCATACGCCCGGCAACCATATCGTAGATAAGCTGTTCATCTTTGGATAATCCCGTAGCGGGATCTTCCGTAATAATCAGCGCATGGTGGTCGGTAACTTTACTGTCGTCCACCGAACAGGTATTGAGCGTAGTATCGAACCTGCTGTCAATATACGCACCGAAAAGAGGATGCGAACGAAGTGTAGCAATCAGGTGCGGTATTTCCTCCAGTACGTCTTCGGAAATATAGCGGCTGCCTGTTCGTGGGTACGAGATTTTTTTCGCTTCATACAATGCCTGTGCTATCGTCAGGGTTTTATCAGCCGAAAACCCATGCTTGCTGTTGGCTTCCTTTTGAAGCGTTGTAAGATCGTAAAGTAGGGGCGGTTCCTGATTGACTTCCGTACGTTCCATGCTCGTAACCTGTACTGCTCCGGCAGCTTTGACCTGTGCCGTTACTTCTTCGGCGATAGTTCGTATAACGAATTTATCTACCGAAAGGGCGGGAAATGCTACCGCATCTTTCGTTGTGTGCAGTTTCAGACGAAAATAGGTTTGCGGCTTGAAATCTTTGTTTTCAAGGTATCTGCTGCAAATAATCGCCAGTGTCGGAGTCTGTACCCTGCCGAGCGACCATACACCATATCCTGCGGAGATAGAAAGTGCCTGACTTGCATTAAGCGGTACTGCGGGCTTTCGCTGAAGCATAGAGGTTATCATAATCGCTTCCCGGACGGAGGGTTTGGAATCCGTCACGGATGGCACGGTCGGTAAGTGAGCTTATCCACAAACGACGAAATGGAAGTGAACTGCCTATATATTCAAATATATAGCGGAATATGAGTTCACCTTCGCGTCCGGCATCGGTAGCCACAATAATTTCATCCCCGCGACTAAATAGTTCTTTGATTACTTTAAGCTGTTTCATTACGCCGGGGTCGTTCTTATATTCCTTGCCCTCTTTTACCTGACGGGGCAGTAACTTAAACTCTTTCGGGAGTATCGGCAGGTTTTCACGCTCAAAGCCCTCGATGCCGTAATGCTCCGGCATGGCAAGTCCGACCAAATGCCCGAAAGCCCACGTAACGGCATACCCGTTACCCTCTATATAGCCATCTTTTTTGTCGTTTGCACCGACTATGACCGCTATACTCTTAGCCACAGACGGTTTTTCTGCAATTATAATTTTCATTTTAACATTGATTTTTTAGTGGTTTGAATAATGGATTATATTTTGCGCCCCTTTCCTTTCTTTGGAGCGGCGGGAGATTGTTTTTGTTCCTGCTTCTGCTCTTTCTTTTCCGCCTGTTTCTCGGTAGGTTGCGACTGACCTTTCTTTAGTGGTTCGGTGGAATGCTTGGTCGCTTCGTTGGTCTTACCTTCGTTATTGACGGCTACCTGCGTTTTGCTCTCGGCTGCGGGTTTGACGTTCTGTGTATTCTGCGCCGCCTGTTTCGCCTCGATAGCCCGTACCTGATCGGGATGCTTACTACTATGGCGAATCTTGCCTTTGTCTTCGTCAATCCAGACCCACGCATTGTACTTTTGTCCTTTTTGGTCGGTTGCTTCCACCTTTTGTGATCCCGAAGTATCCGGCTGTTGTTTGGGTTTCTGCGATTCCATATCCTTGACATAGATAGGCTCTTTGTTGCACAGCTTGTCGAAGTCCTCACGGGAAAGCTGTACGCCGCCCTGTTTGGAATAGACCCATATCTCTCCGAGTTTGCGGGCTTTAGGCATTTTCTGCTCCTGACCATGTTCTTTTCCTTCTCCCTGCTTGGCTCGCCGCTCTTGGTTGAATTGCTGGCGTTGCTCATCGCTGAACTTAAAATCGAAGTTCTTGCTTGCAGCGTTGTACTGTACAAAGCGGTCAATCTTCTGTGGCTGTTCTCCCTGCTTCATTTTCTTATCCATGCCCTCGATCCAAACGGCTTTACCCTCTTTCAGCCCTTGTTGTTGTTCGGAAGAAAGAGGGGCATTTTTCAAGGTCTGCGGGATATAAATATCCTTCAACGCCATAGCCTCGAATCGGTTGGTAAGTTTATCAAGGGAGATAAGCGAAGGCACTTTCTCTCCTCCGGCTACGGGTTCAAGGTCGAATACCCGTCCGCCGTGCCCTGTCTTTTGGAACTGTTCTTTGTCTTGCTGGGTAAAGACAATTCCCATAAAGGGCTTTTCAAAGTCGGGCTGCTCCTGTTTGGGATGGGTAGCGATTTTGATACTGCCATCCGGCTGCTGTTCCAGCGATAAGCGCGCTTGCATGGGAAACTCCTGTCCGTCAACGGCAGGCTTAATTTCGACCAGACCGGGCGACTTATGCCCGTAAACCATCGCTTTGAGGGCATCTTGCAAGTTATCGCCAGAAACACCTAACTTTTCAACTTCTTTCCAGTTGAGCTTATTCAGGTCTAAAGGTTGATACTTGCCTGTAAACTCTACCTCAATGCGTATCTTACCGTCAAATTTAACGCGGTACGGGTCGAGTGCCTTGTCTTTGTGGTCGATACGGATAAGTTTGTCGAGGAAAGCCGCGACCTTATCTACCGCCGATGTGGTAACTGCATACACGCCCGTATGCGATGGGTGGCTGAACTGTGCCGAAAACTTTTTGAAGAAATTCTCCAACGCATTGCCGTTAGTGTCGATCTTCATAAACTGGTCGGCATTTTCTTTCTTGGGATCGACTGTTTTCAACTTGCCGTCCTGTTCTCCTGCGATGGCTTTAAGTTTGCCATCTTCGCCTTGCGTCAATAAGACTTTAGGCTCTTCGTTTTTTACTTTTTTTTCGTTCATAATAAATATGTTTTTATTCTGCATTAATATTAATGCAGAACGAAAGTAAGCCTAAGTAATGGATTGAGTGCAAGGATTTAAGGTAGTGGATGCTTGTGTCTCGGGTTGTCTATGGAGGTTAAAAAAATGGGCATAAAAAAACGCCACCTTCATTTTAAGAAAGCAGCGATTTATTATTTTGTATTATGATTTATAAATTAGTCTTCCCAAATAATACTCAAAATTGTTTGATGACTTTTTGTTGGAATACAATATTCATAAAAATCGGAATCTTCATCATATGATTTTAAATCAAACCATGTTGATTTATTTATTGGCTGAGCTTTTTCTTCAAATTTATATATAAACTGATAATCCTGCTGTAGATATTCCATTGCAACAGAATCGCTTGGTGGTGGAAGTTTAGTACATCCTTTTACGAAAACATGTAAATCTTCTGATTTCTTCCAATACTTCACTCGTCCTTTCTCTGTTATAATGAGGCAAATAGGATGCAAATTCATCTCCATATATTTAAAAGCGGTAGCTGTTAAGCTAGAGTTGAATTTTTCAGAAAGTTGTTTTATTAACAAAGGAGAAAACCTGCCTTTGGCTTCTTCTTTAAATAATTTAGTCGGCATTAATAATTCACTTGCAAACAAATTTGCCTCATATTCTTGTTGCCCAGTTTTTAGATAATTTTCTATATTTTTGAATAGATTGAAATTAGAAAATACATCGTCTGGAAGAGTCATATTGCGATGCATTATAGCATGTCCTACTTCATGAGCTGCAACAAATCTTTTTCTTTGTTCAAATTTAATTTGAGAGTCAACTTTTACAATAGTTTTTTTGTCTCCAAAAATAATTTTTCCATCACAATTATTGAGAGGCTCTTCCATATAAATAAGATCTATGCCGGATACGAAATCTGATATGGGAATATCTATAATGTCATCCAGTTCAAACTTATCTAGTAATTGCCAAGCTTCATATTTTGGATTATTCTTCTGTGCCATCTCTTTCTATTTGTTCAATAATATCAATTAGATTTTTGTCTTTGATAATTAATAGAATATCCTCTTTCGAAAGCTTATCAAAATTATGATATAATGCTACAGATTGATTTTCTGACATTAGTTGCTTAAGATATGCGATTGGCTTTGCTGTATTTTTATGAATAGCATCTTCAAAATAGTTTAATACTTTTTCAATCAATGCGTCATTAGCTTGCTTTTTTGCTTTTGCTTTAAGCATAAAAATAAGTTTATTTCTTTTCTTATTGTATTCTTCTATATCGCCGACATCATGTTGTAATATTTCTTTGATGGTATCCTTATCTGCTTCTAAATAAAAATCAAGCAAAGCATCTTCTATCTTTTTATTTACAGTCGTATTCATATGAGTTGTCTTACTTTTGATTGAACTTTTATTAATCGTCTCCTTAGCCTTTTTGTAATATTTAAAACCTCTTTCACCTCGATTCCGAGGTCTTCTGAAATAGCAGCAGGTTTGGAAATACCATCTGTCCAATATGTGAATATAATAATTTCGTCATCATCTGCACCTTCCTGTTTTAATATTTTTGTTACCTCAAGGATTTCTTCGTTAACACTCTCATTATCTGCTGAGAGATCATCTGGAATATCTTGATGAAAGATCTGATTAGATGAAAAAAAGTTACTTATCTCACTTCTTAAACAACCAAAAAGGAATTCCACAAAAGAACATTTGGATTCATCCCAATTCCGCTTACTCTCAAGAGACTTGCACAGAACATCTTGCACAAAATCAAAAGGTTCTTTCCCTTGTAAACTTTTCACATCTAACGACTTGAATTTTTCTCTTGCATATAGGATCATCCTATCCACAACGTCTTCCATATCATGGGATAATATAGCTTCTTCAACTGTCATTTATTTATGTTCTCTAATTCTATATGCTGTTTGAAATGAAAAATTTGCCATTCAGTGGCAAATTTACTCAAAAATATAGCATATGTTATTATAAAAGAGAAAATGTGTCGAGTTGTAATAAAATAAAGATGAGGAATATATATAATGAGTAGAACAAGTATCACTGCTAAAAACCAAAATCTTCTTTGGGCAATATCCGCAGGAAGATGTGAGTATGAGGGATGTAATAAAGTGTTGCATAGTGATATTTTAACAAGAAGAAGATACAATAGTGCCTATATTGCTCATATAGTCGCCGATGAACCTAATGGTCCAAGAGGCGATGTTAAACGCTCAAAATTACTTTGTGATGATATAAGCAACTTGATGCTATTGTGCAACGAACATCACAATTTAATTGACAAGTATGATATTGCAGGGCACCCTGAATCGCACTTATTATTAATGAAGCAGAAACATGAAGAACGTATTAGGCGAATTACGGCCATTGGTCCAAGTATGTCCAGTGAAATAATTTTATATGGGGCAAATATCGGGAGCAATAACTCTCCTTTGTCCTATCAATCAGCAAGTGAAGCGTTGTTATACGATTACTATCCAGCAAGCGACTATCCGATTGAATTAGGATTAAAGAATGCGCCTTTTACAGACGACACAGACACTTATTGGGTAACAGAAGAAAACAATCTCATAGCACAATTTAACCAGAAAATAAAACCGCGATTAATGCAGTGTAATACAGATCACTATTCAGTATTTGCGATTGCACCACAACCGTTGCTTATAAAATTTGGAGTTCTATTAAATGATCTGAATAATGTCAAAATATATCAGAAACACAGAGAGCCTTCTACATGGAAATGGCAAGCTGCATCTTCTAATATTGAGTATATTCTTCGAGAACCATACGACAAAACGAAAGTTCCTGTTCTTGTACTTAGTTTGAGTGCAACAATAACATATGATAGAATACAAAAAGTACTGGGAGACAATACAAGCATATGGGAAATCGCAATAACTACTCAAGACAACGATTTTTTAAAAACAGAATCGTTGTTGTCTAACTTTCGTCATACTGCCCGATATACTTTTAATAAAATCAAATCGTATCATGGTTGTACGGAACTACATGTTTTTCCTGCTATGCCTGTTTCTGCATCTGTTGAGTTAGGACGAGTGTGGATGCCCAAAGTAGATATGCCTATGGCTATATACGATGCGAACAAGATAAAGGATGATTTTTATAAGACAATAACAATAAAATAAATAGATATGCTTACACAAGAAGAAAAAAAACAATTTAGTGAGATTTTAGAAACACTCGGTGAAACATTGGACATCACAGAAACCCAATATAAAGTCGCAGTTAGTAGTTATGGTGCAGTTGGAGAATGGTTGGCAAAGCCCGAATCATCACTCGCTCCATATAAACCGGTTATTCGTCCGCAAGGTTCATTCATGCTTGGAACAATGATAAAACCTATTTGTGAAGATGACGATTTGGACATTGACTTAGTGTGTGAATTGACAGGTAAAAACCTGGAGTGGGCACAATATCATCTTAAACAGGCGGTCGGGAATAGACTCAAAGCTAACGAAATTTACAAAAATATGCTTGACGAGGAAGGGAGGAGATGTTGGACATTGAAGTATTCCCAGAGTGCTAATTATCACATGGATATATTGCCGAGCCTTGTTTGTAACGGATATAATACTGTGCTTGAAAAAGCCTTTTCAGCTACGGCGGTAGACAATAATTACGAATCATTGGCAATACGTATTACGGATAATAAGCAAAACGGCTATTATACAGATACGGTTGCTGAAAATTGGATGAAGAGCAATCCATTTGGTTATGGTAGGTGGTTTTTCAACGCAGCCGATGTTAGCACATTACGCAAGTCTATAATGCTATCGGAAGCGGTGAATCCTGTTCCGAAGTATAGTAAGGATAAACTGCCTCTTCAACGAGTTGTTCAAATTCTGAAACGACATCGAGATATGATGTTTAACGGAGATGAGCATAAACCGATTTCTATAATTATTACAACTTTGGCTTCAAGGGCGTATGGTAAAGAGATCTCCATTATAGACGCATTGATGAATGTGGTTGCCAATATGCGAAATCATATTGAAAGCCGCTATGATTCAAATACAGGTAGGATGGTTAAATGGATTCCAAATCCGGTAAATCCCGAAGAAAACTTTGCAGACAAATGGGTAGAACATCCTAAAAGAGAGAATAATTTTTATAAATGGCTAAATCAAATTGAATCTGATATACAAACTATCATTCAAAAACGAGGATTGCAATATATAGCCGAAGCAATGAAAAAACCGTTTGGAGATCAAGCTGTTACAAAAACCTTCTCCACAATAGGCGAAAAGAATCTTAATCTCCGGGAAAGTGGGGCTTTAAAAATGGCGATAGGAACAGGTATTCTTAGTTCGATAGGCTCTGTGACTACTGCTGCACATAATTTTCATGGGAATGATTAAAAAACGAGAAATTCCATTGACCGTACAAGCAAGTAAATTGCAATTATATTTCCCAGATTCGAAGTATTCAATTAAACAGAATATCCTCGTATGGAAGGGCTATTTGCAACCAACACATTTAAGTCCAAAATACTTGATCAAGGTGGTTTATCAACGTGAAAAACATCCGAATGTGTACGTTTTAGACCCCAAACCATTGATTTTAGCAGAAGGGAAATTAAAACTCGAACATGTATATGACACAGCCAAACAGCATCTTTGCATATATTACAAGAAGGCTAAGGAGTGGAATGAGGCCAAGTTTATTGCTGAAACAATTATTCCGTGGACAAGCGAATGGCTACTTCATTATGAGATTTGGGTAACTACGGGTACATGGCATGGTGGTGGAATACATTAAAAACATTTTAAACAGTATAAATATGAAAATTAAAATTTTAGGAATCACTCTTTTTTCTTTATTGATGGTATCATGTGCCTCAATGCCGAAAGAAACTGTAACCTTGTCGAAAACAATAGGCTCAGATTTACAAATTCTGCATGATTCGCATCGCAACATGGTGCAATTATATTATTCAGGAATGAAGGTCAGCATAAATACTTTTATCGATGACGTTTATGCTCCCTTTGTCATACACCATGTGCTGGAATCAGAGTTGGATAAGTATAAGAAAGGTGAATCTTCATTATATGGGATTATTGAAAGTGCAGGCAAAATAGGCGGTAAAAAAGAAACAGAAGAAGCTCTAAACATAATGATGGAATTTCAAGAAGCAGCAAATGAACAAATAGCAACAAAAAGGAATGAACTTCTTTCTCCGATAGAGAGTCAAGAAAAGGAAATATTGGGAGACATTGATCAATATTATCAAAACACAATTTATGCCAATGCAACTCTAACAGCCTACCTTATATCGGCTCATAAAGTCAAAGAAAGCCAAAACGAAGCACTTTCTATCATTGGTCTCAGTGGAATGGACACCACAGTAACCAATAGATTGATTGAATTGTCAGGATTAGTGGATACGGCTATTGAAAAAGGGAAAAAACTTGATGTGAAAAATGAGAAGGCTCAACAAGAAATTGAAAATATTGTCAATACAATTAAAAATTTAACTAACAAAACAACGAGATGAAAACAAACAGATTTTCAGAATCATTTGCCAATGCAGATGTAGCATTTAGCGGTAAATATGCTGCTGAATTAAAACAATTAAAGGAACTTTCCAAAGAGGAAATAAATGCAATCGTGCCTGTGTCAAATAGTGCACAGATTTACCAAGAATTAATTGAAGTTATAGAAAAAGCTTCTAGTGATAATTTGGCACAAGCTCAACTTATATCAAAAATCAAGAACTTAGGAGCTTCAGCTGTCAAAATTGCTAAGAAAATACCCAGCTTGGCTATGTTGTTTTAGTAAAAATATCAAATGGTCATCAAGAAAATGACTTTTAACAAGAATCAATCCTCTTGTATTGTTCGGATTGAAAATAAATTTGAAAGTAATGGCTAAAAAAATTACAGGTAAGGCTGCCGCTTCTGCCGCTTCTGCCGCTTCGAAAGTTTTGAGAGATGGAAGAACAAGCGTTACAAGTAAAACCGCTGCTGGGAGCGCACTTTCTCAAAGAGAGAAAGGTGGAAAGAGAAAATAAGCAGCAAAAGTAAAGAGCGTATAAATTTATAACTACGCTCTTACTTTTTTGACTTTACTCTTCTTCCGGCAACAAATGCCGCAAATTCTCATCATTCCGAATCCGCTCCAACTCATCAGCCACAATCTGTTTGGCTTCGGCTTTGATGCGGTCGTAATTCTCTTTAATCATTTCTTTCATACGATCAACGCCGTTTTCATCTACAAAGTTGGTGATAACGGGGATTTTACGGTACGCCTTCGTTTCGGCGGAAACACGCTCGTTATCGACTACGATTTCACAGTGAAAAATCTTCTGCTCTATCCGTTCATCGAAATTATCCGCTACCGCTCCTACAAAGATACCCTGTGTCAGATTGGAGATTTTGGACGGCGGTATCAGGCTATCCATTTGGGTAGAAATGGAAGTCGATTTATCGTTGCGGTTTATCGTCATGGACTGCCGTTTTTGCAACACTTTACCGAAACGGTCGGACAGCGTTTTCGCTGTGTCGCCAACCACTTGCCCGCTGAAAATGTTTCCTACCGTGTTCATCACCACAGCAGCTTCTTTATCTCCATAGTCGCGCTTTAGCTGCGAAAAGTCCTGAAAACCCAACAATACGGCAACCTTGTTGCTCCGGGCGGTGGCAATCAGGTTATCCAAGCCCTTAAAATAGATTGTCGGCAGCTCGTCAATAATAACCGAAGATTTGAGTTGCCCCTTTTTATTAATCAGCTTCACGATGCGGGAATTATACAATCCCAATGCCGCTCCGTAGATATTCTGGCGGTCAGGATTATTACCCACCACCAACATTTTAGGGTCGTCTGGGTTATTAATATCCAGCGTAAATTCATCGCCCGACATCACCCAGTATAATTGTGGGCTTATCATTCTTGAAAGCGGTATTTTAGCACTTGCTATCTGCCCCTGCAACTGATCCGCAGCGCCAGATTTCCACGCATCCATAAAGGGAGAAAGGTAGTTTTCGAGGTCAGGATAAGAGGTTAGAATAGGGAAAATATCTTCATAGCTTTTATTCAAAAACTCAATGGCATGGGGAAACGTACAATACTTTCCGTCCTCGTAAATCCGCAAGTACCATATAATAGCGGCGAAAAGGATAATCGGGGATTCCACGAAGAAATCGCCTTGCTTTTGCACCCACGTCCGGTTCAAATTCAGCATTATCGTATATGCCGATTCATAGGCATCCGAAATATCGTCCATGAAAGAAGGATTAATCGGATTACAACGGTGGCTCCGGCTCGGATCATCGAAGTTTATCACGTAGAAAGTCGGTACTTTCTTATAGCCTTCACGATTGTTTAACAGGTGGTTATAAGCAATGGTTGAGAGGTCGGGGAATTTAAAATCATAGATATAACCTGTATAGCCCTTCTCTATCTGCTGTTTGATAAACTGGTTTACAACGGCGTATGATTTACCCGAACCAGGAGTACCCAACACGATAGCCGCACGGAATGGATTTACAACGTTAATCCAACCTTTCCACTGCTTCTTTTTATACCAGAATTTCGTACGCAGGTTTACTGAATAATCATTTATCATCAGCTTTGTCTCCTGCATAAACGATTCGTTTTCCGTGTTGAAAACATCGTCAAACATATTGTTTTTGAGTAAGCGGCTTATCCATGTACCCGCCATCAAAAGCAATATGTAGCCTACCGAAATGGTAAAGATATAAAATCCGGCATTGGCTACTTTGGGTAACGGCAAAGCCAATAACCACCAATTCAAAAAGAACAAGATGAAACCGATACCGAGGCATACATAGATTTTCGTCCATGTAATCTTTTCCTCCTTCACGCCCTTTGTTCCCAGACAGGATAAGGCAAGAAACACTACGGCAAAGATTTTCGTCCACAGGATCGAGGTAAACAATCCGGCGGTACGGTTAAAATTCATCAGGATTTTATCTACCACTCCGATATTGATTCCCCACTCGTGCATTGCCTCATAGCAGAACCAATATATATTTATCATAACAAATAAAATAGAGAGTGCACGCATAAAGTCCATCACTTTAGCGAAGCCTCTCAAATCATCTTCGTTTTGCATAACTATTAAACTTATATTGTTAATAATTCAATTTAAAATGCAAATATAGAGTGATGATTTTGCTTATTGAGTATGTTTTATGTTAGTGGTAGCTTGTGTCTGGGGATGTCTATTCTATATTTGAAACCAAGTATTTTATGCAATAATATTATATCTTTGTAGAAGTTGAGATCACATAACTTACAGAGGTGTGCATTTTGTAAAACAAGTAATAGAGAAATATGATATACTAAACATATACTTTCTTTCTCAGCCTAAAATATATTCGTATTTTTGTAATCATATGAAAGCAATTAGTAAAAATTCATAGTATTTAGTAGCATGAAAAGAAAACTCACAACGAACTCCAGATTAGTAAACGAATTGTTTGCAAATTATATCAGCACATTTGCAGCTTTTTGTGAGTTAATAAACAACTCATTACAGGCAAAAGCGAAAAATATTTGGATTGATATTGATTATACTAAACCAAGTGAGTTGCATCCATTAGTTATTAAGAAAATCGTCATAAAGGATGATGGCCATGGGGTCCATATTGATGAATTGGAGCAAAAAATCTTAGATATAGGTACAGCAAATAAAGAAGGTGGAAAAGGAATTGGTCGCTTTGCGGCATTTCAAATAGGAAAACAAATAGAAATCGAAACAATTGGTTATTCAAATCAGGACAAAACATATTCAAAAGCAATTATACCTTTGAGTTTTGATAGCTTTGGGAGAAATATCAATGTTACAGATGTTAATATAGAAACTAAAGAGGAAATTTTATCAAAAAAACAAAATACATACTATAAGGTTACCGTATCAAACTTATACGACACAACAGTCACAGAGAATGAGCCCAAGAAAAAAATCATTGAAAAATTTCTGAAAGAACATATTGAAGATGCCATTTTTGAAAGATATCCTCTAAAAATATTTAATGGCGATGTAAATATATATATCAACAATAAACAGATATTTCCTTCTGACTTTGTAATAGGAGAACCTATAAAAAAAACACTTCCTTATGAAGATAAAAAGGGGAAAGAACATGAAATAAAATTTAATTTCATGCAAATCAAGAATATTGATAAGAGAAAGGTGTTTTTGACTACGCTGAATGCAGGTATTCAAACAATTGCTACCGGGTTTGAATATGATGCAGAATGGTTAAGCCCTAAAATTGGTGGATGGTTTGTTTATATTTCCGGTGATACTTTACCATCAGATATGTACCGTAATATTGATTTGGACGGAATAGATGAAGAAGTTAAGCACTACAAAGCATTCATAAAAAATCAACTGAATGAATTTTTCAAGGAGAAGAATAAAGAGTTTGACAATTTCATTGATAAACTAAAGGACGATGAGTATTATCCCTACAAAGAAACATCAAGTTCAAAATCTAAAGTTATGGTTTTCGACAAGCTTGCTTTTCTTGTTGAGGATAAATATAATCTATTGAATGAACAGAATAAACTTAGAGAGATTATTTACCCTTTGATTGATAGAACAATATCAAACGGAGAGTTTGACCAAATTTTAAGAAGCATCCTAAAATTGAATAATAAAATGGCTTCCCAGTTTTCCTGTCTGTTGGAGAGAACGGAATTAGATGATATTATTGAATTTTCAGACAAAGTATCTAAAAAAGTTGAAGAACTGGAATTCCTTGAAAAAATAGTTTATTCTGAAATTTCAAAAAATGTAAAAGAGCGGAAAGAATTGCATAAATTTTTGGAAAAGATGCTCTGGGTATTCGGGGAAGAATACAATGATTCTACAAAATTACTTTCAGATAAAGGATTAGAAGGTAATCTTAAGCAACTTCGTGATGATTGTTTAGAATACAAAGCCTCTAAGAAAGACAATAATACTTCCGATGTGGACAAGCCAATTAAGTCAATCACAGACTTGTTCATGTATAGTGAAAAGATTATAGATCTCAAACATCGAGAAGTCCTCATTGTGGAACTTAAAGCTCCTAAAGTCAAAATAAGCCCAAAAGAATTAGCTCAAGTGATGAAGTATGCGACTGAGATTGAAAAGAGTTCACAAACGCCAACTAATGTTAGGTTTAAGGTTCTGCTTGTGAGTTCTGCCATTAACGACGATGCTGCCTTTCAAATAAAAGGAGAAGAAGATAATCCTTATTTTTACTTTAGGAGTAAGAATAAAAATATTGAAATATGGGTAATGAAATGGGCTGATATTATTGAAAACATGAAACGAAAACTAAAATATATGTCGGCTATTTTAGAGGTTAAAGATGTTGATGTCCAAGAGAAAGCAAGTAAAGATTTTGAAGAAATAGACTTTGGCAGAACTTCGTCAACATTAAAAAAAGTCGCTATATAACTAAGAATAATACAATGATTTATATCGTTCCGACAAAAAAAGGATTTGGAGTTGAAATATGGGGAAC
Organism: uncultured Bacteroides sp.; assembly: GCF_963677715.1. Classification (NCBI taxonomy): domain Bacteria; kingdom Pseudomonadati; phylum Bacteroidota; class Bacteroidia; order Bacteroidales; family Bacteroidaceae; genus Bacteroides; species uncultured Bacteroides sp. Next base: position 2,925,295 of record NZ_OY782495.1, read on the forward strand.
TTATGATGGCCTCAGCAACTTTTATGAAGTTTTGGGTAAATTCTGGAATGACGAGAACGGACTTGTCAAGGGTGCTGAGAATCGTGATAAATTGATAAGTGGTTTTTCTTATGAAATAAGGAAGGCAAAAGAAGGTAGCCGTTTAAAAAGAAATTCTAGTCATTTTTCGCTTGAAAAACAAGAATATTTTGGGACACAAATCTCTTGGGTACATATTCTATTTTCTTTGACTGCTATAAAATATAATATGCGTTTTTACGAAACCAATAAGTTTGATATTTCAATGATCTTACAAATAGAGTTTTGGTTAGAAAAAGCGATGAATAGTTATGATGAAATAGGAGCTAAGAGTTTGGCTGGATTTATAGACGATGGTCTATATGGTGCTAATAGTTATATCTATCACTTCATGAGAAGGATAAATCAAGATGTTTTCATGCTTGGAGGTGGAAAACGTGCTTTTAGAAAAATACCAGACTTATTGAAGCGAGGTATTTTCTTTACGAATGAGTATAAAGAATACGAAACCTTTTTGAAAAAAGAAGCTGAAAGATTGAATTGCAATATTGATGAGATGGATATTTGTGATGACGATATCAATTATGATATAGAATGGTAATGAACAAATAGATATCTATCTCAGTTCAGAGAAATAATTAAAATGTCCTAAGATTCAGCTATGGATTTTAGGGCATTTTCTATTTATAACTGCCTTCCATACCTGTGCTTCTTCTTTTTCTTGCGCTTAATGGTAAGCATCCGATAAAGTACCCGTTGTCTTGCTTGCAGGAAGTCTCTTACTTTGCAATAAAAAAAGTATATTATGAGACGAATGAGCAAAGACGATTTCCTGTCCATTCTTGACCGCCAGCAACAGAGTGGACTGACCATTAAAGACTTTTGTGAGAATGAATGCTACTCTGTATCCTGTTTCCATTATTGGAAATCCAAGTATGGTCTGAACCGTCCGTATGGTTCCGGTTCTCCTTCCTCTGCTGCAGCGTTTGCCCCTGTGAGTTTGCGTTCTTCATTCTCTTCTTTGTCCAAAGGATTACCAGAGGATAGTCCTCTCGAGGGAGCTATCAGCATTGAGTTCCCCAATGGCGTGAAGATACACTTCCGGGGTACCTCTGAATCAGATACAGCCTTACAAGTAATCACCCAACTCTGCCATCGCCATGTTCTGCCTGAATGACACCATGCGCTACTTCTTGTGCCCTGGCAAGACAGACATGCGCAAAGGCATTAACTCCTTATGCGGAGTGGTACATGAGAAGATGGGATACGATGTTCGCCTGGGAGATGTATTCATCTTCGTGAATCGAAACCGCAACACCATGAAACTTCTCCATGCCGAAGACGGTGGTCTGGTGTTGTATCTCAAACGCCTGGAAGAGGGAACCTTCCGTTTGCCCGCTTATGATGCAAAGAGCCGTTCCTATCCTATGGAATGGCGTGATCTGGTCATGATGGTCGAAGGTATGCAGGACAAACCCAATGAGCGGCTCAGACGACTGAAAGCTGTCCGGAAAGAGTACACCGGTTAGTTCGATTTTCCGGTGTAAAGTATTGTGCATCTGCCTTATTTTCTGTATCTTTATATCCAGGAAATAAGGACAACAGATGACCCAGGTAGAAACATTAAAACTTTTGGTAAACAGCCAGTTGGAGCAGATACGCGCCCAACAGCAAACCAATCAGATGTTGGCCGAATCCAATCAAAAACTCACCGAACAGACCGAACTCCTACAGAAGAAAATAGACGAACTCCTATCCCAGGTAGCCTGGCTCAACCGTCAACTCTTCGGAAGGAGAAGCGAAAAACTGGCTGCTCTGGATCCCAACCAACTGTCCTTGTTTAACCCCACTCTTCCGGCTGAAGAACAAGCCCAACTGGATGCGGCTCATGATCAAGCCGTTGCTGCCATACGCCAGCATGAGTCCGAAACAAGGGTGGAACGGCGTAATCGCAAACTCCTGGAAGATCTTCCGGTAGTGCAAGTGGTGGTAGAACCGGAGGGCATCGACCTGACCCTGTACAAGCGTATCGGCGAAGAACGCACCCGTACGTTGGAGTTCGAACCCGGTAAACTGTATGTCAAAGAAATAGTCCGCCCCAAATATGGCCTGAAAGACAATACCATTCCTGCACCGGAAGGAACCGGGGGGATTGTTATTGCTCCACTTCCTTCTTCCCCCATTTACAAAGGTCTTGCCGGTGCCAGCATGCTGGCGGAGATCCTGTTGCAGAAATACGAATACCACGTACCTTTCTACCGTCAGGTCAAAGAGTTCCGTCATCTGGGTATCCATATATCGGAAAGCACACTCAGTGGCTGGTTCAAACCGGTATGCGATCTGCTCAGACCTCTATATGAGGAACTCAAGAGACAAGTTCTGCAAGCGGATTACATACAAGTGGACGAAACCACAGTAGATGTCATCAATAAAGAGAAATCCCAGACCGATAAAGAATACCTGTGGATGACCCGGGCGGTTATGGAGCGGCTGGTCTTCTTCCATTACGACAACGGATCCCGGTCGCAGCAAACAGTAAAGAACTTATTAGAACCGTTTAAAGGATATCTTCAGAGTGATGGCTACAGTGCTTATAACGTCTTTGAAGAGAAGGCCGGGGTGTACCTTGTGGCCTGCCTGGCTCACATCAGAAGACATTTTGAGGGCGCTTTGGAAGAAAACCGTTCGTTGGGCGAACACGTATTGAAAGAAATACAGGAGCTTTACCGGATAGAGCGCATGGCGGATAAAGAAGAGTTGTCTTACCAGGAACGTACCGACCTGCGTCAGAAGTTGGCAACTCCGATCTTTGAGTCTCTGGAAAAATGGATGGAACAGACTTATCCCCGGGTGCTTCCCAAAAGCCGGATGGGACAAGCTATCGCATACGCCTATCCTTTATGGCCCCGCATGAAAAGGTATCTACAAGATGGACGCATAAAAATTGATAATAATCTGGCCGAGAATGCCATACGCCCACTCACCATCTCACGGAAGAACTTCCTCTTTTGTGGCAATCATCAGGCGGCAGAGAACACAGCCGTAATATGTTCCCTGTTGGCAACCTGCAAGGCACAGGAAGTTAACCCCAGAGAATGGCTGAATGATGCAATAGCCCAATTGCCTGGCTATCTGGAAAAAGGTTCACGGAAAGAGGTCAAGGAATTACTGCCCAATGCTTGGAAAACAAAGAAATCTAATGAAACTCCAGCACAAATCTAACACGGCTCCAATAGAAATCTAACAAAAGCCAAGATACAACTACTAAAAATTGAAACCGCCAAGGATAACTCTAATGAGAGTTGACCTGGGCGGTTGCTTTTGGCAAACCTGTACTTTATCGGATGCTTACGCTTAATGATCGGCTGGTTATTATCCTGTCCTCCGGTTTCAGGAGTAAGGACAGATAGCAAGCTGCCTGCTGCATCATCAACCGTAGAGTGCCCGGCTTGCGGTTGCTTGCCTGTGGCGGGTTTATCAGTTTGGTGTAGATTATCGGACAGCTTCGGCTGTTGGGTTTGCAGATCCTCGCGGGGCGAATCATCTGCGAACCGTTCATTCAGTACATTTGCCGAAAACTCCTTACCCAGACGGGAACCGTTCAGCACCGCCCGCTCGTTATGGTCGATAAAGGTTGCTCCGAATATGCGTCCTTCATCGTTGCGGTAAAGTACCAAGTCAATGCCTTTCTTTTGCAATGCTGCCCGGAACTCGTTTTCGGTGCGGGTATTGTTCAAGGCTTCGGAAACAATAGCACGGGTACGGGCTGGTACACCGTTCGCCTTAATTGTTTCTTTCGATGTGCCGAACTGTTTTTCCAACGCCTCAATGCCGAGAGCCTTACCGAATAGAGAAGACTTCAAGGGCTTACCGACACGGTTGCCCTCACTATCCAATGCGGAGTAAACCAATCCCCGGTAAGGCTTGCCTTTATTCTCTCCTTTGATTTCCTCCACACCTACATTATATAATGAGAGCAGGGCGCGATATTCACCGAGCGTTTGGAAACGGTACATTTCCGAAAGCGGCTTTATGACGTTCGCCACCTGTTTTTTTAAGTTCCCCTGGCTAACGTTTACCGGAGCAAGCTGCCATGCCTCGCCCTGCTTCTGACCGTTGGCGGGAATCAGGTTATATTCCTTTTCCAACTCCCACCGGATTTTGTTACTGCGGTCTTTCTCGAAGCTGTCGGGAACAAGCGTACCATCGGGACGAACACGGGTCGAAACGATGTGGATGTGCTGGCGGTCTATATCCTCATGTTTGAAAATCATGTAGGGTTGCGAGCCATATCCCAACCGCTCCATATACTTTTGCCCGATCTCGGCAAGCTGTTCATCGGTCAGCTTATCGTCCGGGTGCGGGTTCAGCGAAATATGGATAACAGGCTTTTGGGTGGTGATATGCGAGGGCATAAACCGCTCAAAATCCTGCATACAAGCAGAGGCATTGAACGCTCCATCGGTAGGTTCGATTACCAGATTGGTTGCCAAAACCTTACCCAAACCCTCGTCCACTTTCTCCTGATTGTAGGAAAGTGCACCGTACAGATTGCTCCCGTGCGAGATTTTCGCCACCATTTTTTAGAGGTATTTCGCCTTAAACCGCTCACATAGCTGCATCACTTCGCGCCCGATTCCCGCCAGTTCTACGGTCGCTTTCTCCAATTTATAGAGCAATGCAAGTGCTTTTTTCTCCCCGAAATTGCTGTGGAGTTCCTTCACAATCTGATTGTAATTCACGCCCACGCTTCGGAATTGACTGTGCAACGCGGTCAGCCTTGCGGTAAATTCAACAGCTGATGCATCCGTTTTTACTACTCGGAACTCATCGCCAAAGATGCGGGCTGAGATGAAAGCAGACAGTGAACTTACGCCTGACTGCTCGAACATGGCAAGAAATCCGGCGTGCTGTGTATCCGTCAGATTCACTGTCAGCCGATGTTTCGCCGGGTCGTTCTTCGGGGGTCTGCCCCCCTTTCCCCGTTTGCGGGGTTCTCTTTTTTCTTCGTTCATAACATGATTCTTTTAGTGGTTATATGAACGCTACGGACGGCTCATGCCGGCTTAATTTTTCCCGACTTCGGAGAGGAAAAACCCCTCTGGAAGAGCAAGAGGGTTGTGCTGCAAAAAACGAAGTTTGCTGCAAACAACACATCTTGCTATTTGCCAAAATGCAAATACGTTTTGCCCGCAAGGGGCATCTTTTAATCCCGATTTTTTCGGGATATATGACTGCCCTTCGTCGGGCAATTTATGAGTGCCGAAACTATCTTAAAAATCGGCATAAATACCCCGTAACGTTTCATGCCGCAAAGTTATGGCGAATAAATAAAACGCTGTATATCAATAGATATAGACAACCATGGACAGAAGCTACCACCCCTCGAAAATATGATGCGAGTATGAAAAAGAAGGCGTTTATTTGCCCTCGGATTTGAATAATTGAGTAGTTGAAGCTATGATTTTTCAGTGCCGTGTTTAGTCATGAAAATGTATAAAAACAGGCACATGAATAAGAGTAGAAATGAACGCACGAATGACTGGCTATGTACATTTTTAAACAGCCAGATTCAAACCTGCATAAATGATTATGAATGCAAGCATGTAAATGCTCAAACGCATAAACGCATGAATGCTTAATCATATAAAAGCTCAATCATGCAACATTGAATAAATGACTGATTGAGAGTGTGAGTAAATAAATGATAGAATGCGCAAAAGACTACACAAGCATAAGCGCATTTGCAATAACATAAAATCAACTGATTGTATAATTAAAATTTCAAGAACATGAAAAAAGAACCGATTTATGTGGCATTCTCGACCCAGAAGGGCGGAGCCGGAAAAACAACCCTTACCGCATTGATAGCCTCTTACCTTCATTACGAACGGGACTACAATGTAGCGATCATTGACTGCGACTTCCCGCAACTTAGCATTTATAATATGCGGGAGCGTGATTTGGCTATGGCTTTGGAAGATGAATTTTACAGGGGAATGGCTTACGAGCAGTTTACCCGTTTGGAAGGGAAAAAAGCCTATCCTGTGGTGCGAAGCAATACCGACAATGCGATTGCCGATGCTGAAAAAACAGTCGAAGAATCCGAAAAGGGATTTGATATTATCTTTTTCGACCTCCCCGGCACGATGAACAATCGGGGGCTGATCCATACGCTGGCACACATGGACTATATCATTGCCCCGATTGCCGCTTCCCGTGTAGTCATGGAAAGCACTTTGGATTACCTGATTACTGTAAGGGAGAATATTGTCGCCTCCGGCAAGTCCAACATCAAAGCCATGTACCTGTTATGGAACCTCGTTGACGGGCGCGAAAAATCAGAGTTGTACGATGTGTATGAGGGCGTTATCAGAGAACTGGAATTTCCGTTGCTCAAAACATTCCTGCCTAATTCAGTGCGCTTTCGCCGGGAACAGAACATCGACCATAAACCCCTGTTTCTCTCAACGTTGTTCCCGTCGGACAAGTCCTTATTGAAGGGAAGCAATATTGATACGCTGACTGGGGAATTACTGGAACTCTTAACAGGCAACCGTCATGAGTAAAAAGGTAGATACTTCCGGTCTTGATTCCGATTTTATTATCGGGCAGACGGACAGAACCAACCGGGGAGCGAAGCCCAATTCGGTGGAAACGTCGACCGTAGCGGATGTTGTACCGGAACAGGTTAAGCCTGTGGAATCGGTCGCAGAGCCAATACCTGCGGTCGTAGAAGTACCCCGCGAGGAAAACAAGCGGCGGCGCAAGCCACAGCCGGAGGATTACGAAGCTCTTTTTATCCGAACCGCACCTACGACTACCCGTAGCGGGAAAGCGGTCTATATCCGAAAGGAGTTTCACGACCGGATTATGCGCATAGTACAGAACATCGGATTTAATGAAGTATCGCTGTTCAGCTACATCGACAATGTGCTGGAACATCATTTCAACACCTATCAGGATGACATTACGGAACTGTACCGTAAACGCCGTCCCGAAGATATTTTTTAATCAATAAAGGAAGCAAAATGAAGAAGTTGAAATTATTTGGACAGAAAGCGACTACACAAAGTACGCCCGTAAAAGAATCGACACCGAACAAACAAGTTACAGATGGTTATATGGAGAAATTTATAAAACCTAAAAAGTTAAGAAACCGACAATGTGTTTATATCAGCAACGATATTCATGCTGTCATTGCCAGATTGGTTCGGGCATTAGCTAATACTGGAAACGAGGTAACTCTCGGTGGTTACATAGATACCATACTGGAGGAACACCTGCTGCTCCATAAGGATGAATTAAACGAGATATACCGCCAACGCCCGGACAATTTACTGTAAAATAGAAGCTATGGAACGATATATTATTTCAGCAATCGTGCTGTATGCATTGGTTGTCGCTGTTTACCTTCTTCGCGAACGGATGCAGAAACGAAAGAAAAATGCAGCGAAAAACTCCGGTTTCAATCCGTTTCGCTCCACCCCGAAAGAGGATATAGTCGGTAAAAGTAAATTTGACCTTAGACAATCCCGGACAGAAGCTACCACGCTGATTCATAACGAAAAACGGATTGGAAATGAGCCTATATTTGCTGACGAAAACAAAAAAGATACTCCGGTAACACCCCCTTTGGTTGAATCGGGAACAGTCGTATCAACAGAGAATATGACGGACGAAAATTCAAACGAAATCAATTTAGTAATTGAGAACACAGCCCCCGAATTTGAGCCGGAATATAATACGGAAGATATAGACGAAGAAGAAACAGAGGACGAAGATACCGAAGGGGTTGCCGGGGTTTCGATGGCACTCGGACTTGGCTTTGACGATCTGGCGGGCATGGTGCGGACGGTAGAAACTGCCGATGCCGCAACATCCGAAGAAAAAGAAGAAGCCGGGCGGGTACTGGTCGAGATACGAAAGACCGAGCTTATGGAGCAGATCGCACCCGATGAACCGAAAAAGAAAGTGGTGTCCTCACTTATGGACGATTACTTCGCAGCCTTCCACCGAAAGAAACGGGAGGCGGGAGAAACGGACGAACTAATAGTAAAAGCACCGAAATATTTTGATTTACGCAGTTTTGCGTAAGATGTATAACAATTAAAAACAAAGCAAGATGAAAGAACGGGATTACGGTTAGCACGGCTGACCACCACTAAAAGATCAAGTTAAACAGAATTATTCATTTCCGGTACAGGGGACTATTCCACCCCCTGTACCATTAATTAAAAAAATCGTATGACAAAGAAGAAAATTCTTATGTCGGCGGCCTTTATCTTGGCTGCCGTATCATCCGCCTTTGCACAAGGCAACGGTATCGGGGGTATTACCGAAGCTACCAATATGGTGACCTCGTATTTCGATCCCGGCACAAAATTGATATACGCCATCGGAGCTGTTGTCGGCTTGATTGGCGGTATCAAAGTGTATAACAAGTTCTCTTCGGGCGACCCCGATACATCGAAAACCGCCGCCTCTTGGTTCGGCGCGTGTATCTTCCTGATTGTCGCCGCCACCATCCTTCGCTCCTTCTTCCTGTAAGGGTCGCAGACCCCTTTATTATTCACAATAATAAGAATAAAGAAATGGAGCATAATATTAATAAAGGCATAGGCAAGAGCGTGGAATTTAAGGGCTTGAAAGCACAATACCTATTCATCTTCGCGGGCGGGCTATTAGCTGTATTCGTAGTCTTTGTGATTATGTATATGGCAGGTGTCGATCAGTGGGTCTGCATCGGCTTCGGCGTTATCGCCGCGTCCGCTTTAGTATGGCTGACTTTCAACCTGAATGAGAAATACGGGGAATACGGGCTTATGAAAATGCTTGCCAAACGGCAGCACCCGCGCTACCTGATAAACCGCAAAAATTCCCGCCGCTTGTTCAGCCGACCTAAAAAAAAGGAGGTGCAGGATGCGTAATGTAATGAAAGCGGCTACCATCGAAAGTAAGTTCCCGTTACTGGCAGTGGAACATGGCTGCATCATCAGTAAGGACGCGGATATAACGGTAGCCTTCCGTGTCGATCTGCCGGAACTGTTCACCGTTACCGCCGTAGAATACGAAGCCATACACTCGGCTTGGACGAAAGCGATTAAAGTTCTGCCCGACTATTCGGTTATCCATAAGCAGGACTGGTTCGTAAAGGAAACCTACAAACCCGAAACGGACAAAGAAGATATGAGCTTCCTGTCCCGCTCGTTTGAACGCCACTTCAACGAACGTCCCTACCTGAACCATTCGTGTTTCCTATTCCTGACAAAAACGACAAAGGAGCGTATGAGAATGCAAAGCAACTTTTCATCGCTCTGTCGGGGAAACATTATACCCAAAGAGGTAAACAAGGATACGGCTACGCGATTCATGGAAGCGGTCGGACAGTTTGAGCGTATCGTAAACGATTCGGGATTTATAAGCCTTACCCGCCTGACCTCGGATGAGATCACGGGAACGGAAAGCGAACCCGGACTGGTGGAGAAATACTTTGCCCTCTCGTTGGACGATACGACCTGCTTAGAGGATATGGAACTCGGAGCAGACGGGCTTCGCATCGGAGCAAAGAAAGTATGCCTGCATACAATTTCCGATGTAGAGGATTTGCCCGGAACAGTCGGAACGGATATGCGCTATGAAAAGCTATCCACCGACCGGAGCGATTGCCGACTGTCGTTTGCAGCACCCGTAGGGCTGCTACTCTCGTATGACCATGTGTATAACCAATACATATTTCTGGACGATTCGGCGGAGAATCTTCGGAAATTTGAGAAGTCAGCCCGCAATATGCAATCCTTATCCCGCTATTCACGCGGAAACCAAATAAATAAGGAATGGATCGACAAGTACCTGAACGAAGCGCACAGCTTCGGGCTTACGTCTGTCCGGGCGCACTTCAATGTGATGGCATGGAGCGAAGATACGGAAGAACTGAAACATATCCGTAACGATGTGGGTTCGCAGTTGGCTCTTATGGAATGCAAGCCCCGTCATAATACAACGGATGCCGCAACGCTATATTGGGCGGCGATGCCGGGCAATGCGGGGGATTTTCCGAGTGAGGAAACGTTTTACACGTTCATCGAACCTGCCTTGTGCTTCTTTACAGGAGAAACGAACTACAAAAGTTCACTTTCTCCTTTTGGTATCAAGATGTGCGACCGGGTAAGCGGTAAACCTCTCCATGTGGATATATCGGATTTACCTATGAAGCAAGGGATAACCACCAACAGGAATAAGTTCGTGTTGGGGCCATCCGGCAGCGGTAAATCCTTTTTCATGAACCACCTCGTCCGCCAGTATTGGGAACAGGGAACGCACGTAGTGCTTGTCGATACGGGTAATTCCTATCAGGGATTGTGTGAAATGGTACGCCGGAAAACCAAAGGTCAGGACGGAATTTATTTCACCTATACGGAAGAAAATCCAATCTCCTTTAACCCCTTTTATACGGACGATTATAAGTTCGATGTGGAGAAAAAGGATAGCATCAAAACGCTACTTCTGACTCTCTGGAAATCCGAAGATGATAAGGTGAGTAAAACGGAATCCGGCGAACTTGGCAGCGCGGTATCGGCGTATATCGAGCGCATCAGGGTAGACCGGAGTATCGTACCCTCATTCAATACTTTCTATGAATATATGCTGGGCGACTACCGTCGGGAACTGGAGGAAAGGGAAATCAAGGTAAGCCGGGAGGATTTTAATCTCGACAATATGCTGACTACCCTTCGCCAGTATTACCGGGGAGGGCGTTTCGACTTCCTATTGAACTCCGAACAGAACATCGACCTCTTGAATAAGAGTTTTATCGTCTTTGAAATTGATTCGATTAAGGAAAATAAAGAACTTTTTCCTGTGGTTACGATCATCATTATGGACGCGTTTATTCAGAAAATGAGGAGGTTAAAGGGTGTCCGTAAACAACTGATTGTGGAAGAGGCTTGGAAGGCTCTTTCTTCGGCAAACATGGCTGAATACCTGAAGTATATGTATAAAACAGTCAGAAAATATTTCGGGGAAGCCATAGTCGTAACACAGGAGGTGGACGATATTATCGCTTCGCCCATCGTGAAAGAGGCGATCATTAATAACTCCGACTGCAAAATCCTCTTAGACCAGCGAAAATTCATGAACCGCTTTGATGTGATCCAGTCTCTTTTAGGTCTGACCGATAAAGAGAAAGGGCAAATCCTATCTATCAATATGGCAAACCATCCCGGCAGATTTTATAAAGAAGTCTGGTTCGGGTTGGGCGGTGTTCAGTCGGCGGTATATGCGACCGAAGTTAGCGGCGAAGAATACCTGACCTATACGACAGAGGAAACCGAGAAAATGGAAGTCTTCAAAAAAGCGGACGAACTCGGCGGGGATTATGAACTGGCAATCAAACAGATTGCCGAAAGTAAACGCAACTAAAACGAGAAGCCATGTTCAGCAAATGTAATGCAGCCGACCCTTACGCCGCACATCAGGATTTTCACCTGCGGGAGATTACGGGACGTTGGGTAAGTCCGGACGGTATGCCTGCGGTAACTATTTACCGCAACACTTCCCGCAAGCGGGGAGGCATCCGGCTCTCTCTTACTTACAACAACCCGCAGGCAGTCTGTGATTGTACGCTGTATTGTGTGTTCGGTCTGTATTACATAGACCTGTACGGGCATATCGGGATTGCCTACGACCGGGAGCGGGAGGTATTACAGCTTTCCGCTTTCGGTGAATATGTCCGGGCAGAGTAGCCTTTGGGCTACCTCTGTTCTCCGGCAAAGTAAATAACAATTAAAATTTTATAGCAATGAAAAAGATCCTTTTAAGTCTTTTGGTCTGTATGGGACTATGTACCTATCAGGCAAAAGCACAGTGGGCGGTAATCGACCCCTCGAACCTTGCTCAAAATATACTGACGGTTTCCAAAACAGCGACAACGGCAACCAATGTAATCAACTCATTCAAGGAAATGCAGAAGATTTATAGTCAAGGTAAGGAGTATTACGACAAACTGCAATCGGTGCATAATCTTATTAAGGATGCCCGCAAGGTCAAGGAAACGGTGGAACTGGTCAGTGAAATATCGCAAATCTATTCGACCAATTTCAATAAAATGCTCTCCGATAAGAATTTCTCTATCAAAGAGCTGGAAGCCATATCCAACGGCTATTCCAAGCTATTGAAAGAGAGCGGCAACCTGCTTTCGGATATAAAGAATATCGTATCCACCTCCAACGGGCTTTCCATGACCGATGCCGAGCGCATGGCAATCATAGACGAGATACACTCGAAAATGATTGAGCATCGTAACTTGACAAGGTATTTTTCTAAGAAAAGTATCTCCGTTTCCTTTATCCGCAGTCAGGAGAAGGGCGATATGGAACATGTACGCGCGTTGTATGGTAGTCCATCCGAAAAATACTGGTAAGCCATGATGTTGTTAGCAGTAGATTTTGATAACCTGCACCAGCTTCTACGGAATCTGTATCAGGAAATGATGCCCCTTTGCGGCGACATGGTAGGTGTCGCCAAAGGGATAGCCGGGCTGGGTGCATTGTTCTATGTGGCTTCCCGTGTATGGCAAGCCCTCTCGCGGGCAGAGCCGATAGACGTATATCCTTTGCTCCGTCCTTTTGCTATCGGACTTTGCATTATGTTTTTCCCAACAATCGTACTCGGAACAATCAACGCCGTTATGTCGCCTGTGGTAAAAGGAACGCATACCATACTGGAATCACAGATTACGGATGTACAGGCGTTACAGGCTGAAAAAGATGCGTTGGAATATGACGCACGGGTACGCGAGGGCAAAGCATGGCTGGTCGATGACGAGGTGTACGACCGGAAAATGGAAGAGTTGGGAATCTGGGAAATGGGAGAGATTATCAGCATGTGGGGCGAGCGCAAATGGCACGACATGAAAATGTGGTTCCGGCAGATCGTCCGGGATTTCTTCGAACTGCTGTTCAATGCTGCTGCCCTGACGATTGACACGTTACGCACCTTCTTCTTAGTGGTGCTGTCAATCTTAGGGCCGCTGGCATTCGCCCTCTCTGTTTATGACGGTTTCCAATCCACGCTTACGAGTTGGCTTTCCCGGTATATCTCGGTGTATCTGTGGCTACCCGTTGCCGATTTGTTTTCAGCGGTGCTGTCGAAAATACAGGCACTTATGCTGCAAATGGATATAGGATTATTGAAAGATCCGTCATACGTGCCGGACGGCAGTAACGGCGTATATATCATCTTCCTTATCATCGGGATAATCGGGTATTTTTCAATTCCGACCGTTGCGGGCTGGGTGATCCAAGCCGGAGGCGGTAGCGGTACACGCGGGGTAAACACGGCTGCAAGCAAAGGGACTGCTCTTGCCGGAGGTGTAGCGGGAGCCGCTGCGGGCAATGTTGCTGGAAGATTATTAGGTAAAAAGTAGACAGATACATAGTGTCCTTTATTATTAAAAACACCCAAAAAATTATGGAGTTCAAAAGTTTAAAGAATATAGAAACATCATTCAAGCAGATACGCCTATTCGGGATTGTCTTTGTCTGCCTGTGCGCCGCAATTACGGGTTATTCCGTATGGAATGCGTACAGCTTTGCCGAAGCGCAACGCCAGCGTATCTATGTGTTGGACGGGGGCAAGTCCTTAATGCTTGCCCTCTCGCAAGACCTTACGCAGAACCGCCCTGTCGAAGCGCGGGAACACGTTAAGCGGTTTCACGAATTGTTCTTCACGCTCTCGCCCGACAAAAAAGCCATCGAAAGTAATGTAAACAGGGCGTTGTTCCTTGTCGATAAAAGTGCTTTCAAATACTATCAGGACATGGCGGAAAAAGGGTACTACAACCGTATCGTTTCGGGCAATATCAACCAGATCGTGCAAGTGGATAGTATCGCCTGCAACTTCGATGTGTACCCCTACACGGCGGTAACATACGCCCGGCAAATGATCCTCCGGCAGTCGAACATGACCGAACGCAGTTTAATTACCCGCTGCAACCTGATTAACTCGGTACGCTCGGACAATAACCCTCACGGTTTCACTATGGAGAAATTCGAGATCGTGGAAAACCGGGACATCCGGGTAACGGAAAGGTAGGTCGGCTATGATACGGAAAATCATTCAACGTGTAAACGAATGGCTGGAAGACCGCTTGCGTAGTCTTGTCAGACCATCAAGCCCCGATGCGCGGGTAATCGTAATCGTTACGATGCTAATAGTATTCAGTGGTTTGTCTATCTACATGACTGTTTCTTCGATTTACAATTTAGGTAAAGACAAAGGACGGGAATTGCAGATAGAACAGATAGAAACCCTGAAACTGCAACAGCAGCAGAGGGATAGTATTAACCATCAAAACAAGTTTTATAATGGAACAGGAGAATTTGAATAAAGGGATGCCACTGGAAACGGAGGCTGTTCCCGGAGTACAACCATCTGCGCCGGATAGTAAGCCGGGAGGAGGAAAAGAACCTAAGAAGTCGCCACCTAAAAAGGAACTTTCATTGGCGGAGAGGCAGAAACGTAAAAAGATGCTGATAATGCCGCTGTTCTTCCTCATTTTCGGCGGTGCGATGTGGCTGATCTTTGCCCCTTCGGATAAAGACGAAACAAAGGTCGAAGGACTGTCGGGTTTGAATGCCGAACTGCCTGTGCCCAAAGACGAAGGCATTGTCGGAGATAAACGCGATGCTTACGAGCGGGAAGCCATGCGGCAAAAGGAACAGGAACGGATACGTTCTTTGCAGGATTTCTCAACCATGTTCAACCAAGTGGAAGAACAAAATCTGGAAGAATCCAAACAATCGGAGTATTACGAAAGTCCATCGGCACAGCAAACAAAACCTGCAAATAACCTGCAAGCCTCTGCAAGTGCCTATCAGGATATAAATAAGCAGTTGGGGGAATGGTACGAAGAGCCTGCCGGAAAGAGTACACAGGAACTTGCTGTCGAAGAGCGCATGAATGAACTCGAACGCAAGCTGGAAGAAGCCGAAGTACGGAAAGCCGCCGAGGACGAACAGACCGCTTTGCTTGAAAAGTCCTATGCAATGGCGGCGAGGTATATGCCGCCACAGGCCGGACAAACCCCTGTTGAGAGTAACAATGCAGTTCCTTCTGCAAATGAGAAGATAAATGTTCAACCTGTAAAGCAGGTGCATCACAACGTAGTATCACTGTTATCCGCACCGATGGCGGACGATGAGTTTATTGAATCATTCAGCCAGCCCCGCAATATGGGATTTTTTACTGCTGCCGGAAACGAGGGTGCGAAAGATAAGAACAGTATCCGTGCCTGTGTGTACCAGACCGTAACACTGACAAGCGGAAAGGAATTGCAAATACGCCTGTTAGAACCAATGCTGGCAGGCAATATCCTTATCCCTGTAAACTCGGTTATTACCGGAGCGTGCCGTATCGGTAGCGAACGGATGGAGGTTGCAATCGGTTCGATTCAATATGCAGGTAATATTATTCCGGTTGAACTGCAAGTGTACGATTTGGATGGGCAAAGGGGTATTTCCGTGCCGAACTCCGATGAGATAAAAGCCGCTAAAGAGATAGCCTCGCAAATGGCACAGTCGGCAGGGTCAAGTATTACGATTACCGATGATGCAGGTTCGCAGTTTGCCGCCGATATTGGGAAAAGCCTTATACAAGGGGCATCGCAGTATGTAAGCAAGAAGATGAGCATCGTTAAGGTTACGCTCAAAGCGAACCACCGCTTACTGCTCCTGCCTAAAGAGAATTAATAAAACCACTAAGAGATCAAGTATAAACGATTAAAAAATTAAATGTATGAAACGAATTTTTTTGATGTTCGCCCTTGCGGTGAGCGTATTTATAGTGAGCGCACAGGAAGTAACCGAAGAAACGGCTACCGTAACACAGACCAAGCCCACAACGGGCGACTACTATCAGGGCTTTACCCGCCCGCTGACGTTCGATAGGATGATACCGCCCTATGCGTTGGAGGTAACATTCAATAAAACCGTCCACGTTATTTTCCCTGCACCAATCAGGTATGTCGATTTAGGGTCGGCAGATCTTCTCGCGGCGAAAGCGGATGGAACGGAAAACGTGTTGCGAGTAAAAGCCGCTTTACGGGATTTCAGCCGGGAGAGTAACCTGTCCGTCATTACCGAAGATGGAAATTATTATACGTTCAATGTAAAGTATGCGGACGAACCTGTAAAGCTATCCGTTGAAATGACCGACTTCCTGCACGATGGGGAGGCGGTGAACCGTCCGAACAATGCACTTGCCGTCTATATGCAGGAGTTAGGACAGGAATCACCCCTGCTTGTCAAGCTGATTATGCAGTCCATCTACAAAAACAATGACAGGGAAATCAAACATTTAGGCAGTAAGCGTTTCGGTATACAGCATACGTTAAAAGGCGTTTATACCCATAACGGCTTGTTGTATTTCCACCTGCAACTGAAAAACTCTTCCAACGTGCCGTTCAATATAGATTTTATCACGTTCAAAATCGTGGATAAAAAGGTCGCCAAACGCACGGCAATTCAGGAACAGGTGATCTGGCCGCTACGCGCCTATAACAATTTGATGGTAATAGGCGGTAAGCGCACAGAGCGCACAATTTTTACCCTGCCGAAATTTACGATACCCGATGATAAAATGCTTGTTATCGAACTGAACGAACAGGAAGGCGGCAGGCATCAGCGTTTCACGGTCGATAATGCCGATTTGGTACGCGCAAAGGTTATTAACGAACTGAAAGTGAAATAACCATGAAGCGGTTATCTTTTATCATGGCGATTGTGCTGTGCCTGTTCTTTACAGACCAGGTACACGCGCAACGTCAGCTACCGGGTATGCAAGGCATACAGGTAACAGGCGGAATGGTGGACGGTATATATTCGTCCGCATTGGATAACGAAGCCGGATATTACTTCGGCGCGGCAATGGCAACTTATGCAAAGAATGGGAATAAATGGGTATTCGGTGCGGAGTTTATGGAACGGTATTATCCGTACCGGACAATCCGCATTCCGGTTTCGCAGTTTACCGCTGAAGGCGGCTACTATCTGAAAATCCTGTCCGACCCGTCAAATACTTTTTTACTGTCGTTAGGCGGTTCAGCCCTTGCAGGCTATGAGACATCGAATTGGGGCGAAAAGACCCTGTACGATGGTTCTACGCTCGAAAACAAAGACGCATTTATCTACGGCGGGGCAATTACGTTGGAGGTGGAAACCTATCTGACCGACCGTGTTGTGTTGCTCCTGACAGGGCGTGAACGCATCCTTTGGGGCAACTCTATGGGGCATTTTCATACGCAGTTCGGTATCGGGCTGAAATTTATAATCAATTAACGACAAAATACGATGAGAAAAATAAAGAGTTTTTTCGGGATAACGGCGTGGCTGGTGGCGATAATGCTACTGGCCTTAGCCTGTAACGACAGCATGGATATTAATAAGGTTTACGCATTTGATCTGGTTTGTATGCCGATTCAGAAGAAAATCGTTCAGGGAGAAGTGGCGGAAATCCGTTGTCGGATCATAAAGGAGGGGGACTACCGGGACACACGGTATTTTATCCGTTATTTTCAGCCTGACGGAGTGGGTGAGCTTCGACTGGACAACGGAACGGTTCTTCTTCCGAATGACCTTTATCCGTTGGATAAGGAAACGTTTCGGATATATTACATTTCCCACTGTACCGACCAACAGGTGATAGACGTGTATATCGAGGATAATCACGGGCAGGTGGTACAAAAGACTTTCTCGTTTCAGAATGATAAGGTAGAGGACGAAACGGAAGATGATAATGATAATTTGTAGTTATATCGTATTCAATGTCCTTTGCTGGCTATGTATAGCCCGGTCATTGATGAATGCCCCGACAGATGTAGAGCTGTGGGGAGAGGAAATAGACTAACAGGAAAGCACCCGGAGTATTTCGGGTGCTTACTTTCATTCAAACAGACTATGAAATATATACTAATGTTCTTTATCGCCTTGTTTCATCTGTCTGCATCGGGGCAATCAGGCGATTCTCTAAACAGGAAACCGGAGATCGAAAAATATACGGAACAGGTTTATTTTGCAACGGAATTTCAGCAGATAGCCGATTCGTTGAAACTATCTATTGATGAGCTATGCAGCTATCCTGTGATTTTTCCGATTAAGAAACCGGAACGTATTTCATCGGGATTCGGGATGCGGAAACATCCGATTTACAGGGTGTGGAAATTCCATACAGGAATTGATATTCCGGGGGCAAAAGGTACTCCCGTGTACGCTGCCGGAAACGGAATTGTAACCCGCAAAGGTTATTGTTCAGGGTATGGAAACTTTATAGAAGTTGAACACGCAGGCGGTTTTCGTTCATTCTATGCGCATTTAAGCAGAACAATGGTAAATGTAGGCGATTCGGTAGAGATAGCACGACAAATTGCTTGTGTAGGTAGTCCCGGAATAGCAACAGGTAGCCACTTACATTATGAAGTAAGAAAAGGAAAACGCTATCTGAATCCGACCGGATGGTGTAACCTGCTGTTTGAAATATATTATAAAAAAGAGAGATGATATAAAAACACCTGAGAATTTGATACTTTACGCTTAGAATTATACCGTAAGTAGTATGTCAATTAATTTTTGTCTGATTCTACTGTAAATATTATCAAAACTATCAGTTGTAGCCACTGCGGTTATTGGAAAATCGGACATAGTTCCATCTCCAAAAAGTTTGTCCATAGTGGTGTTATATGTGGCCAATGCATCATTTTTAGTTTTATATTGGGCGACTAAATTTTCTAAATAGTTTATTGATGGAGTAAATAAGATGCTTCGTTCATATACTCCATCACTATTTTTCAATTGACTATATATTTGTGATGATGAATAAATTGAATTATTATTTAGCTGCACTACCCCTGATACAATTAGAGTAGGTTGCATTCTATAACTTAAGAAGTTATATGATTCCTCATTTTTAGGTCTGTCCCAACCCGATAGTTCTCCTAAACAAAAATCGATTAAAGATTTTAAGGAATGTTTTTTAGCAACTCTTAAAGTATCAGAAAGTATATTTGATAATTGATATCTATTTGATGTGAGATTTGATAACAAACTTGAAATTTCATCGTTTAGACTTAGTGATTCGACTACGGATGGAAGACTATCTAACCATTTATCTATAAGAATAACCTCCTTACCTATGGCTTCAGCATTCGAAGAGCCTCTCCTAAAATAGATTTTCCCAACTTCCAATCCCTTCATTTTTACTATTGGTGCTATAGGTTCTGAATATTTTGAAACAGGGATTTCTATAATTCCAAATTTTTTCGATTTATAATTTATAGAATAGTATAGGAAATTGGGCTTAGGATATACTTTATCCTTTATTTTTTCTTGAAAAGTAGCATCATCAATATTAAAATCAATTCCTATTAATTCTTTATTATCATTATCAGTTGATATGCCTATTATAACATAGGCTGTTTCTGTTCGGATTGTATTAGCAAAACTTATTATATCTTTAACAAATCCAGCTGTTTTAATTCCAGATTCGTCATTTATAATCTTATATTGCTCTCTTTTAAAATCCAATATCGTAGATTCTGGTCTACTAATCAAATTCTCAAAATCAAGTTCTGTAATCATAGAGTCACTTTTTATGCAAAAATACGAAAATCGAACCAACAAAGAGTCATATTCAATTAGAAATAAACATTTGAACTTGAATGCAATTAGAACTTTTGTCTCTTTCTTCTGCATAAGGTTCATTTAAACAAGACTATGGTAAATGTAGGCGATTCGATAGAGATGGGTCAACAAATTGCTTGCGTAGGGAGACTTTATGAAAAACTTGGTTTTAAGGAGGTAGAATATTCCGCAATGCGATATTATGCAGAATAAAACAACTTGTAGTAAGTTGTTGAAAAACATCTGACAAACAATTTCGTCAGGTGTTTTTTTATGGGTAATTTTGCAACCAGATTAAAATGAAAAACAATAATGGGAATAGAAAGACTTACCACATTAGCATTCTCAATGTATACTAACAAGGGAGCTTATGCCCTTTTGCTTGGTGCTGGCATTTCTCGGTCTGCACATATTCCATCAGGATGGGAGGTCGAGAATATGCTAATAGAACAATTAGCAGCGACTCAAGGTGCTGCCGATATAGAAGATTGGCATCAATGGTATAAAGATAAATATGGAGATTCGGCAACTTATTCATCCTTGCTGGAAGAATTGGTTAAAGAACCGACTGAGCGTGTGCAGTTGATGAGAGGATTCTTTGAACCAACAGATGAAGAAAGGGAATTAGGTTGGAAGAAACCAACGAAAGCTCACGGAGCGATAGCTAAGTTAGCTAAGGAGGGTTATATTCGTGTAATTCTAACAACCAATTTCGACCGTTTACTTGAACGTGCACTTGAAGCAGAGGATGTTATCCCGCAAGTGATATACCATGAAAGTGATATTGAAAAATCTACTCCTATTGTTCATGGCAAAACGGTTACTATCATTAAGATAAATGGTGATTATATTGACTGCCGCTTTCGTAATACGACAGAAGAATTAGATAACTATCCCGAAGCAATGAAAAATTACGTTAGTCGTATATTCGAGGATTATGGTCTTATTACTTGTGGATGGTCTGCAACATGGGATAAAGGATTGGTTGATATTATTAATGGTTCATCATCTTCACGCTATAATTCTTTTTTTACGAATGTAGGAGAGGCAAGTGATGTTATGAAAGCATTAGCCATATCCAGGCGTGGTGAGATTATGCTAATAAAGGGAGCTGACGATCTCTTTACTGAACTTCATGAGCAAGTTGTAGCATTGGAGCAAAGTAATACAAGCCGTCGTTTGAATTACGATGTAATGATGTCAAGAGTGAAAAAATACTTATCATCAGAACAGTATAATATTGATTATTCAGACTTGATAGAGAAATTCGGAACTGAAGCTTATGATAAAATAATGGCTAAAGCCAATTATAATTTCACTATCACACCAGAGCAATTTTTCGCTTATTTTGAATTACACCATAATGCAGTGAAACCTTTGATAGATATAGCGATACTTACAGCAAGATGGGGTAAAGCACATCATATTGAAGCATTCGGGGATATCATGGTTAAACTATGCACAAAACCTTTCCGAAGCGGGGAAATCACTACTGAAGGTACTCAATATCTACATGCTTTAGGTGCGACTTTATTGTTGAATGCAATAGGGATAGCATGTGTAAAATATGATCGATACACAGAACTAAACAAAATATTAAAACTAAGCGTACCCGCTGGGAACTTTATAGGATTTTACAGAAAATCATTACTATCCCTACTTGGTTCGACACATTGGAGGTACGATGAATTAAACTATTTAGCTGGTATTAATTACATTTATCCGTGGAGCTTCATCCTTCTTAAAAGGTTACGTTCTCATTTCATAGGGTGTTTTACCGTTGACTCGGAATACGAAAATACTTTTTACATATGGGAACATTTGAAGTCTCTCGTTTTTGGCTACAATCAATGTTATATACTGGATCGTTTTTATGTACCCACAGGGCAATTTCTCCGCAGCAGAGTTGAATACAAGATGCGTCAGAATGGGGAAGAGCCTTACAGTGTATTTTTTGACAATGCAGACAAACTAAAAGGTGAATGGGAGCCTGTCAAACAAGGGATGTTTAATGGTAACTATGATGAATACAAGAAGAATTTTGACCAAGCAGAAGAATATTACAAACAAAATATGAGTTATTGAATATGGCTGAATTAAGTATTATAATTTCCATCCTTGCCGCACTATTAACAGGGGGCTTCCTTATGATTTTTATAGAGAGCCAAAAAGTTGCTGGAAGCGTAACTGATCGATTTCATTTTGTTATGAATCCTTTCTTTCGCCGTTTTAGTTGTTATGTGAAATTTATATCTTCCTTCAAAACTTGCTTCACTTTTAAGGTTACTAAAGATTCTGATTATATAAAGAGGCTGAAAGATAATGTTGAGGAGATAGGACGATTAGGAGGGCAATCTATCGTATCGGGGCAAGATTTTCCCTCCGACTATTTTACGGCAAAAGAATTAGATTCAATTTGCAAAACCATTAACAACATTTGGTATCTTATTGATGGAAAGCAAAATTACATTGATAAACATTTGGAGTTTGACTCACGTCATGCAGAAATGTTTAGTCAACATACAAAAGACTATCTGGAGGGAATATCTACCAAATACAAAGGGATGCCATTAACAAAAGATATGCTGGCAAAAGTATCGGGCGATTTCTTTGTAGATATATATCAACCAATACAAGATGTACTTTTTGAGTATGAATTTTGGCAGAAAAAAGAAAAGGAATTTAAGATATTGATATTGGCTACAATTGTTTTTACATTGCTGACAATGATGCTCGTTCTATTATTAAACTGTTATATCCCGATATGGGTATACAAAGCGCTGTGTATTGTATGTTGCGGATTGTTGATTTTTGGACTTTTTAAACTTACTAATATAGACAATCTGTCAAAGAAAATTATGAGATAGGTGATTTTGTAGGGAAACAATTAAGTTTATGGGGAAATGGAGATATAAAAAGAAAAGTAAAATGTTTACTTATCGTCAAAGAACAGAAGTCGACTTAAGTAAACCTACTTATGGTAATATGGAACAGAAAAATAATTCAATCTGCTATTTATGCGGAAATGCAATGATAAGTGAAGAATTCTACTTGTCACACAAAGAGGAATTTAAAGAAACGCCTTGTTTTCTACATGATGAACACATAATCCAAAATGCACTTCACGGAAAGCTGAAATCCAACTCAATACTATGTAAAAGTTGTGGGGCAATACTTGGGGATGATATAGATAGTCAGTTTGTTTCTTTGTTTGCCCCATTTATTGAACGACTTAAAAAACTCCTTATTAGAAAAGATCATGGGAGTAAAAATATCGTTACATTAAAAGGGCATCTATATAAAAACGAGGAACTAAATGAAAAAATAGACGTTCAAATAAGAGAGGGGAAAGTATCTCCCATTGAACCTTACTATGAGGTAGATGAGTCAGAAGGAAAGGTGACAATATACGCAAATGATAAAAGAGCTAAACAATATAAGCCTGTTGTTCAGGAAGAGATTAAAAGCAAAGGGGCTGATCCCGATTTTTTTGAATTTAAATCAAAAACAGACATACAAGATGAAGGTATTTTAGGCTATTTCTTTACAGAGGGAGTACCCAATTTTAATGAGATTTTTAAGAAGGGCTTTGTGAAAATTGCTGTTGATTTCGCAGCCCATTGTGGTATTAGTAGAGAGAATATGCCTCAAGTTCTTGAAATAGACAGTACCACACAAATAGGAAAACTCAAATATGAAAATTGCTGTTTCCCTTTCATTAGTATAGGCGCAATAGACACAATTATTGAGTTAAATAGACCTGATATTGAAGATTTATATCCAACACATACCATTATCCTATTTAACCAAAAGACAGAAAGTAGGAATCTATTATATTGTTATATTGACTTGCTTAGTACGTTTCAATATTATGTATTACTAAACCCCAATTACAAGGGCGAAGATATTCATGAAGTTTTTCATCAAACAATTATTAAGCAGGAGATTCCCGAAATTGATGTAAAGCGCATTCGACCTAAACATTTAAGTATTGTCATTCAGGAATATAATATTGATATGACGAAGTATAAAGGAGAAAGTTTATCTGATTTATATGACTTTATCGAGAAGGAAATTAATAACTATCAAGTTACTCCATCTCTGAATTTTCAAGACGAATTAAAAAGAATGTTTAACAAGATATCTTTACCAATGGCACTACAGGTGGGTGGGAAAGATATTCCAAATACAGAAGAAATTATTTCGAGCATAAATTATAAGATACCAGACTCTCAAAAACGATCTGTTATTTTTGAATACCATGATTATGTCGAAGATGAAAATAATTTTAACTATCAACTATTCAGAAAGATATTCTATGAAAACGATGGCGATGGAGGTGTAGAGGTAATGTCTTCTCCAGTTGAATGTAACAGCCCTACAATCATAGATGAATACAGAAAACAATATTGTCACATGAAATTTAATCAACTAAATAACTTTATAATTAACAAAGAAAAGGAAGACAAACTTGACTCCGAATAAATGAATACAAAAATATATTTTGATGAAGCTGGAAATAGTGGTGATAATCTGCTCGACAAAGAGCAGCCTATATATGTTTTAGCATCTCATAATTTTAATGAGGAAGAAACAAGACTGATTCTTGCTCCACTACTGCCATTAAATAATGGAGAAATACATTTTTATAAATTATGCAAATCTAAAAAATACCACAAAAGCATTATTGAGGTATTGAATAATGAGATGTTAGATTGTTCTCGTGTCGTCATGACAGCTGCTGACAAACGATTTGCTCTTTGGTGTAATATCGTTGACAAATTGGTAGAACCGTTTTATGCAAAAGTGCTAAATGAAGACATGAACAAAGGTGGTCGTAAATTGCAATTAGCCAATATTTTATATTGGATGCAAACCAAAATAGAAGACAAAGAATTAATTGAAGATTTTCTACAATCGTTCCAGAATTATTATAGAGGAAAGGATTTAAAGAAGCAAGAAGATTATAAAAATGATTTTCTTGTTGCATTGGGACGTATAGAAATGATAAAGGATGAGGATGTAAGAGAATTTTTTGGTTATATTTCTATGTGTAATGCTTTTGACCTATGGGATACACCAGGGCAAAAATACTCATTGGATTTTTCTATTTCTGAATTTAATTATTCCTGTAACCAATGGGGAGAGATACTTCAAGAAAAGTTTAATGTATACCATGACAACTCAAAGCAAATTGAACACTGGAAGGAATATATAAAATTCATGGCTGATGAAAGGATTCCAGAAACAGTTGTAGGATATGGTGATCGAAAACATATTTATCCTTTAAAAATTGACAGACTCGAATTAGTAGATTCAAAAACGTCTATTGAGATACAACTTGCAGATTTATTCGCAAGTTCTCTATCTTATTATTTGAGGAAAACGTACAATGGAATTAATGAACCATTCTTGAAAGAACTGGCTGAAACAAGATTCTTTAACCTCAAATGCTTTATGCAAATTGGAGCAGGGTTAAATCTGAATTCGGAAAAATTTGCGAAAGAGATGCAGAATGGAGGTGTGGATGGTGCTGATTTTATTGTTGAGCAAGAGCAAAAATACTTGAAAAGTAATATGTAGAAACTTCAATATGTGGCAGAATTTGAGTAACTAATTGAAAAACATGATGCAAAACTCCTCGCAGAGTATTTTTATGGGTACTTTTGTGGAAAATTATTTAATATGGAAGCACCTCTATCTTTAAGACGGCCTATTAATTGGCAAGACTTTGAAACTCTATGCAAAAAACTTTGGGGAGAAATATGGGCTTGTACCGAAATTAAAAAAAACGGCAGAATAGGGCAAGCTCAACATGGAGTGGATATATATGGTATACCTAAGAGCGAAACCCAATATTACGGAATACAGTGTAAGGGAAAAGATGAATACACTGATAAGCAATTTACGGAAGATGAAATTATTGCTGAAATTGAAAAGGCAAAATTATTTCAGCCTCCTTTAAAGAAATTATATCTTGCAACTACGGCTGTAAAGGATGCCAAAATTGAAGAGTTTTTTAGAGTTAAAAATTTAGAAAACATAAGTGATGGATTGTTTGAGGTTCACATTTTCTCATGGGAGGACATTGTGGAACTTATTGATGAAAACAAAGAAACTCATGATTTTTATTTAAAGAGTCAAAACTACAAATCAAGGAAAAGCGTTTCTGTAACTTTTCAAAATGCCTCAACTGAGTTGATTATGACACCCGAATTTAAACAAACGACAATACATAGAACTCAAAAAAATATTCCCGCAGTTCCTTTAAACAACTCCCTTAGTGCCATTATGGGGCTTCATAATAAATTTGCAGCTATCCCAACTGCTGTTGCCAGATTTGAAGCGGCAAGTACTAAAATCAATCTAAGTTTGTGCCCTTTATATTTTTAGATACATAATACAGGGGCTGAGCCTCTGGAAGAGTTTAAATTACTGTTTGAAATACACGGGGAGATACAGGAAGTAACGGATGATAACGAAGTAAGGACAGGTACGCATATTTTTCCAAAAATTTATCAAACCCCAGATGTCAGATTAAATAAAGAGAATAAGACAGGAAAAATATTGCCACAAGCATCTATTTTGGTTGGTGACGACACATTTAATTCCGATATGTTTTTTATCAAACTATTGCCGAAAGATTATAGTTTGGAAATAAGATGGAAACTTATTTCCAAAGATTTTAAAGATTCGGGAGTGCTTCAAATTACAGTTGTCCCGAATATAAACTTTGAATATAAAGATATTTTAGTTGAAGACCCGTATTTGGTCGGAATAACAGAAGGCGAGATAGAAGATGTACTTATTAATAAAAATGACGATTAATTATCGTCTATAACGGCTTTTTGCTTCTTTTTCTCCGCGTAAAGCCCTGCTAATTGCTCATGGAAAAAGAAGTTCGGGCAAAGTTTCCCCTGCCCGGATATAAATTCTTAAAATCGTTTTCAAAGGCATTTATAGCCCATTATCAACCATATACCGAAGCCTCCCAGCTACCCACTGAATTGTGGGATTGCGTGGATAGTGGAACGTTCTGCGGCTTAAATTCTCAATGATTAACCGCTCCTGTCGGAGTTGTACGCTGTGGCAGTCGGGTTCTACCTAGTGCAAAAGTTCCTCCAGTTCGTAATAATCTTGTTGTGTGGTAATAATCGGATTGCCGATATATGCGTCTACCCTCATACCTCGCCGAATTTATCAATTTCACATTCAAATATTTATACCTCTGAATCACAGGTATATAAGCCGTTTTTTTGGCGTGGTCTATCGCTTTAGCCTCGGAAGTGAACACGCCGAAAAATACACGGCTTGCCCTTGTCCTGTGAATATCTGTTTGGAATAATATAAATACTGTCATTTTGATAATGTTTTTAAGGAGCGGGATTTCTCCTGCTCCTTGTTGAACTTCAAATTTATACCGCTACTGCCTCCGCTTTGGGTTGCGTTTTGGGTATTCCGACAATCAGCACCTTATCCGCTTGTGGGGTCGGTTTCGCTTCTTTCTTCTCGGATTGGGTCGCTTTGGGCTGTTCCTTACCTTTCATCTTGGCGGTTTCCGACTTCAAAGCGGTGACGTTCACTTCCTTTTTGACAGTTTTTTCGGCTGTTTTAGGGGTTTTCTCCGTCTTGGCGATCTGCTCTGCCTTTTTCGCTTTGGCATCGGCTTTCGCTTTCTTTTCAGCCTTTTTCAGCCCTGCGATACGTTCGTCCAACCGGGCGTTTTTTTTGCCGTAGTCCTCTTTATGAGTGCTTACAATTTCCTCTGTCTGTTCGGGTAGATGCTGTTTTGAGAACGTCAACAACATACCGCCTTTTTCATCGCCTACGGTTCTTGTGCCGTCCGTAAGATGGTTATACAGATAATCACGGCGTACAACGGTTTTCTGTTCTTCGGTCAGCGAAGATGCGATTTTGAGTTTCTTCTCGTCCGTCAGATAGCCGTAATAATCGTTTTCTTTCAGTCCTACGGCTTTGTAATTATGACGGCGCAACTTAGACAGCATAAAGAAATACATTGCTGTTTCTTCATCAGCGGTAAATGCCGACTGCGGTATTTGTTCCGTGCGCAAAAGTTCCTTTAAGCCCTCGGCGGCCTTTTCGTCTGCCAATTCGTTGTTACGCTTTTTCTTGGCGGTAAGGTCGGCGATTAACTGCTCGTTGGTCTTGGTGTCTTTGGTGGCAACCTCTTTGTAGTACATTCTTACATTACTATCGCCGATTTTGGCATACACACGGATTTTGCCCTGCTCTTTCAATTCTTCAAGATGTGCCGTCTGCTTGGTGTACTTCTCCTGTTCCTTGCCGTATTTCTCCTGTGCCTTGTCGTAATCTTCGGGCTTTTTATACTCGGAGGCTTGCGGTTCGGTCGGTGCTGTGGGGTATGAATTAAGGTTATACGTTTGCACGTTCTTAAACTCATAACCGCCTTTTTTGATTATTTGGGTTGCCTCGTTATCGTGACTGTACTGTTCGCCGACAAAAACGAGTTTCGGGTCGGCAAGGGCTACGGCTTGCGCCTGTTCCACAAGGTATGCCGTTTGTTTGTCTAATAAACATTTTTTGTTGGTACACTTGCCACAACCGCCACCCTCGGCGAACAGGTCGAAATTGCTTGAATTGTGAATACATTTCAGACACTTGGATTTATCGAAACTGTAATTATCAAGGTTGTTTGTGTAACAGTTCCGTATCTTGCCCTCCAATACATTAGCGGAGATATTGCACCATTCACCTGCGCCGTCCTTGCCTAATCGGTCGTTCAAAATAACCTCCTGTATCTTCTTGTCGTACTTGCTAATAACTATCCCTGCCGATGCGGTCAGTTTGCCCTCTTTTACGAGGTTGGCAATGCCTTTAATGAGGTCGCAAAGTTTCAACATTTGATAGATATGCTTTTCGCTCTTGCCGTATGCTACGGCGAGGCTTGCAATATCGTAACGCTTTGTGTCTATAAGGCGTTTGTAAGCCTCTGCCGCCTCCATTGGTGGCACGTCCTCACGCTGTAAGTTCTCGGAGATTGAAAGGTCATACGCCTGTTCATCTGTTACCTCCCGAACGATGCAGGGGATTTCTGAAAGTTTGAGCATACGGCACGCCCTAAAACGGCGTTCCCCGCAAATGATTTCGTAATGCTCGCCTTTTTCTCCCTTACGCCGTACCGTAATGGGCTGTATCAGTCCATGAACGGAGATACTTTGCGCCAACTCTTTGAGCGCATCGGCATCGAATGTTTTTCGGGCATTGTAATTGCTCGGCTCTATCAAGTCCGATGCGATGTTTACGACTTTGCGTTGTCCGTTGTCGGGGGTGCGTACCACTACTGCGGTTACTACTTCGTTTGCTTTCTCTGCTATTGCTACGGCTGTGCCGTTGTTCTTAATTACTGTCATGATGTTGTTATTTAAAAGATTAAACCTATTACCAGTGTTATAATGATTGCCCAAACGAGCAAGGAAATAAGACAGAACAAAACGCCTTTAATGATTGCCCACACTAAATAAATCCCTGCGACAACCGCCACGAACGACCAACCCCAAAGGGCAAACCCTGCTACCGCAAAAGCTATTTTCAAAACCCAACCTATGCTGATTGGAAGGTTTGAGAATCGTTGTTTCCTGTTTTTTTCTGCTGTTCGTATCATAATTCTGACTTTTTTTAAAACGCTATGCCGTATCGGAGCCGGTTATGAGTGATCGAGTTTCAGGGGCAGAGAAAGGTAGTGTTTAGCCGATGCAAGTTTTTCGGGAATAAATACGCTCGCCGGAACGGAAAGAGGACGATTTTTCACGAAACCGAAGGCTCGAACTTGCTTCGGCGTGAAGAACACGGAAATACTTTCGCGCATGAAATCGAACACTTCATCGGCTAAGTCGGCATTCCGCTAAAAGAGGAAGAAATTATAAGATACGGGCAGTAGAAAAAATCCCCTTTACTCCCGGATAGTCTGAACAGGGAGTACAAAAAAAGCGGCTTATTTAATCGCCGTCGGAATCAGTTTGCACTTTAGGTATAGACAAGTGCAGACGAAAGCTACCAGCCAGCAAAGGGTTGGTATATGGTGTGTTTTAATGACTTACCTTTGTTTTCCCGTAATCATAGTATTAACGAAAAAGGTAAATATTATGGAGATAATAAATATAGAAGCCCGCACTTTCGAGGCTATGATGGAACGCTTTCAGGCATTTGCCAGGAAGATAAATCTTCTGTGCGATCAAAGTGAAGGTAAGGAGATGAAAGAATGGCTGGATAGTCAGGAGGTTTGCATAATACTGGATATTAGCAAACGGAAATTGCAGTATCTGAGAAATTTTCAAAAAATTCCTTATTCAATGATTAACGGCAAAATCTATTATAAGCCGGAGGATGTTAAGAAGTATATAGAGTTAGAAAGGGGGGAATATGGAAAATAAGAATGCAGAAAATCAAAATAGCCTTATTACGAGAACTACTCCCCAAATCACAGCTTTTTTTGAATCTTTAGACCGGATGCTGGATAAGGTAGAGATACTTGCTAAAAAAAATAGACCTACTCTAAATGGAGAGAGGTATTTAACGGATAAGGAATTATCTGAACGCTTAAAAATCAGCAGAAGGGCTTTGCAAGAGTATCGGAACGAAGGGAAAATACCCTATTATCAAATCGGAGCGAAAGTTCTATATAAGGAATCTGATATAGAAAAAATGCTGAAAGACAGCTATCGTAAGATATTTTAAAACAACAAAGGCTATCCGAAAAGATAGCCTTTGTTGATGTTAATCAATTCATTAAATTTCATTCATACTCATTTTAGTTTGAACCTTTTTCATGTCGGAATAGATATTGTGATTAAGCACTTTAGCATAATGTTCCGTCATTCTTGTACTGGTATGTCCCAACATTTTAGCGACATTTGTAAGTGCAACACCATTGGCAAGCGTTACGGTCGTGGCAAAAGTATGGCGGGCTGTGTGCGTGGTAACGTCCTTGTCAATCCCGCAGAAATCGGTAATTTCTTTCAAGTACGAGTTCATTTTCTGATTGCACATAACCGGGAGAAGAATGCCTTTTGACTTACACATTCTATGATTTTCATACCTGCGAATTATTTCCAACGGAATGTCAAGCAATGGGATGTCGCACATATTTTCTGTTTTCTCCCTCGACTTACGAATCCAGTAAGTACCTTCGTTATCCAAAACGATATGCTCTTTTTTCAAATTGCTTACATCTATAAATGCTAACCCAGTATAACAACAGAACACAAACACGTCCCGCACTAATGCTATTCTCGGCAGGGTAAATTCTTTCGTTGTGATAATATCCAGTTCCTCTTTGGTCAGGAAAAGCGGGTTAGTTTTCGACTGTTTGAATCTCATACCTGCAAAGGGATCATTTTTCAATAATCCGGTCGCCAGAGCAAGGGTGCTGACCTTTTTAATGACTTTCATATATCTGACAAGCGTATTCTGACTTAGCCCTTTATCAACCGTCAGATATAGTTCATATTTCCGAATAAGTTGGGAAGTAAATTCGGTAAAGGTTATATCGGATTTTCCGTACTCTTTCTCTATTACGACTTGCAAGGACTTATAACAGTTATCGTATCTGTTAATGGTGGAGTAGGCATAATCCAACCCGATACGTCGTCGGCAATCCTCGTTATGCTCTTTGAAAAATGTAAGGACGGTTTTTGTTGTTTCCTTATTAAAAAGTTTTTTCAATAAGATTTCGGGAGTAAAATACTCATCCTGCAATACCATATTCCGGTGAATTTCATACAGGCGGGTATGTAGGCTGCGGATATAATCGTTCAACTCATTAGCCTCCCGGCTCTTTCCCCGGCACATTCCTAACTTTGCATCCCAGTTTTCTTCTTTTACGCTGCGGTTAATACGGATGTCGCTGTAAACCCCGTCAATAGTTACCCTAAGTAATACAGGGCATTCTCCGTTTCTCAATTTTCGGGTCTTAATAATGTAGACCAGAACATTCATCATTTCTTGTTTCATAATTCCTCTTTTTTAATGGTTCAAAATTACGGAAATGAAACGAGTTTGTCGGTATGCAAAAATCAGCAGTTCAGTACATTAAATACCGTTTCGTTTGCTTTTTATGCGCCAGAAAAAAGCATATGAATGAACAAAGAGAAATGTTCTATAAACGGCCTTTTCCTACACTTTTAAGGGGGGTCGCCCTTAAAAGAAAAATCCCTGAAACAGTCTATGTTTCAGGGATTCGAACCAGGGACACAAGGATTTTCAGTCCTATGCTCTACCAACTGAGCTATGGCACCTTGAGTGATTGCGGTGCAAAGGTAATGAAAGTTTTTATATCTACAAATCGGGTGTAAACAAAAAAACGCTGATAATGCCTTATCAGGCTAATTATCAGCGTTTAAGTAACTAAAAAAAATATTATTTTTTATCGTCCATCAACGGATTCCAACCTTGGGCTTTGAGTTCAAACTCTTGTCCGTCTCTTGAAATAAGGGCGCAGCCCATATCGACTTTTGTTATATGGCCGACGAGCTTGACACCTTCCATCTCGGATATTTTTTCGTGATCGGCAAGGGGGACGGTGAATAGTAGTTCGTAGTCTTCGCCACCATTAAGGGCACAGGTGGTGAGGTTCATATTAAATTCTTCGGCCGCTACGGCAGTCTGGTAGTCAATAGGAATATGTTCTTCGTATATCCGGCAACCAACTTTGCTTTGTGTGCAGATATGTAACATTTCGGAGGAGAGGCCGTCTGAGATATCCATCATAGAAGTGGGCTTGATGCCGGCTTCTGTCAGCTTCTTAATTATGTCAGCCCGTGCTTCGGGTTTTAACTGGCGCTCCAATAGATATTCTTTTCCTGAGAAGTCCGGTTGAACTTCTTTTTCTCCTTTGAAAACGGCTTTTTCTCTTTCAAGAATTTGTAAGCCCATGTAAGCTGCTCCCAAATCTCCGCTCACACAGATAAGGTCGGTCTCCTGCGCTCCGTTGCGATATACTATGTTGTCTTTCTCGACTTCGCCTATACAGGTGATGCTGATGGCCATGCCGGTAAGCGAAGAAGTGGTGTCGCCACCTACGATATCTACGTTATACTGTTCGCAGGCAAGGCGCAAGCCGGCGTAAAACTCATCCATATCTTCTACGCTGAAACGTTTGGAGAGAGCCAAAGATACGGTAATCTGTCTGGGCGTTCCGTTCATGGCATAGATGTCTGAGAAGTTCACAATGGCAGATTTGTATCCCAGATGTTTCAAGGGTACGTAAACAAGATCGAAGTGTACACCTTCCATCAGCAAGTCGGTGGTGACGAGCACTTGTTTGTTTTCCGGATAGGAGAGCACAGCAGCATCGTCGCCGACGCCGTATTTGCTGGATTCGTTTTTAAGTTCGATACTTTCGGTTAGACGGCGGATGAGGCCAAACTCACCGAGGGTGGATATTTCTGTTCTTATCATTTAAGCACGGTTTATTAGTTCGCGCATGATGGTGGTCATTTTGGGCTGTGCTGCATCTGCAGCTATCTGGACTTCCTCATGCGATACTTCTACAATTTTTCCTTCTACTCCAAGGTCGGTGATAACGGAAATTCCGAGCACTCTGATCTTGCAATGGTTGGCTACAATAACTTCCGGTACGGTAGACATTCCTACAGCATCGGCACCCAGAATGCGGAAGAGTTTATATTCTGCCGGTGTTTCAAAGGTAGGACCTTGTGTGCCGATGTAAACACCTTGTTGTACTTTGATGCCTTTTTCCTTGGCAATAATAAGAGCTTTATTGATGAGCTCTTTAGAATAAGCTTCGCTCATGTCGGGAAACCGGTCACCGTAGAGGTTCTTTCCGCGAAGCGGATGTTCGGGGAAGTAGTTGATGTGATCGGTGATGATCATGAGGTCACCTATCTCGAAGTTTGGATTGGTTCCGCCACTGGCATTAGATACGAATAGTGTTTTGATACCGAGTTCCTTCATTACGCGTACGGGGAAGGTTACTTCTTTCATCGAATATCCTTCGTAGTAATGAAAGCGGCCTTGCATGGCCATGATATCCTTGTTGCCCAACTTGCCGAAAATGAGTTTGCCACTATGCCCCTCTACAGTTGAAACCGGAAAGTTGGGGATGTCTTTATACTCTATTTCATACTTTTCTGTGATTTCGTTTGCCAAACTACCAAGTCCAGTACCTAGTATGATGGCGGTTTCAGGACTGGTATGCATCCTTTCTTTCAGGAAGAATGTTGTTTCTTTTATTTTCTCTAACATAGCCAATAATGTTTTGGTTGAATATATGTTGTTGGTTTTGTAATATCTTAACTTCTATAGGCAGGGTGTAAAGATACGCTTTTAATTCATTATTCAGCGCCGGATGATGAATAAGCCTGGCTGCATCTTTCTCTGTAGTAATAATGATTTTTTTTTCTCCTTTTAAATGGTCGAAGCGTTCTTTTATCATTTGCATGTCTTTGCTGCTGAAATCGTGATGGTCGTCAAAAGTGAGTAGGTCAATGTGTGTTGTACGATTTTGCAATTCTTCCACAATGGTTGTTGGCGAGGCTATGCCCGTGAGTAATAGTACGTGTTCGTCTGTTTGCAATGAAGAAAGGTCTCTCCTTTTTTCTCCTGATTCAGGGAATAGAGGCGTTAGCTTTCCGTATTTGAAAGTGGAAAAATAGAGTTGCTGGTAAGGATAGAGGTTGAGTTGTTTGCTTATTATATTGAAATCAATAGGCTTAATATCAGCCGGGCATTTAGTGACAATAACCATCTGTGCGCGATTCTTCCCGCTAACGGATTCTCGTAATCGTCCGGCCGGTAAAAGTTGATCTTCGCAAAACAAACGATGATAGTCTGTAAGAAGTATATTAATTCCCGCTTTTACGTAGCGATGCTGAAAAGCATCGTCCAGCAATATAATATCTATTCTAGAATCGCTTAACTTGCCTAATTGCTCAATGCCGTGGCAACGATTCTCGTCTACTGCAACACGAATATTCGGAAACTTGGTTTTAATTTGGTAGGGTTCATCTCCGATGGTGTGGGCTATACTGTCTGCGGATGCAAGCCGATATCCACGTGTGTGTCTTTTATATCCACGGCTGAGAACGGCAATATGAAATTCCGATTGAAGTAATTTTATCAGGTATTCGGTATGTGGAGTTTTGCCGGTTCCACCTACAGAAAGGTTACCGATGCAGATGGTGGGAATGTCGAAACTCTTTGACCGGAGGAGTCCCCAGTCAAAGAGTCTATTTCTTATGCTTATTGCCACCCCATAGATCAGGGAGACAGGGCATAACCATTTATTTATTCTGATTCGGGATTCCTCCATCCAAATGGTTTTATTTGATGTTTAATTCGAAAGGAACGCGTGCTTGCAGGAAGTCGGTTCCTTTGAGATTCTTTAATAGTCCGAACTCTTTGTAATAATCTCCTAATTGGCTCTTAAGCAAGCGGGATTCGATGTAGTTTGTCGGTTTGGTTTCGAGCAATGAGGAGAGAAAATCTTTCTTATCAGGGTAACTTATTACGGTGTAGCCATCTACTTTGGCTTTCTTTATAGCAATGTCTATTGCTTTATCAATGCCACCCAATATATCTACTAAGCCAATCTCTTTAGCTGTTGCACCTGTCCACACACGGCCTTCGGCTATTTTCTCCATTTCGGTTTTGTTCATCTTACGTCCATCGGCACAACGGGTAAGGAAAAGGTCGTAACCTTGATTGATCCTCATCTGCATCAGGGCTTTTTCATCAGTGTTCATTCCTCGCATAGCGTTGCCGAAGTCGGCAAATTTATTGGTTTTTACAACATCAAAGGTTAATCCTACTTTGTCGGCAAGCCCTTTAGCATTGGGCATCATACCGAATATACCAATTGAACCGGTAAGGGTAGTGGGCTCTGCCACGATAGTATCGGCTGCACATGAAATATAGTAACCGCCGGAAGCCGCATAGTCTCCCATAGATACAATGACGGGCTTTTCTTTCTTCAATTCACAAACAGCCTGCCATATTTGTTCCGAACCAAAAGCGCTACCACCGGGTGAATTAACACGAAGAACAACGGCTTTTACGTCTTTGTCTTCTTTCAGTTTACGTAGATCTTTAATAACGTCTTCGGAATAAATGCCGCTTTCGTCCGTATTACTTTTGGTTCCATCTATTTCTCCGAAAGCATAATATACAGCGATAATATTTCCACTCTTGTCTTTAGGAGTATTCTTCTTAACGTTAATCATATCGTCTAACCCTAATGTGGCAAGATGGTCGTCCTTGTTTATCTTTGCGAGTTTTTTAATATAGTTACGCACATCGTTCTTATATATAAGTGTATCTGCCAGTCCGCACTTCACACTTTCTTCCGCCGGATAAAACATTAACATACGATCGGCATAGGCATTCAGGGAGTCGGCCTTGATTTTACGTGATGCCGATACGTCATTTACTATTTGCTTCCAGATAGAAGTTACGTATGCGGTTACCTGTTCGCGGTTGGCGGGGCTCATTTCGGTCGCAGAGAATGTTTCTACGGCAGATTTGTATGTACCTACTCTGAATACCTGCATTTCTACGCCTATTTTGTTTAATAGTTCCTTGAAGAAAATCGGCTGTGAAGCAAGACCTTTCCATTCGATCACCCCTTTTGGGTTAAGTAACACTTTATCAGCTATGCTGGAGAGGTAATATAAACCTTGTGTGTAGTTATCGCTGTAGGCAACAATAAACTTCCCGCTTGTTTTGAAATCCTTAAGTGCGTTGCGTATTTCTTGCAGAGAAGCTAAAGGAGCATTTAATGTAGTAGCCTGAATATAGATCCCTTTAATATTTTCATTCTCTTTTGCTTTTTTGATTGAGGCTATAATATCATCTAAACCATAAGTAGGGAAATCTTTATTAATCAATTCCTGTAGAAAATTGTCGGAAGTTCGTTCAGTAAGTTCCCCGTTTAGATCAAGCATCATAACGGAGTTCTTCTTTACTACTGTTTCTGAATCGGATGTCGACACCATACTAAATATGACGACTATGCCGATAACAAACATAACGATACTAGTCAGGATAATCCCTGTTATCGTAGCAAGTGTGAATTTTAAAAAATCTTTCATTGTATTTAATCTGATTAGTATGTTAGCCAGTGTTAAGACTAACAAAGATAAATAATAGAGTTGATATTCACCTTATATGTCGGGCAATTTATTGTTTTGTCACATCTTTCTTGGCTTTTTGTTTTGCTATCTCTATTTGATTTTGTTTTAAATTCGTTTTCTTATTATAAATATATCCCCATGTTATATCTATAAACATCCGGATGTTATACTATATAACATGGGGATGTATAATCTAATAACATCCGGATGTTTTCAGCATAAAAAAGAAAGAAATCCGGAATAACAAAGCGCCTTCAAGCAAGAAAAGCCTCCTTTCCCCAAAGCTTCCTCCTTTTTCTTTTCTGCTAATTCCTCTTTCTCCAAAGGATTTCCCCCTTCTTTGCTGCCCGTTGCCCTCTTTCCCGAATCTTTTCTTTTGCTTTTTTATCCGATTTCCCCTTTTCTGCTTTTTTCTCTCCCCCTGCCTAAGCCCCTCGTCCCTTTTGGGCAAAGCCCTGCATTCCCCCTCCTGTTATATATATAATGTGTACTTCCCCTCCCGTCCCGGCTTTTCGCATTGCCTTTAAAAAAAAGTTTCCTTTCCTGAGATGTTCACTTTCAGGGTTTTACCCTTTCCCGAGTCTTTTTCTTTAAAATAAAAGGCCTCTAAGTTTGGATGGTATGGCAATAAGTTCTACTTTTGCACCCGCTTTGCAAGAGACGCAAAGTGTTTTGATTGACATGTTGACAGAAGCGGCCGGTGTCCGGCGACAAGAGATTCGAGCGCCTTGAAAAAAATATCTTTCAAATGATTTGGAAGTAAAGTTTTAAAGTTCTTATCTTTGCAGTTCACCCGCAAAAAAAGGTTTGTTTTACAGAGGTGCTTTTCCCACGGGAAGTCACGGAAAATAAAACTAAAAAAACTTCCGATAATGTTTGGTAGTTAGTGATAAAGCCTTTACCTTTGCACCCGCTTTTAAAACGAAAGCCAAAAAAAAAGAAGCGTTCTTTGACAGAATTACATAAACAATACAAGTAGTACAAGAGCAAGACCAGCGATGGTCTTGGGTAAAATTTAGAACCGTCAATGATCCGTATTATATGGATGATAGATAATAAATTTACGATATCCTGAACAGAGCTAAGACTTGTTGTTTTTCATTATTCCTTGGGGAAAGATGAGATTTCAGCATCAACAATACAATTACAACGAAGAGTTTGATCCTGGCTCAGGATGAACGCTAGCTACAGGCTTAACACATGCAAGTCGAGGGGTAGCAGGGCAGCAATGCCGCTGACGACCGGCGCACGGGTGAGTAACACGTATCCAACCTACCTTCTACTCGGGAATAGGCTTTCGAAAGAAAGATTAATACCCGATGGCATAAAGAGTCCGCATGTTCTCTTTATTAAAGAATTTCGGTAAAAGATGGGGATGCGTTCCATTAGATAGTTGGTGAGGTAACGGCTCACCAAGTCTTCGATGGATAGGGGTTCTGAGAGGAAGGTCCCCCACATTGGAACTGAGACACGGTCCAAACTCCTACGGGAGGCAGCAGTGAGGAATATTGGTCAATGGGCGATGGCCTGAACCAGCCAAGTAGCGTGAAGGATGACTGCCCTATGGGTTGTAAACTTCTTTTATAAGGGAATAACAGCGGGAACGTGTTCCTGTTTGCATGTACCTTACGAATAAGGATCGGCTAACTCCGTGCCAGCAGCCGCGGTAATACGGAGGATCCAAGCGTTATCCGGATTTATTGGGTTTAAAGGGTGCGTAGGCGGAAAGATCAGTCAGTTGTGAAAGTTTGAGGCTCAACCTTAAAATTGCAATTGATACTGTCTTTCTTGAGTGTACAAGAGGTGGGCGGAATTCGTGGTGTAGCGGTGAAATGCTTAGATATCACGAAGAACTCCGATTGCGAAGGCAGCTCACTGGGGTACAACTGACGCTGAGGCACGAAAGTGTGGGTATCAAACAGGATTAGATACCCTGGTAGTCCACACAGTAAACGATGAATACTCGCTGTTTGCGATATACAGTAAGCGGCTAAGCGAAAGCGTTAAGTATTCCACCTGGGGAGTACGCCGGCAACGGTGAAACTCAAAGGAATTGACGGGGGCCCGCACAAGCGGAGGAACATGTGGTTTAATTCGATGATACGCGAGGAACCTTACCCGGGCTTGAATTGCAGTGGAATATATTAGAAATAGTATAGCCGCAAGGCCGCTGTGAAGGTGCTGCATGGTTGTCGTCAGCTCGTGCCGTGAGGTGTCGGCTTAAGTGCCATAACGAGCGCAACCCTTATCATTAGTTACTAACAGGTCATGCTGAGGACTCTAGTGAGACTGCCGTCGTAAGATGCGAGGAAGGTGGGGATGACGTCAAATCAGCACGGCCCTTACGTCCGGGGCTACACACGTGTTACAATGGGGGGTACAGAGGGCAGCTACCGGGCGACCGGATGCTAATCCATAAAACCTCTCTCAGTTCGGATCGAAGTCTGCAACCCGACTTCGTGAAGCTGGATTCGCTAGTAATCGCGCATCAGCCACGGCGCGGTGAATACGTTCCCGGGCCTTGTACACACCGCCCGTCAAGCCATGGGAGCCGGGGGCACCTGAAGTACGTAACCGCAAGGAGCGTCCTAGGGTGAAACTGGTGACTGGGGCTAAGTCGTAACAAGGTAGCCGTACCGGAAGGTGCGGCTGGAACACCTCCTTTCTGGAGTGATGTCGTAAAAGGTTTTAAAGGTCGCTTAGTGTCATTGATAGTGACATTCTCAATCGTACTGCTTGTACTTGTTTATTTAATATATAGATTAAATAAGAGATAAACAAGAGAAAAAGAAGAAGCCGAGCCGAAAGGCAAGGGTTTGAACACAGTCCACAGTCCTATAGCTCAGTTGGTTAGAGCGCTACACTGATAATGTAGAGGTCGGCAGTTCAACTCTGCCTGGGACTACGAATCTCTTGATTCGGGGGATTAGCTCAGCTGGCTAGAGCATCTGCCTTGCACGCAGAGGGTCAACGGTTCGAATCCGTTATTCTCCACTTTTATTTCCTTCGGCTGATTGGTGGTCTTGCGATCACAGATCTTAACGCCGGAAGGATACGACGATCTTTGACATGATGTACAACAACAAAAAGTAAATTTTAGTAAAAGCTAAAAGTATATGTCATCCATACGTTTTTGATGGCGGTTCATTCCGTTGTCAAGATCCGTGTTTGATGAAAGAAAGTAAGTAAGGGCGCATGGCGGATGCCTTGGCTCTCGGAGGCGATGAAGGACGTGATAAGCTGCGATAAGCTTCGGGTAGGTGCAAATAACCTTTGATCCGAAGATTTCCGAATGGGACAACCCGTTATCTTGAAGAGATATCATCCATCACTGATGGAGGCTAACGCAGGGAACTGAAACATCTTAGTACCTGCAGGAAAAGAAAATAAATAATGATTCCGCAAGTAGTGGCGAGCGAACGCGGAATAGCCCAAACCATGTATGTTACGGCATATATGGGGTTGTAGGACCACGTTGTGGGACGAAATCAAGCGAGAAGAACACTCTGGAAAGTGTGGTCGTAGACGGTGATAACCCGGTATTCGAAGTTTGATGAACCCTAGTGGTATCCTGAGTAGTGCGGAGCACGAGGAATTCTGCATGAATCTGCCGGGACCATCCGGTAAGGCTAAAT